>NZ_JAANAS010000061.1 GCF_011089875.1 Psychroflexus maritimus | reverse complement strand
AGGTACTATCTTTAAATCCAAACATTTTTTTAATTTTCAACCATAATTTTTTTATCTTTGATTTTACCGAGAGGAAGCATACTTTGATCACTCACTGGATGTTTACCTTGTATAGCCAAACTTTTTGTTTGGCTATTTTTTTCGCCTCTTTCAGAGGCGTACCGAGAGGAAAGCTCCTTCTCCTCCTCTTGGATATTTTTATTTCCTTTATTTTGATAATTAATATCAAAGGGTTCGTTTTTTTTCCACAAGTAATAAATTGTTAACAATAATTTTTTTTGAACAGCGACAATACCTTTCATTTTGATGCCTGTTCTTTCATAAACTCTAAGGTAAAGGTTCTTAAAAACTGTCCCTTCTGAACCTATTGCTATTAACGATGGCATGTGTAAAATTCGTCTAATCCTTGAGTTTCCCTTTTTCGATATTTTTGTCTTGCCTTTATGAGAACCTGATTGATTTTCTACAACATCATACCCAGAATAACTCACTAGTTGCTTGTAATTTTTAAACAGATTAAATCCATTTGTTTCTGCTATAACAGTAGCTACAGAAAGTATTGATAATCCTCTAACTGTGCAAATATTCTCTACTTTTAATTTTAGCTCCTCATCACTTTTTATGACTTCTTCGATAGCAATTTCTGTCTTTGTTTTTTGCTTTTCTAAGAAACGTATATGGCTTTTCATTTGCTTAATCACATGCTTGTTTGATAAAGCTGATTGTTCTTCTGCATGTAGCTTATTCTTTTCTACCGTAATCGATTCCTGAATGGATTGATACTGTCGTGTTAAAGACCTTAGGCTTACAAAAACATCTTTAGGTCTAATCCATTGAGATAAATTTTGTTCTGCCCCCATTTGTGCCAAACCTTTAGCGTCTATTTTATCATTCTTACTTTTTAAGCCAATAGATTGTAAATACTTTTTTGCTTTGTTTGGTAAAATAATAGAAACTCTATACCCTGCATCATCTAGATAATAAGCAAGTTCTTCGTGATAAACACCAGTAGCTTCTAAGCTAACAACTATTGGAATAGACTCTTTTTTTGTCCATTTATCAATCCATTTTACTAGCTTTAAAAAGCCTGCTTTTGAATTAGAAACACTACAAGAAGACTTAACCTTCACGCTTTGATTACAGTCTATCGTGCTTATACAAGCATCTACTTTTTTACTTGACACATCAAGACCTACTGAAAATTTTAAATTCATAATAAAAGTATTTTTTGCGTAATAATCATTAAAATTTTTCTCTAAGACTTTGCTCATGTAATACAATATCTATAACTAAATTATAGTATTTAGGTACTATTGAATCTTTAAGAAAAAGACTAGGATAGATTTGCCTTTATCAGCATTATCAATCAATGATTGTAACTAGCCCGCAAACAATTTGCTACCCTAGCTTTAATGATTTAACTGTTTAAAAATACAAAGATATGAGCCCGTAAAATAGAAAGCTTTTGGTTTTTTGCTTTTGAAAAGCGACCGGCAGGAAGCTCTTGAAAATGCCTAAAAAACTTAGCTTTGTATTGCGGACTTATACCATTTATCAATTAAAATTACCGTAATAAAACGCCCTTTTTCCCTTTCTGTTTCATTATAAAAAGAAACCATAGCTAAGGCTATGCTTGATTTTTCTAATTCACATAAAGAAAAAAATCATCGTTTTCTCTTCCAGTAATTTCAAATAATGACTGGTATTGAAACGGAAAGCAGGTTCTTGGCTTCAAAATAATTAAATTAAAGAAGTAAGAGATATGTGCGCTGACACTTTGTCACTTTTTTGAAACAATGTATCTTTGCACTAAATTTTTTGAATTTTATGGAGAAGGTAATTGATGAAAAAGTTCAGGGAACGGCATTGATAAAGGAAGCCAAAGCAGGTAATAGTAAAAAGCTTTTTATTGAAAGTTATGGTTGCCAAATGAATTTTAGCGATAGTGAAATTGTAGCTTCTATTCTAGCAAAGGAAGGTTATAACACCACTAATATGCTTGAAGATGCTGATTTGGTGCTTGTAAATACATGCTCAATTAGAGAAAAAGCTGAGCAAACAGTGCGTAAACGTTTAGAGAAATACAATGCGGTAAAGCAACAAAATCCAGGAATGAAAGTTGGTGTTTTAGGCTGTATGGCAGAACGTTTAAAAGAAAAATTTTTAGAAGAAGAAAAAATTGTTGACCTAGTTGTTGGTCCAGATGCGTATAAAGATTTACCAAATTTAATTAACGAGGTAGAAGAAGGAAGAAATGCGGTAAATGTGATTCTTTCTAAGGAAGAAACTTATGGTGATATTGCTCCAGTTAGACTGCAATCTAACGGGGTTTCTGCTTTTGTTTCTATTACTAGAGGTTGTGATAATATGTGTACCTTTTGTGTGGTTCCGTTTACACGCGGAAGAGAGCGTAGCCGTGACCCACAGAGCATTATACAGGAAGTAAATGAGCTTTGGGAACAAGGTTTTAAAGAAATTACCCTGCTCGGGCAAAATGTAGATTCGTATTTGTGGTATGGAGGCGGCTTGAAAAAAGATTTTGAAAAAGCTTCTAAAATGGCTCAAGCTACGGCAGTTAATTTTGCGCACTTATTAGACCTGGTAGCGGTAGCTCAACCAAAAATGCGCATTCGATTTTCTACTTCTAATCCGCAAGACATGACCATGGATGTCATTGAAACCATGGCGAAACATCCTAATATTTGCAATTATATTCACTTGCCGGTACAAAGTGGTAGTAACCGAATTTTAAAAAAAATGAATCGTTTACACACCCGTGAAGAATATTTTGAAATGATTGATAACATCAAAAAACTAATTCCTGATTGTGCTATTTCTCACGATATGATTGCTGGTTTTCCTACAGAAACCGAAGATGACCACCAAGATACTTTAAGTTTAATGGAGTATGTAAAATATGATTTTGGTTTTATGTTTGCTTATTCTGAACGCCCTGGAACAATGGCAGGAAGAAAATTTGAAGATGATGTACCTGAAAAAGTAAAAAAACGAAGACTTACTGAAATTATTGAATTACAACAAAAACATGCTCTGCAACGTACACAAAATCAGGTAGGAAAAACCGTTGAAGTCTTGATTGAAAAATCTTCTAAACGAAGTGATGTGCATTGGGCAGGAAGAAATTCGCAAAACACCATGGTTATTTTTCCAAAAGAAAATTATAAGGTTGGCGATTATGTAATGGTAAAAATTGAAGATTGCACAAGTGCAACTTTGTTTGGTACTGCCGTAGAATACTCGCCTATGAATTTCTAATGAATAGCTATGGAGTCTGTACAATCAATTAAACAGCGTTTTGAAATTATAGGAAATTCGCCTGGCCTTAATCGGGCCTTAGAAAAATGTATTCGGGTAGCCGCCACAGATATTTCAGTTTTAGTTACTGGTGAAAGTGGTGTTGGTAAAGAAAGTTTACCTAAAATCATACATTCACTTTCTCATAGAAAACATGCTAAATACATTGCCGTTAACTGTGGAGCTATTCCTGAAGGAACTATTGACAGCGAATTATTTGGTCATGAAAAGGGTGCTTTTACAGGCGCATCTCAAGCCCGCGATGGTTATTTTAAAGAAGCTGATGGCGGAACTATTTTTTTAGATGAAGTTGGCGAGCTGCCCTTAACTACCCAAGTAAGGTTATTACGGGTGTTGGAAAACGGAGAATTTATAAAAGTAGGTTCTTCTCAAGTGCAAAAAACCAATGTTAGGATAGTTGCAGCCACAAATGTGAACTTGCTTGAAGCTATCAAAAAAGATAAGTTTAGAGAAGATTTATATTACCGTCTAAGCACTATTGAAATAAGTTTACCTCCGCTTAGAGAAAGGAAAGAGGATATACATTTATTATTTAGAAAATTTGCCTCAGATTTTGCAAGAAAATATAACATGCCAACGCTTAGGTTAACCGATAATGCCGTTTTTGCGCTAGAAAATTCTAGATGGCCCGGAAATATAAGACAACTAAAAAATGTAGCCGAGCAAATTTCTGTCCTTGAAAAAGAACGAGAAGTGAACAAAGATACCGTTATTGAATATTTGCCCAAAGTCTCCTCCTTGCCCTCTGTAATTGATAACAAAGAAAAAAGAGAAAGTGATTTTAGCAATGAACGAGAAATTCTTTATAAGGTGTTGTTTGATATGAAAAATGATTTAAACGACTTAAAAAAGCTTACTTTAGAATTGATGCAAGAAGGCAATGCCAAAAAAGTGAAAGATGAAAATGAACAACTAATTAAAAAAATCTACGGAGAAACCGAAGAATCTACCCAAAATTATAACGATTTTGACGACCAGTTAGAAATTTTGCAAATTCCTGAAAAAAATCCTCAAAAAAAAGAAACCTATTCTGATATGACTGACATTGATGAGCAATATGATTTTGCTGAGGAGATTGAAGAAGAAGAAACTTTGTCATTACAAGACAAGGAAGTTGAATTAATTAGAAAATCGCTTGAACGACATAACGGAAAAAGAAAACCTGCCGCAGACGAACTAGGAATTAGTGAACGAACATTGTACAGAAAAATTAAACAATACGATTTAAAGTAATTGGCTATTAATTTTGAATTTTTAATTATGAATTTTAAATGTTGAGATGATAAGAATTCTTTGCTACTTTACGGCTTTGCGTGAAAAATAGAATTAAGTACGAAGTACAAAGAAGGAAGTACAAAGAACGAAGATGATGTTTAGGGTTGAAAATACTATGAAACTTTGCAGCTTTGCGGCTTTGCGTGAAAAATAAAATTAAGTACGAAGTACAAAGAAAGAAGATGAAGTTTAGTAGTTAGGAATTATAAACTTTAAATGAAGTGTTTTGCGGTCTTATCAACTTTGCGAGATAAAACAAATATCTTAAATTTGTCTAATTAATTAGGATTAAGAACATTATAAATGAAAAGTATATTAAGAATATTAGTTTTAATAATGGTTTGTCAGTCATTAGTTAGTTGCAAATACTATTCATTTACAGGCGCTGATGTAGGGAATGCCGAAACCTATCAGGTTAACTTTTTCCAAAACAATGCACCTCTTGTAGAACCAGGAATAGACCGTGATTTCACTTTGCAATTACAAGATTTAATTCAGGAACAAACTAAATTAAATTTACAAAGTAAAAATGCCGATTTAATTTATGAAGGTGAAATTGTTGATTATTATATCGCCCCTATGACCGCAACAAGCGACAGTAGAGCTGCAGAAAACCGCTTAACTGTAGCCGTAAATGTGCGTTATGTAAACACTTTAGAACCCGATAAAGACTTTGAAAGAAAGTTTTCATTCTATTTTGATTATCCCGCTGATGCACAACTTGTTGGCGCAGTAAGAGATGAAGCTATTGACGAAATATTTACACGTTTAACCCAGGATATTTTCAATGCCTCCTTAGCAAATTGGTAATGGACAAAACAAGCCTTTTAGAACTTCTTGAAAATCCGAAAAACATAAATCGGAACAAGACTAACGAAATTCAACAGGTGCTTGAAAAGTATCCTTATTTTCAATCTTTAAGCTGTGTTTATCTAAAGTTACTCTATGCCAATAATCATCCACTTTATAACCTAAATCTAAAAAAAGTAGCGGCACATACTTCAGATCGAGAAATCTTATTTGATTTTATTACTGAAGAAGAATTTGAACAAATTGAAGTAGCTAAGCAAGTAAAAAAAATAAGTAACGAATCTAATGAAAGTGAAGATGATCATTTCATGGACTTAGCCACAGCCGAAAAAATAACTTCCCCAGATTTATTTGAAAAACCTAAAGTTGAAAACTTAAGCAACAAGAAAGAAAATTTAAACTTTGATCAAACAGACAAACTTTCTTTTAATGAATGGCTAAAAATAACCAAAATGAAGCCCATTAAAAGAAAATCACCTAAAACTAACCTTAAAGAAACTGAAGAGCACCGTAAAAAGTTTAATCTGATTGATAATTTCTTAGCCAATAACCCAAAAATTGATGCTAAGAAGGAAATGAATAAAATAAAAAAAATAAACCCTAAAACCCAGCCTTCAAGCCAGTTAATGACAGAAACTCTAGCTAAAGTTTATGAAGAACAGAACAGATATGACAAAGCAATTCAAGCTTATAACATATTAATTTTGAATAATCCCGAAAAAAGTGGTTTATTTGCAAATCAAATTGAACGAATTAAACAAATTATAGAAAAAGAATAGTAATGAGTGTATTTTCCATATTTTTAGTATTGATATTAATTGTATCATTTTTGTTAGTAGTTGTAATAATGGTCCAAAACCCTAAAGGAGGAGGCTTATCTTCTTCATTTGGTGGGGGCGGTGGCCAGCAAATTGGTGGTGTAAAACAAACCTCAGACTTCTTAGATAAAAGCACATGGGTTCTAGCTACTTTACTACTCGCTTTAATTTTATTTTCTAACGTAAGTATTATGCAAACTACTAGTACCGACTCTAAAGTATTGCGAGACGGAGGAGAACAAGCACCAGTAGAGAACACACAACAAATGCCAGAATCAGAACTTCCCCCTATGGAATAACTGAAAAGTATAGTTAAAAAAAATGCCAGCTTTTATGACAAGCTGGCATTTTTTTTTCTAATCTGTCAGATAAAATTGTATGGCATATTTTTGGTAATACGAAATCATATAACTTTAAAAATTAAAAATTATGGCAATAAATATTAAACCATTAGCAGATCGAGTGCTTGTAGAGCCTCAAGCCGCCGAAACTAAAACAGCTTCAGGCATTATTATTCCAGAAACAGCTAAAGAAAAACCACAAAGAGGAAAAGTTGTGGCGGTTGGAAGTGGTAAAAAAGACCACACAATGACCGTAAAAGAAGGAGATTTAGTTTTATACGGAAAGTACGCTGGTACGGAATTGAAATTAGAAGGTACCGATTATTTAATTATGAGAGAGGATGACATCCTTGCAATTGTTTAATAAATTGATCATTAACTTAAAAAATAAATAAAATGGCTAAAGACATAAAATTCAACTTAGAAGCTAGAGATGGAATTAAGCGAGGTGTAGATGCATTAGCAGATGCAGTAAAAGTAACCCTTGGTCCTAAAGGAAGAAACGTAATTATTTCAAAATCTTTTGGAGCACCTGTAGTTACAAAAGATGGTGTGAGTGTGGCAAAAGAAATTGAGCTAAAAGACGCACACGAAAATATGGGGGCGCAAATGGTAAAAGAAGTAGCCTCAAAAACTAATGACTTAGCAGGTGATGGCACAACTACAGCTACCGTTTTAGCACAAGCCATAGTAAAAGAAGGCCTTAAAAACGTTGCCGCTGGTGCAAACCCAATGGAATTAAAAAAAGGAATTGATAAATCTGTTGAAGCAATTACCAAGTTCCTAGAAGAACAAGCTGAAGCAGTTGGCGATTCTTCAGACAAAATAAAGCAAGTAGCTTCTATTTCTGCGAACAACGATGAGCACATTGGCGAATTAATTGCTGAAGCTTTTGGTAAAGTAGGAAAAGAAGGAGTAATTACCGTTGAAGAAGCAAAAGGTACAGAAACTTATGTTGATGTTGTTGAAGGTATGCAATTTGACCGTGGTTACTTATCCCCTTATTTTGTTACTGATAGTGAAAAAATGGTAGCTGAATTAGAAAGCCCACAAATTTTAATTGTGGACAAGAAAATTACAGCCATGAAAGATTTACTTCCAATCTTAGAACCAGCTGCACAAAGCGGTAAACCTCTTTTAATAATCGCTGAAGATATTGAAGGTGAAGCTCTAGCTACTTTAGTAGTAAACAAATTAAGAGGCTCTTTGAAAATTGCTGCAGTTAAAGCACCAGGCTTTGGAGACCGAAGAAAAGCAATGCTAGAAGATATTGCTATCTTAACTGGTGGTACTGTAATTTCTGAAGAAAGAGGGTTTACACTAGAAAATGCTACAATAGATATGTTAGGTCAAGCAGAAAATATAACTATTGACAAAGACAACACAACTATTGTAAATGGAGCTGGTGATAAAGACAATATCAAAAACAGAGTAAACCAAATCAAGTCGCAAATCGAATCAACTACAAGCGATTATGATAAAGAAAAGCTGCAAGAACGCTTAGCAAAATTAGCTGGAGGTGTAGCTGTACTTTACGTAGGAGCCGCTTCTGAAGTTGAAATGAAAGAAAAGAAAGACCGAGTAGATGATGCACTTCATGCTACAAGAGCAGCTGTAGAAGAAGGAATTGTAGCTGGTGGTGGAGTTGCTTTAGTTCGCTCAATTGAAGCATTAAAATCACTGAAAGCTGCTACTCCTGACGAAGAAACAGGAATTCAATTAGTAGCAAAAGCTATTGAAGCCCCTATGCGAACTATTGTTGAAAATGCAGGTGGAGAAGGCTCTGTTGTAATTAATAAAGTAAGAGAAGGAGACAAAGGATACGATGCTAAAACAGGTACTTATGTAAACATGTTTGAAGCAGGAATTATTGATCCTAAAAAAGTTACTAGAGTTGCCTTAGAAAATGCAGCTTCTGTTTCTGGAATGATTCTAACTACTGAATGTGCATTAATTGATCTACCAGAAGAAAATGATGGTGGAGGTGCCCCAGGAGGAATGCCAGGAATGGGTGGTGGAATGCCAGGAATGATGTAATGTCAATTCAGTCAAATAATAAAAAACCGTTGCAAAATTGCAACGGTTTTTTTATTTAAAAATTAGGCTAAATAAGCTTATTGCTTAATTAGTTTTTTGACTACCATGTGGTCTCCCATTTTGGTAGTAACCATGTAAACACCTTCTTTTAGATTTGAAATATCTAAAGGTGAGTTGAGGTTTTTTGAGTTCTTAACCTGTCTTCCAGACATATCAAAAATGCTTACTTCATCAACTTGAAGTTTAGACTTAATAGTTAACATATTTCTAGCAGGGTTAGGATACATTGAAAAACCAACTTCAGTCTCAAATTCTTCACTAGACATACTTTCTTTGCTGAAGTAAACATTATCAATATAAACTTCCAAATTACCTATTGGGTTACCAGAAAAAATAATTTGAGAAATGGCATCTCTATTGTTTAACAAGTTTCCAGAATCTGTGACCAAGTCGGCATCTGCAAAATCATTCAAAGGAATTTGTAAACTCACCCATTCACTATCGGCTAAATCAAAAGCAATCTCCCCTTGTCCTTCAAGGTCTGTTGTGCCTGGTTCAAAATTTACAAGTTTAACTCTAAAAAGCTCGGCGTTATTAGACCAAACATCTACATGAAAAAAGTCATACTCAGTAGCATCAATTTGTGGGTTTGTTGTTTCAATACCTACAAAATCTACGTTGAAGTAGCGCTTGGTATCCACTCCTTCAATTTGAAGATCCTCTAATTGTCCAGCAGACCATGGAGTTAACCAAGTATCTACGGGTTGATCAGTGTAGGTATTACTAAATAAGCTATATACATCATCTTCATCTTCTGTTGGTGTTGGTGCTGCTGTCATAGGTCCTTCATCAGGTTCAGAACCATCATTTGTGCCAAAACTTATATTATCAAAATAAACTACATTTTCACTTGTTCTATCTTGAAAATCAGGAAAGACAATAATCTGATCTAAAGGGCCGCCTTCACCGTCTGGTGGGTTCATATAACCTGAAAAATCAAAAGTTAATTCTTCCCATTCGTTCACTACAGTATTTGCTACTTTCAATTCAATTTGAGCCCAGCCATTAGGGTTTGCAAATTTTATACCTACATCGCTAATTTCAGACTTCCATACCTGAATGGTGATACTGGTATTATCTTCATTCCAAACAAAAGAGCCAAGATCAGCACCATGTTCAGATTCACAACCAGCAAAAGGTTGTCCTGTTTCTAAGGCTGTAAACTTAGCTACTTTAGAAGAAGTGTTAATTCCACTTGGGTCAGGATTATCAATAATTTCTAAATCTGGATCTGTGTCATTTTCAAAAACTGTCCAGGTCCAATTAGCGCCAATTCCATCATCTTCAAAATCAATTGGTGCATTTTGGCTAAATACTAAAGTACTAACCAACATAAATAAAATAATAGTCGTTTTATACATCATGTAAAATTTAAAGTTTCAATAAATTAAGAAACTATATGAAATGACAATTTAGGATTTATCTACGCTAAAGCAAAGATTTACAACACTACAAAAACAATACAGGAGATAAACTCAGCCCAATTAAGACAATGCGATTAACTTGGCACAAAAGCTTGATTTGAAGTTGTATCAAAGGAAAAAGAACAGATTAAACTGGAGGAGTTTCAAATGTTTCATTGACATTAAAAAAAGCAGATGCTTTACAACATCTGCTTTAATTAGCTAACAAAATAAAGTGTTGGGGGCTATTTCTTAATAATTTTCTTTGTCAATGATTGTCCTTCAGCAGAAGTAAGCTTTAATAAATACACACCAGTTTTTAACTCTTGCATATCTATACTTTGCGAATCTTTTTGTTTCAGTAGCAACTGACCGGTAATAGAATACAATTCAACAGTTGAAAAACGAGTAGAAGATTGAATATTTAATACATTACTGACTGGGTTCGGATAAACCTGTAAGTCTAAGCTATCAAAATCATTACTAGACATAGTTGGCGCACCTACCACAACATTTCCTAAATCTGCTAAATCTGCTGGATTAGCATTTGGACCAACAACAGTAAATCCGTATTGTACAGTAACGTCGTTTTCTAAATCAACATCATCGTAAAGTAGTTCAAAATTTCCTGTTTCAGTAAGTTCAAGAACAACCGATTTATTGAAAGAAAAATCAGCGTTAAATACGCGGATAAAAGCGGTAACTTCATAATCTGAAGATAGTGTATAACTTTCAACGTTTCCTTTAAACTCAAGTATATTTCCAGCTAATTCGGTAGATTCTATAAAACTTACACCTTCAAAAGTTTTGTTTCCCTCTTGTGTAGTTTGATCCACCCAAAATTCATCATCTGGATTTTCGGCATAAGTATTAAAATTAGGAAACAAAGTAAGCGTGTTATTTTCTGTATCTAGGTCTGTCCTAACATCAGCTAAACCCCATGGAGAAGCAAAAACGAACTCGCCGCCATCAGCTGGTAAATCGAATACATTTGCAAAACCTAACCAGTTGCCGTTTGCATCTACTTCAACGCTTTCTTCACCAATTTCCCCACCTCCAGTGTCTCCACCGTCAGCATCACTGGGCACACTAGCAACATTATCAATATAAACTGTAAAATTTTGGGCATCATCAAAACCAGAATCTTGGTCATTCCAATTAGGGAAAAAGACAATTTTCTCATATATGCCATCTGCAATTGCAGTTCCATCTAAAGATTCATTCATTGTAAATGTAAGCGTTTGCCAAGTATTTGGTTCAGTATAACTTTGTGAAGCGGCAGCATCTGGCCCACCTTCTTCAGCTTTTAGCAATAAGTTAAAAGCTTGAGTAGCATATACATCAACTTCAATAGTTTGGTTGTTGGTCAAATCAAGAAAAGTATTTACTTGATCTATTGAAGCACCTTGCCAAGGATTACCGGTGTCCACGCTTTCTAACTTGAGTGAATTTCCATTTGAACCTTCTGGAGCAGCTTCAATTGTAGCTCCTGCTAGCCCTTCAAAATCAAGGAAACTAAAACTAGATTCATCTTCAAAATCCTGGACAATTTCTATTTCTGTTGGATCTGGATCATCTCCTCCACCACCGTCTGAAGTTCCTCCAGAAACTTCTGAACTCTCAGCAGCGGTAGAAAATGTAGTTGTTGTACTATCGTATTGATAAAGCCAGAAGCTATATTCTTCGCCAGGGTCTAAACCAGTAATCACAAAACCAAAAGCATTCGTCCCATCACCATCGCCGGCGGTAGTACCAAAGCTATACTCGGTAGCGGTAGTTGGATCTGCGGGTGCTTCATCAGTAAGCGCATAAAATAAACGGTAAGAAATTCCTTCATCTGCTACATCATTAGGACCACATGCAAGAAATAATTCGCCAGAACCTACAGGATCTTCGCCAATTGCATCAAACACTTCAAAACCTGCAGGTTGGTTTGGTGTGTTAAATAATGTGGCTGATTTTGCTGTAGCTGCTGAAATTGCAAACGATGACCATCCAACAAGCAACATCAATAAGCTTGTTGAAAAGTGAATTGATAATTTAGTAATTTTTGACATAATAAAATATTTTTATAAAAATTAATTTAATCTTTTATAAATTTACAAAAAAATAGACTTTACTAGTTAATAGAGCAAATACACTACCTATACATTCTAGATAAAGAAAAAAATTAAAGAAACTTAGTGAAAATGGGAAGAAAACTTATCTAACAAAATTCATTTTAATCATAAGGGATTTAGTGTTGTGTTATTGTAGTGTTTTTATATTGAAAATTTTTCTTCAAAAAAAGTCATAATCATTTAAAAAATATAAAATATGTTATTGAATATGAAAATCAAGATTAAACTACTATTAATTTTTAGTTACGCTCCTATTATTCTATTTGGACAAGAATCGAATTTTAAAGAAAAACCGATAATTACAAATCACGAAGTTAAAGTCAATGAAAAAAGCATAAAATATTCTGCAGAAGCAGGTTTCCAAGAAGTATTTGACGAGAAAGACAAGGCGATCGGTGCATTATTCTACACCTATTATAAACGGAAAGACGTTAATAAAGATGAAGAAAGGCCAATTTTAATATCGTTTAATGGCGGACCAGGCTCTGCTTCTGTTTGGATGCATATAGCATATACTGGGCCAAGAGTACTTAAAATTGATGATGAAGGTTTCCCTATCCAAGCCTACGGAATTGAAGAAAACCCTTATAGCATTTTAGATGTTGCAGATATTGTGTACGTAAATCCAATAAATACGGGCTATTCTAGAGGGTATAAAGATGAAGATGGAGATATAAAAAAAGACAAGTTTTTTGGAGTGCAAGAAGACATTTCCTATTTAGCAAAGTGGGTCTCAAATTTTATAAGTAATAAAAACAGATGGTTATCACCTAAATTTGTAATTGGTGAAAGCTATGGAACAACACGGGTTTCTGGATTGGCATATCAACTGCAAAATGCACATTGGATGTATTTAAATGGTGTCATTCTTGTTTCACCAACCGAATTAGGCATGGAGAGAAATGGTCCTGTAGAAATTGCCAATCGTATTCCTTACTATACAGCAGCCGCTTGGTATCATGGAAAATTACCTAATCAGTTCAAAAATATGGAACTTGAAGAAGTATTAGAAATTTCAGAGGATTTTGCCATCAATAAACTAACACCTCTATTGGTTAGGGGCAATTCGATAAGCAAAGATGAGAAATCTAAAATTTGCCAAACTCTTGAGGAATTAACAGGCATAAAAGCTCGAGTGTATTTGCAACATAACCTAGAAGTTCCATTTACTTATTTCTGGAAAGAATTGCTTAGAGAGGAAGGATATACAATTGGCAGACTAGATTCGAGGTATAAAGGTATTGATGAAAAAGATGCCGGAGAGCGACCAGAGTATAATGCGGAGTTGAGTTCATGGCTTCATTCATTTACCCCAGCTATTAATCATTATTTAAAAAATGAGTTAAAGATTGAAACTCCTGCAGAATACTTAATGTTTGGCAATGTTTCTCCTTGGGATAGAACAAAGAATAATTCTTCTGGAAAACAACTAAGAAGGGCAATGACTCAAAACCCAAAACTAAAAGTACTTATTCAGGCTGGATATTTTGATGGTGCTACAACCTATTTTAATGCAAAATACAATATGTGGCATATTGATGAAAGTGGAAAAATGCAAAATCGTTTTGAATTTAAAGCTTATAAAAGTGGCCATATGATGTACCTTAGAAGAGAGGATTTAAAAAAATCGAATGATGATCTTAGGACTTTTATCATTAATGCTATAGAAGAAGCTAAAGCATCCTCTGCTAAATACTAAGTTAGCTTATTTTGAAAAAACGTAAAGGATTCCGATCAAAAGCAACTATACCCGAATCAATATTAACTGAAATAAATCGAGGTAAAATGGAGACGGCTAATTTAGTTGAATTTTTGGCAGTTGATTTTTACAAGCTTATAGAAGCCGCTCTTACTGATTTTGGTCAACCAAATTTTGTGCAAATTTTTCATCAGGGCTTTGATCATTTAGAAAAGAAATCGGTGAATACCTTTCAAAAAAGTATCGGTAAAAGCTTGTTACTGATTAAGACAAATCATCCTGATACCAAAATTATAAGCTTCTTCTCTAGACATCCGTCTGATGTAGTGAGGAGGTGGCCTTGCTATTTTATAGGCTTAAATGATAAATTAAATATAGATGAAAAACTAAGTAAGTTAGAAAGATTTGCCATAGATCATCATTTCGGGGTGAGGGAAGATGCTTGGCTGGCCGTTCGTAATTGTGTCATTGATAATTTAGAAGCAAGTATTTTTTCTTTAAGCCCGTGGATTAAATCAGATAATGCCTACAAAAGGAGATTTGCAGTTGAGCTATTAAGACCGAGGGGAGTTTGGTGTAAGCATATTAATCAACTTAAAGAACATCCAGAATTAGTAATGCCTTTAATTGAAGAATTAAAAGAGGAAAAAAATAGGTATGTACAAGATAGTGTTGCCAATTGGTTAAATGATTTAAGTAAAAGCCAACCGGAATTAGTTATTAATTTTCTCAAATCATGGGATTCAACAAATAATCATTCAGCCTATATAATCAAACGTTCAATAAGAAGCATAAAAAAAGGAAAGTCTTAAAGGTTAGACTTTCCTTTTTTATTGTAAATTATAGTAACTTTAATTGATTACTCAACAATAAATTTACCTTTCATCAAAGCTACGTGCCCAGGAAAAGAACAAATGAAATCATATTCTCCTTTCTCTGGAGCCTTAAATGTAACTGAAGCAGACTCACCACCACCAATCATATCGGTATGGGCTATAATATCATCGCCAGCATCCTCAGGAATGTATCCGTTGTTGGCTGCTCCTGCAGCACGCTCACCAAATTCCATCATATCGACCCCTTGGTTTAAAAGGACAAAATTATGCCCCATAGCTTCTTTACTCATTTGGCCGGTGTGAGTTAATGTAAGTTTCACTTCGCTACCAGCTTTTACTTTAAACTGATTTTTATTAAACTTCATTTGGTCACTTCCTTCAAGCGATAACTCAACTAAGCCTAATTCATCATCAGAAGATTCTTCGGTATTTTCAGGTGTAGCCTCACGCTCTTCAGTTTGAGAGCCAATACTTACCTTACTTTCATTTTCATCTTTCTTTTGTTCATCGCCGCAAGCAATTAAACTTACTGCTAATAACATAGTCATTGTTAATTTTACTATTTTCATTTTAATTTTTTTTAAATTAATATTATTCAACTACAGAAATATTTATTTGAGCACTTAAACGCTTACCATAAGACTGATGATAGCCATTTGCATATTGCATGGTTAATGTATATTTGCCTGGCTCTAAATCAAGTTCGGCTTCCGTTTGTGCACCTCCATAATGCAAGTTAGTTTCATCCATAGGGATGGTTTCTCCAAGTTCAAAGTATTCACCATTAATTATGATGTGGTGATGACCACTATTTTCTATTAAATCGCCCGCTGGGTCAAGGGCTATTCCTTCAACTCCCATTTCTACTTTAACCGGGCTAGTTACTTCTTGTCCATCTTCTAGGTTTTTAAAGAAAACTCTAGCATCATCAGGAAAGGCTAAGTAATCTATCTCTTCTTGGCGATTTGTTTCAGTTTCAGTTTGATTTACATCAACTGTCTCATTTTCATTATCCTTTTTTTTAGCATCATCACAACTTATAAAAGCGAGTGATAAAAGCAAAAAAGCGAGCGCAAATTTAATTTTCATAAGTATTTGTATTAAAGTTAATTATCGATTACTAATATCTTTATAAGCTCTGTGGTTTTCGCCTGTATAGATTTGCCTTGGTCTTCCAATTGGTTCTTTTCTTAATCTCATTTCTCTCCACTGAGCAATCCAACCTGGCAATCTTCCTAGTGCAAACATGACGGTAAACATATCAGTTGGAACACCAAGCGCTCTGTAAATAATTCCAGAATAGAAATCTACATTTGGATATAATTTTCGATCTACAAAATAGCTATCTTCCAAGGCTTCTTTTTCTAGACCTTTAGCTATATCTAACACAGGATCTTCCACTCCTAGCTTTCCAAGAACTTCATCTGCAGATTTTTTAATAATTTTAGCTCTTGGATCAAAATTTTTGTAAACTCGGTGACCAAATCCCATTAATCTAAAAGGATCATTTTTATCTTTAGCTTTAGCCATAAATTTTTTAGTATCTCCTCCATCTTCTTTGATAGCTTCAAGCATTTCAATTACAGCTTGATTGGCTCCTCCATGCAAGGGGCCCCAAAGAGCAGAAACACCAGCAGATATTGAAGCAAAAAGACCTGCATGAGACGAACCAACCACTCTAACTGTAGAAGTAGAGCAATTCTGTTCGTGATCAGCATGTAGGATTAGTAGTTTATTAAGCGCAGAAGCTACAACGGGGTCAACTTCATAATCCTTGCTAGGTTTTTTAAACATCATTTTCAAGACATTTTCAACATAACCGAGGTTACTATCTCCATAATCTAGAGGCTGTCCTGTTCTTTTTCTCAATGCCCAAGCACATAAAACAGGAAATTTAGCTAATATTTTAATAATAGCCTTGTACATATCCTCTTCAGAATCAACATTCACAGAAGTTGGGTTAAATGCAATCAATGCATTTGTTAGAGAAGAAACCACGCCCATAGGGTGGGCAGATTTTGGAAAACCATCTAAGATTTTCTTCATCTCTTCATCAACATGAGATTCTTCTTTAATGTCTTGATAAAATTTATTTAGTTTGTTTTGTGAAGGAAGTTCACCAAAAATCAACAAATATGCTACTTCTAAAAAGCTTGCGTTATCAGCTAGCTCTTCTATACTATACCCTCTATATCTTAAAATTCCCTCTTCACCGTTTAAGAAGGTTATTTCACTTTGGCAAGAACCGGTATTTTTAAAACCAGGGTCTATGGTAATAAGACCACCTGAAAGACCTCTCAGTTTTGAAATATCAATTGCGTTTTCATTTTCTGAACCCGTAATTACAGGTAATTCATATTTTTTACCGTTAAATTCTATAGTAGCATTCATTTATATAAGTTTTATTTATTATTCGAATTGCACAAATTTACGAAATAAAGCCTTAAAACTGACACAAAAACAAAGGAATCCACCTATTTAAAAAACAATGTTTTGTTAATTTTCTAAATAATGTAGATTCCTTGATATAGAATTAACATTGAAACTATTAAAAGCCTATTTTAAAGGCTTTTTGCTGTGGGTAGTAGGCTGTATTTCCTAGCTCTTCTTCAATTCGTAGGAGTTGATTATATTTGGCCATACGATCACTTCTAGAAGCAGAGCCTGTTTTAATTTGGCCTGTTTCTAAAGCTACAGCTAAATCGGCTATAGTATTATCTTCTGTTTCTCCAGAACGGTGAGAAATCACTGCTGTATAACCAGCTTTGTGAGCCATGTTTACTGCGGCAATAGTTTCAGTTAGCGTTCCTATTTGATTTACTTTAACAAGAATTGAGTTAGCAATACCTTCGTTAATACCTTTGGATAATTTTTCAACGTTAGTAACAAATAAATCGTCTCCAACAATTTGAATTTTATCTCCTAACTCATCGGTTAATAATTTAAATCCGTCCCAATCGTTCTCGTCCATTGCATCTTCAATAGAAATAATAGGATAGTTTTCTACCAATTCTTTTAAATAAGCTACTTGTTCTTCAGCAGTTCGTTTAACGCCTTTTTCGCCTTCAAATTTGGTGTAATCATACATTCCATCAACAAAAAATTCAGCTGCAGCGCAGTCAAGAGCTATAAAAACTTCCTTCCCAAACTCATATCCCGCATTTCCAACAGCTTTTTTTATAGACTCTAATGCGTCTTCAGTACCCTCAAGTGCGGGAGCAAAACCACCCTCATCTCCAACAGCAGTTGAAAGACCTCGCTGCTTTAGTACTTGTTTTAGGTGATGAAATATTTCAGTTCCTATTTTTAAGGCTTCAGAAAAAGAGTTAGCCATTACTGGCATAATCATAAATTCTTGAAAAGCGATTGGCGCGTCACTGTGTGACCCTCCATTTATAATATTCATCATTGGTACAGGCAAGGTAGAAGATTTCACCCCACCAATATATCGATATAAAGGCATGCCTAAGTCTTCAGCGGCAGCTTTTGCAGTTGCTATTGAAACCCCTAAAATGGCATTAGCTCCTAGTTTTGCTTTGTTAGGTGTGCCATCTAAATCAATTAACAGTTGATCTATTTCTTCTTGATCAAAAACTGAAATGCCCAGTAATTTATCGGCAATTAAGTTGTTAACATTATCAACAGCTTGAAGAACTCCTTTACCCATGTAATCGTCACCTCCATCTCTAAGCTCAACAGCTTCATGTTCTCCAGTTGATGCACCAGAGGGCACAGCAAATCTGCCTAAAGCACCATTTTCTGTAGTTACATCCACTTCTAAAGCTGGATTTCCTCTTGAATCGAATATTTGTCTTGCGTGTATGTCTAAAATTGCGCTCATAAAAAATGTTTTAAAGTTTATTTGCAATTTAGTAATAAATGAAGATTATCTACTACGCATCAAGTGATTAGATAGTCAACTTTTAAAACTAAAACGTTTTATGTGAATAACTAATTCGATTGACTTTCAATCATAGTTATAAAATCATCGAATAAATAAGTAGCATCGTTAGGCCCTGGTCCAGCCTCAGGATGATATTGAACGCTAAAACAATCTTTGTTTTTGAGTTTTATTCCAGCCACCGAATGATCATTGAGATGAACGTGAGTAATTAGTACATCGGGATGGTTTTTAGCTTCCTCAAGACTAACACTAAAACCATGATTTTGGGAAGTGATTTCTGATTTACCGGTAATTAAATTTTTGACAGGATGGTTAATTCCACGGTGACCATGATGCATTTTAAAGGTACTTATACCTACTGCAAGCGAAATAATTTGATGACCTAAACAAATACCGAATAAAGGATGATTATTAGCTAGTATTGAATCAACCACATCAACAACAGTAGAAAGAGTTTTAGGATCTCCAGGACCATTAGATAAAAAGAAAGCATCAGGTTGAAATTCAAGCATTTCTTTAAAGGTGGTATTCCATGGAAAAACCTTAAGGTGGCAACCTCTTTTTGTGAGATGCCTTAAAATATTGTGCTTTACACCTAAATCAAGTACAGCTACTTTATGTTTAAAGGTTCCTTCTGCTGAAAGCTCATAAGCTTTATCGGTAGAAACTTTGGAAGATAGCTCTAAACCAGCCATACTTGGATGAGCTTTTAGTTGTTCTTTTAATCCTTCAATCCCTTCAGTTTCGGTGCTAATTACAGCGTTCATAGCTCCATTAATTCTGATGTATTCTGTTAAAGCTCGAGTATCGATATCAGAAACAGCATAAATAGAATGATTTGCAAAGAATTCTTCCAAAGACAAATCAGAATCAACTCTAGATGGATTATAGGAAAAGTTTTTACAAACTAAGCCTGAAATTTTAACTGAATCTGATTCAGATTCGTTTTTATTAGTTCCGTAATTGCCAATATGCGCATTGGTAGTTAGCATTATTTGACCAAAATAAGAGGGGTCTGTAAAAATTTCTTGGTAGCCTGTCATACCTGTATTAAAGCAGATTTCTCCAAAGCTTGTAAAGGAATTATTAGCCACAGACTTACCTGTAAAAATAGTACCATCTTCAAGTAAAACAACTGCCTTTAAGTTTTTTGTGTAATTCATCTCTATATAAATTTAAAATCCTAAAAAAAGGGATAAGCTAAAAAGCGTATCCCTTCAGTAAGTATAAAAACAACTAAAATTTATTCGTTTGTTTTAGCATCATCTTCGTTATTTGAAGGTGTTTCTACGTTTTCTTCAGTGGTAGCTTTTTTTCTACCCGCTCTACGTGTAGATTTTTTCTTTTTAGCCCCATTTGGATTATAAAGCTCGTTGAAATCAACTAGCTCGACCATTGCCATTTGCGCGTTATCACCAAGACGATTACCTAACTTGATAATTCGAATGTAGCCACCTGGACGGTCAGCAACTTTAGGTGCAACCTCTCTAAACAATTCACTCACAGAATCTTTGTTTCTCAATTTAGAAAAAACAATTCTTCTATTGTGTGTAGTGTCTTCTTTAGACTTAGTAATTAATGGTTCAGCAAACTGTCTAAGAGCTTTTGCCTTAGCAACAGTAGTGTTGATTCTTTTGTGTTCTATAAGTGAACAAGCCATATTTGCGAGCATCGATTTACGATGAGCTGTCTTACGACTTAAGTGGTTAAATTTCTTTCCGTGTCTCATTATTGATATACTTTTAAGACTCTATTATTCTTTATCTAATTTATACTTGGACAAATCCATACCAAAGTCTAGGCCTTTATCAGCAACTAACTCTTCTAATTCTGTAAGAGATTTTTTACCGAAATTTCTAAACTTCATAAGATCATTTTTATTGTACGAAACTAAGTCGCCAAGGGTGTCAACTTCAGCAGCTTTTAAACAGTTAAGTGCTCTTACTGAAAGATCTAAATCAACTAATTTAGATTTTAATAATTGTCTCATGTGAAGAGATTCCTCATCATAAGTTTCAGCTTGAGATAATTCATCAGTTTCAAGCGTAATTCGCTCATCAGAGAAGAGCATAAAGTGATGTATCAAGGTTTTAGCTGCCTCGGTAAGTGCATCTTTAGGAAGAATAGAACCGTCTGTTTTGATTTCAAAAACTAATTTTTCATAATCAGTTTTTTGTTCAACTCGGTAATTTTCTATACTGTATTTCACATTTTTAATAGGTGTGAAGATAGAGTCAACAAAAATAGTTCCTATTGGTGCTTTTTCGTCTTTATTTTCTTCGGCGGTAACGTAACCTCTTCCCTTTTCGATAGTAAGTTCCATATTTAAAGAAACTTTTTGATCCATATTACAGATCACTAAATCGGGATTTAATATTTCGAATCCGCTCATGAATTTTTGCAAATCGCCAGCTGTTAATTGGTCTTTTGCATTGATGTTAATGCTAACGGTTTCGTTATCTAGGTCTTCTACTTGCTTTTTAAAACGAACTTGCTTAAAGTTCAGAATCATTTCTGTTACATCCTCAACAACGCCCGGAATTGTACTAAATTCGTGTTCAACTCCGTCAATTCTAATTGATGTTATTGCAAAGCCTTCAAGCGAAGATAACAGCACTCTTCTTAAAGCGTTACCAACAGTTAAACCGTAGCCAGGTTCTAAGGGTCTAAATTCGAAGTTGCCCTCAAAATCGGTAGATTCGATCATGATAACCTTATCGGGCTTTTGAAAATTAAATAATGCCATAATTTGAGTTCTGTTAATGATTATTTAGAGTACAATTCAACGATATACTGTTCGTTGATATTTTCAGGAATTTGTGTGCGTTCAGGAACAGATACATAAGTACCTTCCATTTTTTCAGAATTCCAAGACATCCATTCGTAAACCTGCTTATTATTAGCCAACGAATCTTCAATTACTGTAAGTGATTTTGATTTTTCACGTACGCCTACTACGTCGTTTGCTTTCACTTGGTAAGAAGGAATGTTTACAATTTCTCCATTAACGGTAATGTGCTTATGAGAAACCAATTGACGCGCTGCACTTCTAGAAGGAGCTACGCCAAAACGGAAAACCACATTATCTAAACGAGATTCACATAATTGTAAAAGTACCTCACCTGTAATTCCGGTGGCGCGCGTAGCTTTTTTAAACATGTTACGGAATTGTCTTTCTAAGATACCGTAAGTATATTTTGCTTTTTGCTTTTCCATTAACTGGATAGCGTACTCAGATTTTTTACCTCTTCTACGGTTATTTCCGTGTTGTCCTGGGGGATAATTTCTTTTTTCAAAAGATTTATCATCGCCGAAAATTGCCTCGCCAAATTTACGGGCTATTTTTGTTTTAGGACCAGTATATCTTGCCATATTATATTTTTTAATTGGGTTATGAATTAAGGTCAATCCTTCGATAACCTATGCCTTTTATAATTAAACTCTACGTCTTTTTGGAGGACGACATCCATTGTGTGGTAAAGGAGTTACATCAATAATTTCTGTAACGTCAATACCTGCATTGTGTATTGCTCTAATAGCAGATTCTCTACCATTACCAGGTCCTTTTACGTAAACTTTTACTTTTCTAAGGCCTGCTTCGTGAGCTACTTTACAAGCGTCTTCGGCAGCTAATTGAGCAGCATAAGGAGTGTTTTTCTTACTCCCTCTAAAACCCATTTTACCAGCTGAAGACCAAGAAATAACGTCTCCGTTTTTGTTTGTTAAAGAAACAATGATATTATTGAAAGAAGCAGTAACATGAGCTTCTCCAAAGGCATCAACTGAAACTTTACGTTTTTTATTGTTTGACTTAGCCATTCTCTAATTATTTAGTTACTTTTTTCTTGTTAGCAACAGTTTTCTTTCTTCCTTTACGTGTTCTAGAATTATTTTTAGTTCGTTGACCACGTAATGGTAAACCTGTTCTATGTCTAATTCCTCGGTAACATCCAATATCCATAAGACGTTTAATGTTCATGGAAACTTCAGATCTTAACTCACCTTCAATGGTGTAGTTTCCTACCGCTTCACGAATACGTCCAATTTCATCATCTTTCCAATCAGTAACTTTGGTATTCTCGTCAACTTTGGCTGCTGCTAAAATATGTTTAGCTGTACTTCTGCCAATTCCGAAGATATAGGTTAAAGCTATAACTCCTCGCTTTTGTTTTGGTATATCAACACCTGCAATTCTTGCCATAATTACCCTTGTCTTTGTTTAAATTTTGGATTCTTTTTATTGATTACATATAGACGTCCTTTTCTTCGAACGATTTTGCAATCTGAACTTCTCTTTTTTATAGATGCTCTTACTTTCATGACTATTAATATCTATAGGTTATGCGAGCCTTCGTTAAGTCGTATGGGCTCATTTCTAATTTTACTTTATCTCCTGGTAAAAGTTTGATGTAATGCATCCTCATCTTACCTGAGATGTGAGCGGTCACAATGTGTCCATTCTCAAGTTCTACTCGAAACATTGCATTAGACAATGCTTCTATAATTGTTCCGTCTTGTTCTATTGATGGTTGTTTTGCCATAATTATGCTACTGCTTTTCTATTTTTACCTGATTTAATTAAACCATCATAATGACGATTTAATAAATAAGAGTTTACTTGCTCTATCGTATCAATTGAAACACCAACCATAATTAAAAGGGAGGTTCCGCCAAAAAACAATGCCCAACCTTGTTGCACTCCCATTAAACTAACAATAAAAGCAGGAAAAACAGCGATTAATGCTAAGAAAATAGAACCTGGCAAAGTAATTTGTGACATAATTCGGTCTAGGTATTCAGAGGTTTCTGTACCTGGTCTAATTCCAGGAATAAAACCACCGCTTCTTTTCAAGTCGTCTGCCATTTTATTGGTAGGTACAGTAATTGCCGTATAGAAATACGTGAATACAATAATTAAAAGCGCAAATACAACATTATACCACAAACCAAACATATCTTGAAAAGCTGCAGTTACTCCTTGGGCTGCTTCAGAATCTGAAAGACCAGCAACAGCAGCAGGGATAAACATGATAGCCTGTGCAAAAATAATAGGCATTACTCCAGAAGCGTTTAAACGAAGTGGAATAAATTGTCTTGCACCACCAAAGGCAGATTTTTCAAACTTTCCAGAGGCATTCTTTCTTGCGTACTGAACTGGTATCTTACGGATAGCTCTTACAAGCATAATACTTGCAAGGATAATAAGGAACCAAATAGCGAGCTCGATAAGGATTAAAATAAGACCTCCATTAGATTCTGTCAATCTAGAATCAAATTCTTGTAAGAATGCTTGAGGCAAAGTGGCAATAATACCAACCATAATAAGTAATGATATACCGTTACCTATTCCTTTATCGGTGATTTTTTCACCTAGCCACATAGCAAAAATACAACCCGTAGCTAAAATAATAACTGAGGAAGCGACAAAGGTGAACGAACTATCAATCATAAATGCAGAAGAAGGAAGGATATTGTACAAATTATAGATATAACCAGGACCTTGAACCAAGGTGATACCAATAGTTAACCATCGAGTAATCTGTGTAATTTTTTTTCTTCCACTCTCTCCTTCTTTTTGAAGTTTCTGCAAATAAGGAATTGCAATTGTCATTAATTGAACAACAATTGATGCAGATATATAGGGCATTATTCCAAGCGCAAAAACCGAGGCATTAGAAAATGCCCCGCCGGTAAATGCGTTTAGTAAACCTAGTAAACCACCATCTGTTTGACTAGAAAGATTTGCAAGCTCTGCAGAATCAATACCTGGAAGAACTACTTGAGCACCGAAACGATAAACAAGTAACAAACCTAGTGTTAATAAGATTCTGTTTTTTAACTCTTCAATTTTCCAGATATTTTTTAAGGTCTCAAAAATCTTCATAAAAGACGGTTTATAGTGTTATTACTTCTCCTCCAGCTCCAGTAATTGAATCTTGAGCACTTTTTGTAAATTTGTGTGCGGTAACTTTAAGCTTTGCTTTTAGTTCACCTCTTCCTAAGATTTTTACCAAGTCGTTTTTCTTAACTACATTAAGGTCAACTAAAGTAGTGTAGCTCACTTCGTCTGTAATTTTTCCCTGATCAACTAAATCTTGTAAGACATCCAAATTAACTCCTTTGTATGCTACGCGATTAGGATTAGTAAATCCAAACTTAGGAACACGTCTTTGTAAAGGCATCTGCCCTCCTTCAAATCCAATTTTTCTTGAATATCCTGAACGAGACTTAGCCCCTTTATGACCTCTTCCTGATGTACCACCAGTACCTGTGGCCTCTCCTCTACCTAAACGTTTACTTTTAGTTTTGGAAGAACCTTTAGCTGGTTTTAAATTGTGTAATTCCATAAGTTATTATTTTATTTCTTCAACAGAAACTAAGTGTTTAACCTTGTTTATCATTCCTACAATATTAGGTGTATCTGTATGTTCAACAGATTGACCTATTTTGCTTAGTCCTAGTGCCTCTAAAGTAAGCTTCTGACGCTTAGGCTTTTTGATTGCACTTTTGACTTTAGTAACTTTAATTTTTGCCATTACCTAATATTTTATCCGTTAAAAAGTTTATCTAAAGTAATTCCTCTTTGCTTAGCAACGGTTTCAGCACTTCTTAATTGTAAAAGAGCATCAAAAGTTGCTTTTACAACATTATGCGGGTTGTTAGAACCTTGGTTTTTGGAAAGTACATCATGTACTCCAACCGATTCTAAAACTACACGTGCAGGACCACCAGCTATCACTCCAGTACCAGGAGATGCAGGAATCAACAAAACTCTAGCTCCACCATATTTTCCTTTTTGCTCATGCGGTAAAGTACCTTTATGAAGCGGTATTCTAACCAAGTTTTTCTTAGCGTCTTCCACGGCTTTAGAAATTGCATCAGCAACTTCTTTAGATTTTCCTAAACCATGGCCTACAACTCCATTTTCATCACCAACAACAACAATAGCAGAAAAACCAAAAGCTCTACCACCTTTTGTTACTTTAGTAACACGCTGAACACCTACTAAACGATCTTTAAGATCTAATCCACCAGGTTTAACAATTTCTACGTTTTTATAATTCTGATACATAACTTCTTAAAATTTTAGTCCGCCCTCACGAGCTCCTTCTGCTAATGATTTAACTCTTCCGTGATAAAGGTATCCGCCTCGGTCAAAACAAACATGTTCAACACCAAGTTTCAATGCTTTCTCTGCAATAGATTTACCAACTAAGATAGATTGCTCTACTTTGGTTTTACCTTCTGCCTCTTTTCCTAAATGAAAGCTAGAAGTTGACGTTAAAGTTACTCCATCCACATCATTTACGATTTGTGCATATATTGCCTTATTACTTCTATAAATAGAAAGTCTAGGTCTTTCCGCAGTACCAGAGATTGTTCTTCTGATACGCTTTCTAATTTTTAATCTTCTCTTTTGTTTAGAAAATGCCATAGTCTTAATTATTAAGCTGATTTACCTGCTTTTCTTCTAATGTATTCACCTACATACTTGATTCCTTTACCTTTGTAAGGTTCAGGTCGTCTAAATGAGCGAATTTTAGCAGCTACTTGTGATACTAACTGGTTATCAAAAGAAGATAATTTTATAATTGGATTTTTACCTTTTTCTGATACCGTTTCTACTTTAACCTCTGGTGCTAACTCAATCACTATATTGTGTGAGAATCCAATAGCTAAATCAAGTTTTTGACCTTGATTTGAAGCTCTATAACCAACACCTACTAATTCTAATTCTTTAGTAAATCCGTTAGCAACACCTTCAACCATGTTATTAATTAAGGATCTATAAAGTCCGTGTTTAGACTTTATGTTTTTCTTTTCTGAAGATCGTTCTAAGATTACTTCGTTCTCTTCTACGCGAATTTCAATATCGCTAAATTCTTGAGTAAGCTCCCCTAATTTACCCTTCACCGTAATTGTGTTGTCTTTCACAGATACAGTTACTCCTTCGGGAATGCTTACTGGACTATTTCCTATTCTTGACATTTTATACTAGTCTTAAAATAATTAATATACGTAACAAAGCACTTCACCACCTACGTTTTCGCTTCTTGCCTGCTTATCGGTCATCACTCCTTTAGAAGTTGAAACAATAGCAATACCAAGGCCATTTAAGATTCTTGGTAAATCTTTAGCAGAAGCATACTTTCGTAAACCTGGTTTTGAAATACGCTGTAATTTTTTAATTACTGGATCATTTTCCAATTTATCGTATTTCAGTGCAATTTTAATAGTTCCTTGTTTATTGTCATCAATAAACTTATAACTCAAGATATATCCTTGATCGAATAATATCTTAGTTAATTCTTTTTTCAAGTTAGAAGCTGGTATTTCAACCACTCTGTGAGAAGCCGCTACGGCATTTCTAACTCTTGTTAAATAATCTGATACAGGATCAATATTCATTATTCCTTTTTTTAAAAATTACCAACTTGCCTTTTTAACTCCTGGAATAAGCCCCTTATTCGCCATTTCTCTAAACATAACGCGAGAAATTCCAAATTGTCTCATATACCCTTTAGGTCTTCCTGTAAGCTTACATCTGTTGTGCATTCTTACTGGAGACGCGTTTTTAGGCAATTTTTGAAGAGCCTCATAGTCGCCAGCTTCTTTTAAAGCTTTGCGCTTTTCAGCGTATTTATCTACTGTTTTTTCACGTTTTACTTCACGTGCTTTCATTGATTCCTTTGCCATAATTAATTCTTTTTAAAGGGTAATCCTAATTCAGTTAATAAAGACTTTGCTTCTTTATCTGTTTCAGCATTGGTTACAAAAGTAATATCCATTCCTGAAATACGGTTCACTTTATCAATATCAATTTCTGGAAAAATAATTTGTTCTGTTACTCCAAGGTTATAATTTCCACGACCATCAAAGCCATTCGCTTTAATACCGTTAAAATCTCTAACACGTGGAAGCGCAGAAGTAATTAATCGATCTAAAAATTCATACATTCTATCGCCGCGTAATGTTACCATAGCTCCAATAGGCATTCCTTTCCTTAATTTGAAATTAGCCACATCTTTTTTAGATTTAGTAGCAATAGCCTTTTGACCAGTAATTTGCGTTAATTCATTAACCGCATGGTCAATCAACTTTTTATCAGCAATAGCTTCACCTACACCACGGCTAAGCACAATTTTTTTCAATCTTGGCGCTTGCATGGTGTTCTTATATCCAAATTCTTCCATTAATGCAGGAAGTACTTTATTTGAATATTCTTCTTTTAATCTAGGTACGTAACTCATAATTAAATTACTTCATTCGTTTTTTTGGATATTCTAACTTTTTTTCCTTCCTGCATTTGATAACCAACACGTGTAGTTTTCCCGTCTTTAGTTAATAATGAAAGATTAGAAATATGCAAAGTAGCTTCCATTTCTTTGATTCCTCCTTGTGGGTTTGTAGCGCTTGGCTTTTGGTGTTTCTTAACAAGATTTGCACCTTCAACAATAGCTCGAGTTTTATCTTTTGAAATTTTCAAAATTCTTCCCTCTTTGCCTTTGCTTTCACCAGCAAGTACTCTTACCTGATCTCCTACTTTAAGTTTAATTTTACTCATCGTTATAAATTTAAAGCACCTCAGGTGCAAGTGAAACAATTTTCATGAATTGATTATCGCGTAATTCTTTAGCCACAGGACCAAAAACACGAGTTCCACGCATTTCTCCAGTACCCGTTAAAAGCACACATGCGTTATCATCAAAGCGAATGTAAGAGCCATCAGGCCTTCTTACTTCTTTGTTTGTTCTCACAACTACGGCAGTAGATACAGCTCCTTTCTTAATGTTTCCATTAGGGGTAGCTTCTTTAACACTTACCACAACTTTATCGCCAACTGAAGCATAACGCTTCTTAGTACCGCCCAAAACACGTATAACAAGTACTTGCTTGGCTCCGGTATTATCGGCTACTCTTAATCTTGATTCTTGTTGTACCATAATTATTTAGCTCTTTCTATTACATCAACCAACCTCCAGCATTTGTTCTTGCTAAGTGGTCTAGTTTCCATAATTCTTACAGTGTCTCCTTCGTTACAGTCGTTGTTTTCATCATGAGCAACATACTTTTTGGTCTTCATTACGAACTTACCATACTTAGGGTGCTTCATCTTTTTTGTTTCTGAAACAACTATTGACTTTTGCATTTTATTGCTAGTCACAACGCCGACACGCTCTTTTCTTAAATTTCTTTTTTCCATTGTAAGCAGAATTAATCTAATTCTCTTTTAGTGATTTCTGTAGCTAATCTTGCTATAGCCTTCCTTGCAACTCTAATTTGCATTGGGTTTTCAAGAGGACTAATAGCATGAGTCATCTTAAGATTTGATAACTCTTGACGAGTCTTATCAAGTTCTTCGCGTAAATCTGCTACAGATAATTCTTTAATCTCTGACTGTTTCATAATTTTTATTCTTGATAATCTCTAGCTACTACGAATTTAGTTCTCACTGGCAATTTTTGAGCCGCAAGTCTTAATGCTTCTTTAGCAACGCTCAAAGGAACGCCTCCAATTTCAAACATAATTCTTCCTGACTTAACTACTGCAGCGTAGTGGTCTATGGCACCTTTTCCTTTACCCATACGCACCTCTAAAGGTTTCTTTGTAATAGGCTTATCGGGAAAGATTTTAATCCATAACGACCCTTCTCTCTTCATGTAACGTGTTGCAGCAATACGGGCAGCCTCTATCTGTCTAGAATTCACAAATGAGGAATCTAAAGATTTAAGTCCGAAAGTTCCGTTAGATAAACGGTGACCTCTTTGCGAGTTCCCTTTCATTCTGCCTTTCTGCTGTTTACGATGCTTCGTTCTTTTAGGTTGTAACATTTCTTACGATTTAAATTACTTTTTACGACGTTTGTTGGGACGTCTTCCTTTACTACCTTTTCTTTCTCCTTTGGAAAGACCTACGAGAGGAGAGAGCTCTCTTTTTCCGTAAACTTCACCTTTCATGATCCACACTTTAATTCCCAATCTACCATAGGTAGTATGAGCTTCAACTAAAGCATAATCAATATCTGCTCTGAAAGTTGACAACGGAATTCTTCCTTCTTTATAAGATTCTGAACGTGCCATTTCTGCACCATTTAAACGACCAGAAATTTGAATTTTAATTCCTTCTGCATTCATTCGCATAGTTGCAGCAATAGCCATTTTAATGGCACGTCTATAGGAAATTCTGTTTTCAACTTGCCTTGCAATACTTGTAGCAACAAGGTGAGCGTCTAGTTCAGGACGTTTAATCTCGTGGATGTTTACCTGAACCTCCTTATTTGTAATATTCTTAAGCTCCTCCTTAAGCTTGTCTACCTCTTGCCCACCTTTCCCGATGATGATACCAGGTCTAGCAGTAGTGATAGTAACGGTTACAAGCTTTAAAGTACGCTCAATAATTACTCTTGAAACACTAGCTTTTGATAAACGTGCAAATATATACTTACGTATTTTGTCGTCCTCAGCTAGATTGTTTCCATAGTCTCTTCCACCATACCAGTTAGATTCCCAACCTTTGATGATTCCCAATCTAATACCTATTGGATTTGTTTTTTGTCCCATCGTTTATCTTAGCTTTCTGTGTTATTTCTTTCTCCTAATGTTATAGTCACGTGATTAGAACGCTTTCTAATACGATGCGCTCTACCTTGTGGGGCAGGACGCAAACGCTTAAGCGCACTTGCACTATCTACTTTAATTTCAGCAATAAACAAAGAAGCATCTTCAATTGAAGCTTCTGGATTTTTATTTTGCCAATTAGCAATAGCCGATAACAATAACTTTTCTAGTCTTCTAGCCGCCTCTTTTGTTGTAAATCTTAAGATTTGCAAGGCTTGCTCAATATCTTTCCCTCTTACAAGATCAGCAACTAAACGCATCTTTCTTGGAGAAGTGGGACAATTATTAAGTTTAGCAAACGCTACACTCATTTTTGCCTCTTTAAGCTCTTCAGCTTTGTTTCTTTTACGTACTCCCATCGCTTAGTTATTTTTTTCCTTTATTTTTAGGACCTGTATGCCCTCTAAAAGTTCTTGTAGGAGAAAATTCACCTAATTTATGTCCTACCATGTTTTCTGTTACAAAAACTGGTACAAATTGTTTTCCGTTGTGTACACCAATCGTTTGACCTACAAAATCTGGAGTAATCATTGAAGCTCTTGACCAAGTTTTGATAACCGACTTTTTGCCAGAATCAACGCTTTGAGCAACTTTTCTCTCTAATTTATAATGTACGAAAGGTCCCTTTTTTAATGAACGTGCCATATCTTATTTTTTTCTACGTTCTACAATATGCTTATTACTCGACTTCTTCTTAGACCTTGTCTTAAAGCCTTTAGCAGGAATTCCATTTCTTGATCTTGGATGACCACCGGAAGCTCTACCTTCACCACCACCCATTGGGTGATCTACTGGATTCATTACTACCGCTCTAGTTCTAGGTCTTCTACCAAGCCATCTACTTCTACCCGCTTTACCAGATACAAGCAATTGGTGGTCACTGTTTGAAACAGCACCAACCATAGCCATACAATCTGCTAAAACCAACCGAGTTTCTCCAGAAGGCAACTTAATCGTTACATACTTCCCGTCTTTAGCCATTAACTGAGCAAAAGTACCCGCACTACGCGCCATATTGGCGCCTTGTTCTGGCCTAAGCTCTACACAGGAGATAATCGTTCCAAATGGAATTTTAGATAAAGGCATAGCGTTACCCACCTCAATTGGTGCACCATTTCTTGAAGAAACTAACTTCTCACCTACCTTCAAACCGTTAGGAGCGATGATATATCGCTTCTCTCCATTTTCATACTGTAATAACGCAATAAAGGCAGTTCTGTTAGGGTCGTATTCAATTGACTTTACTTCTGCAGGAACATCAAAGATGTCACGCTTAAAGTCAACAACACGATACCTTTTTTTATGACCACCACCAATATAGCGCATAGTCATCCTACCTTGATTGTTTCTACCACCGGATCGTTTTTTCGGAGCAAGTAATGACTTCTCCGGCTTATCAGTTGTAATGGCGTCGAAACCATTAACAACTCTAAAACGCTGACCTGGGGTAATAGGTTTTAATTTTCTTACCGACATTGTTTTTTGTTAAAGATTACTATATAAATCTATTGTTTCTCCATCCGTTACAGTAACAATTGCTTTTTTGGTAAATTTCTTTCTACCAACTACCACTCCTGTTTTTGTAAAACGGCTCTTCACCTTCGGATACACATTCATTGTGCGAACACTTTCAACATTAACACCATAAGCTTGCTCTATGGCATTTTTAATCTGAACCTTGTTCGCTGAAGGCTGCACCTCAAACCAAAATGTGTTCTTCAACTCACTATCTTGAGTAGCCTTCTCTGTAATTATAGGTTTCAATAAAATACTCATTATACTAGCTTATTTTGTTAAGTTACTCTCTAAAGACGTCAAAGCAGCTTCAGACAACACAAGAACTCCATTGTTTAAAATGTTATAAGTGTTTAATCCTGAAGCAGTTACAACTCTAGACTCTTCTAAATTTCGCGAAGACAAATATACATTTTTATTTGACACATCCAACACAAAAACAGATTTTTTGTCGGCAACTCCCAAATTGCTAAGCACTTGCTTAAACTCTTTAGTTTTTGGTTGCTCAATGGTTAGGTTATCAAGAATGATAATTTGATTCGCTTTTGCTTTTTGTGCTAAAGCTGATTTACGCGCTAAGCGTTTCAGCTTTTTGTTCAATTTGAAATGATAATCTCTTGGTCTTGGGCCAAAAATTCTACCACCTCCTCTAAAAACTGGAGACTTAATACTACCTGCACGGGCAGTACCTGTTCCTTTTTGTTTTTTGATTTTTCTAGTTGATCCCTTAATTTCGGCACGCTCCTTAGCTTTATGCGTCCCTTGTCTTTTATTGGCAAGGTGTTGCTTCACATCTAAGTAAATTGCATGCTCATTAGGTTCAATACCAAAAACAGCATCAGAAAGTGTAACTTCCTTCCCTGTTTCTTTTCCGTTTATATCTAAAACTGCTAACTTCATTACTTCTCAATAGTTACATAAGCGTTAGTATGCCCTGGTACACAACCTTTTACAACTAAAAGATTTTTCTCAGGAACAACTTTTAACACTCTAAGATTTTGAACTTTCACTTTTGAATTTCCAGTCTGACCAGCCATTCGCATCCCTTTGAATACTCTTGATGGATCAGAAGCTGCACCTACAGAACCAGGTGCTCTTAACATACTTTGTTGACCGTGGGTTCTCTCTGAACCTGCAAATCCATGGCGTTTAACAACCCCTTGAAATCCTTTCCCTTTAGAGGTTCCTGCTACATCAACAAATTCTCCTTCTTTAAACAAATCTACAGTGATGTGTTCACCTAATTTGTGTTCTCCTTCAAATCCTTGGAATTCTACGACTTTTCTTTTGACTGAAGTACCAGCTTTCTTAAAGTGCCCTTGAGCAGCTAAACTAGCATTCTTGTCTGATTTGTCATCGAAACCAAGTTGAAGGGCTTTGTACCCGTCAACCTCAGCGGTTCTGACTTGGGTAACTACACATGGGCCAGCTTCAATTACTGTACATGGAATGTTCTTTCCATTTTCATCAAAGATGCTGGTCATGCCAATTTTCTTTCCTATTAACCCAGACATATTTATTGTTATTAATTTATTTAAACATTAAAAAAGAAGTGCAGTAAGTTTACCGCACTTATTTCTTTTTCTTTTATTAATCGTTGTAATTAAACCTTGATCTCTACTTCTACCCCACTAGGCAACTCTAACTTCATCAAAGCATCAATTGTTTTTGATGAAGAACTATAGATATCTAATAGGCGCTTGAATGAATTCAGCTCAAACTGCTCACGTGATTTCTTATTTACGTGAGGAGAACGTAAAACAGTAAAAATTTTCTTTTTGGTAGGTAAGGGTATTGGACCAGTAACTACAGCTCCAGTTGTTTTTACAGTTTTTACGATTTTTTCAGCTGACTTATCAACCAAGTTGTGATCGTAAGATTTAAGTTTGATTCTTATTTTCTGACTCATGATAAGTTCTTATTACTCGTTTGTTTCTCCTTTCGCCGCAGCGATTACTTGCTCTGAAATATTGCTTGGTGTTTCTTCATAGTGTGAAAACTCCATAGTTGAAGTTGCTCTACCTGAAGATAATGTTCTTAACGTAGTTACGTAACCAAACATTTCTGATAATGGAACAATTGCCTTCACTACTTTTGCTCCTGAACGGTCTGACATATCGTTTACTTGCCCACGTCTTCTATTCAAATCACCAACAATGTCTCCCATATTTTCTTCTGGAGTAACTACCTCCACTTTCATCATAGGCTCTAGAACTACAGCACCAGCTTTCTTAGCCGCCGATTTAAACCCTAATTTAGCTGCTAACTCAAAAGATAATTGATCTGAATCCACGGGGTGGAAAGAACCATCTTTTAAAGTAACTTTTAAAGTATCCATTTGGAAACCAGCTAGAGGACCAACTTTCATTGCAGCTTCAAATCCAGATTTAACTGAAGGAATAAATTCTTTAGGAACTCTACCCCCTTTAATTTGATCAATAAACTGTAAACCTGTTTCTTCAAAATCCTCATCAACAGGACCCATCTCAAATACGATATCAGCAAATTTACCACGACCACCAGTTTGTTTCTTATAAGTTTCTCTGTGGTCGGCAGCTTTCTTAACTGTTTCTTTATACTCTACCTGAGGTTCACCCACGTTTACTTCAACCTTAAATTCACGCTTCATACGGTCAATTAAGATATCTAAGTGTAGCTCACCCATTCCAGAAATAACAGTTTGCCCTGAAGCTTCATCTGTCTTAACAACGAACGTAGGATCTTCTTCAGCTAATTTAGCTAAAGCTGTACCCATTTTCTCAACATCAGCTTTGGTCTTTGGCTCTACAGCAATACCAATAACTGGGTCAGGGAAAGACATGGATTCAAGCACAATAGGATTGTTCATGTCGGTTAGCGTATCTCCGGTTTTAATATCTTTAAAACCTACTGCTGCTCCGATATCTCCAGCTTCAATTTTATCAATTGGTTGCTGTTTATTAGAATGCATTTGATACATTCTAGAAATACGTTCCTTTTTTCCAGAACGATTATTTAACACATAAGAACCTGCATCTAACGTACCTGAATAGGTTCTAAAGAATGCTAAACGACCAACAAAAGGGTCGGTAGCAATTTTAAAAGCTAGGGCAGAAAACGGAGAATCAACATTAGGTTTTCTCGTTTCCATTTCACCCGTAGATGGATTTTCTCCTTCAATAGCTTCCACATCTACAGGAGATGGTAAGTATCTCATTACAGCGTCAAGCATGGCTTGAACTCCTTTATTTTTAAACGCAGAACCACACATCATAGGAATGATAGACATATCGATAGTAGCTGCGCGCAAGGCTGCAATAATTTCATCTTCAGTAATAGAATCTTCATCTTCAAAGAATTTTTCCATTAATTCTTCGTCGTATTCTGCTACTGCTTCTACTAATTCAGTTCTATATTTAGTTACATCTTCCTCCAATTCAGCAGGAATATCGATAACTTCATAAGTCATCCCCATATCCTCATCATTCCATACAATCGCTTTCTTTGAAATCAAATCAACTACACCTTTGAAGTCAATTTCATCACCAATAGGCACTTGTAATGGAACTGGATTACCACCTAGCATTTCTCTAACTTGATTACACACGTTAAAGAAATTAGCACCCTGACGGTCCATTTTGTTCACAAAACCTAAACGCGGAACTTTATATTTATCGGCTTGTCTCCAAACAGTTTCCGACTGTGGCTCAACACCATCAACCGCACTAAACAAAGCTACAACACCATCTAATACACGAAGTGAACGCTCTACCTCTACCGTAAAATCAACGTGACCTGGGGTATCAATAATGTTCACTGTATATTCATGATCTCTGTAAGGCCACTTACAATGCGTAGCTGCCGAAGTAATTGTGATACCACGTTCCTGCTCTTGCTCCATCCAGTCCATAGTTGCTGCACCATCGTGCACCTCTCCTATTTTATGACTTACTCCGGTATAGTACAGGATACGCTCTGTAGTAGTGGTTTTACCTGCATCAATATGCGCAGCAATACCAATATTTCTTGTAAATTTTAAATCTCTTTGTGCCATTGCTCTTAGAATCTAAAGTGTGAAAATGCTTTGTTTGCTTCTGCCATACGGTGTGTATCCACACGCTTTTTAACCGCAGCACCTTCTTCTTTTGCAGCAGCTAAAACTTCAGCAGCTAACTTTGCGGCCATTGATTTTTCATTTCTCTTTCTAGAAAAATTAATCAACCACTTCATTGCTGTAGAGATCTTTCTATCCGGACGGATAGGTGTAGGGATTTGGAAAGTAGCCCCTCCAACTCTTCTACTTCTCACTTCTACGTGAGGCATTACATTAGAAAGCGCTTCTTTCCACACCTCTAATGCTGTCTTTTCTTCTTCTTGTTTCTTTTCCTCTACAATATCCATTGCATCATAGAAGATTTTAAAAGCAATTGACTTCTTACCGTCCCACATCAACATGTTCACAAAACGTGTAACTAATTGATCATTGAACTTTGGGTCTGGAAGTATAGGTCTTGCTTTTGCCTGTCTTTTTCTCATGTCTTTACTTTAAACGTATTCAACTTATTTTTTTGGACGTTTAGCACCGTACTTACTTCTACGTTGCAATCTACCTTCTACTCCAGCAGTATCTAAAGCACCCCTTACAATGTGGTACCTTACCCCTGGTAAGTCTTTTACTCTCCCGCCTCTAACTAATACTATCGAGTGCTCTTGAAGATTGTGTCCTTCCCCGGGAATGTATGCGTTCACCTCTTTACCATTTGTTAACCTTACACGAGCAACTTTACGCATTGCTGAGTTAGGTTTTTTTGGTGTAGTAGTGTAAACACGTGTACAAACTCCACGTCTCTGAGGACAAGAATCCAAAGCAGCCGATTTACTCTTCTTAGTTATAGTACGTCTTCCTTTTCTAACTAATTGTGAAATTGTTGGCATATTATTCTACAAATATTAATTTAATAACCCTAATTTTTAGGAGTTGCAAAAGTAGTAATTAATTTTAAACAAGCAAATTATAAATAATTAATTTTCTGAAAGTTAATTTAACTCCTAAACTAATCACTTATGCTAGCTATAGTTAAACCTAGTTTTTATTTGTAATCATGAATGAAATAAATCTCCGTTTACTACAAGTTTCATAAATAAATCTTGTTTGTAAACAAAAAAATGATAACCTAAACTTGACTAGAATAAGTTATCATGGAGCAACACTATAAAAATCAAAAAACGTTATGAAGTAAGTGTGAATGATTAATAATTTGTAAATTCGTGAGAATCTAAATATATAAACGTAGTATGAAGCTTAAAAAAATTATTGTAAGTTTTTTATTTTGTGCTTTTGTATCTCACTCTTACGCTCAACTAAACATGGGAATGATGAACAGCTGGGTTGATGCTGATTTATACACTAGAATGAATATTGAAGGAAAACAAATAGATTTGAACACAGTGAAAGGAACTCCTTTATTGTATGAAGATTTTCTTCCTGGCGAAGTTAAGCAAGTTAAGGAAGACAAAAGCCTTACTGCAAATATTCGCTACAATATATAAGGACGTTTTTGAAATTAAAACTGATGATAACAAAAACGAAATTGGAACCCTTGATAAAAACAACCTATTGAGTTTTGAATTAAGAGGAGAAGAGTTTAAGTATTTTTCTGGGCCTCGTATTTTATTTGAATACGACAACTCTGTCAATGGCTACCTTGTAGTAGTAGATGAAAATGAAATTAGCAATAAAGAAAACACACTTTTGAAACCTTACCACAAAAAGTTTGAACCTGAACAAAAACCTACAAGTTCATACGATTCTGGCAGTCCCGCTAGCTTCAAGTCTGGCGTAGCTTATTATGCAAAAGTAGATGATGATTATTTTAAAATTACTCCACATAAACGAAAAGCCTACAAAGACTTTCCTGAAGCCCACCAAGACAAGGTAAAAAAGTACATGAAAAAAAATAAAATTAAATTTAGAGGAAGTGAAGCCGAACAAGAAACTGAATTAAAACAACTAATGAACTTCTTAATTTTATCTCAATAAAACTAAAAAATAAGCACAAAAAAAGCTAAATCTTGGATCAATTAAATTGAAAGCTTAATTAATCTTTGGCAGTAAAACAAACTTTATTTATCATTGTTCCACAATTAAAAAAATATATTATGAAAACAAAAATGTTATTCCTACTTACTTTTTCAATAAGTTTTTCTTATGCGCAAATTAATATGAATTCAATGAGCGACTGGAAAGATTTAACTGTCTTAAATCAAATGAATTTTAATGGCAAGCAAATTGATTTGAGTAAAATAAATGGCAGTCCTTTACTTTACAATGATTTTAAAACTGGAAAAATTATAGAAGAAAAGAAAGGTGGAGAGATGATGGAAGGCGAAATTCGCTACAATATCTACAAAGACCAGTTTGAACTTCTAATGGAAAATGATCGCTCTAAAGCTGGCCCGGTAATTAAAACTAACCAATTAGGCTTTGAGCTTGAAGGAGAACGCTTCAAGTATTTTCACAGCCCAAGTGTTCTCTTTGAAAAAGGAGGCGCGCCAAATGGTTATTTAGTAATTGTTGATGAACTTGAAAATGATGGAAATAAGGCACAAATTTTAAAACGTTATTATCAAATTTTTATGCCTGAACAAAAAAGTGAGAGCTCATACGATACAGGAAGACCAGCTGAGTTAAAAGACAAGACTGCTTACTATTTAGCCATTAATGGCGATTACTTTGAGATTGAAACACATAAAAGAAGAGCAAAAAATAATTTCCCAAAGGAAGTGCAAAACGATATTAAAAAATTTATCAAAAAAAATAAATTAAAGTTTAGAGGGAATGCTTCAGAAAAAGAAGATCAAATCAGGCAACTTGTTAATTACTACTTAGAAATAATCTAAGTTAACCAAAACTTACAAAAAGTCGCTTCATAAGAAGCGACTTTTTTTTTGATAAACAATGTATAGTAAAAAATCGTAAATGATTAAAAGAAAGCAAAATCAATTTAAAAAAACAAACAGAACAAAAAGTCTTTAAACAATCTTTTGTACAATTAGCAATTTTTAGCCTACTTTGGTGTTTAAAAAAGAAAAGCAAAAAGTAACGAATTGTTTAAATGCAATTTCGTTATGTCGAAATGCTAACTATTCCATGACTAAAACAAGGCTAAACATTGTATGGGTAATTTTCCTTTTTGGAACACTAAACTCAATTGCACAAGAAATTGAGTACCGCCTTATTATTAATGATAGCACAAAACAAGCTCCGAAGAATATAAGCAAGAAATTCAATTCAATAAAAGAATTAGAAACATTTAAGAAAGAAGAAATCAATTCACTTTGGGAATTAGGGTATATCCATCTAAAAGTAGATAGCTTAATTTCAAATAAAAACTCAATCCAACAATACATCAGCCTAAATCAACGAATAGATAGTATCTTTATAGACGTCCCTGAAAAATACGCAACTTATATAAAGGACACTAGAAAAAAAATAAAGATAAAATTTGAGGAATGGAAAAAGTTTCAAGAAGTACTTATAAATAATCTTAGGACAAATGGCTATGACTTTGCTAAAGTGAAATACTCACCTGTTTCAGTGCATGGTAATTACCTGTTCGCAAAGCTGGCGGTAGAAGTAAATGAATTAAAAAAATACAACCGCGTTTACATAAAAGGCTATAAGCAATTTCCCAAAAGCTTCAAAAAGCATCATATTAGAATAAGGAAGGGTGAAATTTACACAGAAAAAAAGCTAAAACAAAGAACAAAAACAATTCAGAATTTAGATTTTGTCAATGAAATTAAAAACCCAGAAGTACAATTCAGCAAAGATTCTGTCAATGTTTTTCTTTATTTAGAGAAAAGAAAAATTAATTCGTTTGATGGATTTATTGGCTTTAGTAATGAAGATGAAGGGAGTGGCCTAGATTTAAACGGCTATCTAGATGTAGTCTTAAAAAACAACCTGAACTTAGGCGAAACATTAATTATTCAGTACAAAAACGATGGCCAAGAACAACAAATCTTTCAATCAAGACTTGTACTGCCCTTTATATTTAATAGCAGATTTACACCCGAGGCAGGTATTGAACTATTCAGGCAAGATTCAACTTTTTCAAGAAGCACGCAAGAACTAAAACTGGGATATCATATAAACCACCAATGGAGTATTGCCACAGATTTAGAAGCGGTAAATTCAAGTAATTTATTAGCTAATGAAGAAAAACCTACAAGTACATCAACTATAGGTGATTATAAAAGTAACTTTTACGGAGTAAGTACTCGATTCTTAAACCGAAAAAAGAATATTGGCCAAATTGTACATCAAGACTTGATAAAATTAAGGATTCTTCAAGGTAGAAGAAAAAGCTTAAATAAAAATTTACAACAACTAAGATTAGAATTTTACGGCGAAACACTACAAAAAATACTAAAAAACACCTACCTAAACTTGGCTTCTGTTGTGCAAATAATAGATTCGGATCAATACCTAAATAATGAATTATATAGGTTAGGAGGATTAAGAAGCATGCGAGGATTTGAAGAAAACAGCCTTATTGCTTCGTCTTTTTACAGCCTTCAAACCGAAATAAGGTACTTTTTAAGCTCAGATTTGTATGTAAATTCAGTTTTAGACTATGGTTACTACCAAAATGAGTTGGTTAACCTTAAAGAAAACTTGGTGAGTTTTGGTTTTGGAATAGGGCTTAATACTAAGGGTGGATTATTGCGCTTAATCTTTGCTAACGGTAGGTCTAGCCAACAGAAATTCAATTTTCAAAACACCCAAGTTCACCTCAGTTTGAACACATTTTTTTAATGTTAAAATAAAGTTTAACTAAACATTTAACACTAAAAAATTAAATTAAAGACCAAAAAAGTTGCGTAATTAACTTTTAATTTTGATTTTTGGCGTTGGCTAATTCAAATAAATATACAAAATGAGAACAAAATTTAGTGGAATTCTTACACTGGTATTAGTGTTCGTAGTGCAACTTACTTTTGCACAAGAAAAAACAGTCAGCGGATTGGTAGCCGACGATAATGCAATTCCCCTACCGGGAGTTGACGTTATTGTTAAAGGAACCGACCGTGGGACGCAAACTGATTTCGATGGAAAATACACCATTGAAGTGTCACCTAGTGACGTATTAGTTTTTAAGTATCTTGGGTTTCAAACGCAAGAGGTAGCCGTGGGTAACAATACTACCATTAATGCAAATCTAGTTTCAGATACAGAAGTACTAGAAGATGTAGTAGTAACGGCTTACGGTGGAATTTTAAAGGGAAAAGATGTGATTTCAGCGGTATCTACCGTAAAATCTGAAGCCCTTGAGCAAATTCCTTTTGCTTCGGTAGATCAAATTTTACAAGGTCAGGTAGCTGGAGCAAACATTAGAGCAGCCTCTGGTCAACCAGGACAAGCTGCTACAACTATTATTCGTGGTAGAACATCGTTGAATGGTAATACATCTCCGCTTTATGTGGTAGATGGTATGCCAATTAACGAGCGTAACTTTAGAGCAATTAACCCTAACGACATTGAGTCGGTTAACGTTTTAAAAGATGCAGCAGGTACGGCTATTTATGGTAATCGTGGTGCAGCAGGGGTTATTATTGTAACCACCAAAAATGCAAAGAGAAATTCTGGGCTTCAGATTAAGTACCGTGGTTTCTACGGGCAACGTCAAAATCCTGATGCCAATTTCAGAATGATGAACGCCCAAGAAAAAATGTTTTTTAGTAGAGATGTAGTAGGTTCTGGTTTTGGTTCAGGTTTATCTGATCAAAGAATCAACGCTATTGCAAATCAAACTAACACCAATTGGGGTGATATCTTATTCCAAACTGGAAAAACAGAATCTCACGAGGTAAACTTACAACAAGGTGGTGAAAACCTTTCTTCATTTACATCTTTACAATATTTTGAGCAAGAAGGGACTACCTTGAGATCAAAATTACAACGTTTTTCTTTTAGAAATAACATAGAAGGTGGTGATGATAAATTTAATTGGGGAACTAATGTTCAATTAACTTTTTCTAGATCAGATTTTGTTGTTGATGCAACTCGAGGAGGAAACACAGGTGGACAGTTAGACAACCCGTTTATTGTTCCTTTCCTAGGTATGCCATGGTTAAACCCAAGAAATGCTGATGGCTCATTAAATATTGTAGGAACAAGAAGGTCTGGAGCTTTAAATCCTGATGGCTCACTAAGTGTAAGCGGTGCTAATGGATTCTTGAACACACCTTACTTAGCTTTAAACACTCAAAGTTTAAACACCGACCAAGAAAATGAAATTAGAGCTTTAGTAGGTGGTAATTTAAACTATAAAATTAGTGACAAATTCCAAATTGGAGGTAATGCTAATATTGACTACATCAGCACGCAACAATTACAAATTGATGCACCAAACTCTTTAAGAGGACTCCTTAGTCCAAACCAACAAGCGGCAGAAGAAGAATTTGGAGGATTTCAAAGAGAAGGCTACTTTAGAGACTTTTCTTTTAATGCAGTGGGTAATATTAGATACAACGACCGTTTTGGTGCTGAAGAAAAACACAGCTTAAGCGCTGGTTTATTTACAGAATTTTTCTACCAAAATGTTCAGTTTGCAAGTTTTGATGCATTTGGTTTAAATCCAAAATTCCCAGGTTCTTCAACTGGATTTGTAGATCCAAGAACAACTATTTTAGATGAAGGAGAGGAAACTTATCCTTTCGTACCTAACTTGAATTCGTTAGAAACAGATTTTGCTATCTTATCTTACTTTACCAATGTAAGCTATGATTATGATGGAAGATTTGGTGCTGATTTAACTATACGTAGAGATGGTACTTCAAGATTTCAAGATGACTACCGATGGGGTAACTTTTACTCTGTAGGAGGTAGATGGAATATTGATACAGAAGAGTTTATGGAGGATGTTGACTGGGTAGATGCTTTAAAACTAAGAGCTTCTTATGGTGAAACTGGTAACCAAAATATTACGGGTGGATCAGCTGGTGGCGCGCCACAAAACTTAGTATTACCTAACTTTTTCCCTGGCTATCAACAGTATGCTGGTGGACCAGGATATCAAAATAATCAGCAGTTAGTAGCTTCTGGATTAGCAGATACTCAGGTTCAATGGGAAACAACAAAGATGTTTAACTTAGGTGTGGACTTTGGCCTATGGAATAATAAACTTACGGGTGCGTTAGATGTGTATAAGAAAGAAACTGAAGACCTTTTCTTCGGCAGAAACTTATCTACCGCTGGTACAGGATTTGGAAGTACAAGCACTAATGTTGGTGATATGACAAATACAGGTCTTGAAGTACAGTTGGCTTATGATATTCTAAGAAAATCTGCTACAAGCGACTGGTCTTTGAATGTGTATGCAAACGTAGCCTGGAATGAAAATGAAGTTACCAATATAGACAATGAACAAGGTTTTGTTGAAGGTGGCTCAAGAGCACGTATTCAAGAAGGTGAACGCGCTTATACCTACTTTATGCAGCGTTGGGCAGGGGTTAATCCAGCTGATGGTCGCCCATTATACTTAACAGCAGATGGCGAATTAACTACTGACTACGACAGAGATGCCCATGGTGTTTACACAGGTAAACAATTTGATCCCGTATGGCAAGGTGGTTTCGGTTTAAAAGCTTCTTGGAAACAATTAAGTTTAAACACACTTTGGACTTGGCAATATGATGCGTGGAGAGTGAATGGAACTTATGCATTAACGGAAGATTTGAGTACAGCAGCCTTTGCAAACAACAACCGAAGCTTATTGAACTCTTGGTCTGAACCAGGTGATGTAACAGGTATTCCTGCTCCAAGATTTGGTGGATTGCGTTTTCAAGATGGTGATCGGTATTTAGAAGATGCCTCTTTCTTACGCTTAAGAAATGTAAATCTAGCTTACACATTTGATCAAACGCAATTAGAACGTCTTGGTTTCATCAATGGGTTGAGATTTTTTGTTCAAGGAACAAATTTACTTACCTTTTCAAAGTGGAGAGGATTTGACCCAGAAACAAGTGTGTTAAATGACTTTTTCACATTCCCTGCAGCTATGGAAGTTTCAGCAGGTGTAGATATAACATTTTAATTAAAGGAACAATGAAAAAATATATATCAATATTAATATTAGCTATTGTATTTTCAAGCTGTGAAGATCAGCTTGATAGAACTCCTAATGATTCATTAGTAGATGAAACAGCTTTTGAAACTTTAGCAGACTTAGAAGCTGGATTAAATGGTGTCATGGGTGGATTTACTCAATTTGATATTATCAGATTTAATTCACTTTTTACAGACAACGTGAGAGTAGGTAAAGATTCTGGTGGACAAGGCTTAGGTCTATTCAACAATATCTTAGACGCTCAAAACAACTCTGGAGGAATCTGGGGTAGTAGATACCAAATGGCAAACCGTGCCAATCGTGTTTTAGCAGCTTCAGAATTAATAAATTTAGAAGAAGGTGAACAAGATGAATTTGATTTAATCTTAGGACGTACTTACGCCTTAAGAGCTTATGCTCACTATGAACTTTTAAATTATTATGGACAGGACCCTACAGACCCAAGTGCCTTAGGTGTTCCTTATCAGAATTCGGTAGAAACTACGGATACGCCCTCACGTCCTACAACGGAAGAAACAGTAGAACTTATCAAAGCTGACTTAGATTTAGCTGAAGGTTTAATCCCTTCAGGGGCAACCGATATCAATTTTCCAACGCTTGATTTTGTAACATTTACAAGAGCTAGACTTGCTCTAGCAACACAGGATTGGGAAGACTTAATTACTTTTACTAGCGAATTAATAGCTAAGTATGATTTAGCCAATCAAGAGCAGTATGTAAATATGTTTGATGGTGAAGATACTACAGAAGTAATTTATCAAAGAAATGCAGTTTTGGGCTCAAACCCAAACTATGCAAACATTTGGATATTTACAGGAACCTTAGGTAACTTCTTCGAGGTAAGTTATGAGTTATTTGATTTACTTGACCAAGAAGCACTTCAAAATGGAGATGTAAGAAGATTTGTAAACGTAGGTCCAGAAGGGGTAGAAAACGAAGAATATCAAATTTGGAAATATCCAGGATCAGCGGGTCAGTTTATCAACTCATTTAAAGCAATGAGAATTTCTGAAGCCTACTTAATGAGGGCTGAAGCTTATGCTAGAAGCACAACGCCAGATTTTCAATTGGCAGTAAATGATGTGCAAGCAGTGAAAAATGCTAGGAGAGGTTCTTCAGGATCTGCAAGCGCTTATGCTTCATTGACTGAAGCAATAGGTGATATTGCTAAGGAGAGAAGACTGGAGCTATGTTTTGAAGGACACCGTTACAAAGACCTTGGTAGATATAGAAATATCTTAAACGAAGGTTTAACTAGAGACCCTAGAGATATTGAAGGTGGGTTTAACCCAGGAATTCCTGTAAATGATAGTAGATGGATATTCCCAATTCCAATATCGGAATTAAATGGTAATCCTAACATGGAGCAAAACTAATAATACGATAATTAAAAAATTATAAAGAAATGAAGAAAATAATCGCAATTTTTGCAGTTATACTTACCGTTTTTTCTTGTAGCAAAACATCAGATACAATTTATGATGGACAGAGAAGAATGGTGAATTTTGATCGGTCATCGGCTACCTTAGAGGTAATTATAGATGATAATGGAGATTTAGTAAGTAATGATGTAACCGTAAACGTAGTTTCTACAGAAACTTCTAGTGAAGATAGAACTTACGATATTGAACTTGTTAGTTCTACAATCGACGCATCTTCTGTTGAATTTCCAACCACAGTAACTATACCTGCTTCGGTTGATGGCGAAGAGAATTATACAGGTTCTTTTACAGTGACTGGTTTTAACGTTGATGAATTAACCACTTCTAACGAATTATTTGTTTTTGAAATTGTTGGTTCAAGTGATAATTCTGATATCAACGGAGATCTTAAGCAGGTTGAGATGCAAATGAGGTTAGTATGTCAATTAGACAGTGCAAGTTTTGTTGGTGACTACCTAATTACGCAAGTACCTGAAACTGCTGAACCAGCTTTTGGCGGTATAGTTACTCTTGAACTTGTAGAAGGAAGGTCAACAAGCAGACAATTTGAAGCCGTTTATCTAGAATACTTAGGTATAGGACAACCCGCTACAAATATAGTTTTTGATATTTCGTGTGGTACAATTGTTCCAGATGACGATATGGGAACCTCACTATTATGTGACCAAGATGCAGGCGTAATTACATTTGGTGGACCTATTGGTGATCGCGCTGTAATTGATCCATCAGACGATAGTGAGTTTACCATAATTATGCAAGAAGGACAAAATGATGGTGGATGCGATGGGTATCCACTTGATGTAGAATTTGTTTTAACTAAACAATAAAATAAAAAAAATGAAAGATATATTTAAACAAATATCAGTTATAGTCTTTGTGCTAGCTCTATTTACATCATGTAATGATTATAACGATAGTGATTTTAGTCCAAGAGATCTTGAATCAGGTTGGATTGAATTTCCTCAAGATGTAGGTTATGCTTTTTCAAATTTTGCAGATCAAAATTTGGATGGTGATGATTTAATCCAAATTCCAGTTCTACAAGAAGTATCTACTAACCGCAATGGTTACTCTTATACGTATTCTGTAGAATTGATGGAAGGAAATGTAACTATTGACGAAGGTCAGAAAACTGTTGAAGTACCAGCAAATACTTTAGAGTCTTCAATTCCTTTCAAAATAGACAAGAGCATCCAAGATGATTACAGTGTTAAATTTACATTATTAAGTGTTGATAGTGATAAGATTTCTGTAGGAGTTGAAGGTGAAGACTATGAGGTAATCAATGAATCTAAAGAGTTTACTTTAACAGTTAAGAATCTAATTGGTAGTTATACAGGAGATGTCTTTTTAGATGGTAGTCTTGTCTCTCAATTTACTAAGGATATTACTGAGGAAGATATAGAAAACAGAAGCATATCATTCATCTCTTTGTGGGGTACAGATTTACCAGTAGCTTACCCAGGCAACTTGGTATATGTAAGCGGTAATGCTGCTTTAACAACTCAAATTGATGCTGAGAGTTCTGATTTATCATTAACACAACCAGAAGGTGAGGAAGAAGAGCCAGTAAGAGTGTTTCCAGGTGGGAGCGGCTTTATAGATGGCGAAACTCAGGTGATTGAATACACCTTAGAGCAAAATGCGTTTACTTCTACTAGTGAGCCTTTAGATGTAATTTTAACACCTATTGACTAATCATTAGTTAAGTAATAGTAATTATTAAACACCGCCTTTTATTGGCGGTGTTTTTTTTATGGGGTAAAACAAGAGTGAAAACAAAAAGAGAAAACTATATTTGCAAAAAAAATAGAATGAGTAATAAGGAGGTAGTATTTGGAATTCATGGTATAAAAGAAGCTCTAAAAAATGAAGACTCTCAAATTGAAAGCATTTGGTTAAGCAAAAACAATAAATCTAAAGAATATCATGGAATTATTGATTTAGCCAAAGAACAGAGCATAAAAGTAAGTTTTGTTCCTCCGCAAAAATTTAGAAAATACGCTCATCTAAACCACCAAGAATGTATCGCTTTTGTAAGTCCAATAAGCTATGCAGACCTTGAAGAAGAAGTTGAAAAAAGCTTAGAAAATTCAAATACCGCAAGGTTTTTGCTATTAGATGGTGTAACCGATGTTAGAAACTTAGGAGGCATTATAAGAACTGCGGAAGCAACGGGAATAGGCTGTGTAATCATTCCTATAAATAACTCTGCTCCTATTAACAACGAAACAGTAAAAACCTCTTCTGGTGCTGTTTACAATTTACCTATAGTTAGAGTCAATCATTTATTGGATGCGGTTTACTACCTACAAGCTAGCGGCATTAAAGTGTTTACTGCTTCAGAGAAGGCCTCTAAGACTATTTATGAAACTTCAGTAGAAAAAGGACCACTAGCCTTAGTTATGGGGGATGAAGGCAAGGGAATCTCTAAACAAGTTCTTAAAGCCGCAGATAAAAGTATAAAACTTCCAATGCTAGGTAAAACTGGCTCATTAAATGTTTCAGTAGCCTGTGGGGTTATTCTTTATGAACTTCTCCGAAGAAATTTAGAAGACTAGTTTAAAACCAATGGAAAAATTATTTATCTGATTTTTTGGGAGTAAAATGGTATTCTATTTCAACCGATGCCTCTTCCGTAGTTTGTAAATTTGGTTGATCTTCTACCAAATCTTTCGCATCAATAAAATTACCTTCTTCATCAAATTGCTGCAAAAAAGGATCATTGGGGGAATCTTTTAAGATAGGTTGTTTATAGCGATCGTAAGTTGATGAAATCGTAAATTTTCTATACAATAAAGCAATAACTAAACCAACACTAAGACCTGCTAAATGTCCTTCCCATGAAACATTTGGTTTTGTAGGAAAAATACCCCAAACTAAGCTACCGTATAAAAATACAACTGCCAAGGATAAGGCAATTAATCTGAAATATCCAGAAAGCAGTCCTTTAAAAAAAAGAAAACCGAATAAGAAATAAATTATTCCACTTGCGCCAATGTGGTAAGAAGGTCTTCCTATTGTCCAAAGAAGTAGTCCAGAGGCTAAATAACCGATAATAAACACCTTCCAGGCAATTGGCTTATAGAAATAAAATAAAGCAGCCGACAAAACCACTAGAGGAGCTGAATTTTGATACAAATGTTCTAGGCCAGAGTGGATAACGGGACTTACAAAAACACCTATCAAACCACTTATTTTCCTTGGAAAGACACCAAATTCATTGAAGTTATAAGCAAAATTTGTTTCCAACCAAAACACCAACCAAATCACCAAAAGAAAAAGAATAGGATACAGCAAGACCTCCCAAGAAAAACTGATTTTATAAGAGCTCGACGTTTTCATAATTCAAAGATAAAGAAATAGGCTTGAATTAATTCAATTTATAGTGAACCAGTAGTACATTATTCAAAAATGATAAAAAAGTAAGACAAAAAAAGAGGGCAACTTAAAAGTTAACCCTCTTCTCACTAATATATTGATATAGCAAAAAGCTTACTGATTCATTTTTTTAATCATATTCAAAGCTGAACCTTCTTTATACCATCCTATTTGCGTTTCATTATAAGTATGATTTGCCTTAATAGTATCTTTTGAACCGTCGCCATGAACGAGTTCAATAGTCAATGGCTTATCTGGTGCAAAGCCTTCAAGGTCAACAAAGTTAAAAGTATCATCTTCCTGAATTAAATCGTAGTCATCTTCATTAGCAAATGTAATTCCTAACATACCTTGTTTTTTCAAGTTAGTTTCGTGAATTCTTGCAAAAGATTTTACTAATACAACACGAACACCTAAGTGTCTTGGCTCCATAGCGGCGTGTTCTCTTGAAGAACCTTCACCGTAGTTATGGTCGCCTACCACTACAGTAGGAATTCCTTCAGCTTTATACTGACGTTGCGTTTTAGGTACAGCATCATATTCGCCTGTAATTTGACTTTTCACAAAGTTAGTTTGCTTGTTAAAAGCGTTTACAGCACCAATTAAACAGTTATCTGAAATGTTATCTAAATGACCTCGGTATTTCAACCAAGGACCAGCCATGGAAATATGGTCTGTAGTACACTTTCCGTGAGCTTTAATAAGCAATTTAGCATCCATTAAATTCTTACCATCCCAAGGATCAAATGGTTCAAGCAGTTGAAGACGATTAGAATCTTCAGCAACTTTTACCTCAACGCTACTTCCATCTTCTTTAGGCGCTAAGTAACCATTATCTTCAACCTCAAAACCTTGTGGTGGTAATTCAATACCGTTAGGCATATCTAATTTTACTTCTTCGCCATCTTCATTAATTAGGGTATCGTTCATTGGGTCAAAGTCTAATCGACCAGATATTGCGATAGCCGCTACCATTTCTGGCGAACCAACAAAAGCATGTGTATTTGGGTTACCATCGGCACGTTTAGAAAAGTTTCTGTTAAACGAGTGTACAATGGTGTTTTTCTCATCTCCTTTTCGGTCACTTCTATCCCACTGACCAATACATGGTCCACAAGCATTGGTAAATATAGTTGCGCCAAGGTCTTCAAACACTTTTAAAAGACCGTCTCTTTCTGCGGTGAATCTAATTTGTTCAGAACCTGGGTTAATTCCAAAATCAGATTTTGGTTTTAGCTTCTTATCAATTGCTTGTTGGGCTATGGAAGCGGCTCTTGTTAAATCTTCGTAAGAAGAGTTGGTACAAGAACCAATTAATCCCCAATCTACTTTAATTGGCCAATCATTCTCTTTGGCTTTAGCTCCTAATTCGCCTACCGGAGTAGCTAAATCTGGAGTAAAAGGTCCATTTAAGTGGGGACGTAAAGTAGAAAGGTCAATTTCTATAACTTGGTCGAAGTATTTTTCTGGGTTAGCATACACTTCTGGGTCACCCGTTAAGTGATCTTTTATTTTGTTGGCTTCATCAGCAACATCATTTCTATCGGTTGCTCTTAAGAAGCGCTCCATGGAAAGATCGTAACCAAAAGTAGAAGTGGTTGCACCAATTTCAGCTCCCATATTACAGATGGTTCCTTTTCCTGTACACGAAAGATTTTGAGCTCCAGGGCCAAAATATTCTACAATACTTCCTGTTCCTCCTTTTACGGTAAGAATTTCAGCAACCTTAAGAATTACATCTTTAGCAGCTGTCCAACCCTGAGGTTCACCTGTTAGTTTCACTCCAATTAGTTTAGGGAATTTAAGTTCCCACGGCATACCAGCCATTACGTCAACGGCATCAGCACCTCCTACTCCAACGGCCACCATTCCTAATCCGCCAGCGTTTACGGTGTGTGAATCGGTTCCAATCATCATTCCTCCTGGGAATGCATAATTTTCTAAAACCACTTGGTGAATAATACCCGCTCCAGGTTTCCAGAAACCTATACCATATTTATTAGAAACGGATTCTAGGAAGTCAAAAACTTCACTAGAGGCATCATTAGCGCTTTTTAAATCTTTCTTTGCTCCGTCTTTTGCTTGAATTAAGTGATCACAATGAACGGTTGTAGGCACAGCCACTTGTTCTTTTCCAGCTTGCATAAACTGAAGCAAGGCCATTTGTGCAGTGGCATCTTGACATGCTATACGATCTGGAGAAAAATTGACGTAATCTTTTCCGCGTTCGTATTTTGTGGCAGGGTCTCCATCCCATAAATGGGTATATAGAATCTTTTCTGCTAAAGTAAGTGGTGTGTCAACAACTTCACGTGCCTTTTTAATTCGGCTGTCCATTTGTTCATACACCTTTTTAATCATATCAATATCAAAGGCCATAATTTCGTATTTTTATTAAACTTGCACAAAAGTACTAAAACGATTGCAGTTTTAAAAATAAGCATAATTTATCAAAAAACATTAAAAAAAAATTAGCAAGTCAAGGCTTTTTGATAATGAAATTACGAAAAACAAATTTTATAATAAGGCAAATTATCAAATTCTCAATACCAACACGCACAAAAGTCATTCAACAATCCCTAAAGCTTTAATTTAGAATGATTTTAGATAACATTCTGAACAATAAAGCAACTTAATAACCAAAAGGAAATTTAATTAACACCTATTAAAAAATTTTGATAAAAAAGTAGGATAATGCCTTAATTGAGTAGCTGATTCATTATTCTTTCTAGTTCTTTAGCTTGGGCTTTCCCTTTGTTTCTGTTGTAGCGGGCAAAGAAATATAGGCCTACCCAAATCAACCCGATTACCCCCATAATAAGAAATTGAGGCAGGTATTCCTTACCCAAACTCCAGCTGCTATAGCCCCAAATTCCAAGAATAATAAAAACTAAAGCTAGAAAGAAATGCAAAAACATAAACATAGTCCATAGGCTTGGGTCAGGACCAAAAAGACCAGCTACTTCAGTCCCTTCCTTTTTAGGGAACAATTCTAAATGCAGGTAAGGCGAATGCATTTTTTTATGCTTCTTAGGAATCTCTATCCAAATATGCTCGTCTATTTGTTTTATTGGATAAGGAAAGTTTTTGTCGCTTTTCCACAGATTGATTAGCTTGACTAAATCTTCAGCTGATTTAGCAGAAAAGCGGGTAAAACGCACACGAAGCTCGATAGGAGCATCAACAGCTATGGATTTAACTGAATTCATGGGGTAAATTTAGCAGGAAATATTGACTTAAAAAAATTATACGGAATATCCCTGTAACGAAAAACAATGTCAGTTCGGTTGCTTCCAACGAACGTAAGTGGAGTTGGAATTGTATCGAAGTGGGGTCACTGAGTGATTGAATGTTTCATTAAAAAAAATTCAATTATAATGAAAAAATTATTATTATCAGTATCACTTCTAGCAGCTTTTTTTGCTTTTACCTCATGTTCTTCAGACGATGATTCTTCATCTGCTAACGATTGTTTAGTTTGTGACTTGGAATTACTTGGACAAGCAACAAGCACCGAGTATTGTGATAATGGAGACGGTACAGTAACTGTAATCTCTATGGGTCAAGAAGAAACCGTTGATTTAGAAGGTAATTCATTTTCAGATTATATTTCTGGAATAGAAGCCCTTGGTGCTACTTGCAACTAAATTAATTGCTTCTAAAAAAAAGCTTCCTACGCGGAGGCTTTTTTTTGTTAATTTAAGTAGCCTAATTTTCTACAAATAATTGATTATACAGAAAGTCTTCCTCCTCCAAAATATTAATTTTTCCCATTTTACTAAGATACTACCTCTAGGTAGAAAGGTAAGATTTAACACTAAATTTTATTGATTTTAAGACCTCAATTTTTGAAATAAAGATAAGTTTCTTCTGTACAAAATAACAAGGATAAGGATTAATACCAGAAAAATTTGTTAAGCTTAATAACCTCTTTCACGATCAACCAAATTGTGGAGCTCTTTTTCTTCCGTTAAGCGCAAATAATTAGCTGCCAATTGCTTGGAAGCAGTTTTTGGGTTGGTTAAACTAGCCGAATGTGGTGTTATAATCACTTTTGGGTGTGACCAATACAGATGGTTTTTAGAAAGTGGCTCTTCTTTAAATACGTCTAATACAGCCCATTTTAATCGATTATTATTTAATGCTTTAAGTAAATCGGCATCCTCCACTAATTCGCCACGAGCTACATTAATAAAACTACTATTTTTAGGCAATTGATTAAACATTTTGCAATTCACAAGCCCAATAGTGGCTTTAGTAATAGGAAGCAAACATACTAAAATATCTGTTTTTGAAAGAAATTGATTAAGTGCTGAAGCTTCGTAAGTTTCAATGTAATCAATTTGTTTTTTAGACCTTGACCAGCCCATCACTTGAAATCCGTTTTGGTGGAGTAATTCTCCAGCTGATTTACCTAAAACACCCATTCCTAAAATACCTACTTTGGTTTCTTCAGGAGTTTTATAGGTATTCAATTTCCACTCTTTTTGTTCTTGTTGACGCAGGTATTGAAATATATTTCGATTTACATTTAAGCATTGCGTTAATACAAAGCTAGCCATGTCTTTCTGAAGTTGCTCATCAACTATTCTTGTAATTTGAATACTTTCAGGAATCGATTCATCTTTTAAAATGTGATGTACGCCAGCGCCTAAACTAGCAATAACTTTCAGGTTTTTAAATTGATTAAACACCCCTAAGTCATGCTTCCAACTAATAGCGTAACTTACTTCGTCTGGCTTTTCAATTTCAGGATAAATTTCAATTTTTGTAGTAGGTAATAGTTGACTTAGGTGGTCTTTCCATCGCTCTGAAAACCGATGTTGAATAAAAAGGGCAATCGACATACATATTATTTAGAGTTCGTATCTTACACCGTAGGCATATTTAACCAATTCTCCTTTGCCGTTTAGGTTTAATTTACGCATCATATTTTTTCTGTGTTTATCTACTGTAGATTCTGCTGAGCCTCTAATTTCAGCAATTTCCCTAGTTGATTTACCTTGAGCAATTAATTCTAAAATCTCACGTTCGGTTTTTGTGAGCTTGGTGAAATTCATTTCCTTGCTCACTCGTTTAATAGGTTTAATACTTTGTTCTTCAAAGTAAGATTCTCCTTCATGCACTTTATAAATTACATTTTTTATGGTTTCAAGTGGAGAATTTTTTAACAGATAAGCTTTTGCTCCTGCCGTCTTCATTTTATTAATAGCATGTTGGTCGTCAAACATTGAAAAAGCAATTACTTTAATTTTTGGCCAAGCAGATTTTACCTGTTCGGCTACTTCATAACCATCCATGAGCGGCATTTTAATGTCGGTTAAAATGACATCAGGTTTTTTTAATTTCACGAGCTCAATCAAATCTTTACCGTTGTTAGCAGTTGCTACCACTTCAATATCTTCAATAGGTTCTATAATTAATTTAATACCATCTACAAGAGATTGATGGTCGTCTGCTATAGCTAATCTTATCATATTTATTGTATTGGGAGGTCTATGATTATGGTGGTTCCTTTTCCTGGATAGCTATCAATTGCCAAACTACCATTTAGGTCTTCTACTTTTTCTTTTATACTAGATAAGCCTATACCAGCGTGAGGTTTGATTTTTGAAGTATCAAATCCTACTCCGTTGTCTTCAATCATAATATTAATTGAGTCTTCATGATTTGTAATGTTTATACTAGCTTCTGAGGCTTTTGCGTGTTTTGTAATGTTAGTTGTTAATTCCTGAATAATTCTAAATAGGTTAATTTCAAGATTATTACTTAATTTTTCATCCTTATCAAAATGAGAAACTTCAATATTTAGTTGATCAGAATTTATCGCTTCAACAAACTTTTCAATGGCCGGAATCAAACCTTCTTTGGCCAGGATTCCTGAGTTTTGTATATGCGACATTCGCCTAATGTCATGGTAAGTTTCTTCTAGGAGTTGTTCTGTTTTTTCTAGCGGATTTTGAAGTTCAGAATTGTTGACACATTGATCTTTTAAATGTTTAAAATTCATGCGAAGTGCAGTTAATCTAGCCCCTAAATTATCGTGTAAATCGCTAGCGATTTTCTTCCTTTCTTGCTCTTGCCCTTTTAAAACTCCCTCAATTGTAGTCATTTTAATTTGGTTAAGCAAACCTTGTGTTTTTTGATGGTTTACTTCTTCTTTCTGTTCAAATATAAGTTGTTTTTTTTTGTTGTTAATGTAGAGTAAATAAGAGATTAAAGAAAAACCAATTAACAAGCCTCCCATGCCAAACAATAGGTTTCTGTTACGCTCATTTCGTTGATTTAAAATAAGGTTTTCTTTTTCTTTTTTCTCAGCTTCAAAACGCGCTAAATTTACGTTTTGCTTTTGATAATTAATCTCATCTCTAGCTTCATTGTAACGAAGCATGTAAAAATAAGCAGAATCAACCATTTCTAAATCCTTATAATCATTAGCTAGGTTTTGATAAATGCTAACGTTCATTTCATTTTTGTAAGTATAAGTTGGAATACTATCGGCAATTTTCAGCATACGTATAGACTCTTTATAATCTCCTTTTGCCCTAGCTAGATTAGATTTTAGAATATAAATAGGTTTTTTCTTATAGTTGTCGTCAAATTCTTCGTAAATTTTTAAGGCTTGGTTGTAATATTTCTCGGCAGAATCAGTTATACCAAAACTTTCACCGTAAATCATTCCATAATAATTCAGCACTCTAGCTTGGTCTAATTTATTGTCAGATTTCTTACTTAGTTCAAATGCTCGATCAAAATAATCAATTATTTCAAAAGGGTTTTCTGGATTAAAATTTTCGAAGGCTAGATTAATTTCTGCTCTAGAAAGTTGATTATAATTTTCTAATTCTTTAGCTTTTTCGTAAAAATTTTCTAAGTAAGAAATATCCCCACCTTTAAAAAACGGAGAAGAAAGCAAAGTGAGATAAATTTTTAAGTTCATTTCGTTGGCTTCGTTTTTCAGGCCTAAGTCTTCATATAAGCTTTGCGCTTGTGTCATAAAATCAACGGCAAGACTATATTCTGAAGTTTGGTCGTAAGCATCTGCTAAATAGTATGAATAATAGGCTTTCTGTTCTTGATTAAGCTGAAGTGTATCTACTTCTAACAAACTTATAAAAGCAGAATCAATTTGGTAGTTTTCAATATAAAATTTTCCTTGTAGAATTTTTTTGTCTAAGGCTGAAAGCTCTTCAGATTGAATGAGCTCCTTGGCTTTTTCAAGTTGTCTAAATGTAAGGTAATTTTCAAACTCTTGAAACTGTCCTGCAGCTTTAAATTGAGCGAGAATTAATAAAAGTAACAGAGGGAATAGTTTTTTAGTCATCTTCTTGCAGTTATCTATTGAAATTGATTTTTATTAATCAAAAAATTAACATTTTAACAAATGTAGAAAAAACTATAAAAAAAGAAGGTATTAATCAAACTTAATTGCCTTTACAGGGCTAATTTTAGTAACGATGATAGAAGGAATAATTAAAAATAATAAACAAAGTATGAGCGTACCAAGATTGACAAAGGCAATGTAGGAGAAGTCTATATAAACAGGCACTTCAGTTACATAATACGACCTAGGGTCTAATTTGATAGGTTGAACGTATTTTTGAATCAACAATAAGCCTAATCCTATTAAATTACCAAAAAATATTCCTTTTAATATAATATAACTAGCATTGATTAAAAATATTTTTCTGATTTTCCAATTATTAGCTCCTAAGGCTTTTAGTATTCCAATCATAGGGGTTCTTTCTAAGATTAAAACTAGCAGTGCAGTAATCATATTAATTCCCGCAACAATAATCATTAAGGAGATGATGATAATGATATTCATATCAAACATACTCAACCATTCAAAAATGTTAGGGTATTTTTGAAGAATATTCTCTACATCTAATTCTGAAGTAATTTGTTGATAAACGTCTTCAGAAATAGGGCCAATATTTTCAAAATCCTTGACTAAAATTTCAAAGTAACCAACTTCGTCTTTATTCCATTTGTTGATGCGTCGTAATTGTTTTAAATCAGCAATCAAAAAGCTTTTGTCAAATTCCTCAAAGCCAGAATTATAAATTCCAACAATGTCAAAGGCAATCATTCTAGGCCGTTCAGAGTTTTCGTCTTTTAGAAAATACACCACCACTTGATCGCCCATTTTAAAGTGAAGGCGATTGGCCAAGTATTCCGAAATGAGTATTTCTTTACTTATTTTACCTGTATAATTCGGTATTCTACCTTCTACTAAGTATTCTTTAAAATAACGCCATTCGTAATTTTCTTCAACCCCTTTAGTAATAATAGCCTCAAAATCGTTTTCTGTTCTCACAATACCAAACTTAGTGGCTACGGCTTGTATGTGGCTTACTTCTGGGTGATTAAATGTAGGATAGAAATCTTGTTCGGTAGAAATTGGGTCAAGACTTATTTTAGATTGATTGCTGCTAAATTTTGTAATGTTGATGTCGCCATTAAAAGCGGTAATCTTTTCTCTTATTTTGTCCTGAAGTCCCATGCCTGTAGCAAAAGCAATAAGCATCATACTAATTCCTAAGCTAATGGCAATTATAGCAATCTTAATAATAGGTCCAGAGATACTGTTTTTAGTATTCTTTTCCGATATTAGCCGTTGAGAAATAAAAAATTCGAAATTCACTTAGTATGTTTTATTCTGGTTTCAAAAATACATTAATAATTTTAGTATTAACAAGCTTTTTGTTGGGAGGTTGTCAAACTAAAGCACAAGACCAACAATTAGTTTTAGGAATTGAACAAATTGAACAGTATTTACCTTTGCTTGTAGGGAAAAAAGTAGGCGTTGTAGGCAATCAAACTTCTGTTTTACTGAATGACCAAGAAAGCATTCATCTTGTTGATTTACTTTTGAATAATCATATTGAAGTTGAACGCGCTTTTGCTCCTGAACATGGATTTAGAGGAACCGCTGATGCAGGCGAACAAATTCAAGATGGAAAAGACGCTAAAACAGGAATTCCTGTGGTTTCGCTCTACGGAACTAACAAAAAACCAACGCCTGAGCAAATGAAGGATTTAGATTTTATAGTTTTTGATATTCAAGATGTGGGCGCTAGATTTTACACCTATATTTCTACCTTACATTACGTAATGCAAGCTTGTGCAACACATCAAATTCCTATACTTGTATTAGACCGACCTAACCCTAACGGGCATTACATAGACGGTCCTGTTTTAGAACTTGAGCACCAAAGTTTTGTTGGAATGCATCCTATTCCCGTAGTACACGGCTTAACCATAGCTGAATACGCGCGAATGATTAATGGCGAAGGCTGGCTGAATCAAAAAGACGAAGCCGAACTTTTTGTAATTCCAATGAAAAATTACAACAAAGAAATGGAATATGATTTACCCGTTCCTCCTTCTCCAAACTTACCCAATGCGCAATCGGTTAATTTGTATCCAAGTTTATGTTTTTTTGAAGGCACGAAGGTAAATGCTGGAAGAGGAACAAATTTACAATTTCAGGTTTTTGGTTCGCCTTATTTAAATGAAGATGTATTTAACTATTCTTACACTCCTGTTTCCAAGCCTGGGGCTAAATATCCAAAATTTGAAAACGAATTATGCTACGGAAAAGAATTGAGTAAACATCCTCAACTAGATGCTTTGAACTTAGAATGGCTAATTTTAGCGTATCAAGAAACTAACCAACCTAACTCGTTTTTTAATTCATTTTTTACCAAATTAGCAGGAACTAAAAAGCTTCAGCAGCAAATTGAAACTGGATTTTCAGCCGACGAAATTAAAGCCGAGTGGCAGAGTGATTTAAAGGATTACCGGCAAATGATTCAGCCTTATCTTTTGTACGACTTCAATTAAGGTTTTTCTACCTTTTTTCCATTTAAAATCAGGTCGTATAGAATTTCTACTTTGCCCTCTAACATTTGAGAAACCGAACAGTATTTTTCAAATGAAAGTTGACAAGCACGTAAAGCCTTAGCGGCTGAAATCTCTCCATCTAAATGAACTTGAAGTTTGATTTCTGTAAATATTTTTGGTATTTCATCCCTACGCATTCCCTCCACATTCACATTTAGTTGGTCAATCGTTAAATTTTGTTTTTCTAAAATGTGTACTATGTCAATGCTGCTGCAACCGGCTACTGCCATTAGTACAGTTTCCATAGGACTCGGTCCTGTGGGTTTTCCTGCACTTGAATTACTTAATTTGATCTCAAAACCATGTTCATTTTTAGCGGTAAACGAATGACTTGAGCCTTGGTCTTTCTGAAGTTGAATTTTCATCTGTTTATTTTATTTGTTTATAAGTGGTCAGATGCAACACGTATAATCAGCTTCCTGTGTGTAGAAAATTTGTACATGCGTGTTTCATCTTTCTTTTTTTACAAATGTATAATGCAAGCGAGAGGATTATTCAAAATTTGATTTAAATTTTCATATTCGTTTTATCTTATTTTTACAATTTCAATTCGTTATTAAGCATTATATTTACCAAAAATTTTACGATGCTCACAATGATAGCCGCTGTTGGTGAAGGAAATGAATTAGGAAAAGATAACGATTTGGTTTGGCATTTACCAGACGATTTTAAACGTTTTAAAAGCCTAACTACGGGGCATTACATTATTATGGGAAGAAAGACTTTTGATTCTTTTCCTAAACCACTTCCTAATCGCACACATTTAATTATTTCTCGAAATACTAATTATTCTCCTGAGGGTGGAAAAGTGGTTTATTCTTTAAACCAAGCTATTGATGAAGCAAAAGCTGATGAAAATCCTTACATTATTGGAGGAGGACAAATCTACAAACAAGCTATGTCTTTGGCTGATGCTATTGAATTAACAAGAGTGCATGGAAGTTTTGAAGCCGATACTTTTTTTCCTGAAATAGATAGGTCTGTATGGAAATTAGTGAATTCTGAATTCCATCCAAAAGACGACAAACATAATTATGCTTTTACTTACGAGCGTTACGAAAAAATCGAGTAAAACTTTAGGGTTCCTAAATCTTTGTCATTGATTACCATAAATAGGGATAAACTCTATTTAATCTCTTTCCAAACTCTATTTTGTCCGGGGGCCATTTTGTAGAGCGATTCTTTTATCGCGGCTACATCAGCTTCAGGACCGCCATTTAAGATAAGTTGCACCTCATTGGCTTTGGCATCAAAGAAGGATCTCACCAATAAAGAATTGGGGCGTACTTTGTTGTTTTCTTTAAGTAAATCTAAAGCTTGAATAATATTTTCTTTCCCCAATTCAACATCTTCATGCATCTGGTCTAAACCTTCTCTGTGGTAAACATAAAGCGCTTCTCTAAATTGAGAAAAGTTTTGAGAAATTAAGTCTCTTATCAAGTTAAAGCGATTAAAATCTCCAGATCCACCACTGCTACTCCATCCTGAAGCATTAGCCGATTGACCTGCGCTTGCTACTTGTTGCGCTTGTTGATAATACTCGGTTCCTCCAAATTTTTCAAAGCTATCTGCATCCATTCCTAAGCTAGTTAAAAGATAAAAACTCACTACCGATATCAAATTTGTTTCAAAGGTATTTGGATTAAAGTTTAAGGGCTGAAATTCTGTATAATTAAAATTAAAGCTTCGGTCGTTAATATTTAAGATAGGTGTAGAAATATCAGACCCAAAAACAGGTCTAGAGGATTGAAACTGAATACTGGCTTCAAAAAAATTATCTTCATAGGATGTAATATTAACGAACATACTACATTTAATTTTTTGGTGGTCTTTTAGGTTGCGATTGTTAGTCCATGAATTTTGATTCACAAACTCTGTAAGCGATTGTTCAAGGTTATCAAAAATTGTTAATTGAAGCTTACCTGTTTGCACTGCATCAACCTTTACCTGGCATTCAAACTCTTGGGCATTCAAGTTTGAAAGTCCAAAAACAAGTGTAATTATGTAAATCCAATACTTCATTAAAGTTGTAGTTTTTTCAAAAGTACTTCAAAAATATCTTTGGCTACTTCGCTTTTAGGTTTTAACGAATAGGTATTAATATTATTTTCCCGATCTATTATTTTGACTAAGTTCGTGTCTTTTTGAAATCCAGCTCCTTGGTCTTGAAGCGAATTTAATACAATAAAATCTAAGTTTTTCTTTTGAAGCTTTTTCGTTGCATTTTCTATTTCGTTATTAGTTTCAAGCGCAAAACCAACAACTAATTGATTTTTTTTCTGCTGTCCCATTTCAAAAAGAATATCTGGATTTTTAACTAATTCAATTTGAATTTCAGCATCCGATTTTTTTATTTTTTGAGTTGAAATGTGTTTTGGCCGGTAATCTGAAACTGCTGCTGATGCAATAAAAACCTCTGTATCTTTAAAATGAATTTGGCAAGCTTGAAGCATTTCTTCAGCTGAAGTAACTTTAATTAGTGTAAGTTTAGCGTCATTTAGTAGTTCATGGCTTGGTCCACTAACTAAAACAACTTCAGCGCCAAGTTGAAGTGCCGTTTCAGCTAATTTATAGCCCATTTTTCCGCTAGAGTGATTGCCAATAAAGCGAACAGGGTCTATGGCTTCATAGGTTGGGCCTGCGGTAATGAGTATTTTTTTGCCATACAGCGGTAAGCTTTTGCTTAAATCTGAAGCAATAAATTTGATGATGTTCTCAGGTTCTGCCATTCTTCCTTGACCAGCTAACCCACTGGCTAATTCGCCACTTTCGGCAGGTATGATTTTGTTTCCACGTTTTTCAAGTAAGTTTAAATTGGCTTGAGTGCTCGGGTGTTGATACATATCTAAATCCATTGCTGGAGCAATATAAACGGGGCATTTAGCAGAAAGGTAGGAGGTAATTAAAAAATTATCTGCATGGCCGTTAATCATCTTAGATAATGTGTTTGCTGTAGCTGGAGCAATAATCATAAAATCTGCCCATAAACCAATATTTACGTGATTATACCAAGTTTTTTCTTCATCTGCAAAGCTTGAAAAAACAGGGTTTTTGGAGAGGGTAGATAAGCTAAGGGGAGTGACAAATTCTTCAGCGCTTGGGGTTAAAATCACTTTTACTTCAGCGCCTGCTTTTATAAGTAAGCGTACTAAAAAAGTAGATTTGTAAGCGGCAATACCACCGCTTACACCTAAAACTACTTTTTTATTTTTAAAAAAAGACATTAAGCTTCTAAATCGCTATCTGTTTTTCTGTAGTAAATTTTGTCTTCAAGCCACTCTTGTAAAGCAAGTGCGTGAGCTTTTGGTAAACGCTCATAAAACTTAGAAACTTCAATTTGTTCTTTGTTTTCAAAGACTTCATTTAAGCTGTCATTATGCGTAGCAAATTCTTCTAATTTCTCAATGAGTTCTCTTTTTACTTCGCTGTTAATTTGCTCAGATCTTTTTGAAACAATAGAAATGGCTTCATAAATGTTATCTGTTTTTTTATCTACCTCATTTCTGTTGTAGGTTTTGGTAGATAGGGCGGCATTTGAATCTTTTAAATTTGTATTCATGGTTTTATAGATCTAATAATTCTAAATAATATAACTCGTCGTCAATTTCTTTTTTGTGTAATTCAGCTTGTTCCATAAATTCGCTATCAGGGTATTTTGAAACAAAATCATTGTAATACTCTACCGCTTTTTCTAATCGCTCTCTTTCAATTGCTCTAAAGCTATTCACCGCGTAGATATACTGCGATTCAAATTTATAAAAGTAGGCGTTTTCATTGTATTTAGAGCCAGGGTGATTGTCGATGAAATTACCTAATGCGTGAATGGCTGGTCTCCAAATTCTTCGGTGGTGAAGTTGCTTAGCTACTTCATAATCTTTGCGTTCTAGCTTGTCTCTTAAAACGGCTAATTGTTCATTAGCTTTGTTGAAAAACTCACCATCTTCAAAAGCATTTACATAAAATTGTAGTTTGTCTATGGCTTTGTGAGTGTCTTCCTGATCTAAGCTGTATTTTGGCGAAACTTCAAAATAGGAATTGGCTGATTTATATAAGGCTTCTTCAATCTTAGGCGAATCTGGAAAGGATTTTGCGTAACGATCAAATCGATAGCCAGAAATAAAGTGGTCTCCAATGGTGTAATAAGCATTGGCAATCATGTAAGAAACCACCTCATCTTGGGGTTTACCTTTCAAGGCAGGTTGAATTTGCTCTAGAAGGCGTATTGCTTTGTTGAGCTTACTCTTTTTTTCTTCTTGAATTCCAATTTCGTAATATTCTTTAGCTAAGGTGAATTTCTTATCTACATCATCACTTTTTAAAGCTTTGTTGTACTTGCCACAAGAAGCTAAAAGTAAAACACTAAAGGCAATTAAATATATTTTTTTCATAAGCTGAAATATGTTGCAAATCTACTGATAATATAATGAATTAAAAAATTAGATTTCAAGTCTAGTTTCTTGTTCATTTTCAGTAGGATATAAACGCAGGTTTTAGTAAAAAATTACTTTAAATTTTCGCTAAATTCTTTCAGTTTCAATTGTAGGCTTTCTGAGGCTTTTACTAAGGGTAGCCTAAGTTCGTTTTTGCAAAGTCCTTTTTGTTCAAAAACCGATTTAATGCCCGCGGGGTTTCCTTCTTCAAAAATAAGCTCAATGCCCGGTGCCATTTGATAATGAATTTTATAGGCTTCATCAACTTTACGTTCTAAACCTAAATTAACCATTGTTGAAAACGCTTTAGGGAATCCTTCTGCAATAACCGAAATTACTCCCGCACCGCCAGCTAAAACCATGGGTAAGGTTATCATATCATCGCCTGAAATTACCAAAAAACCTTCAGGGGTTGCTTTAATCATTTGCATTGCTTGCACTAAGTCTCCTTTGGCTTCTTTAATGCCTATAATATTATCAAAATCTTTAGCTAAGCTTGCTACGGTTGCTACTTCCATATTAGATGAGGTTCTTCCTGGCACGTTGTATAAAATGATGGGCAAATCACAGGCTTCTGCTACGGCTTTAAAATGCTGGTAAATACCTTCTTGCGTAGGTTTGTTGTAATAAGGTGAAACCGATAAAACAGCGTCAAATCCGTCAAAGTTAGTAGTTTTAATTTCTTCAACCAAAGCTTTTGTATTGTTAGACCCCATTCCTAAAACTAATGGAATTCTACCTGCGGTTTTTTCTACAATAGTAGTTTTAACAAGTTCTTTTTCTTCCTTGCTTAAGCTTGCACTTTCTGCTGTTGTTCCTAGGGCAACAATGTAATCTATATTGTTTTCTATTTGGTATTCCACTAAGTTTTCTAGGGCTTCCACGTCAAGGCTTTTATCTTCCTTAAAAGGCGTGATTAGTGCCACCCCTGTTCCTTTTAAATTCTTCATTTTAAGCCGATTTTTTTATGATTTCTAAATATTTAAATGCTTCTTTGAAATATAAGGGCAAGTTTTTTTCTTTGAGGTTTAACTGAATATGAACTAAATCTTGCTTCACTTTGTTTATTCCTACTCTTAAATTAGCTTTGGTTTGGGCTGCCACTAAGTTAAGGTAATTGTTTTCTTGTTCATAAAAATGAAACAAATACTCAAAATCTTTCTTCAGTAGTGTTTTTGTTTCTTCATTTTTTAATTGACCAAACAAGTTGAAATCAGTTTTTGTAAAATAGTTCTGCGGAAATTCTTTTTTCTTTTTATGATCTTCAGTAAAATTGATAAAGTGAAGCTTATATGCCTCACCGAAACTTTCTGTAAAAGCAACCGCGATTTCTTCTTTGCAAAATTTCCCTTCCTCTAAAAGGAAAAGAACTTTAGCATTATAACTTCCAGCAACTAATCCTGATTTAAAGTGTTTTTTGAGTTTGTGTTTTATGGCGAATTTTTTAATCAAATTCTTTTTTTTGTTTTAAATTCTCAATTGCAAATTTACATTTTAGAAATCAATTGTAAACTAGAACGATATTTTTTCAAGAAAAAAAACCGATAACTGATTAGCTATCGGTTGATTTTATACTATATCAATAGAAATTGTTTTACTTTCTACGTTGTTTTCTGTTGAATTTTTTATTGGACTCAATTTCCTTACTAGGTCTTCCAAAAACACTTTCTAAGTCTAAAAGCTCACCTTTGTAATGCGCTTCAAAATCAAAACCTTCTTCTGTTTCTCCTTCAATTTTTAGCTCGTAAACTTCATCTTCAATAGACACAATTTCTACTGAGCCAATAGATTCAATAAAGTAAAAGCCTTCGCATACTTCCTCTTCATCAGCTTCTAAATCTGAATAATTACATTGAAGCATAATGTCAAAGTATGAGCAAACAAAGGGAGTAAAATTATTTTCATCAATTTGGTAAGTGCCTACTTGAAGTCCTTGGCTGGTATCTGTATTTAATTCTATAAGAATACTGCTTACTAAGTCATCATCAAATTCAATTGGAAAGTCTTCATTTTGAAAATTAAATGTAAAATTTGACGATAACAAACTAATATCCCAAGCGTAAACTCCCTCTTCTTCTTCTCCCCAAAAATCCAGAGATCCAGTTTTAAGCGGGTATTCTTCTCCGTTTAAACTAAAGAAATTTTGAGCTTCTTCGTTATTGTCATTATCACCGTTTTCATCACCATTTCCTGGGTCGTTTGGATCTGGGTTTTCAATGATTGGTTGGTCATCATCACTACTGCATGAGGTAGTTGCAGTTAGCATAAACATACCTAATAAGGCTAATAAAAAAAGTTTTTTCATTGTTATCAATTGTTAAGATTTATATAATCCAAATATAATCCAAATTCAAATTCTACAAACTAAATTTTTTAATTTTAATATCATCAAATAGAAAATCAGCATCTTTTTCAAAAGCTTTGGCTCCCTTTTCTTCTTTTCTGTTTTTTTTAAGCGAAATACTATAATCCTCAGGATTTCCTTTCATCCTTACATTCACATAACTCGTTTTTTTACTCAGGTCTTTTTCAATGATTTCATCTTCCTGTTCTGGGTCAATTTCTTCTTTTTTACTGCCAAATAATTTTCTTGAAGCTACTTGGGTGACTAATTTAAGCGGGATTTTTAGGTAATAATCCATTTCTAGGTCTAAGCCTTGTTTTCCTGATAACTGCATAAAACCCAAGGAAGAATTGATGACCATAGTTGGAATTACAATACTTCCGTCTTTTAGTTCTAAACGATTTTCTAAACTTCCAAAGAAGACTTTATTAAGGTTTTTATCATTAAAAAAATCAGAAAGCGCTTGCATAGGCTCAAAGTTTTCTAACATTCCGTTCTTTACAGAAACATCTATGGTTAAATTACTTTTTTCTATGTAAGGGGTTAAATCTTTATGCATCAAAACTTTTCCTTTAATTCTACCAGTCATTACGCCATGCAGATTGTTAGAAACCATTTGATCTTGCCCAAAATTATCGAATTTAAAAAATAACTGATCCAAATCAACCTCTTGCATTTTTAAATCAGGATGCATGTATATGCTATCGGGATTTGAACCATTAAAATAGCCCGCTAAAGCTACTTTTCCGCCGGCAGCCTCAAAGCGCATATCCTCTACATAGATGTAATGATCGTCTTGCATTCTGAGCTCAGAAGAAAAATTATCAATTAAGTATTTGTGGTAATTAAGTTTGCCAATAGCGGCATTTATTTTCATGTTTCGAAAGGGTACTTCAAAAATATTGAAGACATCGTCATGATCTACTTTTCCGTCTTCGTCAGGTTCAGGCTCTTTGTAATTGGTTAATTCATCAAGATCTAAGACTGAAGCCTTAAAATTAATGATATCTCCTTTCTTAAGAAAATCCTTGTCTTTACCGAGGTAATAATTCCCGGAAACAGAAAATTTTGATTTTCCAATTTTACCGCTAAAATTTCTAAAACTTAACTGTTCATTTTCAAGGTGTAAATTCCCTTTGAAGTCGTTAAATTTAAGCGGATGAATACGCATTCTCCCTTTTAATATATCTAAGTTGAAATCGGTAGAAACAAGCGAATCTTTATAATGTAAATCAATACTTCCTTTACCTCTTATTTCACGAAGCACTTCTTCTCTGTAATCTTCCGGCACATAGTTTTCTTCTCCATAAGAAAATACATCTTTTAACCTAATTAAGTTAGCGTCTAAGTCAAAATCAAAAACTACATCACCTTCTTCTTTTTCTTTGTTCATCAGGATGGGGTAGTTGGTTAGATTTCCTGAGAAATGTATATCAGAATCATCTAGCATTCCTTTAAAATCTTCTATTTTTATATCGTTTTTGTCAATGTAAATACGTGCAAAAAAATCGTGTAATTGGTGGGGATAATTTTTGAATTTTCCATTGAGTTCTTCAATATAAAAAGTGCCTATGGGAAGAATTTCTGAAGTTAGAAATGTATTGGCTTTTCCTTGGAATTTAAATTTGGTTTTAAAGTCGTCAATTTCTTCATCAAATATGTTTTCATCTTCTTCTGAAGTAGAAGTGAGTTCTGTAAAATTCACAAAATCTGAAACAATTTGTAAATCCATTTCCACCGCTTTATTGGTTTGGTGGATGATGTCTGGGAGTCGCGTTAAACTTCCTTTTAGGGATAAATCAGAAGAACCTAATTGAAACTTAAAGAAATCGATAGTTGTTAGCTGACCATCCATTTCTGCTTGGATGTTCAAATTTTGAATAGGTAGATGATAAGAATCTGTAGTGAAATTGAGATTTTTAATAGAAAGCGAGGCAAAATAAGCTTGATTGAATTCTTCCAATGCTTTTTCTGGATTTTCTAAATCTATGATGTCTTTAAACTTCATCTTTAAATCAACCTGTCCGGTTAGGTTACGCAAATCATTCAGATTAAAAAAGCCAGTTAAAAAGTTTAAATCGAAATCAGAATCTAATTCCAGGTCTATTTCTGGACTTTCAAAATTGGTAATTCGTAAATTTCCTTTAAAGATACCGGCTTCAGGTGAGGCGCTAAAGTTTTGGATTTTTACTTCAGAGGTTCTTATATTTCTCTCGCTTCCATTGGTAAAGCTTCCTAAAAAATTTAAATCGCTTAGCTTTTTGTTTTCTTCAATATTGTCAAAAAAACCATTTTTACAGCCAAATCTAGCTTCAACCAAAGGCAAATTTCCATTGATGGACTTCCCTTTAATGCTTGCTTCAAAGAATACATCTCCTTGATTTTCATAGATTTGTAAAGCTTCTGAAACTTCTTCAGGGGCAAGTGCAATAAACAAATCGAAGTTACTTTTTTGGCCTTCAAATTTTAGGTTCATATTTACCTCATCTGCCAGGTCGATGTGACCAGACATTCCAAAAACACCACTTTCTACTTCTACTTGCGTTTTATCAAAATCAATTTTACTACCTTTTAGGTCATACAGAAAATCGGTATGCAACTCCATCTGTTTGTTCTTAATAAAACTGGTGTCCTGTTGGTTGATGAGATTAAATGTTAAATCTGAATCCAAATGTATTTTTATCTGATTGTCTAATGATTTTAATTGGGATGTTGCAGTTTCAATTTGGGCGTCTAGCTGCAAAGAATCTTTTAGGCTTAGCTTGCTTAAATGAATTTTTTCAAGTTTAATTTTTTTGAGATGATAATCTAAGCTTTCATTTTCAGAGCTTGTTTCTTCTTGATTATTTAAGCTTTCAAAAGCAGTTACAGCGTTATATTCATTTTCAGTATTTTGAATAATCTGAAGATCTCCTTTGGCTAATTTAACAGCTTTAATGTCAAATTTTCCACGTATAATTTTAAGCAAGTCTAATCCTATGTAAGCGTCTTCAATTTGGACAAAGGCTTGGTTTGTAGTTTTGTTTTCAAAAACCAAAACGTCTTGTAAATCGATAGAGATGTAAGGAAAATTTTCAAAAGGTGAAATTTTTGTGTGTGCTACTTCAATTCTCCCTTGAATTGTTTTGCTGTAATCTGCAATGGCTTTTTGTGTAAGCTCATCCTTTTGTGAGATTAAGTATAAGCCAGCCGCAGTAAAAAAAAGTAGGGGCAAAATAACAATCCAAAGAAGAAGTTTTTTCCAAGTTTTCATGCTTTTTTTTTAGTTTTAAGTGTTTTAAAAAAAGGTATTTATCAAATTTTGGGTTAAATTTTAATTGCTTTATCTAATTGTGCAATTTGTTTAGGTGACCCAAATAAGTAGATGAGGTCGTCAATTTCAATCATGGTTTCTGGGCCAATAGTAGAGAGGTATTTTTTTCCTCTTTTTATGGCTAATAAATTCACTTTATACTTGTTGGCTAAGCCTGTTTCACTTAATTTTTTGCCTACAATATCGTTTCTATTATGTTGTACATGAAGTGTAGCTAATTCTTTATTAGGAATATTGAATTGCTGAAAGCTACCTTTTTTATTCAATGGTTTAACTGCGGAAAACAGCTCGTAGTCAGAAGCTCTTATTTCCGCAACAATTTCACCAATTTTTGATTCAGTAACCAAGTATTGTTTTAGCACTCTAGAAAAAATTTCAATTGAAGTTTCAAACTCTTCAGGAATAACTTCATCTGCTCCTATTTTTAAGTTTTCTTCAATTTCTTTTACATAACGTGTACGCACAATGATGTGGGTGGTTTGTGAAAATTGCCTTAAATTAAAAATGATTTGATGTGTGGCTTCCGGATCTGAAATAGCAATAACCACCACTCTTGCTTTATGAGCATTAACGTAATTTAAAATTTCTTGTTCAGCAGCGTCTCCAAAGACTACATGTTTATTTTCAGCTTTGGCTTCTTTCATCAACTCTGCATCAAACTCTATAATGGCGTGAGGTATGTCCATGTTTTCGGCTACCCTAGCAATGTTTTTTCCGTTAATTCCGTAGCCTATGATAACTAGGTGGTCTTCTAAATCGTTAAACCTATCATTTTCAGGGTGATTAGTATGTTGATTTCTGTTGTCTAAGCGTTTCTTTACCTTATTAGGAATAGGTACGCGAATTAACCAACTTGCAAAACTTTCTGAACTTTGCATCATAAAAGGAGTAATACCCATAGATATGATTGATACGGCTAAAAAAAGTTGATAAACTTCGCTAGTTAAAATCTCATTTTGAATACCTACGCTTGAAAGTAATAAAGAGAATTCACCTACTTGAAATAAATTGAAACCCGCAATAAATGCTGTTTTCACCTTGTATTTTAAAGCTACCGATACGAGGACAACAATAATTTTTTTAATGAAAAAGACCGCAAGCACAAAACCAAGGATTTCAAAAAAGTGATCTTTAAAAAAACTTAAATCTAATAATGAACCAACCGAGATAAAAAAGAAACTGATAAAGATTTCTCTAAACGGAAGGACATTGGCTGTAGCTTGGTGCGAATATTCTGATTCTGAAATAATTAAGCCCGCAAAAAACGCCCCTAATGCTAAGGATAAACCTACAGCAGAAGTTAACCAAGCAACACCAAAACAGAGTAGTATTACGGTTAAAATAAACAACTCTTTGTTTTTAGTTTTGATGACCACTTCTAACACATAAGGAACAACATAACGTTGAAGAATAAACACCACAATACCCACTCCTGTTAATTTTGCAAGCATAAATAAAAGTGTCATTGTAATATCATCTGCTTTTCCGGCAAGTATTGGAGTTAGCAACATCATAGGTACTACAATAATGTCCTGAAAAATTAATATTCCCAAGGCTATTCTTCCGTGGGGCGACTTAATTTCTCCCCGGTCGTTTAAAATTTTAAGCACAATAGCTGTTGAACTTAAGGATATTAGAAAACCTAAAAACACGGATTGATTGATGGGTAAACCAAAACTCATAGCCACAAGTGCGGTAATTAAAATAGTAACACCAACTTGCAAACCGCCACCTATAAATACCGTCTTCCAAATGCTAATTAGGCCTTTAAAAGAAAGCTCAATTCCTATAATAAACAAAAGAAAAATAATGCCTATTTCTGAAAGTAATTCTACTTCATGATGCGAACTTAGTAAGTTAAATGCGCTAGGACCAACAATAATTCCAGCAAGTAAAAAGCCTAAAATAGAAGGGATTTTAATTTTCTGAAAAATTAGTATAATTGGTAAAGCTATGCTCATTACAATTACTATTTCTTTCAGTAAAGGAATTTCCATAGTTGAGATTTTTTATTTACTATAATTACCTATCCTAGAAATTAAATCTTGGTTTATGCAGCGAAGTAAGAAGCTTTAACCAAAATTTTAAAACTCAAACGAGTTTTATATAATTCTAATTGACTTTCATTTAAAACCGATACCCCACATTTACACCTCCTCTAAAAATATAATTAAAATTTCGGTCGTCATTATCACTACTAAAAAGGTTTCTACCAACTCCAGCATGGAATTCTAAAATCACCCCACTACTAGAAATGAGTTTGTAACCAGCTCCTAATCCTAAGGCTAAATCGGTAATCTCTTTGTCTTTTTTAAACGAATCTCCAAAAGTACCTGTTCTTTTAACTCGGTCTTCAACTTTATTTAGCATAGTAAAACCTTCTAGAAAAAATCCATTGGCATATTTATCTCCAAAATGAAAACGATAATAGCCTGTAGCAGCAAATTTAATTTTCCAATCAACGTAATTGTCAAATGGAATCATCAAACTTAGACCTACCGAAGATTCGTTGGATAAAAGGCTTTCATAACTCGCTTCAATATTTCCTAACAGCAAATATAAACCATCAATTTTTACTTCATGATTAAGCACATTTGAATATTCTAAATCCTTACTTTGTGATAAAGCAATAGAATTAAACCCTAAGATAAAGCCTGCTAAAATTATTAATTTATTTTTCATTTTCATTGATTTATTTAACGCAAAGATATTTTTTTTGCGCGTACCTTTTTCACTTTTATTAGTTTAATTTAAAGATAATTTAAAGAATTGATTAGTGTGCGAACAATACTAATTTAAAAATTAAATGTAGTTAGTAGAGCAAAATTTAGTGTTTGAGTTGGTATAAATCGCTAACTTTAATTCTTGTAACTTTATATAGTTTATCTTTGCCAAAAATTAGTATTCAATTATGGCGCATAAAGCAGGTTTTATAAATATAGTAGGAAATCCAAATGTTGGCAAATCAACTTTGATGAATGCTTTTGTAGGCGAAGAGCTTTCTATTATAAACGCTAAAGCACAAACAACAAGACACCGAATTTTAGGGATAGTAAATGGAGAGGATTTCCAAGCTATATTTTCTGATACTCCGGGAATTATCAAACCCGCTTACCAGCTTCAAGATGCTATGATGGATTTTGTGAAATCTGCATTTGATGATGCCGATGTGCTGATTTATTTAGTTGAAATAGGCGAAAAAGCTTTAAAAGATGAAAACTTTTTACATAAGATTAAAGCTGCAGAAATGCCTGTTTTACTTTTGCTTAATAAAATAGATTTGGCCAACGAAGGGGTATTAGAAGAACAGGTAAATTATTGGCAAGAACAAGTGCCTAATGCTGAAATATTTGCTATTTCAGCTACTCAGAAATTTGGTGTTCCACAAGTGTTTAAACGAATAGTAGAACTTTTACCAGATTCACCTGCTTTCTATCCCAAAGACCAACTTACCGACAAACCAGAACGCTTTTTCGTAAATGAAGCCATTCGAGAAAAAATACTTAAACACTACAAGAAAGAAATTCCATACAGTGTTGAAGTTGATACCGAGTCTTTTGAAGAAGAAGAAAACATCATTAACATCAGGAGTATTATTATGACTGAAAGAGAAAGCCAAAAAGGTATCCTCATAGGTCATAAAGGAAAAGGTTTAACTCGAATTGGTTCTGAAGCTAGAAGGGATTTAGAGCGTTTTTTTGGCAAGAAAATATTTCTTGATATTTATGTGAAAGTAGAAAAAAATTGGCGAAATGATTCTAGAAAGTTACGTCAGTTTGGCTATGATGATTAATGTGATTTTTTGATGATATAAAAATCGTATTTGTTTAAGTTTATTAAATTTTAAAATTCTGAGTTCGGTTATTCTAATTCTCTTAAAATAGCACTTGTATTTGGCCCTTCGCTAAAAAGTAAGTCTAAAATACTAAGATTAGGAATAAAACCTAATTTTTCTTCAAACACCTGAGCATACCTTAAGTTTTCAGTTTCATGTTTTCTTTTTGCTTGAGCTAAACCTCGTAAATCATTTATTTCAGCTGAATAACTAAGATGAAAGGAAGTGGTTTTTTGAGGAACAATTTCAAGTTGCATAAAATCGATTAAAATTTGCCAACACGCCCAATTAAAATCAATTAAATAGGTGTATTTTTTTTCGTAAAGGGGTTGCAAATCATCTTCGTAAAACTCAAAATAAGGCGAAGAACGATAAGCTACTTCTAAGGATTTCCAATGTAAATCCTGCCAAGGAAAATCGTTTTCAATCTTTACCTCTTTCATTAATTGCTTTTTTCTAACTTCCGATTTTTGATGTTTAATAGGAATATTTAATAGTAATTTTCCATTAGCCCCATAAATGTATTGCCGACTTCGGTAGGATTGTTTTTGGTAGTTTTCGTTGACTTCAAACATCCAGTTCTCAGCAATTAGAGCCCGAGCAATTAAGTCGATAGGAGCAAAATAAGTAAGTGGTAAGCAACTATCATCCATAAACTTATGCTTCTTTGCGTTTTTTGAACAAGCGATAGCCTAGACCTAATACTACAAGCATTAAAAAGTAAGGAAAATAAGAAACCGGTTCTCCATCTCCGCCAACGGTCGTAAATAATCTATTCCAACGTACTTTGTTAAATCCAGACGCATTGCTGTCCCAACTCATCCATACAAAAACGGGTTTTCCAACAATGTGTGTTTCTGGAACAAAGCCCCAAAACCTGCTGTCTTCACTATTGTGACGGTTATCTCCCATCATCCAATAGTAGTTTTGTTTGATGGTGTATTCGGTAATTTCTTTTCCGTTTAAAAGCACTTTTCCATTAGCAAAGCTTAGCTCTTGTTGAGCTCCCATTTCTTCGCCTTCATAGACTTCAATGAGTCTTCTATAGATGGAAAAGTTTTTTTCATTCATAGGAATGACATCGCCTTCTTTAGGGATGTATATGCTTCCCATTTGGTCTCTGTTCCAATTTACTTTCCCGTTGTTTGGAAAAATAGCTTCATCTTTATACCCTTTTTTCATAATAATGGGTTCCGCTGAAGCCACATTTGGGTGGTATTTAAAATCTTCTAAGGTATTTTCTGAAATAGCTTGAAACTGATAAATTTTTTGTTCTCTGTTAGCTATACCAACGCCATCAGTAATGTTGTAAATACTGTATAGCTCATAGCGGTCAAAGCCTTTTCCTTTTCCTTGAACTTTATACGAGTATTGAATATCTGCACGTTCAGGTAATTGTTCTGGTTTTTCGTTGATATAAATGACGCCGTTTTCAATTTTTAGGCTATCTCCTGCAACACCAACGGCTCTTTTAACGTAATTCGATTTTTTGTCGATAGGCTTATGGTAATGCTTACCCGACTTGTCTCTAAACATTCTAACGGTGTCGGTAGGCCAGTTAAAAACCACAATATCATTTCGTTTGATTTCCTGAAAACCTGGCAATCTAAAATAAGGAAGCTGAATATTACTTACATAAGATTTCACCCCCGTTAATGGAATAGAATCGTGAACCATAGGTAAAGCAACAGGAGTTTGAGGAGTTTTAGCTCCGTAATGAAATTTACTAACAAACAAAAAGTCGCCTACCAAAAGTGTTTTTTCTAAAGAAGAAGTTGGGATAGTAAAAGGTTGCATGATGTAGGTATGCACGATAGTTGCAGCCACAATAGCAAAAAGCACAGAGCTCAGCGTTTCCCCTGCTTTATTTTGCGCCTTAAGTTCTCGCGTTCCTAAGTATTCACTTTTATCAAAATAATTGAGGTAATAGATATATAAACCAAGTGTAAGCACAACTAGGGCGGTATCAAGTTTTGAGTTTTTACCGAAACTTCTGATGGTTTCTACCCAAAAAACAGGAAACATAATTAAGTTAATGACAGGAATAAAAAGTAAAATCACCCACCAATTTGGGCGTTTCATTATTTTTGTGAGTACAACTGCGTTGTAAATAGGTACAGCCGCACTCCAAGCTGGTTGACCGGCTTTTTTATACAACTTCCAAGTTCCTGCAAAGTGAATTACTTGAACCACTAAAATTAAGATAATAAGATTAAGAAAAGTAAGCATAGTTTTTTAAGATTTCAAAGTATTGAGTACATCTTTCATTTGATATACACCAGGTTCTTTTTTGTTAGCAAGCCATTCTGCAGCTAATACTGCGCCTAAGGCAAAACCCTCTCTAGAATTTGCTTTATGTGTTATTTCTATGGAATCGATTTCTGAGGTATAGGTTATGGTGTGTGTGCCTTTAACGTCTTCAATTCGTTCGGCTTCAATACCTAATTCGTTTTTAGCTAGGTTTTTTGCAGGATGTTTCCAATTGCTGTAATTTGAGTTTTCAATGATTTGTTCTGCAAGTGAAATAGCTGTGCCGCTTGGTGCATCTAATTTTTGCGTATGATGAATTTCCTTCATTCCTACTTGGTAAGCTTCAAATTTACGCATCATTTTGGCTAAGGTTTCATTTAGTTCAAAGAATAAATTTACACCAAGACTAAAATTTGAAGCATATATAAATTTAGCCTTATGTTGTTTACAAAGTTCTACTGCTTCTTGGTATTGGTTTAACCAACCTGTTGTTCCGCAAGCTACGGGAATTTGATTTTTAAAACAAGCACTTAGATTTTGAAATGCTGCATGAGGTACACTAAAGTCTATGGCCGCATCAACAGCGTTTAATTCTTCACTTGTTGGGGTTTGATTGGCTTTTAATGAAATCTTATGACCTCTATTTAAAGCAATCTTTTCAATGGTTTTTCCCATTTTCCCGTAACCTAACAATGCAATTTTCATCGATTTGTATTTATTTTCAGCAGTTACTTTTTATTGGTGTGTAAACATGCATAAATGTTACGTTATTTAGAGCTTAAAATTTAAGGATAAGCCAAAATTTAAACCACCTGTTAAAAAATTTTGTTGTGCTTCAGGTTTTAAACTTAAATTTTCAGTTACATTAAATTGTTGTAAATGCGCATCAACATTGGCATCAACAATATTCAATACGTAGGCACCAAAAACCAAAAGTAAGGATAAATCCCGATTACTTCTAAATTGCTTTTGGGCATCTATTAAGTTTTGATTAGACAAGACTCCATCAAACTCATCAATTTGTCCTGTTAAGCGCTGCTTATAAGCGTCTCTATACCTGTTGTATTGTTTGTTGTTGTCAATAAAAAAATACGCTGTGGTACCTATAGCAGCATAAACTAATGGGACCTTCCAATAACTGCGGTTATACACTTGACCTAAGCCAGGTACTACAGCCGAATAGAAGGCGGCTTTTGATGGCGCTAGTGGGTCGTACAAGTTAATGCCAAAACCTTCATCTTCTGTGTTTTTTAATTCTTCAAGCATAAGCGACTCTTTTTCTTCAACCGATAAAGTATCTTGTTGCGCATAGGAAAATTGAAGGCTCAAGGTGAATAATACACAAAAGAAGAATTTAATCATGTAAGTTCTCTTCAATTAATTGTTGAATTCGGTTAAAGTCCTCATCCGATGAAAAGGGTATAATTAATTTACCATTGCCTTTTTTACTTAATTTCATTTCTACTTTAGTGCCAAAAGCCGAAGAAATAGACTTAATAGCTTTCTGTTTTTCATCAGAAACAATGGGTTTTTTCGTTTTATTTTGACGTGTTTTTCCGCTTAAAACTTGCTTCACTAGCTTTTCGGTTTCTCTTACAGAAAGTTTGTTTTTTATAATTTCTTGATATACTTCAATTTGCGAGTTTTCATCTTCAATAGCAATGAGTGTTCTTCCATGCCCCATGCTTAAAATACCGTCACGCATACCTGTTTGAACAATAGGATCTAACTTTAGCAGTCTTAGGTAATTAGCAATGGTTGATCGGTTTTTTCCGATACGGTCACTAAGCTCTTCTTGTGTTAAATCAATTTCATCAATTAATCGTTGGTAAGAAAGGGCAATTTCAATAGGGTCTAAATCTTGGCGTTGAATATTTTCTACCAAAGCCATTTCTAAAGACTCTTGGTCGTTGGCAATTCTAATGTAAGCGGGAATTGTTTCTAGACCAACTAACTTAGAAGCTCTAAACCGGCGTTCCCCAGAAACCAATTGATACTTATTAAAGTCTAATTTTCTGACGGTAATAGGTTGAATAACCCCCAATTCTCTAATGGAAGAAGCTAATTCTTCTAAGGCTTCTTCGTTAAAACTAGAACGCGGTTGAAAAGGATTAACTTCAATGCTCTCTAATTCTAATTCTACAATACTGCCAACTACTTTATCAGCATTTTTATCTTTAGCCGACTGAATATCGTTATCGGGGTCTTTCAGTAGTGCCGAAAGTCCTCTTCCAAGGGCCTTTTTTTTTGATGCTTTAGCCATTAATTATTCTTTTTAATGATTTCTTCAGCTAAGCTTAAATAATTATTTGCTCCTTTACTAGAAGCGTCATATTTAATAATGCTTTCTCCGTAACTTGGTGCTTCACTTAATCTCACATTTCGTTGGATAACAGTTTTAAAGACCATGTCTTCAAAATGCTTTTCAACTTCTTCAACTACTTGATTTGAAAGACGTAATCTTGAGTCATACATGGTAAGAAGCAAGCCTTCAAAATCGAGTTGCGCATTGTGTATTTTTTGCACGCTTTTAATGGTGTTTAACAGCTTACCTAGCCCTTCTAAAGCAAAATATTCACATTGAATAGGAATGATTACTGAATCTGAAGCAGTAAGTGCGTTTAAGGTTAGTAAACCAAGCGAAGGGGCACAATCTATAATAATGTAATCGTATTTTTCCTTTAGGTGAGAAGTAGCTTCTTTTAGCATGTATTCTCTATTTTCTTGATCTACCAATTCGATTTCAATAGCCACCAAATCAATGTGCGCGGGTATAATTTCTAAGTTAGGTGAATTGGTAGAAATAATAGCGTCTTCTGCTTTTTGGGTATGTTCTAAAAGTTGATAAGTGCCTATTTTTAAGTTATCTAAGTCAATACCCAGACCAGAGGTTGCATTGGCTTGGGGGTCTGCATCAATGAGCAAGACCTTTTTTTCAAGAACACCTAGAGCAGCCGATAAATTTACCGCTGTTGTTGTTTTTCCAACGCCCCCTTTTTGATTAGCAATAGCAATTATTTTCCCCATTTATTAAGCGTGTTTCAAAGTTGGTAAAAATACAATTTATAACGGATTACAAAAAAAATTATTTTAAATGATATGAACAAAGCATTAACATATTAACTATTTTAATGGCTTTTTATTTTTTACGCATGTAAATTGAAACCGGAACTCCGTTTAAATCAAAGTGCTCACGTAATTTATTTTCTAAAAATCGTTTATATGAATCTTTTACATATTGAGGCAAGTTGCAAAAAAAGGCAAACTGTGGCTGAGGTGTGGGTAATTGAGTAATGTATTTAATTTTTACGTATTTCCCTTTAATGGCTGGCGGTGGATTTTTAAGAATTTCAGGCAGTAAAACTTCATTTAAAACTTTAGTTTTGATCCGTGTACTTTTGTTTTTATACACCTGAACAGCCGTTTCAATAGCCTTAAAAATTCGTTGTTTGTTAAGAACTGAGACAAAAACAATAGGCACATCTACAAAAGGTCTAATTCGTTCTATAATGGCGTTCTCATACTCTTTAATGGTGTTGGTTTCTTTGTCAACTTTGTCCCATTTATTAGCCAAAATCACAATACCTTTTCGGTTTCTTTCTGCCAACCAAAAAATATTCTCTACTTGACCATCAAAGCCTCTAGAGGCGTCAAAAATCAAAATACACACATCGGCATGTTCAATGGCGCGAACACTTCGCATGACCGAATAAAATTCAAGGTTTTCTTTGACTTTCGATTTTTTTCTAATTCCTGCGGTATCTACTAATTTAAAATCAAAACCAAAACGATTGTACCGAGTGTCTATAGAATCTCTTGTAGTTCCGGCAATGTCGGTTACAATATAACGTTCTTCACCAATTAAGGCGTTAATGAATGAAGATTTTCCGGCGTTAGGTCTTCCAACAACTGCAAATTTGGGTAATTCTTCTTCCTCTTCGTCGGTTACCTCAGGTAAAGCTTCTACAACAGCGTCTAGGAGCTCGCCAGAGCCGCTTCCATTAATGGCAGAAATGGTGAAATAATCGCCTAAACCTAACGAATAAAACTCGGTAGCATCCAGCATGTTTTTATTAGAATCTACTTTGTTTACGGCAATTAAAGTAGGTTTGTTCGCTTTTCTTAAAAGTTTAGCTACATCTTCATCTGCAGGAGTAATTCCTGAAGTAACATCGACTACAAAAATGATTACATCAGCTTCATCAATAGCTAATTCTACTTGTTTATCGATGTCTTTTTCAAAAACATCATCGCTTCCAATGACGTATCCTCCGGTATCAATCACCGAAAATTCTCTTCCATTCCAATCGGTTTTCCCATAATGACGGTCTCTAGTAACTCCGCTTACCGAATCAACAATAGCTTCTCTACGTTGAATAAGTCGATTGAAAAAGGTTGATTTACCTACGTTTGGACGACCTACAATTGCAACAATGCTTCCCATAATTTTTATTCAAATTTGGGTGCAAAGTTAGGCTTTTTAACTGACAAAAATTAATTGCCGGGTTTTTGTTTGGTGTTGTTCCGTATCGCTTCACTCACGGGATTAATTCAATTACGAAATTAAAAATTTCTATTTCATTGAAGATGTGGGGTGTCAGCTCGAGTGTCTCGCTTTTTACGATGTTGATAATGAATTTGGAATCTTGTTAGCGAGATGTATCGAGAGCTCACTTCGATACAATTGAATGTTTTTTGATGAAACATTCAATCACTCAGTGACCACACTTAGATACAATTTCAACGCCACTCGCGTTTGTTGAAATCACTCAGTGACCGCACTTCGATACAACTATCTGCTCGAGTGATTCCGATTTGTTTTTGGTGAAAAAAACAGATTGGAATTGTATCGAGAGTCCTGCTGCAAAAGGTTCTCGATACTTTTTTCTTTCACTTAGCGTTCAAAAAAAACTCGAACTGACACTTCGATACAATTTCAAATCAAGTCACATTCGTTGAAAGCAACCGAACTGACATTGTTGTTCGTTACAGGAGATTCAATATAAAATTTCCTTTAGACAATTTTCACGGAATAACAGTTTGAAAGAGTGAGTTTGTCTTCCCTCTAAGACTTATTCGGCAGAGTTATCTCATCCTGCTAGTCAAGCATCGTTGCATCTGTTTATATTAGTTGCTTTTCAGTGGTCAAATGCCTCACGTATAAACATGCTCTTGTGTGAAAAAAATTTGTGCATTTGTGTTTCATCTAAGCTTTACTCGGACTTCCTTCCAGGTGTATTTGTTCCCAAAATTCACGAGCTCCTATAATGGCTACTCCAAAAAAGAGTCCTAGAAAAAGTGCTAAAAACAACACACGTAGTTTACGAGGAGAAATCGCTTGATTAGGTACAACCACATTTTCTAGGATGGTAAAAACAGGCGTATCTCTATTCAGTTTAATTTTTGCTTGCTCCAGCTCTGCTCGAGCTGAGCGATACAAATCATAGGACATGGTAAACTCGTTTTGTAAGCGTTCCATTTCAGATTGAATGGAGGAGGATGTTGTGTTTCTTGTTTTATCTCGAAAAACAGCAAGGGATTCTTGGGCTTTAAAATACCTGTCTTTCATATTGTTATGGTGTTCCTCTAAATAAGCTAATTCATCTTCAATCTTGCGTATTTCAAACTTAATAACCGATTCCATTAATTGGTCTGCTGCCGCTTTGGCTAATCCTGCGGCGGCTTGCGGGTCTGGCATTACTGCTTCTATTTTCAAGGAAGTAACCGTGCTAAAGTTCTCAATTTGCTCAGTTTCTACCGTAACGCTCTCTCCTACTTTTGAGATGAGCTCCAAATAGTTGGTGTTGTATTTTAATAAGTAAGGCGTTGGGTCTTCTCCTTGGACTGCCGGCAGCTCTTTTTCTGAAAGTAAAAACGAAAGCAGTAATTTAGGAAGGCCTATGGTATAGCGCATTACCTGATCTGCAAATGAAGGTTCTGCATATTCAGAAAAATACGAAACGGACGAGATTCTGTCATTTAAACTAGTAAAATACAAAGGGGTCTCTGCAATGGAAATTCTGAAACCTAAGGTCTCTGCTATGTCGGGATACATTTCTGGCTGAACGGTTTCCTCTGCTCCCCTACTTGGAATTTTAATCCCGGCCATCCCTGCTAAGCCGCCTAGATTCCCTAAGTTGCCTCCTGAGCTTGCTGCGCGATAAGGCATTATTCGCATAGACGCACTGTATTGTGGGGTGCTTCCAAAAGCCAGCAACAAACCTATTGGAATGGTTATTAGCAAACAGTAGATTATAAATCGCTTTTCTTTCTTTATACGGGAAAGAAATTTAGCCGCTTTTTGGATTAATTCTGCAATTGAAATCTCGTCTTCTTGTACTTCGGTGTGGGTCATTTTATCCATGTCCTAAATTAGTTAGCATTTTGCAGTAATAGAATTAAAGTAACTGCAGAAATAAGCGCCTGCGATATACCGGTTGCAATGCTTCCCCAATCGGTTTTCTCGGAAGCTGGTTTAGGTTTCTTTTCAGGTTTGTAATCAAGTGAAATTTCTGATCCAGGCACCACATCTGGATAATTTCTCCATAAGCCCCAAAAATATTCACGCGTCCCCACTACTTGTCCGTTCGGAAGGGTAACGGTTACACTGCCTCGGTCGGCTTTTCGAGCATAACCTCCTGCATAATTTTTGATGTACCAATTGGCAGAACGCTTTCCGCGAAAAACATAATTTCTGGTTTCAAGCTCTTGCTCACGTAAATCTTCTGAATCCAACTTATTGATGAACTCTAAATTCAGCTGACGCAATAATTCGGTTGAGGTACCTGGGTCTAAATCAGGCTCCCTTAATTGGTCTAAAAGTTGTAATTCTGCTTCGTTGTATTCAAATTCATCAGGATTTATTTCTTTTTGATTAGCCTTTACCGCTAGACGCTTGGCAAGTCCTAAGCGAGTAGCTGAGATATTGATGGAGATGACATTTTCAAATCGGCGAATGGTAATTACATCCTCTTCAAAGAGAACAGGATCAAAACTATCGTTGCCTTGGTTGTTCATTACCTTTTTTAAACTCACCCCAATAGGGCCTCGACCTTCGTGTGCGCGCATGATGTTAGCAAATTCTTTATCTGCTTGTTCTGTAAGCCCCCCCGCTTTTTTAATGAGGTCGCTTAAGCGGTAGCGTCCTGATTCTAACGGATAGGTTCCAGGGTAAAATACTTCACCACTGATCTGAACGGCTCGGTCTATTTGGTATTGCGGTATGCTTCGAACAACTACTTGATCAAAAGGCTGCAGGTTAAAACCTGCTGGTTGCAACACCTTCATGTCCTCATCTACTTTTAAAACAATTCGTTCAAAACGCACCCCTTGGGTTTCGTCGATAAGGGCACGAAATACTTCTACGCGCTCTCTACTTGCTTTTTCAGTTACTCCACCAGCCATTTTTAAAACTTGGGTAAGGCTAATACCGGGCTCAAAAGCTGTGGTAAAAGGCTCAATTACTTCCCCTTGAACGGAAAGTTGAGGAATGCGAGTACGCAGGGCCTCGTTATACACCATAAGGCGATCGCCGGGTTGCAATTCAAAGTCCCAGTCGCCAACGAGGTTAACGGGGATGTGAGTTATTTTTTCAGGATTTTCGATGTTTTTTCTAAACACATAAGCTTGCTGGGTAGCGGTAGGTTTTGTTCCACCCGCAAAAGCCAACGCATTGGCTATCGAGAGGCGTTGGTCAAATCGATATGACTTACTAAATGGCTGACGCACATCCCCAGCTACCGTAATAGAATCAGTAATCGCATAGCGTTTTTCTGTAAACACCCGAACAACATCCAAGCCTTGTAAATCGAAATCGGTGTTTTGTTTCACCAAACTGTCGTAGTTGACTACAAGCAGGTTTTTGGCCTCGTCTTCACGGGTTCGTTCAATAAACATAGAAGAAGTTTCAGCCTGAGAACGCAGCTCTGCTTTATCCACTAAGCTTCTTAGAGTGGGTGTTTGATCTAGTGAATAGCGACCGGGATAAAAAATTGCGTCATCTCCTCCTATTTCGACATAGCGTTCCAATTCTTTTTCTATTTCACGAATACTGATTTGATCGCCGTCTTTAAGCGGAATGCTGCTGTTACTTTCTAGGGCTTCACGAAGGTTGTATTCCGTAATGGTTTCTTCTCCGTTGTCTATACTTCTAATAATCACAAGTTCTGGATAGGCCCTGGGCTGGAGTCCGCCCGCAAACCGAATTAAATCTTTTAGTGTCTCCCCTTCTTTGAGCTCATAGCGCATGGGCCGTCTCACCGCTCCTGTTAGAGTAACCAATTTTTGCGCCACAGGTACATAAATAATGTCGTTGTGCTGCAAATCGTACTGAAACATATCGGATGGATTGTCCATCACCGCATATACATCAATGATTCGGCGTTTTTTTCCACTGATGAGTTCGATGTTCCGCACCGAACCTATTTCGGTAGGTCCCCCTGCTGCAGAGAGGGCATTTAGGGCGGTATTAAGGGCCGATACATTAAAGCCTCCTACCCTTTCTACTTCACCAAAAATATTCACATTAATGGTGCGTACGGTTTGAATAGTTACTGAAATTTGGTTGGTATTGAAGGTGTAATAGGAAGATAAGCGCTGTATAATCAGCTTACGCGCGGCACTAAGTTCCATTCCCTGCACAAAGATTTTAGGTAAATCTGAAGGTTGTACAAAGCCTTGTGAATTGATTTCTAAAAGCAAATCTTCTTGAGAAGATCCAAAAATTGTAACCCGTATAATATCTCCTGCGCCAAGAATATAATTATCTGGTGCGCGCGCTCCATCGGTGGTACGAAAAACCTCTAAGGCTTGGTCGGTAAATATACTGCGTCCAAATATCTTGCGGTCATTCACGGTTTTCATTACTGCTTCCTGGGCATTTTCCGCTTCGTTTTCAGTAGTGCGTTTCTCTGCTTCGATTGCTTCAATCATGCTGGCTCTATCTGAAGATACTTCGGTAGAATTATTTGCTGAGGCTTTAGCATTATCACCGCCTTTTTTCTCCTTTTCCATTTCATCTAAAATGGCTTTGATTTTTCCTTGGTTTTTCATGGCATCCTCTGGAGAGTCAATAGAAATACCTTCCGCGCTTAATCTAGAACGCACTTCTGCTTCAGTAAGTCCGCGTTTTTCGATTTGTTCACGAATCATAGATTCTTGTGTTGGCGTTTGTGCAGCTAAAACTAGCGAAAATAGCATTAAAGCTATAGCTATGAATTTTTTCATTTATGTATTATTTTTTGCTTTAAATGTATAGGTTTTATTTTTGGCAAATATATAAATAAATACTTGTTTGAATACTTATACATCTAAAAAAGTAATTTCTAGTGAGGTGGTCAAGCGGTGAGGTGGTGAGATGTTGAGGCGGAAGCCCCCTAGCCCCCGAAGGGGGAATGGAATGGTGGGAATGAAGACATTGACGAAGACAAAAACGAAGATGATGAAAACTGGTGAAACACCCATCTCTCCCGAAGCTTCGGGATTCCCTCGAGGGAAGAGGGGCCGGGAGTGGCTTTTCCCCTCTACTTCGACTGCGCTCAGTACAGGCTTGGGAGGGGCTGGGGGAGGCGTTAGTAATTACATATCTTCTAAAGATAGAGCTTTAAAACTAAACGTATATCCATTAAATTGTTGCTGTAACTTCAAGGATTTGGTTTTTAATTTTGAGAGACTAATGTTTCCTTTTTGTCTTTTAACTTCAGCAAACACCACTTTTTTCTCTATATCATTCACAGCTACTATATCAATTTCATTTTGATTGGCTTTTTCCCAGTAGCGACCCACCTGGTTATACTTCTTTTCTTGGCTCAACTTTTCAGTAAAATATTTTTCCAAAATTAATCCACTATAGGTTTTATAATCACGTTCTAAGACTTCTTTTATATAAGAAAGGTTTCCCATTTCTACTGCTGACTTATTTTTAAAAATAAAACGAAACCAAAAGGATAAAAAATTATCTTCTATGGCGTATTTCAACTTACGTGTATTGGGTTTGGCTAAAATGGGTCTTATCCTTTTTACCAAATAATATTCACTTTCCAATCGTTTTAAAAACCCTCCAGTTTGCATTTCCATAATCGATTCAATTTCGACACGACTTGTTTTACCTGATGCTATAAGTGAAAGTATAGAAAAATAATTACCATATTCTTTTCCTAATTCTTCAATCAACACATTTTTCCCCTCGTCTAAGAAGATTGAGTTTTCAGCTAAGACCACATCAATGATGGCCTCTTTTGTAAATGCTTTAGCCTGTATGATGAGCTCTACATATTTGGCGACTCCTCCTGTAAATAGATAAAAAGCTAATAGATCTTCTGCTGTATAGGTAGGATATTGCTCTCCGAGAATTTGTTTTAAACAATGAATATTGAAAGGTTTTAAATGAATACGCTGCGTAGCACGACCAAATAAAGGCTCTTTGGAATTTTCAAAAATCCTGGTCATCATCGAATAGATGGAACCACAAACCAACAGATTGATTTTACTTTTTTCTTTGGTAGAATCCCATATATGTTGCATATCTGAATAGATACTCGGATTGATGTTTTGCAATTCCTGAAACTCATCAATAATTAATGTAAAGCTATGCCTCCTGGAATAATCCATGAGAATTTGAAAGACTTGTTTAAACGATTTAATTTCTCCATATATGGGAAGATCCAATTTTAATTGAATTTCTGAAATCAATTCATTACAAAGCACAGCTTCGTTTTTCCTGGCGATGAATAAATACACATAGTTTTCTGCTTTGAACACTTCCAACATTAAACTGGTCTTTCCAATGCGACGTCTGCCTACCATAAACGTCATTTGTGCTGAAGATGTAGCGTTCTCTGCTACTTCCCTTAATAGGGAGATTTCTTTTTCTCTATTATAAAATTTCATGTATCGTAATATTCATTACTGTAATCCAGATTACGATAACAAATATACTGTACTTTAAGGTTTAATGCAAATCTTTGCCCCCTAGCCTTGGGGAGACATTAGATGTTAGACATTAGATGTTAGAAAAATGAACATAGAACGCCCCCTGACGAAGTGAAGCAGTGAGGTGGTCAAGCCCCCTAGCCCCCAAAGGGGGAATACCAATGACAAAGAGAAGTGGAAGCCCCCTAGCCCCTAAAGGGGGAATGGAATGGTGGGAGTGAAATGGTGAGGTGGTGAGGCAGTGAAGCAGTGAAGTGGTGAGACGGTGAGTTTGTGAGGGTTTCGAGTTTTCTTATTGCTTGTTTCTTATCACGGGTTGTTTTATTACGGGTTGCGGGTTTTCTTATTGCGAGTTCATTATTGCGGGTTGCGGGTTTTCTTATTAAGGGTTCATTATTATGGGTTGCGGGTTAACTCGGAATAAAGCGAAGCGCAAACTCGCAATGGAGCGCAGCGACTAACTCGGAATTATTACAGATTGTTTTTGCGTTATTTAGTTTAAGTCTTTATTATTTTCAAATTTGGAAAACTCCATTTTAAGTTTTTTATAAAGTCTTTTGTGCTTGGCTGGGTTTTTCTTCTTTAGCAGATTGATATTTTGTAATTTCCACTGTACAGCTGGGAATTGACTAAAATCATACCTGCTCCAATCAGGTTCTCCTTCTTCTATGCTAGCTAAAAATGTCTTATCTTCTTTTGTTAAAGCTAAGTTTACAGTACGTACTAGGACTTCTCTAGTCTTTTCATATTCTGAATAATCAAACTTAGCCTGTGACATTCCTTCAAATTGGTTACTAAATGCTAGACTTTGATCTTTAAACACAGGAAACAAGACTTCAACAATAGGTCTATTTGAGCTAATTAAATAGAACAGAAAGCCTTTCTTTATTTCAGGTGAAAACCCTTCTTTCTCTAGCATGTATTTAATATCGAACAAATCACGAGGATGCTGACGGTCTAAGGCTGCACATATTTTACCCCCAAATAAATGCCCTTGTTCAACAATTGCTATCTGTGTGTAAACCTCAAAATCATCCTGCGCTTTTTCGCATAATGCAAACTGCTGAGGAGGAGCATAGCAACCTCTTTTAATTAGATTGACTTCAATTTTGATTGTTGCATCTTTACTGCTTACCAAAAGTTTAGCTTCGTTCTCCAGATGTTGAACCTTGAACAAGGTGAAAGCTTCTTCAATATTTTTCTTAATCTGCAACAAGGCTTTGCTTATTCCTTGTAATGCATCGTTTCTATTTTCCAATGGTAAGTAGGTCAGGTCTATATCTACCGACAATCGAGGCATATTTCTACTAAATAAGTTGATGGCCGTTCCACCATGTAAGGCAAAACAATCTTCTTTTGCAACTTCTGGTAGAACAGCTAACAATAGACCTACTTGCGCTTTATAATTCTGGGGACTCATCTTTTTGCATTTCTTGCGGAACGGTGATTCTATATTTTGGTATATAAACTCCATTTTTTACTAGACTTCTGTTCCCTTTTCCTAAATCAATTTGTTCTAAATTTAAGTATTTAAACCAGGTATGTCCACAAGTTTCTGCTAAATAAAGGAATAAACGTTTCACTTTCACGGAGGTGCATCGTTCCAGCATTCGCTGTATCTGTTTTGGATGTAGGTTATTAAGCCCTTGCATAATTTGAAGGCATTCCATCAAATCTTGTGATTGCGGAGCTATAAACAGACATTCCATTAATCCACGAGCAGGTGATGATATGCTCAGTTCAAAATTGTCCTTACGAATAGTTGTCATTCCTTCATCTGCAGGAAGAAACGAAGTGGTATAATAATTTACCTTCACTCCCCAATCATACTTTTGAAACCATCGGGGTAAATTTTCCTTTGAATGTCCAAATATGTAAACTTGTTGCTGGGCAAAATCTAAAAAATGAGCTTTTCCATGAAGCGATAAGGCTGTTTTAGCTCCAGGATGTATGTTCAAACCTAATTGCTGCTGAAGACTGAAAATGGCACCAAGATAATTAACTTGGTCATTTTCCCTTATCATTGCTCCAGTTCCTATGGATGTTAACCAATTACTATTACGGTACTTCCTGAGTAATTCTGGACTGTAGCCTTGCTCTGTGAGCCAACTACTAATTAACACAACTCCGGATGGCTGTAATTTTAACAACCTGTTTATTTTGGATGGTTTAACGGTACTCATAGTTCATTTTTTCAGGCTAAAATAAACAAATTTCTTTATTTGGTTTATTTAAATTGATTTAAATGCACTATGAGTTCATTTAAAAGCTTTCAAACAAACTGGTTGGTTATTACGGGTTTGGTTATTGCGGGTTCATTATTACGGGTTGCGGGTTTGGTTATTGCGGGTTGTTTATTACGGGTTCTTGGTTAACTCGCAATGGAGCGCAGCGACTAACTCGGAATTATTACGATTTGCGGGTTGTTGGTAAATCGCTACGCTTTTTCGTATAATCGGCGGGACGCTTGAAGGAACAGTAACGAAAACCTTGACGAAGACAAAGACGAAAACATAAGATCATCTAACAAACTCTCCGCCTGAGGCGGAAGGTACCGGGAGTGGCCTTCTCCCCTCTACTTCGACTGCGCTCAGTACAGGCTTGGAAGAGGGGTCGGGGGAGGACTTTTACCCCCTTTGGGGGCCAGAGGCTTACATAAACGAATCGTAATACCACCTCTCACTATCAAATCTATAATCGTCGTTTTGGGAGTCCTGGAGGGATTGGTCTGAAAAGAGCTGGAGGGTGGAGTTGTCTTGTAGTGGTTTGATGGCAGACACATAGCCGGCAGGGATAAACAGGATGTCGTGATCTTCTGCTTTGAGGATGTATTCTTCTATCTTTAAAAAAAGAGATTTCTCAGTCTTAGAAAAGCTCTTCCAGCTTAGGCTGGCAGAGAGAATAAAAAGCATTCAATTTAAGAATGAAACTTAATAGGTTTGGCGGGTATTCCTACGGCTGTACAATGGGATGGAATATTTCTGACTACAACAGCGCCCGCACCAATATTTGACCATTCTCCAATTTCTATAAATTGTATGATATTTGCACCTATTCCAACATGGCTACCCTCCCTTACCTTCACCCCTCCCGCCAAAGCGGCATTTGGCGAAATGTGAACATAGTCTTTTATGATGCAGTCATGTTCTATAACTGCTGATGTATTGATAATACAATTTTCTCCAATTCTAGTACCTGAATTAATCACCACATTGGGCATAACGACTGTTCCTTTTCCTAGGACTGCTTCTGAAGAAATTATTGCTGATGGATGGATCAAAGCTTCAGAAAGGTTGATATTGGTTCTCAGAGCGATTTCTTTTCTGATGACATTATCTCCAATGCTTACTAGTAATGGATAACTCTTAAGTAAACTTGAATCATAAGAGGTCGTTACTTTATAGTCTAAAAGCTTATGAATAGACTTATCATCGTCAAAAACATACGCTAATCCAAAGCCATTACTTGTAATGATATCTATAACGACTTTAGCGTGACCACTGGCTCCGAATAAATTTAGTTTTTTCACCTTAATTCCCTTTAAATTTTTCTGCTGTAGCCTGTCCTGCCTGATTTATACCTTCTGAAACAAAGACTTTTTTGACCGTTAAAAATAGGATTTTTAAATCTAATAAAAAGCTTTGATTCTTTACATACTCTACATCAAGTCTGAATTTGTCTTCCCATGAAATGGCGTTTCGCCCATACACCTGTGCCCAGCCGGTGATACCAGGCTTGACCTGATGACGTTTTTTCTGTTCTGGATTATATAAGGGCAGATACTCAGGTAATAAAGGGCGTGGTCCGACCAAGCTCATATCCCCTTTAAGCACATTAATTAGCTGCGGAATTTCATCCAAGGAGGTCTTTCGGACAAATTTTCCTACTGCGGTTAAGCGCTCTGCATCCGACAGCAAATTGCCCTTTGTATCTTTTTTATCGTTCATGGTCTTAAATTTGATGATACTAAAAATTCGTTCATTATTACCTGGGCGTTTTTGAAAAAAGAAAGGTTTGCCTTGATTGGCAATGAATAAGAGTAGAGTAACACTAATAAAAATTGGACTCAGTAGGAGTAAACCGATTAGAGCTGCTAGAAAGTCAAGGAAAGGTTTTATGATGGGCTTGTACATTTGGTTAAGTGACTGGTTATTAGTGATTGGTGATTAGTTACTGTTTACTCAATACTTATAACTAGTGAGATATTCATCAACGCTTTTAAATATTTAAGCTATTAACAACTTCTACAAATTTTTTGGATAAAATTGATTTATCATATTTTTCTTCCGCTAGTTTTCGTGAGTTTGAACTCATTTGGATCATCACTTCAGGATTTTTTTGTGAAAATTTAATTTTTTCAGCCAGTTCTTCTGGATTATTCGGATTGACGTAATAACCACAGTTGTATTTCTCAGCTATATCTTTTGTCCAACCTGCAGAGTTTACGATAATTGGTTTCCCTGCAGATAAAGAGTCAAATAATTTATTTGGAGAGTTAGTATAGAGTATGGGAAGATCTTTGAAAGAAATAATTGACACATCGCAGAGATTCACAATTTCTGAAAGTTCATCCATTGGAAATCTTCCTAAAAACCTGACATTATCTAGCTGGTTTTTTTTACAAATGTTAATTAATTCCTCTTCGGTAGCACCTCCACCTACGAACAAAAATTCCACTGAGTTATCATTTTTCAAGATTAAAGCTGATTCTAAAATAGTATAAGCACCATTAGCTAAACCCAAGGCACCAAAATGTATCACTTTAAAACTCGAAGTTTTTAACCCAAGATTTTTTTCTAATTGAACGTTTTTCTTTCGTGGCCAAAATTCATCTTTTTTAGCCATATTGGGTATCATAGATGTTTTTTCTTTTGGAATGTACCTTAATACGCCCTCCTGCATCCCTGGGGACAGAGCAATTACATGCAGAGCATTTTTATAAATCGTTTTTTCAAATAATCTGGCTAGTTTTTTTAATAATGAATTTTTTATTGCCCCCATTTGAATAGGCACTTCCGGCCATAAATCTCTCACTTCAAACAAAAAAGGCGTTTTTTTAAACCATTTTAAAAATAAAGCTGGAATACCTATTGTTAAAGGAGTGGATGTAGCAATAACTAGATCCATATCCTTGTACTTATTTGCTTCATAAGTACTTTTCCAAACGAATTTTAAAAATGTCTTTAAACGTATAAAAACAGACATCTTTTGATCGTAGCCTTCATTGAGATAAATTACTTTAATGCCATCTATATTTTTTTCTTCACGATTCTTGTTCTGCAATGCTTTGGCAGTAATCATTGTTACCTCATGCCCGTTTTTTATGAGCTCTTTTGCTATCCAATACGACCGAGTTCCTCCCGGTTCTGAAGGTGTTTTAAAGTACTGATGAAGGTAGAGAATTTTCATCAGTTTATATTTTATAAAAATTGCGGCGTAAGACAAAGAAAATAAAATAATAAAGTTTAAAAAAGAAACCCATTTCTCCTTTTGCAATTTTATTTAAATCATCCTTCTGTTTATCCTGGAAAAATTTCCTAGACTCTCCTACTTCACCTTTTCTAAAAAGCTTAGATGCTTTTTCTGAATTTTTAGAATACTGTGATATCTCACCTTTTTTTACTTTGTCCTTTAAATTATCAATTGATGTCTTTTCCTTTATTAAATTAATATCAGCATCTGAAATTTGCAAACCTAATTCATTTGCTATATTATTAACTTGGACATTAAAATTTGATTTCAAATCTTCAAATTTAATTTGTAGTGTGCCTGGTAGATAATTAACTCTATTTTTATTGAATTTTATTATTTCATAAGCTTTATAGCGTCCAATTAATTTATAATATTTATTAAACGACATTTTCTTTTCTGTTTGAGTGACTACATGATGATAATGTGAAACCAAAGCATCACCAAGATTCCTTGATGTAAATAAAACTTTCACATTCCTACCATTTACTCTATCTTTTAAAAATTTATAAGAATTTTTCTCTAGAAGATGCACTTTTGATAAATAAACTTCATTCCCTTTTTGGTAGTGATTTATTGCATTTACAATATTAGAATCATTAAAAAGAAAACTTTTGTTTTTTTCACTTATCCATGTTTCGTTTGTTTTTTCGTTAAAAGGGATTTTTTTTAATTTTAGTAATTCTTCAACGATTAAATAAAGCCAAGTACTTCCAGATTTGAAAGCACCATTACATATTATTATCATAAATTCTTTTATATTTTTTAATTACTTCATCCCAATTTGCTAATTTTGATGCTTCAATACACTTTTTAGAAACATCTATATTGAAATTATAATACAGTTCTAATATAGAAGTTTTTAATTCTTTTAAACTTGAGGTATCTATAATTACTTCTTTTACACTATCACAAGTGATTAATCCGTCAATTGAATCGCCGCTCTTATAAATGATTGGCAAGCCTTGAGACAAAGCTTCAAAATATACAAGACCAAATGTCTCATTTTTGCTAATCATACAAAAAATATCATTAGCCCGATATATATCTATCAGTCTCATTTTATCTTCAATCTTTCCCATATAATCAACAATATTTTTATTAGCGATTATTAGTTCATTTACTCTAGCATGACAATTTCCACCACCACCTACTATTGTCAATTTAATTTTATTATTCTTACTTATAGCCTTAATTGACTGTATTAATATGTCTACATTCTTTCTTTTTAAAAATTTCCCAACATATAATACTCGACACACCCCATCATTGCTTTTAGAACTTAATGGAGGTTTATTTTTAAAGTAAATCTCATCAATACCATTTGGTACAACAATACATTTATCTTTGATCGATTTCCATCTTTTTTTGCTTATATTATTTTTGAATTTGTTTTTTTGAGCAGGTGTTGTAAATAATATTTTTGATGCTGATGACAACACATTATTTTTAATTAACTTTAAGTCAATTCTATATTTGTCAAAATAATCAATATCAGTACTTCGTATAGTTACTAAGTATGGTATGTTAAATTTTTTAAAAATTTTATACCCTACATAACCATCCGTATATAGTGTATGACAATGCATAATACTAATATCATTCAAATATTCATCATTCAATATATCATTGAAAATCATGTTGCTTTTATTCCGAAATAAAAACTTATGTATTTTCTTTACATTATATTTTAAAACAATCTTGTCAGCTTCGACCTTACTGACATCAAAAAGATTTTTTTTTCCTTCTTTTGTATTACAATAAATTATCTGTTTATAACCACTTTCCCCTAATTTATTGAATAAATTTTTATATACTTCTGTTCTGTTAAATGAATTAGCTATATGTAATATCATGATCTATATTTATAAATTGAAATAATCATTCCAGATGATAATGACAACAATAATGTCGTATATAAACCGCCTGAAAACATTGCCTTAATAAAAGACTGCAAAAATATTACAAAAACTATCATATATATTGGATCTTTTTTCATTAAAAATTTAATTCGCTTAAATATAAAACCAAAAAAGCTCATATAAATAAGACAGCCAATTATTCCAGTAGCCAATGCACTTTCAATCAATATATTGTGTGGATACATATTAAATAAATTATTTACCAAGCTATTGCCTATTATTGGATCTTTTAATAATTGATCAATACTTGAAAACCACATTTGAAGTCTAACGTCTTCACCATAATTTAAAACCTCATTTGTTTTAAAAATTCTGTCAAGAAGCCCTGAACCTAAAAATTCAGATCCAATAAAGAATACAACAACACACACTGCAATAATGGTTAAGACCTTACCTTTTGAGACATTTAACCTACCAGTAATTAAAATAAATAATAGTGGAAATGCTAAAGCTAAGACTGAGCCTCTGGATGCTCCTAAATAGAAAGGTACTATATTAATTAAAATAACTAATATTGAATACCATTTGACTTTTTTTGAACAATTTTTTATCAAAAAGACAGTCGTTGAGACACCAATTGCCAATGCGGAATTATATGATAATATCAATGGAGACACTTCTCCAGAATCTAAATTTGCAGATAATCTTTTTACATTTCCAATAGCATCACCGTAAAACAAGAGACTAGATATACCTAAAATAATTCCTCCTATTGTTATGGCCCAATATAATCTGTTAATATCAGATCTTCTATATTTTATCAATGAGCCAATTATAATAGGGATAAATACATATGCAGTGTAATATAAAAAAAATGATTCAATAGTAATATTATATGTTTCTTCAGTCAAAAAGCTAAAAAGAATTCTTGCATAATATAAAAATGAAAATATAAAAAATAGTGTTAATAATTTATCTATCTTTAGTTTTTTTTGTGATATAACTGTCAATATAATTCCAAAAATTACAACTAATCTTAATGGCACCGTTATTATTCTACTCTGATTTTCGAACCCAGAATTTACCATTATCACAAGAATAGCATAGAATCCAGTAAAACCAAGAAAGAATATTATAAATTTATAAAATTTATTTAAACTTTCTCTTCTAACCATTTGATCGGAAAATATTAATATGACTTATACCTACTTTTACAGAACTGTATTTTTTTATCGTACTCATTATATTAAATTTCATATTAGTATAATCTGCATCAATATTATCCATTACTATTTGTATAATATCATTTTTATTATTGACGTAGTATCCATTTTTACCATCATCCACTAAATCAACCGACCCTGATATTGGCGTAACTAAAGCCGGTAAACCACAGGCCATAGCTTCTAATAATGCATTCGACATTCCTTCACGTTTTGAGGGCAAACAGAATAAATCAGAGGCCTGATAATATTTTTCTGGTTCGTTTGAATTTTCTATATGAATAATATTTTTTCTCAGTCTCTCTGATGATATTAAGTTTTTAATTTTTTTCAACTCAATCTGATCTCTGTCCGGTCCGACTATAACTAATTGAATATCAAGTCTTTTTTCCTTTACTAAATCTTTTACAGCTTCAGCTAACATATATGGCTGCTTCCTTTCTGAAATACCCCCGACGAATATGACCGTGAATACGTCTCTCAGGTTGAGTTCACTTCTCAAATCTTGTTTTCTTTGAGCACCTACTGGTCTGAATCTCTGCGTATCAACACCATTTGGAATTCGAAATATACTCTGTTCATCTATTCCATAGTCAATTAAACTTTTCTCTATCTCTTCGCTTATTGCTATAAATCCGGTTATTTGAGTTATGTTATTTCTGCGATACCTTGCCAAGCCTAGCAGTTTACTTAGTAAAGATTGTTCATTCAGTCCTTCCCCTAAACTTGTAATCTTGCAGAATGCCGGAATACCTTTTTTTTCAAACCATATAGCTGGTCTGAAACTAACTTCATATAACCCTAAAACATGAACAGCATCAAATTTTGCTGCATTTTTTGCAATCCATTTTTTCACCTTCCAGAGAAACTCCAATTCAAAAAATCTATTAGTTTTCTTTAAATCAGAAATAAAAAATTGATCTTCAAAAACATCGGGATATTTTTTCTGTTCTTTATATCCGTGAGCTAAGTAAACTTTAACACCATCGGGAAGGCCAGATTTATATAATCGATAAGCACTAATTCCGGGTCCCCAATAATGTTCCCCAGAACCATGAGGTGCCCATAGTAAAATATTCATATAGTTTCCTTTAACTTAACTTCATAAACATTACATGACCCATTTTTGTCAGAGGTAAAGATAATACTATTCCCGTTTTTAGTTACACGAGGATGAGGATGGGCATCTTGAAAACTCAAACTGGATCCATGGTGACATATTAAACTTTTGTTGAAATCATTGTGGACTTCTCTGTATCCATAAATATTTCCATCTCTGCTATCTGTAACAAAATTTTCACCCTTAGTTCCTGCTACAGCATGACTAATAGGATGGTTTACTTTTATTGAAAATAACTGTTTGCCGTTTCTATCTCTGGCTGCCACAAAATGATCAAACATTACATCCAATTTTTGCCTTGAGAAGAATTTTCTAACAAATTTATTAAAGGCAATCATACCATAGTAGCCTGCTTTTTTAAAAAAGGTTTGATCATATTTTCCATGGTAAACTATTCCCTCACCACTTCTAAACCAATTCTCATGATTAACATACTCCCCTTCTTCTTGTTCGAATAATCGCCGATAACTACCATCAGTATTTACTAACCAAATTCTACCCCAATAGGGGTACTCTCTTCTTGCCGTACTTGGCAAACTTCCTTCGCTGTTACATAGAATTTTTTCTGGGTCATTTGGATCAAATTGTACGTGAGTAACCCAAAACGGCAACTCTACTTCAGCAGAGCATGTTTCACTTTCAATATCAACCACAATAATTTTGGTTTTATACCCTTCATTTAACATTATGATTGGTACATTCTTAAGCTGATCGTGCTGTGTTTTGTCTTCTTCAGTAAAAGCGTTTGGATCTGTACAAGGTACACAGATTTTTTTTCCATCAGACGAAACATGAGTATAGCCGGTTAACCACCCTTTGGGTAAGCAAGCAACTTCTTTTGGCGCTTCATTCGAAGCTAAGTCTTTTTTCCAAAGACAATCATCTTCAATCCAATATAGAATCTTATTCTTTGAATCGAGAAACGGTGATGCTTTGCTTAAACCTACTTCACCACCTTGTGGATAGGTATAAGATTTGAGCAATCCTTTTGAGTCGGTTATTTGAGATATTTCACTGGTACCTCGATCTATACAAAACAGATCAGGTTTACCTTTTCTCTCGGATATAATCACTAAATACTGATCATCATCAGTCACGGATGGAGATGTAAAATACAGATGCTGATCATGCTTATCAGAATCAGTCCATTGGATTATCTCATTCCCTGACTTTTGATCTATAATTGTTGAATCGTCTTTTTTCATTTAATCCAAATTAGATCTTTTCATTAATATTAATTTTCGAAGTATAAAAGCAGGAATGATATCTAACGCTAAATGCAGAGCCTTACTTTTGATATCAATAAAAAATGCTTCTTTGGTCAAACTAAAAGCTTTAGATTTATTACTAACGAGAAATCGTATAAAGTCTTTTAAAATGAGCGTATTGATATATTGTTTTAAAAGCATTTGATCTGGTCCAGAAACCCTTACTTCATTCACTGCTGATTTAAAAAAATCTATATTAAAATACGATGTGTGAGTTACTTTATTGACTGCATCATGGTAGGTATTAGCACCAATATGCGGACTCCAAGCTCCGTCGCTTTCTGAAAATACTTTTATCCAGGTATAGAGATCCCCTCCTTTATTAGTTTTCCCAGCAGGAAAACAACCGGCTTTTTCAATAATATCTTTTTTAACAGCTACGACGGAGGTATTTCCAAATCTATGATTCTTCAAGTAAATATTTAAAAAATCAGAAAACGTCAGACGGTGAGCACCTTTTTTTTCATTAATCTGAAAATAAGGTTGTGTAACTTTTAATTTCTTCGAAATAGCTATAAATCCTGCTCCAATAATACCCACATCGGAAAACCTATTTATAGTATTTGATAAATTTTCAAGATGATTAGGATACCATTCATCATCTGCATCAAGAAAAGCTATCCATTTATATTGTACTTTTTCAATACCAAGATTTCTGGCAGCATATCCTCCTGGACCTGGCTCGGTTCTCTGGAAAACCTGAATCCTTGGATCATTATACTTTTTAATTTCCTCAAAGCTACCATCGGTAGAATTATCATCCACTATAATTACTTCAAACTCATTGTGAGTTTGGTTCAAGACTGAATCAAGACACCTTTTTATATGCGGTTTCTTGTTATAAACAGGAATTACAATTGAAAAATTTACTAACATATTTACCTATCTTAAAAGGATATCTCTGAGGTAACTCATTATCCCACTATTTTTATCATAAAAACCATCTTTATATAAACTATAACCACTTGTCAATCTTTGCAAGATTGGTTTAGACCTAAGCGATTCTCTCACAGTCAAATTATTCGTCTTTTCATTCAACACATCAATAAAATTTTCAACAATACCGGATGCCAAAAAATCAATCTTTTGATTATCAATGCTTGTCAATCTTTTCTTTAGAAGTGTATTTTGCTGATTTAGTAATTCTTTCGACTTAAATTTACTTGTACCCTTTCGCCTGTGATAAATTTTGTTCAATTTATCGACCAATATATGTACCTTCTTAAGTTGTTTTTTTTTATTTACCACATATGATGTTTCATTTGAATTGTGCCTTCTATAATATTGAAAAGGCTCATCGATAATTAATTTATTATTTAATCCTTCAGCTAACTTTACTATCCACCCATCGTGTGAAGAATATCCTTTAGGTATTGGCAGGCACACTTTAAAAAATTGTCTTTTAATTAATACAGAACATCCCAAAACATACAAACTTTCAGGGAGGTTACCAGATTTTATTTGCCCCAATTGTGTTACGCCAGTGTCCTTTAATTCAGTGTCCGTAATTACTGCATCATTAAGCAATACCATTTTATCTGTATTTGATGCATGATTACACATTACTTCAATCTTATTATCAAACCAAACATCATCTTGATCACTTAAAAATACAAGATCACCAGTAGTAAGTTCTAAAGCGCGATTAAAATTACCAGCATAACCAAGGTTATTTTTGTTCTTATTTATAATAACCTCAAAAGGTGCTTCCTTGGCAAAACGCTCTAAAATTTCGAGAGTACCATCTGTAGAGCAATCATCGGAAACAACCAATTCATCAGGTAGTCTTGACTGTGCCACGAAACTATCTAACTGTTCCTGTAAAAATCTTTCTCCATTATATGTGGCCATAGCAATAGAAATTTTCATATATTAGATATTTTCTTGTTGTTCCCAATACTGACTTTATTATACAAAGCAATATCATCTTTATAATATTCTTCTATAAAGTCAATAACATAGTTTGCCTGAAACAAAGATTGATACCGGGCATCCCGTGGTACAAGAAAAGTATCAAGTAATTTCTTTTTTAGATTATTCGGTAATAAAGGTTTATAAATTTTTTTTAATCCCGGCCGTATATCTTCCATTAAGAATTGAATGAACTCATTACGGTAAACTTTGCTTTGAGCTATTTTTTCAATGCTTTGATTTTGGATTTCGATATCTGTGTGATTTTCAAGGTGTGCAATTAATAAATCAACCTCACTAGTTGTAAATATTTTATTAGTCAAGATGATTTTATTTTCAATAACAAAATCAACTTGCTTCTGGAAATGAATATATTCTTTAGGGAGAAAAAATTGGTCGTCTGGTGTCTTATATAAATAATTAATTATTTTGTTTAAGTTATTTTTAATCTCAGCATTCTTCATTTTATGTATTGCAGACTCACCATAAAACCTTAAATATTGTGAAACAGATGATGGAAATCTTTCATATGGATTTCTTATCAAAGTTACGGATTCATATTTTTCAATTTTTCTAAACTCAATTGGGAAATATTTTTTTAATACAAATAAGGGTATATGTCCATAATCAATTTGCCCCAGTTCCTTATGTAATTTTACGTTTGAAAAGACTCCTCCTTTATCATCCAAAAATTCTATTTGTTTACGCACAGTACTTCCAGCACATTTTGGAATATGAATAAAAACAAACCGATATTTATCACTGATAATCATAAATATTATTTTAAAAAGCTGAAGGTCTTAAATTTAAGCGTTGCTTAAATTTAAATGCCATAATTAAATTCCAGGTAATCACTCCTATTGCCGCCGCAAAAGCAGCACCATCTGCACCGTAGTTTGGAATTAGTAAAATCGCCAATAATACATTAATAGCGAGAGAACATATTTGTCCAAACAGTGTGTCTTTTTCAAATCCACTCATTGTTAAAAACATGCCTACTGAACCAAATATAACACTTATTAGTTGTGCGCTAGCCAAAATAGCTAAAGATGTAACGCTCAAATCAACGTATTCTTCTCCAAAAACTAAATTTATAATAGGCGCACCAAAAAAAATCATAGGTAGTGCCAAAGGTAGTGCAAAAACCAAAGCCGCTCTTGCGGATTGCCTGGAAAGCTTTTGAAGCTTACTTTTATCGTTCTCTTTAAAATATTTTGTTATAAACGGTGAAATAACCATATTAACTATAGCAAGAGAGAATGATACAAGCTGGGAACCTTTGTCTGCTACTCTCAATGCTCCTACTTGTTCATCAGTACCTAACCAACCAAGCAGAATAATACCAATTTGATTATTAAACATATTTACTGCCATCAGCAGAGTAAATGGAACCCAGGCAATTAACCATTTCTTACTTTCATATTTAGATGTCACTTTAACTAATTCTGAAGGTGTTTTCTTGTAAAGCAGATAGGTGCCTACTATAAAAGCCACAATAGCACCTAAAATTTGACTAAATATTGCAGTAGCAGGATTTAACATTCCAATAAAGATTAATATTGTAACATTAATTAAATGTACGCCTGGAACAACGATTAAATCTGGAATTTGAGCACTAACAACACTTCCCAGCCCTCGCAGGGTTCCTGAACGAATTTGCTTAAATCCAATAAGCGGAAGAGTAAATATAGCAATTACAAGTAGTGTCCAATTATCGTTAAACTTCCATTCAGCATAATAAACGGACAAGCCAAGCATTATAAGGATACATACAGATGAGATAAATGCAACCCACTGATGGGACCGTTTTAAAAGCCCTTTAAATAAACTCCATTTTTTATCGTATTCATATAAGGCAACTTCTCTTGTAACCAGTTGTTTAATACCGGCTCCAACAGGAAGAGATAACACTGTTATTATTGCCATTACATAAGAGTATTTACCATATCCTTCAGGTCCTAAAAATCGAGCAATCAATACAGAAGCAACTAGGGCAATAGGTATAGAAAGAATCTTTAATCCTCCAACGCCCATCGCTCCTCTCACTAATTGTCCTTTAATGTTATTACCTTTACTAATCTTAAGTAACTTATTGAATATTAGCTTCATCAGTATTTCATAGGCTTAATTACAATCTTTTCAATGTCTTCTAATCTTTTACCCTTTTGGTCTTTCTTGGATAGTATTGGAATATTTTTGTTTATAAACGGCCATTTTATCTTGACTTTATTATCATTCCATAATAAACATCTTTCATTTTCAGGTGAATAAAAATCCGTACATTTATATTGAAATTCAGCGTATTCACTCATAACATAGAATCCGTGTGCAAATCCGGGTGGTATCCACATCATTAATTTATTTTCATCAGAAATGTATTCCCCAAACCACTCTCCAAAAGTACTAGATCCTTTTCTTAAATCTACTGCTACATCAAAAACCTCACCTTTGGTAACTCTTACAAGTTTTCCCTGAGGGTTATTTATTTGATAATGTAACCCTCTTAAAACTCCTTTCGTAGATTTACTATGATTATCTTGGACAAACTGTTCGGTAATTCCCAAATTAGTGAAGAGTTCTTTTTGCCATGTTTCCATGAAAAAACCTCTTTCATCTTTATAAACTGTTGGTTCTAAAACCAAAAGACTTTGTATCGGTTCTTTTAATATTTTCATTATAATTTTTTTAGCAGACTTTGTAAATATTTACCATATCCAGTCTTGATAAGTGGTTTGGATAATTTCTTCAATTGAGAATCACTAATATATTTCATCCTCCAAGACACTTCCTCTAGACTGGCAATTTTTAAACCTGTACGCTTCTCAACGGCTTTTACAAATTCAGTGGCTTCCGTCAATGCTTCATGAGTCCCAGTATCCAGCCAGGCAAAACCACGACTTAAAATTTGCATTTTCAACTCCCCTTTATTGAGATAATCCTGATTAACTGAGGTAATTTCTAATTCACCACGATGAGACGGCTTTACTTTTTTAGCGACTTCAATCACAGAATTTGGATAAAAATACAACCCAACCACAGCATAATTCGATTTCGGTTGTACTGGTTTTTCTTCTATACTGATTACATTTTTATCTTGATCAAATTCTGCCACACCATAACGTTCTGGATCATTCACATAATTTCCAAAGACTACGGCCTTGTTTTCTTGTTTTACGGTTTCAACTGCGTTCGAAAGCAGTTTTTGCAGGCCGGCACCATAAAATATATTATCGCCTAATACTAAACATACATCATCCTCACCTATAAACTCTTCCCCTAAAATAAAAGCCTGTGCCAGCCCGTCTGGAGAAGGTTGTTCTTTATAGGATAATTCAATCCCAAAACGAGATCCGTCACCAAGTAATCTTTCGAAATTTGGTAAATCCTGAGGGGTTGAGATGATGAGTATTTCTCTTATTCCTGCTAGCATTAATACCGATAAGGGATAGTAAATCATCGGCTTGTCATAAATCGGCAACAATTGCTTAGATACGGCCAAGGTTAATGGATGTAGCCGTGTTCCCGAACCTCCGGCGAGTATGATTCCTTTCATATCCTTAATAAATTAATTTAAACGGTAATGGCTTAATTAAGTAGGGGTAAAGAATAGCAGGTGTTTTGCTGCTATACGCTTTACCATGTTTATAAAGACTACAATCTGCTAATTTACAACTTAATTATAATAATCTTTATACCACTCTACAAACTTATCTACCCCTTTTTGAATAGGAGTATGAGGCTTATAGTTAAAATCTTTTTCTAAATCTTTGGTATCTGCCCAGGTTTGCTCCACATCTCCGGGTTGCATGGGCAGCATTTGCTTTTGGGCAGTTTTCCCTGTGCTTTTTTCTATAGCTTCAATAAAGTCTAAAAGTTTTACAGGATTGCTATTGCCTATGTTATATAAACTATACGGCTTTTGTTCTGGTTGTTCTTCAAGTATTGTTTTTTGTACACCCTCTACGATATCATCTATATACGTGAAATCTCGTGAGAGATAACCTTCGTTAAATACCTTTATGGGTTTATCATTAAGGATTGCACCTGTGAATAAGAACATAGCCATGTCGGGCCTGCCCCAGGGGCCATACACCGTAAAAAAACGTAAGCCAATACACTGCATATCATATAAGTGGCTGTACGTATAAGCCATCAACTCATTTGACTTTTTGGTTGCAGCATATAGACTGATGGGATGGTCCACACGATCTGTAGTTTCAAATGGAATTTTTTCGTTCATGCCGTAAACGCTGGAACTGGAGGCATACACTAATTTTTTTACGCTGTGGTGTCTCATACATTCCATTAAATTGACAAACCCTACGACATTAGCATCGATATATGCATTTGGGTTTTCAATACTATATCTTACGCCTGCCTGTGCCGCTAAATTGCAGACGACATCAAAATTAAATTTTTCAAATAACTTAGGAAGTTCATTTCGGTTTTCCAAATCCAATTTAATAAATAGAAATTGTTCGCCATAGGCCTTGCTGGAAACTAACTCTCCTTCTGCAACTTCATTAATTCCAAGTTGTTTAAGACGGTCAAGTTTAAGTTGTACTAAATAATATCCATTTATGTTATCCAAGCCTATGACTTGATGCCCTTGATCTAACAACTTCTTAGATAAGTGGTAACCGATGAATCCTGCTGCGCCGGTTACTAGGATGGTTTTGCTTTCTGATGTATTAGATTGATTTGTATGCATAAATTTTTTTGCCTTTGAGCTTAACGTAAACTTGTCAAGGTCTTAGTTTTTGTCTTTGTTTAATTTTTTTTACAACGTTAACTATATTTCAAGTTATACATGCCCTATCTTATAGGTTTTAAAACCTATATTTTCAAGTTGAGCTCTATCCAAAAGTCTTCTTCCATCAAAAACAAAAGCCGGTTTTTTCATCTGGTCATAAATGCGTTGCCAGTCGTAGTCTTTAAACTCATCCCATTCGGTTAAAATGGCAATAGCATGTGCATCTTTGCAAGCCTCATAAGGATCTGAAACCACCTGCAGATGCTCCTGGTTTAATTCTTCTTTGCGGCTATCGAGGTAGTTAAGATCCTCATAGATTTTTTGAGTCTTCACTTTGGGGTCAAATACGCAAACCTTAGCCTGTTCATCAATTAATTGATCTGCTACATAGATAGCGGCAGACTCCCGGGTATCGTTAGTGTCTTTCTTAAACGCCCAGCCTAAAAAGGCTATTTTCTTACCAGAAACTGTATTAAATAGCGTGCTTACAATTTTACTAGCAAAACGGTTTTTCTGGTGGTCATTCATAATGATCACCTGTTCCCAGTAATCCGCCACTTTAGTCAGCCCTAAAGACTTGGCGATGTAGACTAAATTAAGTATGTCTTTTTAGTAATTAGCTCCGTCTGCTAAATAAAATAGCCAAAGTTACTGTCTCATACAGGGAACCTCTTGATATACAAAGATACTGAATAAAACTCCCTGTGCATTTTGCCAAAATTCTGTCAATTCGAGTAAATTTCACGATTGGAATGAGTGAAATTTGTATCGAGAATAAGAATTTTCAATATGAATTTGTTCTCGATACGATTTTTTTATCAAAAAACCACTGGTAAGTGTCTCGGATGCCTTCTTTCAGGTCAATTTTTGCCTCCCAGCCCTGGGCATTCATTTTGGAGACGTCCATGAGTTTTCGCGGCGTGCCATCGGGTTTGCTGCTGTCCCATTGGATATCGCTTTCGTGGCCAACGATCTCCTGAATGGTTTCTGCAAGTTCTTTAATAGTGAGGTCTGTACCTGTTCCAACATTATATAAGTTTTCGTCTAGTTGATGCTCTAGAGCAAAAGACACCGCTTCCGCCAGGTCGTCTACGTGTAGGAATTCGCGCATGGGAGCACCGGAACCCCATAGGTTAACTGTTGAATTCCCCCCTGCCCCCCCAAGGGGGGTTTCGCTGTTGGCTTCCCGATTCGCTCCGCTGCTCAGGACTAATTCGCTAGCCAGTTTAATGCATTTGTTTTTTGTATTCCTCCAAAATTTTGTTCGGGAAGGACTGTGTCCATCGTTAATAATAGCTTTGGGTAATTATCTTTTATAAGCTCTAACGGCCGCAGTTCACGCTTTAAGGTTTCCTCCTGTTCAGTGGAGTAGGCAACCTGTATATAAAGTCGTTCTTCCCCTGATCCGATAGCCAAGAAATCTACTTCCAAGTTATCCACCACACCTACGAACACTTGATATCCTCTTCTCAACAATTCCAAATAGATAATATTTTCTAGGATATGTCCATAATCTTCCGTTCTATCTCCAGCGATTAATCGGCGGAGACCAATATCTACCGCATAATATTTCGAATTACTCGAAAAAACTTTTCTACCTTTCACATTATAACGATCAGCACGATAGACCAACATGCTGTCTTCAATACCGCTTACATAATTTGCTACTGTTTTGTTGGTAATCTTACTTCCCGAACTGTTTAAGGTATTTGTTATTTTGTTAATGCTGTGCAGGTTACCGATTTCAGCATACATATAACGGATTAATTGCTCCAAAACACTTACATCCGCTACACCTAAACGTTTTACAATATCTTTTAATACAACTGTCGAATAAATCCCCTCTAAATACTGACGTTTTTTTAGTTCATCTAGTGTTATGGCGTAAGGAAAACTAGACTTAAGGTAATTATTATAGGCTTCAAGTTGGTTTTCATTCTTGTTCACCGTAAGGTATTCCTTAAATGATAAGGGCAACATTTTTAGTTCTACGTATCTACCCGTTAATAAAGTAGCTAGCTCACCACTTAAAAAATAAGCATTAGAACCAGTGAGATAGATGTCTAGATTTTTATTCAGTTGTAAGCTATTTACTACCCGCTCAAAGGCAGTAACATTTTGAATTTCATCTAAAAAAACATAATAGTTGTTTTTCTCTTGTATGCGTTCCTTTATATAGTTATTTAAGGCTGTTGGGGTGAGAAGGTTGTCGAAATTAATATCTTCAAAGTTGATGCTAATGATTTGATCTTCCTTTACTCCTTCATTTCGTAGCTGTTGTTTAAACATTTCAAATAAGGTAGACTTCCCGCAGCGTCGAACTCCCGACACTACTTTAATTACATCTTCATCCTTCCATGATGTAAGAAATTGCAAATATTGTGGTCTATTTATTTGTTTCATATTCCAAATATAGATCGAATATAGCTATTTATTGGAGTATATTCCAATTTTTTGAGATCTAAAGTTAGAATTAATTGATTTTGACTTCTTTGAAATCTGTTTCGTTGACCAAAAACCATTTATACGTTTCTTTTATTCCTTCCTTCAAATCAATCTTCGCCTCCCAACCCTGTGCTTTTATTTTTGATACATCCATCAGCTTCCGAGGTGTTCCGTCTGGTTTGGAGCTATCCCAGATGATTTCTCCTTTGTGGCCAACGATTTCTTGTATGGTTTCTGCGAGTTCTTTGATGGTAATACACTTACCTGAGTCAAGCTGTTTTACTAATTCCATATCTCTGTAAATACGCATTATTTCTTTACTTCTAGGAATGGTGTAGCCTTCAAAGAATTCTTTTTCTCCTAATCCATCGGGAATTCCTCCATAAACAATCGATTTATAATTCAAGTTGTTCTAAAACTATCCAATACCCCTCTTTTCTTCCTCCTCTTCTTTGAATAATGTCGTTGTCTTTTAATTTTTTTATGTTATACTCTACTCCACGAACACTTAATTTCAACTTTTCAGCTATCTTTTTATTGGTAATTTGTGGATCAACAATAAGTAATTGTAATATATCTAATTGAGTCTTTCCCACAGTCTTTCCCACAGTCTTTCCCACAGTCTTCCCTACTTGTTTCTCCATTTGAAAACTCATACGAATAAAATTTTCTGAAAAGTAGTAACATACCTCCCCGTAGGTTTGTAAAATTCTTGGCACACCGGAACCTAGTTGTTCTACTAATTCCATATCTCTGTAAATACGCATTATTTCTTTAATAGCTTCCAATAGCCGCCTTTGGCTGGTCCGATTCGTTCGATAATTTCTAGTTCTTTAAGTTTTGCAATATTTTCTTGTGTCTTTCGTTGTGAAATTCCTATTTCTTTTGAAATTTGTAGCGCCGAGATACTTGAGTCTTGATTCATTAATTCTACTATTTTCATTTGATTTTCTGATATTTTTTCTACGACCTTTTCTACGACCTTTTCTACGACTTTTTCTACGACCTTTTCAGCAGGGAAACTCATCCTAACAAAGTTTTCTGAAAAGTAGAAACATTCCTCTCCATAAGTTTTTAGAATTCTTGGCACACCGGAACCTAGTTGTTCTACTAATTCCATATCTCTGTAAATACGCATTATTTCTTTACTTCTAGGAATAGATACTCCTAAGAAAAACTCTTCTTTAGAAAGGCCTTGTGGTAAACCTCCATAAGATGTAATTTCAAAACGATCAGAGAAAAATTCAAACTTTGGAGCTAATTCATACGAATAGTCATTGTGTACCATAGCATTTACCCCGTTAGATAATTTTTCAACCTACTCTTTATATAACGTTTTCCCCACGATGTTTTGAGATATTTCTCCCTGTGGGTTGCATCTTGTTGATTTAAACAACCCTCATAATAAACTAATTCTAAAGGTCTTCTGTTTTTTGTTGAATTTACTAATCCTTTTTCGTGTTGAATTAGTCTATTTTCCAAATTACTGGAATATCCAACATAGAAATTATTATCTACTTCACTTCTTAAGACATACACATAATACATCACCAATTTTTTAATAAATACAATATCTAACGGGGTCAATAACTGCTTCTCTCAGGGCAACAGTATCCCATTGCTTTTTTTCCAAGCGTTCTTTTGAAGTAATCTTCGTAAAAGTTTTATTTTCAACATCTATTTTGTCAAGTACTAGTTTAGTGGCCTTTATCAATGAGCAGTAACCAAACTCTTCATTTTGTACCAAATCAACTCGTGATGTATCAGCGTATTTCGCTACTTTTACAGAAACGTTATTGTTATCAGCCAACAAATACGCTACATAATTGTATTTTTTATCTGGATTTAAAAGCTCTAAAGATTTAGCAAATTGTTTTTTTAGAGGTTTTCCTATTGTGTCGTAATAAATCCGAAGTTGTTCAAATTTCAACTCCTGATTTGGTGATTCTATTTTACCGATAGAAGTTTTTATTCTTTTTGAAAATAGGTCTTCTATCATTCTCCCGGTCATCGGCTCTGAAGCGCTTCCATTTCTCATGAATGCTCCTTTTGATGACATTCCGTATTTCTTAATGTAGTATGGTCGTTCTTGTCCGCTCGCTACGATTAACTTTATTACCGGTTTTTCTTCTCTATATTCTTCAACAATATCAAAAAGCCCCATGCATGATGGAGAAATATTGTTTCTTATACGGTCTTTAATTTGTAGCTGTAGTTTATCAGAATTTTCAATACCTACAACAGAACCATCATCGTCTATTCCAATATAAATGATTCCTCCTCCGATATAGTTTAAAAATGCAACGACTTCTTTTTCGAACATGTCGGTTACTTGTTTTTTATATTCTATTCGGTTGTTTTCGGTCATTTGCTTTTGGGTTCTAAGTTATACCTTTCTTCAAACTCATGCTAAAGGTTTAGAGGTTAGAGCTTTTAATCTTGACTTCCTTAAACTCCCTTTCTTTGACCAAAAACCATTTATACGTTTCTTTTATTCCTTCCTTCAAGTCAATCTTCGCCTCCCAACCCTGGGCATTCATTTTTGATACATCCATCAGCTTCCGAGGTGTTCCGTCTGGTTTGGAGCTATCCCAGATGATTTCTCCTTTGTGGCCAACGATTTCTTGTATGGTTTCTGCGAGTTCTTTGATGGTTAAGTCTTTCCCTGTACCAATGTTGTACAAGTTTTCTTCTAATTTATGTTCTAAAGCAAAAGAAACCGCCTCTGCCAGGTCGTCTACGTGTAGGAATTCGCGCATGGGTGTGCCACTTCCCCAAAGGTTAACTGTTGAATTCCCCCCTGCCCCCCCAAGGGGGGTTTCGCTCTTGGAACTTGATACTTTCGCTTCGTGGAACTTGCGAATCATCGCTACTGACGTTGCAGAGGATTCAAATTGTTCCACTAAACGATAATGCTTTCGATTGGATTGAAGATTTTCTGTCAATGAAATGGTATAATCTGCAAAGTCTACAGCAGGCTGCCAACTGAATAAAACTCCTTGTGCATTTTGACAAAATTCTGTCAATTCGAGCCTTTGGAAATTTTGGTAGTTCATTTAATATAAAGTGACGTTTAATATAAGTTTTAGCATCGAGCGTGCCAGTAGTGAGCGATAGTCGAAGTATCGAGATGTAGTTGGTTCTCGACTCCGCTCGAACTTGAAACAAATATTACATTATTTTGGCTAACATTTGTTGGCCCTTCGATACAATTTTGCTATCGCAAAATCACTCAGGGAGCCTTTTAAAATTACTTAGGGATCTATTATTTAGTTTTAAGTATTAATTTTTTTCTTTAATGTATTTTAAAAGGTGGCTGAGTGTTTTTAGTTCGCCCCCTGAGTGAATCGCTGTTAAGCGATTTGTATCGAAGGGCCGGGTGGTTAGCTAACAAATACTTTCTTAGCTAAATCTGGTAATAATTTCATATTCCCATTGATTAAGGCCTCTTTTTTCTTTCTACTCCACTTTTGAAGTTGTTTTTCCCTATAAAAAGCATCATCTATTCTGGTGTATTCTTCGTAATAAATCAATTCTACGGGCAAATACTTTTTAGTATGCTTGGCTCCTTCCCCTGATTGATGCTCTTCAATTCTTCTATTCAAATCTTTTGTACTCCCCACATAATAACTACCATTTGAACATTTGAGAATGTAGGTATAGGCTTTCATTTTTGTGAGTCGGCCCTTCGATACAATTTTAAAAAGACCCTTCGATACAATTTTGCTATCGCAAAATCACTCAGGGAGCCTTTTAAAATTACTCAGGGATCTATTATTAGTTTTCAGTATTAATTTTTTTCTTTAATGTATTTTAAAAGGTGGCTGAGTGTTTTTAGTTCGCCCTTCGATACATTCCGATTACCATCGGAACACTCAGGGAACGAAATAAAAATGTATCGAAGCCCACTTTTTATAACAAGGAACAAAGGCCCCTGAGTGATCTCGTGTTAACGAGATTGTACCGAAGGGCACTTTTAAAATCAGGAACAAAGGTCCCTGAGTGAATCGCTGTTAAGCGATTTGTATCGAAGGGCACTTTTTAAACTCCCAAACTTCCCAAAATACCTAGACTTTTATCCCTAAAGTAGTCCCTTTAAGTATTTATAGTATTCGCCTTTTTTTCCTTGTATATCTGAGGCTATTTTTGTTTGCTTAATCCAGCCAAAACGCAATCCAATTTCTTCTAAGCAAGCAATTTTTAAACCGGTACGTTTTTCAACGGCTTTTACAAATTCTGTGGCTTCCGAGAGCGCTTCATGAGTGCCGGTGTCTAGCCAGGCAAAACCACGACTTAAAATTTCCATTTTTAAATTTTCTTGCTGCAGGTAAGCTTGGTTCACTGAGGTAATTTCAAGCTCTCCACGCTTGGATGGTTTCACTTTTTTAGCCATATCCACAACGCTGTTGGGATAAAAATAAAGTCCAACCACCGCAAAATTACTTTTGGGTTGCTGCGGTTTTTCTTCTATGCTGATCACATTTTTTTCCTTGTTAAATTCGGCTACGCCATAGCGTTCAGGATCAATCACATAATTTCCAAAGACTACGGCTTTGCTTTTTTGCGTTACAGTTTCAACTGCGTTTGAGAGTAGTTTTTGCAAGCCAGCCCCATAAAATATATTGTCACCAAGTACCAAACATACGTCCTCATCTCCTATAAAATCTTCGCCTAAAATAAAAGCCTGTGCCAAGCCATCGGGACTGGGTTGTTCTTTGTAAGATAAATCAATTCCAAATTGCGAGCCGTCACCCAGCAAGCGCTTAAAGTTTGGCAAGTCGTGTGGCGTAGAAATGATAAGAATTTCCCGAATGCCTGCCAGCATTAATACCGACAAAGGATAATAAATCATGGGTTTGTCGTAAATGGGTAGCAGTTGCTTAGATACCGCTAAAGTTAGCGGATGTAAGCGTGTTCCTGATCCTCCTGCAAGTATGATTCCTTTCATGGTTATTATTTATCGGCCCTTCGATACAATTTTAAAAAGGCCCTTCGATACAATTTTGCTATCACAAAATCACTCAGGGATCGTTTTTAAAATCACTCAGGGACCTATGTTTTGGTTTTCAATAGAGAAAAATTCTTCGGTACAATTTTGCTATCGCAAAATCACTCAGGAACCTATGTTTCCCTTCGATACGTTCCGATTATAATCGGAACACTCAGGGATCTATTATTTAGTTTTCAGTATTAAATTTTCTATTTAACGTATTTTAAAAGGTGGCTGAGAGTTTTTATTTCGCCCTTCGATACGTTCCGATTACCATCGGAACACTCAGGGAACGAAATAAAAATATATCGAAGCCCACTTTTTATAACAAGGAACAAAGGTCCCTGAGTGAATCGCTGTTAAGCGATTTGTATCGAAGGGCCTTTCCCTATCGCATACACCTCAAAACCAATTTCTTTCATTTCATAGCGATTTAAAATATTACGTCCATCAAATAAAAATGCGGGTTTCATCATGTGTTGGTAGATTTCTTTCCAGTTGTAAGTATTGAACTCGTTCCACTCTGTCATAATAGCCACAGCATGAGCCTGAAAACAAGCTTCGGTTGGTGAACTCACTACTTTCACTTGTTCCCTAATAAATGCTGGGTCGTGGGTACCAAGGTATTCTAAGTCGGCATAAACTTGCTCTGAAGAAACTTTAGGGTCGTAAACCACTATTTTTGCATGTTCACTTAGCAAGTAATCGGAAACATAAATAGCCGCACTTTCTCGTGTATCATTGGTGTCTTTTTTGAACGCCCACCCTAATAAGCTTATCTTTTTTCCTGAAACGGTATTGTATAAGGTTTTTACAATGTGTTGTGCAAATCTTCTTTTTTGGTGATCGTTCATGATAATGACCTGCTCCCAATAATCGGCTACTTCTTGCAAGCCTAAAGATTGTGAGATATAAACTAAGTTCAAAATATCTTTTTGAAAACAAGAACCTCCAAATCCAACAGAGGCTTTTAAAAATTTAGGGCCAATTCTAGAATCCATGCCAATAGCTTTGGCTACTTCATCTACATCGGCTTCTGTTTTTTCACATAATTCACTCATGGCATTGATGCTGGAGATGCGTTGAGCTAAAAAGGCATTGGCGGTTAATTTAGACAATTCAGAACTCCAAACATTAGTGGTTAAGATTTGCTCATCGGTTAGCCAATGCGCATATACATCTACCAAAGCCTGCATAGCCTCTCTTGCTTCTTGGGTATCTGAATCACCGCCAATTAAAATTCGATCGGGTTTTAATAAATCCTGAATTGCTGTTCCTTCGGCTAGGAATTCAGGATTAGAAAGAATGTGATACTTCACTCCATTACCAGTATTATGCAAAATACTTGTTAAGGCCTCTGCCGTCCGCACGGGTAAAGTTGATTTTTCAACTACAATTTTATCGTCTTTTGCCACGCGAGCAATCTGACGCGCACAGAGTTCAATATATTTTAAATCGGCTGCTTTTCCTTTTCCTATTCCATAAGTTTTGGTTGGCGTGTTTACCGAAATAAAAATCATCTCTGCTTCATCAATCGCTTGATCGACTTCTGTAGAGAAAAATAAGTTTTTATCACGCGTTTCAGCTACAATTTCAGCAAGTCCTGGTTCATAAATAGGGATATTATTTACATCAGCATCGTTCCATTGAGCAATGCGTTTTTCATTAATATCAACTACATTTACTTTTATCTCGGGACATTTACTAGCAATGACAGCCATGGTAGGCCCGCCTACATATCCCGCACCAATACAGGTGATTGTTTTGATTTTTTTCATCGGTTTATTTTATTGCTTTTTAGTTGTCAGATGCAACACATATAATCATTGTCCCATTGCAGAAGCTTTAAACATGCGTGTTTCATTTTCTGTTTTTTTAACTAATAGCTCGTTTTCTATTAGCTCGAGTGTTCGGTACGGCGAATGTAACGAGAGCTTATTCCATAAAGGTTCTCGATACATTTTTTTTTGAATTTCGCTGTGCTTCATTTAAAAAAACACTCGAGCTGACATTGGTTTTGGGTGAAATTTTGCACGGCTTCGCCGTCGCGAGTCCCATTTAACAACTCACGATTTCAAAAAAAGGCACAAAAAATTCAGCTCTTGAATTTCAAAAAAGCTGATTTACAGTTAACTTTAGAATATTGATATTGAAAAGTCTGTTTTTTCTTGCACTTTAAAATTGGCTATTTTAATCAGGTAGCAAATATAAGGAAACTTACTAGAATTATACAAACTTTTAGGGGTTTAATTTGTTAAGAATTATTTTGAAATTTGCAGTTACTTACTTCCTATTAGTTAGCTCACTTTTTTTGATTAGAGCTAGTAATGGCTGTTTTTAAGGTATTTTTATTTCAAAACTTACCCGTAAAGCTCATTCAGCATTTGAGCTAACCGAATTCCAGCTTTGTGTAATTGTTTACGAAGCCTAGGCAGCCATTGGTAAGAATAAGCATATCCTAAAGCATCGCCATCTTGGGCAGAAAGATAAACTTCCTGAGTCAAGATTCTAGTTTCATCAAACCAGTCCATGAGGTTGCCTTCTTGATAAATGTTTATTTCATCTTCTGTAAGTGGAAATTTATGATGCGCTAATTCAGTAAAACTCATGTTGTAAGATTCAATCATATTTGTATCCCAAACACGGTGCAAGTTAGTTGAATTACCAAACCAAGTAACTTTAATATCGTTAGCACCACGGTCTTCTTCCAAGCCTAAATGCAACGGTTGATGCATGTCGGCTATCAAATGAATCAGCATTTTTAGATAGAATGTTTTATCATTTGCTGAGGTAGTTGTATCTTCTAGTTGCGTTAGGCAGGTTTTAATTCCTTGAAGAAGATCTCCTGCGGGGTTTTTATCAACCGTTTGATAAGTCGCATCAAAATCCACATTAACATAATGCCAGGTGTTAAATTCGTCGTAGCGCGAATCACTTTTAATTTCATCGGCAAAAGTTGAGGCTGTTGCCATAGATTCGCCTTCTAGTAGTTTTTCAATTTGATCGCGGGCTTTGTTAGAAAGGTAAGATTCAGCAATTTGAGCTACGGCTCGATGACCATTCTTTCCCCAATCTTCATTAGCAAAAACCGCAGATGAAAAAAACAAAAAGCTAAAACAATAAATTAAAATACGCATATCAATTTTTGCTTCAAAAGTAGCAAAAACTAGGTACTTGAATTTGATCTTAAGTTTATTTTTTGAGGGATATTTTGTAAGATGCTGTGTTCTATTTATAAAAAAAACAGTCCATTTATTAGTTTGCTGTGCTTTACTGCATCAAAAATACGATAGCTTGCGCTTAAGCATCAACAGAAGTGATTACTTTTTCTGATGGATTTGAAGTTCCATTAAGCGTTTTACGTACTTCCCGATAACATCAAATTCTAAGTTGACGGTGTCTCCTTTTTGGAGGTTTCTGAAAGTGGTATGCGCATAAGTAAACGGAATAATAGCGACGCTAAATTGGTTAAGTTGGCTATTAACTAACGTTAAACTTACTCCGTTAATAGTAATACTTCCTTTTTCTATGGTTACATTTTGTTGTTGAGGAGCATACGAAAAAGTAAAAATCCAACTTCCATTTTTTTCTTCCCGGTGAACACAAGTGGCAGTTTGGTCAACGTGCCCTTGTACGATGTGGCCGTCTAAATGCGCATTCATTTTCATACCCCGTTCTAAATTAACAGCATCATTAATTTGCAGCTGCCCCAAAGCAGTTTTGTCCAGCGTTTCTTGAATGGCTGTAACTTTGTATATTGGGTCAGAAATTTCTACCACCGTAAGACAAACCCCATTGTGAGCTACACTTTGGTCAATTTTTAATTCGGGGGTAAAATTGGCTTCCACATAAAAATGTATATTTTCGCCTTCTTGCAAAATTTTTCTAATATGACCTATTTCTTCTATGATTCCTGTAAACATTGTTGTAGAATATTTAATTACCTTTGCAAAAATAGATGTTTTTTAAAGGGACTTGGGTTTCTTATCATAACTTTATCTATTTTTAAATAAAATTATGCACCTATGAGCGAAACAAAGAAAGTAAAAGTTGGTATTAGCATTGGCGATTTAAACGGTATTGGTCCTGAGATTGTTTTAAAAACTTTTGAAGACCCAAGAATGATGGAGTTGTGTACGCCAGTTATTTTTGCTAATGTAAAAATGCTTTCGTTTTTTAAAAAACATTTTGGTCTAGAAAATAGGTTTTTTACCGCTCCTCATTCTGAAAAGGTAGTGGATGGTAAATTAAATGTGGTAAATGCGTGGAAGTCTAATTTTAAGGTGAATTTTGGCGAAGAAGACAAAGTTGCTGGAAAATACGCTGTGCGCTCTATTGAAGTTGCTACCCAAGCACTCATCAAAAAACATATAGATGTGCTAGTTACCGCCCCCATTAATAAAAATAGCATTCAATCTGAAGAATTTAAATTTCCTGGACATACCGATTATTTTGCACAAGCTTTGAAAGGCGATAACATGATGTTTATGGTTTCAGATAAAATTCGCGTGGGTTTACTCACCGACCACGTTCCGGTGAAGGATGTAGCCAACCATATTACTCCCGAATTAATTGAGAAAAAAGTAGGCATTATGAGTGCATCTTTACGCAAGGATTTTGGTATTAGAAAACCTAAAATTGCTGTATTAGGCATTAATCCTCATTCTGGCGACAATGGAGTAATTGGCGATGAAGACGACCGAATATTAAAACCTACCATCCATAAAATTAACGATATGCAAGGCGAATTAGTTTTTGGCCCTTATGCCGCCGATAGTTTCTTTGGGAGTAAAAATCATGAAAACTTTGACGCAGTTTTGGCGGCTTATCATGATCAAGGTTTAATTCCATTTAAAACATTAAGTTTTGGAAAAGGAGTAAATTACACAGCAGGCATGAATCGCATAAGAACTTCTCCCGACCATGGAACAGCATTTGATATTGCAGGAAAAGGAGAAGCTGATCATTCTTCATTTGCTGAAGCAGTGTTTAAAGCCATTGAAATTTTTAAGAATCGAATGGATTATATAGCAATTACTAAAAATCCACTAGAAATTCAAAAACGCCACCGAAGTAAAGGCTAGGTTTTATTAGGCGTTTAAATGACTTCTTTTTCACCAAGGAATTTAGGTTGTTTATTAAGCAGCAAGTCTAAAACTAACTTTGTGCGCGCAAATTTTTCTCTAATCTTAGTTTTTATACCGTAGCTCACCGATACGTCTTTTGCATTGTAAGCATGAGCCTTTAATCCAATAGATGCCGCAATAACAACAGCCCGCTCATTGTGGAATTTTTGCGAAATAACAATGACCTCTTCTTGGCCAAACACAAACTTAACTCGGTGCATGGAATCTAAGGTCCTGAGACCAGCATAATCTAATACAATAGCTTCTTTTGGAATACCTAAAGCTAACAGACTTTGTTGCATATCTTTCGGTTCGTTATAGCTTCTATGCCTGTTATCTCCACTTACCAAAATTTTTTCGATTTTCCCCGCTTTATACAATTCTACCGCTGCTGCAATGCGGTACTTAAAATACAATTTTTCTTGGCCCGACTTTAAGTGTTTTGACGTACCTAATACAATTCCTACTTTAGCTGAAGGAATTGATGCTACATCCGAGTGAAGGTGATCTTTTGCAGTTGACTTTACGTACCCATCGCTGATTAAAAGAAAACTAAGGGTAAACCCAATAAGCAAAACAAATAAAAGAATAGTTTTTCTAAGCATAGTTCTTGGTTTTCAATTTAATTCACAGCTTTTTACTTCAAGTTTAGAATACAATTATTCATTTGAACCTTCTTTTTCCTTCTTGATTCGCGTGGCCAATTTGTGGCTTGAAAACCGACTGTGGTTTTGCATTCCTATAAGCTTAAAATGCCCACCTTTGCGGTTATAATCTTTTTGAAATACCTGAATGAAAAACAAAAATGAATGATCGATTAATTTAGCTTCACTGCAATCTAAAAAGAAGGTAGATTTTTCTGGAATTCTATAAAATACTTTTTTAAATCCTATAATATTGGTAAATAAAGCAGCTCCTTTTAAAACCACTACTAACTCTTTATCGCGCTCTACTAATTGATAATTAGCTTTAACTAAATTTGAAAGCTTTACCCCCATGAACAAATAAATACTAAGCTCTACAATTAAACCTGCCAATATACCAATCAACAAGTCTTGGGCTAAAGTAACAACAATGGTTACTAAAAAAGCGGCTAGTTGTTCTTTTCCTACACGATAAGTAAGCAAAAATTCTCTAGGAGCAACAAGGCGATAGCCGGCATAAATCAAAATAGCGGCTAAGGCAGCATTAGGAATTTTCTCAATAATAGGAATTAAAAATATCATAGCCAATAACAAAAAAGCCCCGTGAAAAAAATTAGCCCACTTGCTTTTGGCTTTAAAACCAATGTTGGCAGAACTTCTAACTACTTCAGAAATCATGGGTGTTGCGCCTAAAAAACCAGTGATTATGTTTCCAAATCCATTCCCCATTAAATCGCCATTAGCATCCGATTTTTCAGTTTCTGGCTGCAAGTCATCCACCGCTTTTACCGTAAGCATAGACTCTAAGCTATTGACAAACAAAAGCATAAAAACATACTTCCAAAAAGCAAAAGTAGCTATGGCTGAAAAATCAAAATGAAAGCCAAAACTACCCCAAAAGTCTCCTACTTGTACTAGAGTGTAATTTCCTTTCATATCGCCAAACTGCCAATAAATTGAGAGCGGAACAGTTAAAAGCAACACCCACATTGGTGCGGGTATTTTTTGAATGAGTTTTAATTTAATTACAGGAATTAAAAACATCGCCAAAAGACCTACAAAGCCCACCACAGCAACTGGCCAATTAGCATGACTAATAAACCTTGGAATATCAAGCAAAAGCTCAATTGGACCTTCTCCAGCGTAGGCAGTTGGGTTTTCGCCTAACAAAACAGGAATTTGTTTGGCAATAATAATAATTCCAATAGCTGACAGCATCCCATGTACCGCAGAATGAGGAAAGAAATCGGCATAATCTCCAAACTTAAGCAAGGATAAAATGATTTGTAAAATAGCCATAACAACAATGGCGGCACAAGTAATCATCCAAGCTTGTTCATCGCCACCAAACTCCATTACACTGGCAGCGCAAATAGTAATAAGTCCTGCAGCAGGGCCTTTAATACTCAATTCTGAAACGCGAAAAATAGGGGTAAAAATACCTCCAACTATAGCGGTTAAAACCCCCATAGCGGGAGGAAATCCACTAGCTTTTGCTATCCCTAAACTCAAAGGCAAAGCAATAAGAAAAACCATAAAACCAGCAAGCATATCCTGCTTCCAATACGCTTTTAACTTAGCTAAACCAGTTAAACTTGTATTCCTGCTTCTAATTTTTCTACTCATTAACTTTTATTTTCTAATTTTTTTTGTTCGCTAAGAAATTTCAAAAAAACATCATTTTAAACAAACTCGTATTTAGAATTTAAGCTTATTGATCAAATTCAATATTTTTAGCGCAGATTAAATAGAATTAATGAATAATCTTTAAAAATCTACCCTTCAATTTTCTGTAAAGTTAAATTAAATTAATCAAAACCATCACTCATCAAACTAGAAAAAAGACAAGATTTGAGGCTTAGATTTTATAGGTTAGCTTAAATTAGCTCTTAAAACCTCTTTAAACTAAACTATAAACTTATAGGTTTTAATTTGTACATTTGATAAAAATCGTAGAAATGGATATTCAAACTAGAAAAATAGCATTTGTGCAAGAGTTTCTAAAAATTCAGAACGAAGAAGTAATTATTCGTCTTGAGAAAATTTTACAAAAAGAAAATGAAAATTTTAAGCAAATGGGCATTGAAGAGTTTAATCAAAGAATGGACAAATCAATGGAGGATTCTAAAAATGGAAGATTAACCAAAGCAAGTGACTTAAAAGCAAAAGTGCAGAAATGGTATTAGAAGTATATTGCATAGGGTTTTCCGGAAGGGAACTTGAAAATAGTTTTGATTACTACACTAAAAAAGCAGGCTACAACATAGCTATGAAAACCACTGGCGGAATTTATAAACAAGCATTAAAGCTTGAGTATCAAGCCGAAATACAGGCAAGCCAAATCCCGATAATTATCGAACTACCTTTTAAATCTCCACCTCTATTAGGCCCGAAATAGTATTATTCGTAAAGCAGCAAACAACCCCTTATACCTAGCTACAATGAAGAAAAACATATTTGTTTTATTGGTTTTACTTATTAGTTTGGGGCTTTATGCCCAAAAAAAGGAGGCCTATGTCATTTACAAATCTAACGCCAGAAAAATTTCCTACAAACGAATGCTAAAAAAGCTTCCTAAAGCGCAAGTCGTTCTTTTTGGCGAATATCACAACAACCCTATTTCTCATTGGCTTCAGCTTGAAATAGCAAAGGATTTGAAGAAGAAAGATGTGCCACTAAGTATAGGAGCAGAAATGTTTGAAACCGACCAACAAGAATTCATCAATTTGTACGTTAAGGATTCTATTTCTGCAGATGAATTTGAACAAAAAATGCGTTTGTGGCCAAATTTCACTACCGATTACCAGCCACTTTTTGAATGGGCAAAACAAAATAAAGTCCAATGGACGGCCACCAACGTCCCGAGAGCTTTTGCTTCAAAGGTATATAAGGAAGGGGGATTTGAGGCATTAGAAGGGCTTTCTGAAAATGAAAAATCTTGGGTTGCCCCCTTGCCTATTCCTTATGATAAAAATTTGAAAACCTATAAAAACATGCTTGAACTGATGGGAGGCGAACATGCCAATCCAGACATCGTAAAAGCACAAGCCATAAAAGATGCCACAATGGCTTATTTTATTTGGAATAACTTAAAAGATGAGCATTTATTTCTTCACCTCAACGGAGCTTATCACTCCAACTTTTACGAAGGAATTGCCTGGTATTTAAACCAATATGCAGAAAACATAGAGATTATTACCTTAACCACTGTTGAACAAAAAGACATTTACACACTTGACGAAGAATACAAAGAAATAGCCGATTATATTATTTGTGTCCCCGAAAGTATGACTAAAACTTACTAATAAGCTTAAAACCATGAAAGAAAATTTGCGTGTAGCAATTATTCAGTCTGAATTAATCTGGGAAAATCCTGCTGAAAACCGAAAACTTTTTGATGAAAAAATTAATCGTGTTAAAAAAGAAGTCGATTTAATTGTTCTTCCTGAAATGTTTTCTACTGGCTTTAGTATGCATGTTGAAACTTTAGCTGAATCAACTGAGGGAGAAAGCTTTGGGTGTTTAAAAAAGTGGGCTAAACAAAAACAAGCTTGCGTTACCGGAAGTTTAATGGTAAAAGAAAACGGCAAGTATTACAATCGCTTGTATTTTGTATTTCCTGATGGAACTTACAAAACGTACAACAAACGCCATTTATTTTCACTTGCCAAAGAAGAACAAATTTATACAGCAGGCAAAGAGAAACTCATTGTTACTTATAAAGATTGGAAGATTTGTCCGTTAATTTGCTACGATTTACGATTTCCTGTTTTTGCTAGAAATACGGAAGATTACGACTTACTTATTTTGGTTGCGAATTGGCCTGAAAAAAGAATTTCTGCTTGGGATGCTTTATTAAAAGCAAGAGCTATTGAAAATATGTGCTATACCGTGGGTGTAAATCGTGTTGGTGAAGACGGCAAGGGGTTTGAACATGCTGGTCATTCTGCTATATTTAACGGGTTAGGAAAGCAAATTTCAAATCCATTTCATCATCACACAAATTTTACCGAGGTAATTGCATTGGAAGCAGAACACCTTACTGAGATTCGCCATCAATTCGGTTTTCTAAAAGACCGCGATGGTTTTAAGCTAAATCATTAAGGATAAATCTTAGTTCGATTATTCTTGGTATTCCTTTTTAAGAATAGCAACGTCTTTAATTAGTTTTTCAATTTCATCATCGTTCGTTCCATCATAAAACCCCCTAATTCTTTTTTCTTTATCAACTAAAACAAAATTTTCGGTATGTACTAAATCATAAGGGCCTCCATCACCACTTGATTTAGAAGCCAAGTATTCTTTTCTAGCCAAATCGTAAATATGCTTTTTATCTCCCGTTACCATGTGCCATTTTCCATCAATTAAACCCATTTCATCGGCATGAGCTCTAAGTTTTTCTACGGTATCAATTTGCGGCGTTACAGTGTGTGAGAGTAATTTAATTTCTTCATCAGCTATAAATTCATCTTGTACTACTTTCATATTATCTGTCATTACTGGGCAAATAGTTTGACAAGTAGTAAAAAAGAAATCGGTAATGTAGATAAAACCATCAAACTCTTTTTGAGTGAGGGTATCGCCATTTTGGTTAATGAGCTCAAAGTCTTTCACTTTGTGAAATTTCCGAACGTGCTGCACAGTAGAATCAACCAAATCGGCGGTCACCATATCCGGTTGATAAACCGGAAGTTGAGGTTCTACTTTTAAGGCATTGTAGATAAATGCAATAATTATAGCCGACAAAAAAAGCATGACAATAGCAAAGAACTTGTACTTAGCAAAAAACTTAATCATAGCATTATTTTTTATGCAAATTTACGTATTTAACTAGGATTAAAATGTGACGCAGGTTACAATTAACCGAAATTTTAGCGCATGTTGAATTTGTTTTTTGAATGAAACAATAAACTAGTTTTTTAGGGTGTTTTTTTTTCTTAACTAGAAATTGTGAAACGGATATTGCAGAAGGGTTTACACCCCTAAAATCATTCATTTACCACCTTGTTTAATCTAATTTCAAAGGTGGTTCCTTTGTTAATTTCACTGTAAGCCACATAAATTTTTCCGTGATGAAAGTCTTCAATAATTCGCTTAGCTAAAGATAAGCCGAGCCCCCAGCCTCTTTTTTTTGTACTGAATCCAGGCGCAAAGACCTTTGTGAAATTTTTAATCGGAATACCTTTTCCGGTATCCTTTATTAAAATTTTGACACAATCTTCGCTGCGCGCCAATTCAATTTCTAAATTTCCTTTTCCACGCATGGCATCAATGGCATTTTTTACCAAGTTTTCAATGGTCCAGGAAAATAAAGCTTCATTCAGCATTACATAAACAGGTTCGGTTGGTAAATCAATTTTAAACTGAATTAATTTAGAACTTCTAGATTTTAGGTATTCGGCAGCCAATTTGGTTGTAGCGACCACATCGTTTTTTTCTAATTTTACGTGTGAACCTACTTTCGAAAATCGATCGGTAATGGTATTAAGGCGATGAATATCTTTTTCCATCTCTTCTAGATAGGAAGGATCAACATTTTCGGCCCTTAAAATTTCTAACCACCCTATTAAAGAAGAAAGCGGTGTGCCAATTTGATGAGCGGTTTCCTTTGCCATTCCTGCCCATAATTTGTTTTGTTCGCTAGATTTAGAGGTGATGTAAAAAAAGTAAACCAAAGTAACAAGAAGAGCTATAATTACAATTAAAATAAATGGATAGTAAGTAATTTTATTCAGTACAGAAGAATTTCCATAAAATAAAAACTGCTTATTACCGTCTTTTAAATCCAATTCAATAGGTTCGTTTTCAGCCCTGATTTTATCTAATTTTCGCTTTAAAGCTTTAGGGCGGTCAAGGATAGCTTCATCGATATTCACAACTTCAACAACTTCACCATATATATCATAAATCACAACAGGAATATTTTCGTTTCTATTTAAAATATTCAGCTCAAAATTGATATCAGAATCCTTTAAATCGGCTCGGTTAACCGATTGCAGCGCCATGGAATAAATGAACATTTTATTGCGTTCTTCCTTTTTAATTCGGTCGTAAAAAGAAATCACATTCCAAGTAATTAAACCAATAATTACCAACGAAATGCCAATGATGATGAACCTAAGTACGTTTTTGTCTTTAATAATTCGCATAATTTTACTTACAAAAAATAAACCTTGTATTTTGTAAATGTAAAAACAAAAATTAGAATCCTACGCCTTTAGAAGTTCTTTTTGAGCCGTTCTAAAATAGAAGTCCGCTTTTAGTTTCAAGTTATTTCAAAAAACTTAAGTAACTTTGTTATTTAAAGAACTTACTTTTCATGAAGTATTATATCATCGCTGGTGAAGCTTCAGGCGATTTACACGCGGCAAATTTAATCAAAGCCTTGAAGCAAAAAGACGCATCTGCTCAAATTAGGGCCTGGGGAGGCGATTTAATGCAGGAAGCTGGTGCTACTTTGGTAAAGCATTACAGAGAGTTAGCGTTTATGGGCTTTTGGGAAGTAATTACCAACCTGAAAACCATTCTTAATAATATTGCTTTTTGCAAAAAAGATATTGATGAATTTCAGCCTGACGCGTTGATTTTTATTGATTATCCGGGGTTTAATATGCGCATTGCTAAGTGGGCTAAACCAAGAGGAATTCCTACTCATTATTATATTTCGCCCCAAATTTGGGCATGGAAAGAAAACCGAATTAATGCCATTAAACGAGATGTAGATGAAATGTATGTTATTCTTCCTTTTGAAAAAGAATTTTACGAAGAAAAACATAAATTTCCTGTTCATTTTGTAGGGCATCCGCTTTTAGATGCTATTCAAAATAGAGCATCTGTTTCAGTTGAAGCTTTTCAAAAACAACATCAACTTTCTGAATTACCAATAATTGCTCTACTTCCGGGAAGCAGAAAGCAAGAAATTACCAAAATGCTGGAGTTGATGCTGAAAATGACGCCTCATTTTCCCAACTATCAATTTGTAATTGCAGGCGCACCAGGACAAGAAGATGAATTTTATCAAAAGTTTATTGGAAATCAAAAAGTAAACTTCATCAAAAACAAAACTTATGACTTATTAAGTGTGGCTCAGGCTGCCTTGGTAACCTCAGGTACAGCTACGCTTGAAACGGCTTTGTTTAACGTACCTGAAGTGGTCTGTTATAAAGGAAATTTGATCTCCTATCACATTGCCAAACGCATTGTAAAACTGAATTATATTTCGCTAGTTAATTTAATTATGGACCGAGAAGTGGTGAAGGAATTAATTCAAGATGAGTTTAATGAAAAGCAACTTCAATTAGAGCTAGAAAAAATTCTTTCTACAGAGAAACGAACAGAAATTTTAGCCGATTATCAACTTTTAAAGAAAAAATTAGGGGGCCAAGGCGCTAGTGAAAAAACTGCATCATTGCTGCTGAAGTCTTTAAAGAAATAAGCTTATGCGGCTTTGTGCTAACTAAGTTTTTATAAAATAAATGAACTGCGATTGTAAAAAAAAATTATGCATAAGTTGATTATAAATTAAAATAATATTTCTATGAAAAATGTTTATCTTTTTACAGTATTATTGGGGGTTCTCTTCTTTTCTTGTTCCAATGATGATGATAATCCTTCAAGCATTAATACTTGTGAAGCTTTAGCTGAGGTTATTTATGAAGAGGACTTTAATGCAATAAGCACCGCTAATTATGAGGTAACTGAAATTGCGTTAAACGATGAGTGTTTAGAAATCACTATCCGTTCAAGTGGCTGTGAACCTGAATCTTGGGAGATGAACCTATATAGTGTAGATGCGTTTTACACTGTATTTCCATTACAAAGAGTGGTAAAGATAGAGCTGATAAATGAACAATTGTGTCAAGCTGTTTTTCAAAAGACTGTTTCATTTAATTTAACCCCATTTCAAGTCGATGGACAAAATGAAATCCCACTAACTATTGAGGGGTGGGATGAACAAATAATTTATGCCTATTAAAAAAACACTTACAGCCTAGAAAAGAGCGAGAATGTTATGCGAAGATTGTATCTTCTCATCTTAAAGAATAATTTATTAGCCTAAAAAGTTGATTAAAATTATATTATTAACCACTTCAATCAAGCAAATCAAATTTTAAAAGATTAAACATACATTTACCCATGCTAAAAATAATTTATTTATTCAGTTTTGTTTTTGCCTTTCAAACCTACGCTCAAGAAACACGATTTTCTAAAGATCACATAGAGAAGCATTTATTTTACTTAGCTTCTGATGAATTGCTGGGAAGAGATACTGGCTCTGAAGGAATTGAACTAGCCGCTCAATACCTTGAAAAACATTTCAAAAAACATAACATCAAGCCTTTTTATGAAACTTATCGTGATAGTTTTATGGTGAAAAACAAACACGCCTACAACATTATTGCCGTAGTAGAAGGCACCGACAAAAAACTAAAAAACGAATTGGTAATGGTGGGTGCGCATTATGACCATATTGGGATTACCCATAAAAAAATAGCCAGCGATTCGATTGTAAATGGAGCAAACGACAATGCCGTTAGTGTAGTAGCTGTAATGCAGTTAGCCCAGCATTTTGCTGAAAATCCTCCCAAAAGAAGCTTGCTGTTTACCTTGTATTCGGCCGAAGAATTAGGCTTGTTAGGTTCTAGGCATCTGGCCAAACGCATGAAAAACGAAAAACATAATTTACACTCGGTATTCAATATTGAAATGATTGGTATTCCTATGGAAAATGTAGAGTTTAAGGCTTATTTTACAGGAATAAAGAAATCTAATTTTGCTGAAATTTTTAATCAAGCCGCTGAAGAAAAAGTATTAGGCTACCTTGAACAAGCCGATAAAATGCAATTATTTAAGCGAAGTGATAATTATCCGTTTTACCAAGAATTTGGTATTCCTTCTCACACAGTTTGCACTTTCGATTTCCAAAATTACGAATTCTACCACCATCCTAATGACGAAGCAGAGTTGATGAACATTGACCACATGAATCAATTGATTTATAATTTTTCTTTGGGTATTGAAGGCATTGCCAATTCTAAAAAAGATGAAGTCAAAATGAATAAAAATTAAAGTGATTTAATACTATGTAAAGTTTAGGTGGTTTTGTTGTTAGAAGTTGGTAGCTTCAAACCTAGATTCGCATGAAGTTTGTAACTTCGCATCTGTTAGAAATTATTCCATCAATAAAATTTAAACTAAAAAAAAGTGAAGAAAAACATAGTTATAACGGGAACAAGCAGAGGAATTGGATTTGAATTAGTAAAGATTTTAGCAGCTCAAGGTCATCAAATCTTAGCCTTGTCAAGAAATGAAAGTCCAGTAGCCCAACTAAAACTTCCTAATGTAACCGCTATTTCATGCGACTTAGGAGAGGCTATTCACCTAAAAAAAGCGGTGGATTACGTAAAGCAAAATTGGGAAACGGTAGATGTTTTAATTAATAATGCAGGAAAGTTTTTAAAACAAGATTTCAGCCAAACTAAAATGAGCGAAGTAAAAAAAGTTTATGAAGTCAATGTATTTTCGGTATTTGATTTAACGCATCAGCTTTTGCCCTTTACAAACGAAAACTCGCATATAGTGACCATTAGTAGCATGGGAGGCGTTCAAGGAAGCGTAAAATTTCCAGGTTTAGCCGCCTATAGCTCAAGTAAAGCAGCAATAATTACCATGACCGAACTCCTTGCTGAAGAATATAAAGAAAACGGCCCTAGTTTTAATGTGTTAGCATTAGGCGCTGTACAAACTGAAATGTTAGCAGAAGCTTTTCCTGGTTTTGAAGCTCCGGTAACAGCAGAAGAAATGGGGCAATATATTGCTGATTTTTCGCTTAACGGACACAAGTATTACAACGGTAAATTAATGCAAGTTTCCAATTCAACTCCTTAAGCTTTGGAAAAAATCTTAGCTAAATATTTACCTGAAAGGGCGGTTGAACCTTGTGTTAGCTTAATCAAGCAACACAAGGTACAGTTGCATATTGTAGGCGAACGAAAAACAAGGCATGGCGATTACCGAAAGCTAGCTTCAGGGCAAGTTAAGATTACCGTAAATAACAGTTTAAACAAATACCGATTCCTAATTACTTTAATTCATGAATTTGCCCATTTAAAAGCCTACGAAGATTTTGGGTTTGGTATTAAACCTCATGGTATAGAATGGAAAAAAAGCTTTCAAAAACTAATGCTGCCTTTTATTCATCCCGAAATATTTCCTCAAAAACTTCTGCCTTCGCTTGCAAGTCATTTTAGAAACCCTACCGCAAGTAGCGACACCGATGCCCGTTTAACCATACTTTTAAAAGCCTACGACCAACCTAATCAAAATAGTTATATCTTTGAAATTCCTATTGGAAGTAAATTTAGAACCAAAAAAGGCAGGGTGTTTATAAAAGGAGAAAAACGAATAAAAAGGTATGAGTGTCTGTGTGTACAAACTAAACAAAAGTATGTTTTTCAACCTCATGCAGAAGTAGAATTATTAGCAGAAAGCTCAATCTAAAACTTTATAAAAATTCAGAATGAAAAAAAATGCAAATTACTACGCTATTTTAATGGCCGGTGGAGTTGGTTCAAGGTTTTGGCCTGTAAGTAAAGCTACTTACCCTAAGCAATTTCATGATATGCTAGGAACAGGAAAAAGCCTTTTACAATCCACTTTTAGTCGCTTGCAAAAAATCATTCCTACAGAAAATATCTTTATTTTAACCAATGCCAATTACCAAGCGCTAGTTCAAAAACAGCTTCCTGAAATTACAGAAAGGCAGCTGGTTTTGGAACCAGCCATGCGAAACACTGCTCCCTGTATTTTGTTAGCCAGTTTAAAAATCTACAAAGAAAATCCCAATGCGCTCATGGCAGTTGCCCCTAGCGATCATTGGATTGAAGATGAAGAAGCCTTTACTTCAAATTTGCAAATGAGTTTTGATGCTTGTCAGCGTCAGTCAATTTTAATGACTTTAGGTATTCAGCCTTCATTTCCAAATACGGGCTATGGGTACATCAAATTTTTAGAGAACGATAAATCAACCATCAAAGCCGTTGAAAAATTTACTGAAAAACCAGATTACTTAACGGCGAAGAAGTTTCTTCAAGAAGGCAATTATACGTGGAATGCAGGTATTTTTATTTGGAGCGCAAAAGCAATTTTAGAAGCCTTTGAGCAGCATCAGCCAAGCATGAAAAGCTTATTTGCTAAAGGTTATGAAGTCTTAAACACTTCAGCAGAAAATAAATTTTTAACTAGTGATTACAGTAAAGCAGAAAATATTTCAATTGATTACGCCATTTTAGAAAAGGCCTCAAATATTTATATGCTTACGGCATCATTTGACTGGAATGACCTAGGTACTTGGGGTTCTCTTTATGAGCAGCTTCCAAAAAATGAGCAAGAAAATGTAGTGATTAATTCAAATCAACTAATCGAAATTAATTCCTCAGAAAATATTGTGAGAACTTCAACAAATAAATTAGTAGTTTTGGAAGGTCTAAAAAAATACATGGTTATTGAAACTGAAGACGAGTTAGTCATTGTTTCTAAAGAAAAAGAACAAGACATCAAACAAATTCGCAGAGCGGCCATTGAAAAATATGGAAAGCAATTTGAATAATGGAAGAAAACCAACAACAAAACGAAAATTCTGGAAATCAGAAGAATGAAATTCAGAAGAATGTAAAACAAACATACGGTAGCATACGTAGTTTCTTAAAAGAACTCTTAGATATCCGGGAAGATACCGATCGAGATTCTACGATGGAGGCGATTTTAAAAGATATACCATTTAAAGGCCATACGGCTTGGATTTTAATTTTCTCGATTATTGTGGCTTCGGTTGGATTAAATGTAAGTTCTACCGCTGTGGTAATTGGTGCCATGTTAATTTCTCCGCTTATGGGGCCTATTGTTGGTTTAGGGTTTTCAGTAGCCATCAATGATGTAGATACGCTGAGGAGGTCTTTAATTAACTTAGGAGTGATGGTTGGTTTGAGTATAATTACTGCCTTTTTGTACTTTAAACTTTCGCCATTAACCGAGTTAACCCCCGAATTAGAAGCCCGAACTTATCCCACTATTTTAGATGTTTTAGTTGCTATTTTTGGTGGATTAGCGCTCATCATTGCTAAAACTAAAAAAGGAACAATCATCACGGTAATCTCTGGTGTAGCTATTGCCACAGCCTTAATGCCGCCACTTTGTACAGCAGGATATGGGTTAGCTATTTGGAACTTGAGCTATTTTGGAGGAGCCATGTATTTGTTTACCATCAATACTATTTTTATTGCCCTATCTACTTTTATGGTTTCTAAGTTGCTAAAGTTTCCCTTAGTTAAATATGCCAACTCATTACGAAGAAAGAGAATTGCTCAAATAGCTTCTACCATTGCTATTATTGTAATGATTCCTAGTATTTATTTGTTCTATAATTTACTGAAAGAATCTTATTTTGAACAAGATGCAAAGCGATTTGTAGAACAGGAGTTGATGGTTTACAAAGGTGCTTTTTTGCAGAAAAACTCGACTGTTATCAATTATAATTCTGGCTTACAACCTGAAATTGAAGCTTCTTTTCTAGGAAAAGAAATTCCTGAATCGGTAATTAATCTTTGGGAAGATAAATTAGCCTCTTATTCGGCTTTAACAGAAACAAAACTCAGAATTCTTCAAAATGAAAGTTCAGACAATTTTGATCAAATGAAGTATTTGATGGAGCTAAAGCGAAGAGATTCATTAGGTGTGATTGAGAAATCGAAGGAAATTGAGTTCCTCAAAAAAGAATTAGACCAACTCAAAGAAAAGAAAAAATTTGTGCCTTTTGAAGATGTCGCTGAAGAAATTAAGTTGAATTATCCTGAAGCCAAAAGAGTAAAGTTTGGCGAAATGCTCACTACAGAATTCAACGGAACAGATACATTACCTTATTTTCAAATTTTATGGAAATCGGTTCTAGAAAAAGAAGAGAAACAAGAATTTGAAGAAAAATTGAGTAAATGGCTTAGCTTTAAACTGAAGCAAGAAAAGATTAAAGTGGAGATTGTGGAGCAATAGAGGTTGAGTAAAACTTACAAGCCTTTTTGATAAGCTTGACGTACCTTTCTAAATAAATTAGAAGAATACACAAAATCGGATAAGTCTTTGTTGTTACTATGATGAATTTCATCTTTTGTTCCTTCCCAAGCTAGGATACCATCTTGAAGGTAAATTATTTTTTCTCCAATTTCAAAAACAGAATTCATATCATGGGTATTAATCACCGTAGTAATGTTGTTTTCTTTGGTAATTTCTTGAATTAATTTATCGATAACTGTTGCCGTTCTTGGGTCTAAACCAGAATTAGGTTCATCACAAAATAAGAACTTTGGATAGTTCACAATAGCTCTAGCAATAGAAACACGCTTTTGCATTCCCCCACTAATTTCTGCAGGATATTTTTGATTAGCTTCATTTAAATTTACACGCTCAAGTACTTCGTGCACCCGATGAAGCATTTCTGCATTAGATTTTTTGGTAAACATTTTTAGCGGAAACATTACATTTTCCTCAACCGTCATGGAGTCAAACAAAGCTCCCCCTTGAAAAACCATTCCTATTTTTTTTCTCAGTTCAGTTCGGTTAGAGGTAGATAAATCGCCATATTTTTGTTGGTCATAAAATATATTTCCTTCATTAGGCTCAAATAAACCAATTAGATTTTTAAGAAACACGGTTTTTCCTGAACCCGATTGACCAATAATTAGGTTGGTTTTACCTTGTTCAAAAGTGGTTGATATTCCTTTCAACACTTTAGTTTCTCCAAACGACTTATGTAAATTTTCAACTTTAATCATTAGCTTAAGAGTAATTGAGTGATGATATAGTTTGCTATAATTATTACTACACTTGTCCAAACAAATGAGGTGGTACTTGCCTTCCCTACTTCTAAGGCGCCTCCTTTCATGTAATAGCCGTGATAAGCGGGAATTGTGGCTAATAAAAAAGCAAAAATAAAGGTTTTGAAAAAGGCATAAAATATATGAAAAGGTGTAAAATCATCGGTAAGTCCGTTCAAAAACTCATCAGCTTCTAAAAACCCACCATACACACCTGCTAAATAAGCTCCACCAATACCTACAAACATAGCAATAGCAATTGCAAAAGGATAAAAAAGCATAGCTATTATTTTAGGAAAAACAAGGTAATTTAAAGAATTGATTCCCATTACTTCCAGGGCATCAATTTGTTCAGTAACACGCATCGTACCAATACTTGAAGTAATAAAAGAGCCAACCTTTCCTGCCATAATTACAGAAACAAAAGTAGGAGCAAATTCTAAAATGATAGATTGTCTTGCTGCGAAACCAATTAATTCTCTAGGTATTAAAGGATTAGTTAGATTAAGTGCTGTTTGTATAGTAACTACAGCACCTATAAAAAAGGAAATAAAAATAATGATTCCCAATGACTTAATTACCAAATCATTCACTTCCTGAAAGATTAAGTTCCATAAAACTCTTCTTTTGGTCATTTTTTTAAAAGTACCTTTAATCATCAAAAAATACCGACCAATGGAAAAAATGTAATTCATTAATTTATTATTATCGAGCTAAAATACTATAAAAAAATGAAGGACAAGCTTAATTCTAAACTACTTGCCCTTCATTGATTTTTTACTTTTAATTATAATCTAAGCTTTGTTTGATTTCTAATAATTCACGTTTAATTTTTTTGAGTTTACTTATTATTTCAAATTTACTAAGGGTTTCTTTTTTCTCTTCTTTTAAGTGAATTTTGGCCCCTTCCAAAGTAAACCCACGTTCTTTTACCAAATGAAAGATCAATTCAAGGGTCTTCACATCTTCATTAGAAAACTTTCGGTTGCCTTTTGCGTTTTTTCTAGGTTGAATTTGATCAAATTCTTTTTCCCAAAAACGAATTAACGACGTATTTACGTTAAAGGCTTCTGCCACTTCTCCAATACTGTAGTAAAGTTTTCCTTCTAAGGTGTTCATCATTAGTCTAGCGATTGATTTTCTTGCAAGGCTCTATTCATCATCAAATCATATTCTTCTGAGGTTAAATCATTGTAGTAATAATTAATCGGATTTACTGCATGCCCGTTTCTTCTAACTTCATAATGCAAATGCGGTGCAGTTGACCTTCCCGTATCTCCTACATAACCTATATGCTCACCCCGAACTACTTCCTGACCTGCTCTTACGTTAAAACCGTCTAGATGCGCGTAATAAGTTTCTATTCCATAACCGTGATCCAAAATGATCAATTTTCCAAAAGCACCCGAAGTTTTAGCCTGTTTCACTTTTGCATTTCCAGTAGCATAAACCAGAGTTCCTACGGGAGCAGAAAAATCCATTCCATTGTGCATTCTTCGGTGACCATAAATGGGGTGTATTCGCATTCCATACCCCGAAGCCATTCGAGTTAATTCTTCATTTTTTACAGGTTGTACCGCAGGAATACTAGCTAATTTATCTTCTTTATTCTTCGCCATTTCATAGATTTCATCCAAAGATTTTGAGTGAACAACAATGCGTTTTGTTAATTCATCCATTCGCTTAGCGCTTTCAATAATCAAGGCAGAATTGTTATAGCCTTCTAAAGATTGGTAGCGGTTTACCCCTCCAAAACCTGCTTTTCTTTGTTCTTTAGAAATTGGATTTGCTCCAAAATAAACGCGGTAAATATTATCGTCTCGATCTTCTAAGTTATGAAGCACTTCAGTTACCTGGTTCATTTTTCTGTTTAAAGATTCAAACTGCAACTCCATGTGTTGTAATTCTCGTTTGTAGGCTTTTTCCTTAGGCGTTTCTAAATCTGGAATACTCAAGTAAGTAATTAATAAAGCCACTGAAACTAACATAACACTTAATACATACAAAATAACTATACCAAAAGCTTTCCCTTTTTTAGGTTCAATCTTTCGGTAAGAAAGTGTTTCTGTATCGTAATAATATTTTACCTTACTCATAGTTTATTTTGTGTATTTTTGCCACTGAATTTAAATTAATTTTTAGCGCACAAAAAAGCAAAGATAAAGATTGTTTTTTAATCTAGCTTTTTATGTTTGCAAACTCATAAATTTTGAACATGAAATCAAAAGAAATTCGCCAGCGATTTTTAGATTTTTACAAAAATAAATCGCATACCATCGTAGCTTCTGCCCCTATTGTCTTAAAAGATGACCCCTCATTGATGTTTACCAATGCAGGCATGAATCAATTTAAGGAATACTTCTTAGGCAACTCAATTCCTAAACATACACGCATTGCTGATACCCAAAAATGCCTTCGCGTTAGCGGAAAACACAACGATTTAGAAGAAGTTGGCAAAGACACCTACCACCATACCATGTTTGAAATGTTAGGGAATTGGAGTATAGGAGATTATTTTAAAAAAGAAGCCATAGAATGGGCTTGGGAATTTCTAACCAAAGAATTAAAAATCAATCCAAACCACTTGTATGTTACTATTTTTGAAGGCCACAAAGAAGATGGCTTGGAAAAAGACCAAGAAGCTTTTGAAATTTGGAAAGAAATCATAGATGAAAAAAGGATTTTATTAGGCAATAAAAAAGATAACTTTTGGGAAATGGGTGACCAAGGGCCATGTGGTCCAGCTTCAGAAATTCATGTAGATATTCGCTCTGATGAAGAAAAAGCAAAGGTTCCTGGAAAAGACTTGATTAATCAAGACCACCCGCAAGTTGTAGAGATTTGGAATTTAGTTTTCATTCAATTTAACCGTTTGGCCAGCGGTAAACTTCAAGAATTACCTGCCAAACACATTGACACAGGTATGGGCTTTGAACGCTTAAGCATGGTTATGCAAGGTGTTCAATCCAATTACGATACCGATGTTTTTACACCAATAATTGCTGAAATTGAAACCATTACAGGATTTACCTACGGAAAAGATGAAGCAACGAACATTGCTATTCGTGTGATTGCCGACCATGTAAGGGCGGTAGCTTTTGCTATTGCAGACGGTCAACTTCCTAGCAATACCGGAGCAGGTTATGTGATTAGAAGAATTTTACGAAGAGCTATTCGCTACGGTTTTACCTTCCTCAACACGAATGAAGCATTTATTTATAAACTGGTAAAAACATTAGTAATTGAACTAGGGGAAGCTTTTCCTGAAATTAAAAAACAACAACATTTATGCGAAAATGTTATACAAGAGGAAGAAATTTCATTTTTAAGAACCTTAGCACAAGGACTATCATTACTTGATCAAATGATAGCCCAAAGTAAAGGAAAAACACTTGCTGGAACAAAAGCATTTGAACTCTACGATACTTATGGATTCCCCATTGATTTAACTTCTTTAATTTTAGAAGAAAAAGGCTATCAACTAGATGAAGAAGAATTCAAAAAAGCTTTGCAGCAACAAAAAAATCGTTCTAAGGACGCGGCCGCTTCAACTACGAGTGATTGGGTCATTTTACGAGAAGACGATGAAGAAGAATTTATTGGTTACGATTATTTAGATGCAGAAGTAAAGCTGGTTAAGTACCGAAAAATAACCAGTAAAAAAGAGGGTGAAATGTATCAGTTGGTATTCAATTTAACCCCTTTTTACCCAGAAGGAGGAGGCCAAGTAGGCGATAAAGGCTATTTGAAATCACCTAACGGAGATACAATTTACATCGTTGATACTAAAAAAGAAAACAACCTCATTGTTCACTTTACCAAACAATTGCCTAAACAATTAGAAGGAGTTTTTCAAGCTTTTGTAGATACCAAACAACGACAAAGAACGGCTTGTAATCACACCGCTACTCACCTACTTCACCAAGCCTTAAGAAGCCTTTTAGGAACCCACGTTGAACAAAAAGGTTCCTTGGTTAGAAGTGCTTATCTTCGGTTTGACTTTTCGCATTTCAGCAAACTCACCGATGACGAATTGCAACAGATAGAAAATTTTGTAAATGCCCGGATTCAAGATAGTATTCCTTTTGAAGAAAACCGGAATATTCCTTACAAAAAAGCCCTAGAAGCTGGAGCTATAGCTTTATTTGGAGAAAAATATGGCGATGCCGTAAGGACTGTAAAATTTGGTGAATCTATGGAATTATGCGGAGGTACTCATGTACAAAACACCTCCGAAATTTGGCATTTCACCATCACTCAAGAAACTTCTGTTGCCGCTGGAATTAGAAGAATTGAGGCCATTACAAAAGACGAAGCAAAAAATTACTTAACTCAAAAAGCCACCGCTTTTGATGAAGTAAAAACCTTACTCAATAATGCTCAAGACCCCATCAAAGCACTAGGAAATCTACAAGACGAAAACACCTTGCTAAAAAAAGAAATAGAAGGGTTAAAAAGAGCCCAGGCTAAAAACCTAAAAGCCGATTTAAAAAAACAATTTCAGCCGATTAATGGCGTCAATTTCTTAGCAGAAAAAGTAGATTTAGATGCCAACGGAATGAAAGATTTAGCTTTTCAATTAGGAGGCGAAGTTGACCAAGTGTTCATTATTTTAGGTGCAGAAGTCAACGGTAAAGCCCTACTAACCTGCTTTATCGACAAAAAACTTGCAGAAAAGCAAGGGCTTAACGCTGGTCAAGTAGTAAGAGAATTAGGAAAATTTATTCAAGGTGGTGGCGGCGGTCAAGCGTTTTTTGCTACTGCTGGTGGTAAAAATCCACAAGGAATTAATCAAGCTTTGCAAGAAGCCAAATCTTACTTGTAAAGACATTAATATAAATTTGAAAAATAAAAAAGAACGAAATTGAAAACAAGAAAATGTATGAAATATAAATGAACTATCTAGTATCATTTAATGGTTAAAGTAGCTTGAATGTAAATTAAAAATCAAATAATTAAGGTATTAATAATACCCCACTCCTACATCAAATATTCAAAAAAACCTCAACACCTCTAATTAAAGCAGGCAAATTGTTTAACTTTGCTACTTATGAATAAAGAAATAAAAGTAGCTGATTTAGGGCAAAAAGATTACAAAGAAACTTGGGATTTTCAAGAATCACTCTTTGAAGAAATTCTGAATTTAAAAATCAGAAATCGAAGAGAAAGCTTAAATCTCTCTACACCTAATCATTTTCTTTTTGTAGAACATCCTCACGTTTATACCTTAGGTAAAAGTGGCGATTTATCTAATTTACTGCTTGATGAAAGTCAGTTGAAAGAAAAAAAAGCCGTTTTTTATAAAATTAATCGAGGGGGTGATATTACCTATCACGGTCCTGGACAAATTGTGGGCTACCCTATTATAGATTTAGAAAACTTTTTTACCGATATTCATAAATACCTACGCCTGTTGGAAGAAATGGTCATACTTACCTTAAAAGAATATGGGCTTAACGCAGAACAAAGTAAAGGCGAAACGGGAGTTTGGCTTGATGTTGGGACGCCTTTTGCAAGAAAAATTTGTGCCATGGGCGTAAGAGCTTCTCGTTGGGTTACTATGCACGGATTTGCGCTTAATGTAAATGCCGACTTGGGTTATTTTGATCACATCGTTCCCTGTGGAATTAAAGACAAAGCGGTTACTTCACTAAATGTTGAATTAGGAAAGAAAGAAATTCCTCTTCAAGAAGTAAAACAAAAACTAAAGAAGCATTTTCTTGAATTATTTGAAGCGGAAGAGAGCAACTAAAAACTTTTATTTTTATACCTATTTAACCTCAATCACCTCAAGCTTTGTTGCTTTTATGTAAACCAAAAGCAAGTTTTGCACCTTATACCCTAAAGCTTCAAGAATAGTTTGATAAAACTTCACTTGTTCGTGATGCTTCAAATTTTGTTCGCCTGTTTTATAATCAATAATTACCGCATTATTAGCTTGCAAACACAAACGGTCTGGACGATATATTTTTCCTTCAAAAGCTATATCTTGTTCATTTTTTATTTCCCAATGCCCTTCAAAATAAGCTTTGAGTAATGGATGCTGAATAATAGTTGCTAAGTTTGAGCTGTAATGAATTCGCTTTTCTTCTGTAATTATTCCCTGACGTAAAGCTAGGTCTATAGCTTTAGTAACATCTTTAGCATAAAGTGTTTTTGATAAAATCCAATGAATAATATTACCTTCTTCAAGGGCTTGATTTCTTTCATCTTGCCATAAATTTACGCCTTGCCCTGCAAAGTGCAAATCTTGTCTTATGCTTCTAGAAGTAAACATGAAATCATTTTTCTGACTTGACTTTTGAGTTGCTGAGTTTAATTTTTGAAAATTAAAGGGTGTTCCAAACGAATACGTTAATTTTTCCTCCTGAAAAACTTCAAGCTTAACAAGAAACTGCTGAATAAACGAAGCGTATGCATTTTTGCCAAAAGACATGCCGTTTTTTGAAGTCTTGTAAGAAGAAAGCAAATACATTTCTTTAGCCGCACGAGTTAAAGCAACGTACAAAACGTTTAAGTCTTCTAAGGTTTTTTTGCCTTTCCAAACGTCAAACAAAGGTTGAATTGATGCAGGTAAATAATTTTCTAATTCATCACTGCCATTAATTAAAGCTAGTGGAATTGGATAATTTTCTAAGGGCACCCAAAACTTGTCCTTGCTCAAATCGCCTATACTTTGATCTAAATAAGGTAAAATTACTATTGGAAACTGCAAGCCTTTACTTTTGTGAATGGTCATGATTTGCACTGCATTTTCTCCCGCTGGAGCACTAATGCTTTTGCTTTCTTTTTGATTTCCCCAAAACCTAATAAAACTACCTATATCCGATTGATTTTTTTGGCTAAACTGAAAAATTTCATCGAGGAAGAAAAGCAAGTGTGCTGAGCTTTCTTGATGAAGTTGAAACGACTGAATAGCGTATTCAATAGCATCATATACGGGAAGCGATTCAAATTTAGTGAGTGAAAACTGAATTTCAAAATTCGTTATAATACTACTGAAACTTTTTTGATGTAAATCAATAATTAAATTTTCAAATTGAGGTGGTTGTTCAAATTTTCTGTATAAATAAATTAAAACTTTATATTTCCATTCCGCATCATCGGGTTGCAAACAGTGCTGCATCAAAGCTTCAAGAAATTGTACTTCGGGATTATTTTGGATCAACAACGTTTCAGAAGAAATGATAGGAATTTCTTGTGCAGTTAAATATTCGGCAAGCACAACCCCGTCTTTTTTACTGCGAACCAAAATACAGAAATCGCCATAAGTGGCCGCTGAATCAGCTATTCGCTGGCGAATAATTTGAGTTACTTTTTCAGGATGAACTTCATTTTTTTCTTCTACGTTGGCCGCCTCAAGAAAGGAAATTTCTACATATCCTTTGTTTTTTTTGGTGTCTTCTACTTGCTTCTGATGTGCGTCAGAAAACAATTCTTTTACTAATTCAAAGTCGGATGCTTTACTTACAAACTCAAAAAATTGATTGTTGAAGTCAATGATTTCTTTTTCACTCCTAAAGTTATAAGCCAAAGGAATTACTTTTGCCGGAAGGTTTTTGTTTTTTTGCCGAGTGAGGTCTATAAATTGTTGTGCCTCCCCACCTCGCCAAGCGTAAATGGATTGTTTGGCATCACCAACTAAGGTAAGACTTCCAGGGTTTCCGTTGGCAAAAACTCCCTGCATAGCATCTACCGCCAAAGGTTGAATATTCTCCCATTGCATGATAGATGTATCCTGAAACTCATCGATAAAATAATGCTGAAACCGATCGCCTAAACGTTCATAAATAAAGGGTGTAGGTTGATTTTTAATCTGCTGACTAATCTTCTGGTTGAAATCAGAAATCAGTAGTAAATTCTTATCTTTTTTGATTTGATTAAGCTGATGTTGCACTTGATTAAGCAGCGCTAATTGAGTTAAATTTTTACCCACAGCCTGATAAAAAGTCAATTTATAATAAGCCTCTTTACAAGCATAAAACCAAGCTACAATCTGCGGAGTAAGTTGGTCTATTTTCGCCTTAATAAATTCGTCTTCAGACTTTTTATAATAGCCTCCCTCTTCAATATGTTCTTGCCATTTAGCATCAAATTTTACGGTTTTATTTGTTTGTATATTTCGGAAAAACTTAGGAATGCTTTGTCTTATAAAATGGGTTTCTTCTAAGCCGTTAGTTTTCAAAGCATCAAAAAAAGACTGGGCGTTTTCTCGAATAGAAGTTTGAGCAGTTTTGCTGTTTTTTTGCAAGGCAAGCTGCGTGGCTTTAAAAGAAGAAAGCTTAAATTTAGCTAGTGTCTTGACTTGGTGAATATGATTTTCATTCAATAGAATTGTAGAAATAGCTAATACATCTCTGCTAATGTCGCCACTTTTATCTTCATTGGTTTTCTCAATCACAAAATCTACTAACACCTGAGTTAACTCGCTTTCCTCGCCGGCTTGGTCAATTAATCGATCAACAGCTTCAGCAAGTAATTCTAAGGTATTTAATTCAATTTCAAAATTGGTAGTCAGCCCTAAATCCTTAGCAAAAGTTCGAATAATTCTGTGAGTAAAAGCATCAATGGTAGAGATTTCAAACCCCCCGTAATTATTTAAAATCTGACGTACAATTAGCTTTGATTTCTTTTGAATTTCCTCCTTTAACAATTCCGTTTTTGCTTTCACTTGAAGAAAAAAATCACGGTTATCACCTTCCATTTTTCCCTTCGAAAAATCAACTAAATAAGATAAAATTCTCGTTTTCATTTCACCCACGGCTTTATTGGTAAAAGTGATGGCTAAAATCTTCTGAAAAGCAAAATGATCTTCCGCTTTCAAAAGTAAGCTTAAGTAATCTACCGCTAAGGTAAAAGTCTTTCCTGCTCCAGCTGAAGCATCGTATATTTTAAAATCTAAGGAGCTTTCCATACTTTTTTTATATAAATTAGAATTGATAAAACCAATAGTTGTCTGAAAATCAATAATGAAAGAAATAAATTGAATAATTTTCAAACAACAGTTGCAACAAACTTCATTTAAAGCAGTGAAATTACTATTTTTTTGCTGAAAAGTTTAGCCATTAGTTTGTAATTTTGTTGCATGCAAGGAAATCAACTCAATAAAAAATCGCTTTTATTACTATCCATATTTACCTTATTTGGATTCAGTTTTATAGCTTATATTATTTTAGGATTTAGCGATACCTATAACTACGATGAAATTTTTGACATAGCCCAACCTTTTACTAGTACTATTTACGGAGTTTTAGCAGGTTTGCTCACGGGTTTTTTAGGTTTAAGCATCTTAAAAGCCCCTATTTTTAATGAAGTCAATCGCTTTTTTGGAAAGCTTTTTAAAGACCTAGATTTAAGCTGGGCCGACGTGCTTTTTTATTCATTTTGTGCCGGTGTAGGTGAGGAAATTTTGTTTCGAGGAGCCATTCAACCTTTTCTAGGTATTTGGCCTACCGCCATTATTTTTGTATTACTGCACGGCTACATCACGCCAAAAAATCTGCCTCGAAGTTTATACGGTGTTTACTTGATTTTTGTAGCTGCTGGTTTTGGCTATTTAATGGAGTACTTTGGCATTTATGCTGCAATGACTGCCCATTTCCTTTACGATGTAATTATGTTTGGCTTTTTGAAAAATAAAAACAAAAAACTTGATGTTGAAGAAGAAGCTTAACTTTTTATAAAAGTCAATTTAAAATCTTTATGCCTTTAGCTAACTAAAACTTGAATTAAATCGCCTAACTTTGAACCAAAAATGAACGCTATAAAGTATTCCAAAACCATTCAAGTTCAACCTGAGCACATAGATACGCTCAATCATGTAAATAATTTGACTTACATGAAATGGGTGATGGAAATTGCGGAAGAACATTGGAAAGAAATTGCTTATAAAGAAATCATAGATCAATATGCTTGGGTAGTTTTAGAGCATCACATGTATTACAAAAGTCCAGCCTTTTTAGGTGACGAACTTGAAATAAGTACGTGGATTAAAAGTCATGGAAAGTTTAAGTCCTTAAGAGCGGTAGAAATGAAACGGATATCCGATCAAAAAGTAGTAGCTTATTCTGAGACTAATTGGTGTTTTATTGACCAAGAGAAGCAAAAACCTGCCTCTATTTTTAGCGAAGTAGTAACCCCCTTTTTTGAAGACTGATGAAAATTTTACACCTGGACCCCAATCACGAAATTTTAATCAGCGAACTTGAACGTTTAGGTTTTCAAAATGATGAAGATTGTATTTCATCAAAAGCGGAAATCATGAAGAAGATTAATCACTACGACGGAATTGTAATTAGAAGTCGGTTTCCTATTGATGCTGAATTTCTTCAAGAAGCTAAAAACCTCAAGTTTATTGGTCGCGTGGGTGCAGGGCTGGAGAATATTGACGAAAAAGAAGCAAAAAAAAGAGGAATAAAACTCTACAATGCACCTGAAGGAAATCGAAATGCTGTGGGCGAACACGCTCTTGGTATGTTACTTTCATTAATGAATAAACTTCATACGGCGCACCAAGAAGTTTGCGAAGGAATTTGGAAGAGAGAAGAAAACCGAGGAGTAGAAATTGAAGGAAAATGTATAGGTATAATTGGCTACGGGAATATGGGAAAAGCTTTTGCCAAAAAACTATTAGGTTTTGATTGCGAAGTGATTTTTTACGATATTCAAAATTTACCCGCTAATGAATATGCCAAGGCCGTTAGTCTAAAGGAGCTTCAACAAAAAGCGGATATACTTAGTTTACATACGCCATTAACCAGCAGTACTATTCATTTAATTGACCAGCAAATGATTGAAGCTTTTGCCAAACCATTTTGGTTGATTAATACCGCTAGGGGAAAATCGGTTGTTACCAAAGACTTGGTAGCGGGGCTAAAATCTGGGAAAATCTTAGGCGCTGGATTAGATGTTTTAGAATACGAAAAATCTTCTTTTGAAAGTTTATTTGAAGGCGAAATCCCTCCCGAATTCAATTATTTAATTCGAGCTAAAAATGTGCTATTATCTCCTCATATTGGTGGCTGGACTGTTGAAAGTAAACAGAAATTAGCGCAAACTATAGTTGATAAAATTGCAAGAGATTTTGGAAAAAAAAATTAAAAATTATAACCTAGATTTACTCTTGAAAATATAGGGAAAAACCCACTATTTCCTTTACCGTCAAATATAAAAATGAATACGCTTAGATTTACATCTTCGGTAATTCTCAAACGAAACTGAAAATCATTATAATTATTTGTAACTTTGACAAATAAGGAAGATTTTGGAAAATAAATTATGTTTTTCTATTTCCTAATTAAACTTCATATTTCGTAATTCTGAACATGGTAAATTTTTTAAAACTTTATTTTATTTGCTTTAGTACATTTTTATATTTCACAAAAAATAACGCTCAAGAAACTGCTTCCTTTCAATTGCCTTATACTGAAGGAATGAAAATTGATTTAAATTTAGATGAGTGTTTTATCATTAAAATTACTGCTGATAAAGCCATAGACTATATTGAAGTTAAAAGTAAATCGGAAGGTGTTTATGAAAATCAAATGCGCTTAGATTATGAGCAAAACGAGGAAGAACTCCGCCTATTTACCACTTACCCTAAACTATTAAGTAGTGGCTTTGACAAATTGAGCTCACATAAAGTCTTGGTTTTTGAAGTTGAAATAAAAGTTCCAGAAAACACCCAATTATACCTAGAGTCTAATGTTGGTTTTGTAGAAGTAAGCGGTAAATTTTATTCGTTTACAGCCGATTTAAAATATGGTGACATTGATTTAAAACCATTCACAGGTAAAGCTAAGATTTCTACTTACCGAGGTCATATTAATTTAAGTACCCAAGATGCAAAAGTAGAAGCTACATCAAGAAAAGGAGAAGTTGAAGTAGATGATTTTTATTATCCTAAAAATTTAATTCAACTCCAATCTATTGAAGGTGATATTAAAGTGGTAAGTTTCAATTAAATATTTTACTTTTGCCAATCATTCAAAAATTATGAGCTTAAAAAAAGCAAGTTTACTCATTGTCTTGATTTTACTAATTGATCAAATTTCTAAAATTTATATCAAAACCAACTTCATGTTGGGAGAACAAGTAGAAGTCTTTAGTTGGTTTCGTATTTTATTTGTAGAAAACGAAGGCATGGCTTGGGGCGCTAAAATACCCGGTGATTATGGTAAAATTATTTTAACTACTTTTCGCCTTTTTGCCATTGTGGGTATTGGTTATTGGCTATGGAAAAGCATTCAAGATAATGCGCCAAAAGTTCTTATTTTAAGTGTAAGTCTAATCTTTGCTGGAGCTTTAGGTAATATATTAGATTCTGTATTTTACGGAGTTATTTTTGATCATAGTATGAGCCAAGTAGCTAGTTTGTTTGCGGAAGACAATTATGGCCATTGGCTAAAAGGAAATGTGGTTGATATGTTATACTTCCCTCTTTACGATGGCATTTTACCCGAATGGATGCCCATTTGGGGAGGCGAGCGTTTTGTCTTTTTTGAACCTGTGTTTAATATTGCCGATTCTGCTATAAGCCTTGGTTTTGCTTTACTAATTCTGTTTAATAAAAAAGCTTTTCCTAAGGAAGATTAAATGCCTCCTTGCTAATGCTTAAACTAATATTGAAAAAATAACTACCGACTTCGCCTTGTAAAGTTTTTAAATTTTGAACAATTTATCTACCTTTACTAACAAAATACAATAACTATGAGAAAAATAATTTTACCTATTCTTCTTGCTGGAACACTGATTTCTTGCCAAGAGGAGAAAGAAAAACCTGATGAAGTGAGTTCTATTCAATATCCAGAAACCAGAAAAGACGATACCAAAGACACTTATTTTGACCGCGAAATCAATGATCCTTATCGCTGGTTAGAAGACGACCGAAGCGAAGAAACAGAAGCTTGGGTCAAAGCTCAAAATGAAGTTACCTTTGGTTACCTGAAGGAAATTCCTTATCGAAAAAGCATAGAAGAAAGACTGACCGAAATATGGAATTATGAAAAAATTGGTGCTCCATTTGTTCGAGGTGATTACACTTATTTCTACAAAAATGACGGATTGCAAAATCAATCGGTGATGTACCGTTACAAAACTAGCGAAGATCCTGAAAACGCTGAAGTTTTCCTAGACCCCAACCAATTTAGCGAAGAAGGAACCACCTCGTTAGCAGGGGCAAGTTTTACCGAAGATGGAGAAATCCTAGCTTATTCCATTTCTGAAGGTGGAAGCGATTGGCGAAAAATCATTCTCCTGAATACTGAAACTAAAGAGCAAATTGAAGATACGCTTGTAGATGTGAAGTTTAGCGGAGTTTCTTGGTATAAAAATCAAGGATTTTACTACTCAAGCTATGACAAACCTGAGGGAAGTGAGCTTTCAGCAAAAACCGATCAACATAAATTGTACTACCATAAACTTGGAACTCCTCAAACAGAAGATCAAGTTGTTTTTGGTGGTACTGAAGAAGAAAAACACCGTTATGTTGGTGGCTATGTAACTGAAGATGACAGGTATTTAGTCATTTCGGCTTCAGTAGCTACTTCTGGAAATCGCTTGTTTATTAAAGATTTAGAAAAAGATGGTGATTTAATTTCAGTGATTGACCATTACGACAATGATGTGTCGGTAATTGAAAATGAAGGCAGTAAACTTTTTATGGTCACCAACTTAAATGCACCTAACAAACGCGTGGTTACCGTTGATGCTAAAAATCCAACGCCCGATAATTGGGAGGATTTTATTCCAGAAACTGAAAATGTACTTTCTCCATCAACTGGAGGCGGGTATTTCTTTGCTTCTTATATGGTGGATGCCATTACTCAGGTAAAACAATACGATTACCAAGGTGAACTTGTAAGAGCTATTGAACTCCCCGGTGTTGGAACGGCTAGTGGGTTTGGAGCTAAAAAAGAGGAAGACCACTTGTATTATTCGTTTACGAATTATACCACACCAGGAAGTATTTACAAATACGCTATTGAAGAAGGTAAATCTGAATTATACGTTAGTCCAGAAATTGATTTCAATCCTGAAGATTTTGAGAGCAAACAAGTGTTTTATACCTCTAAAGACGGCACTAAAGTTCCTATGATTATTACACATAAAAAAGGAATTGAACTCAACGGAAATAATCCAACTATGCTTTACGGTTACGGCGGTTTTAACATTCCACTTACACCTTCATTTAGCACAGCAAACACCGTTTGGTTAGAAAACGGAGGAGTATATGCTGTAGCTAATCTTCGTGGAGGTGGTGAATATGGAAAAGAATGGCATAAAGCTGGGACCAAACTTCAAAAACAAAATGTATTTGATGATTTTATAGCTGCTGCTGAATTTCTGATTGAAGAAAATTACACCTCTTCAAAAAAATTAGCCATTCGTGGAGGCTCTAACGGAGGGCTTCTTGTTGGCGCTTGTATGACGCAACGTCCAGATTTATTTCAAGTAGCACTTCCTGCCGTTGGTGTTTTAGATATGTTGCGTTACCACACCTTCACTTCAGGGGCTGGTTGGGCATACGATTATGGTACTTCTGAAGACAATCAAGAAATGTTTGAATACCTGTTAGGATATTCACCACTACATAATGTAGAAGAAGGCGAAAAATATCCCGCTACATTAGTAACTACTGGAGATCATGACGACCGCGTAGTACCGGCACATAGTTTTAAGTTTGCTGCCGAATTACAAAGCAAACAATCGGGAAATAATCCTACGCTGATAAGAATTGAAACAGATGCTGGCCACGGGGCTGGAAAACCAACTTCAAAAATCATTGAAGAATACGCAGATATCTTTGCATTTACATTTTACAACATGGGAGTTAAAGAACTGTAAGTTATAGTTTTGAATATCCCTTTTTCTCACTACTGTAAGAAAGAGAAAACAAGTAATTTTTATAATAAAGCCCCCCTTGAAATTTAATTTTAAGGAGGGCTTATTTATTATACCTATTTGACTATTAGATGTCGTTAATAGAGCTAAATAGCGTCATTTGATGGTTAGGTAGCACATCCATAAATTTAAAAAAAGTAATCATTACACAGTCAGCATAATTTTTTTTAAAATATAGAACATGACCTGTAATTATTCTTTTATTTTATAATCAATATATGACTTGATATGATCTACCGACTTCAATTTCTTAACAATAGTAAGTTCTTGGTCAAGCATAAAATAACTTGGGGTTCCAAATACTTGATAGTCAGCTACTGCTTTTCCATCCCATTTTTGGTAATCTGTAGTACTAATAAAAGGAAAAGGAGCTGCAAATTGAGCAAAATCTTTAGCATTTTCGTCTAATGAAACCAATATTACTTCAACATTTTTTTCTTTAAACTCAGGATACATCTTAGCTATTTTTGGAAGGCTTTCTGTACAATGAGGACACCAACCAGCGGCAAACACAACCAAGTAATAATCGGCTTTTAGTTCGCTCATTTTAGTAGCTGATACTCCTTCAGGAAAATATGTATATTCAGTAAAGGTAATATCTTGAGCCTTTGCCCCGGTAGCCATTTTACCATATTTATGTAAACGCTTTTCTAAGTCGATATTCAAGCAACCACAATCATCGCTTTCTAATAATTTTTTACTCAGGTATTCGCTGGAAGTAAACAAACTGCGTTCTTCTAGAACTTCAAACATTTTAGAAGCAACAAGATTAAATTTTTCATTGTCTTCGGTGAGTTGGTCTAAAATAATGTCAACTGAAGTATTCAAGTCTGCAAATACCTGATCTAAATTTCCGCTACTATTTTCAATAAACCAAATGTGATTTTCAATAGCTTCTTTAAGAAGACCGCTTTTATATAAGCGTTCATCGGCAAAATTCATTTCGCGCAATGCTTCACGAGTAGCTGGAATTTCCTCCGTTCTGTACTGAGCCACTTGAGCTACACTACCCAATAGTTTTCGGGTTGGAATATACCATTTAACATAACTTTCTTCAGGCAAATCCTTAAGAAAAGAAGCTTCACTTTTATGGATGCGTTTAATCTCTTTAGTAATGGCTTTTTTTGGCGATTTCTCTTCACTAAATATGTCCTCTGTTGCATACATTTTTTGCAAATAACTCCAAGCACTTAAAGCTTGATCGCGTTTTGGTTGTTGACTAACATAATCAATAAAGGCTATATTTTGAGTCCCTTCTGTTAATTTGATAGACTCAGGCGCTGCTGTTGTAGAGCCTTTTAATTTTACATCTTCATTGCTTAATACAGTAATGAAAGACTTGTTTTTTTCTGGTACTAATAATCCCATACCATAATCTTGCTGTGTAAATTGAAGTGTAAAGTTACCTGCAGCATCGGTTTGAGTACTATCAATAACATAAGTATCAAAATTATCAAAACCTTGAAGTTTGATTGATTGATTAGGCAATGCTGAAAACTGACCTTTAATTTGCTGTGCAAAAAAAACATTAGTCTGAATAAAAACAAATAAAAATAGAAGTATAACTCTTTTCATGATATATGATTGTTTATAAATATAATTGATTTAAAAATTATTAGTTAATGCTATAAATGATTCCTAATTGGTGTTGAATTTGCCTTCCATAGTCGGGAATTTCATAATTTAAAATTCCAGACGAACTAACTTCAATAGCTAACTTGCGTGAGTATAGCCTTCTAGCTATAGTAATTGGAATCCAGTACCTTAAGCCCAAGCCTAAATTAAACACAAACCTATCTTCGTCGTACAAATTAATATTTCCAATACCTATAAAAGCGAAGGGGTCTATTGCTGGATTAAGGTTTAAAACCTCTTGAAACCTATAACCCATTTTTAAATTAATAAAATGGAATTCAGAATCCTCTTCCAATAAACTTCCGTCAACTTGTTTTCCTTCTTCATAAGCGTTAAATGAATATGACAAGCTAAATGACAAACCCTTAGAAAGAGCATACTCCATTCCTAAATAATAACCAAAATGCCAATGCTCAGAAACATCAACGGGATTGTAGTTGGTTGTAAAATTATCATCTATAATTGATAAACCAGAAGTAACCAAAAACTTAGACTCATTTTGAGAAAAAGATTGATTGACGGAACAAATAACAAATAAGGCAATTGCAATTATTCTGTATTTGTTGTTCATTTTTTTTAAGTACATAAAAAGTAGATAAATTAATATTAAATTTTTTCAGAAAAACAAAATTAAGTACAAAAATATATTATTTGCGTTATCCTATCATTATTTTTACTACAAAATTTACCTTTTAAAGGCTAGGTACTTAATATCATTAGCTTTATTTATGAAAAAAGTAGTAATAAATTCAATAAAAGTCGGTTTTTTAAAAAAAAAGAATGAACTAGGGTGCATTTTTTAAGTTTTCACTATCTATTGTTCTGTTTTTTTGAAATTAGATTGACGTATTGAATTCCCATTCACATCCCAAACCCCCATTGCCTAAAGGCATTTCCCCCTGGGGGAAACAATTTGTTTTGAATTCAACATCGTATTTTTAGTTCCAATCAAATTTCCCCCCTCGGCCTGTGCTGAGTATAATCGAAGTAAGGGGGGCAGGGGGGTGTTCTTGATGTTTTTAAATCAAATTCATAATTCAAATGCTAAAGTTTTCTCTTCTAATTTCTTAATACTTAATACTTTATTCCTTCCACTTCACAAAAAAAACCTCCCTCCTGCCATAAATGCAAGAAGAAGGTTTTTGAGTTGGTTAAGCCGGAGCTTTCTAGAGTTTCAAGTTTGAAAGTAACTAAACTTAAGCAGCTTTCTAACTTTCCAGTTCATATTTTTCATTCCTCCCCTTTGGGGAGGCTAGGAGGGGCTTCTACTCTTGTAAACAACGTACAGAGAAACCTTGAGCACGAGGGAAGTTGTTCGTCAATGCATTGGTGCTACTGAAGAAAAGGTAGCCAGCACTGAAAGCATTTGAGCCTGAAGGTGCTGTACTAGACCAATAGCGGCCAGTATCATCATAAACTAGCGAGCCATCAGCTCTATTGCGAAAGCCTCCCGTGGGCAATTTAAGCGGCGAGGCAAAAGCTTCAGATGCGTTGTTATCCGCCCAGGTTAATAGTTCTGCTTCCCACTCTGCAACAGTAGGTACACGATAACCTGCAGGACAGGGGTTATTTATCCCGTCAACACCTTGCCAAAGCGAATTATCAGAAGGGCCCTGAATCCAATCACGTGGATCTAAAACTCCATTTTCCATATTAATGATAAACTTACCATTCCAAGTTGCGTTAGTCACATCTGCAGCCGTTGCTGGTAGGTTAGTGTTATCACCACCTGCATCAAAACAATCTGCAGCGTTACTACAGTCTAAAGACCTTAGCTGATGTCCGTCTGTTCCTCGCCCCCATTGGTAAAGATTACCATAGCTATAGCTATCGGTATCAGTGGGAGAAGTAGCTACTTGGTTAGCACCAAGGTTGCGGTCCATCCAGATTTGACCTGTGCTAGGACTATAAACTGATGGTGTAACAAGGTTAATATTACAGGTGTTATACCATGTTGCCCCTGTATAAAATTGCAGACAATTAGTATCGGTATTATAAATCGTTAGACCTTTAGCCGGGCTTGTTATTTCATCGCGCTGTGCGGGATCTATCCGCGGTGGCAAGAAGCCTTTTTCTGTGGATTCCAAATCTAATGCCGCTGAGGCATCTGGTGATGTTGTACCAATGCCCACTTGAGCGTTAGTGATGTTTAAGCCTAGAAAGGCAAGCGCTAGAAGTAAAATTGTTTTTTCCATTTTAATTTGGTTTTACTTATTTGATTGTTTAGTAATTCACAATTAAATGTACATCTCAAAAAGTAAGTTGAAAATGAATCATTTCATTTATGAAAATACCAGAGTGCAATTAGTTACTTTTTTGAAATTAATTCAGACTAAATGAATACAAATTTTACCTTAAAGTTGCTTTTTTTGGATGAATGTTGTGTTTTTGTAATTTAAAGGTCTGTTTTTAAGCTTTGTAGTAATAGTCCTAGCTCTAAACTTGGTGCTAGTGCGTCTTATGTGTGATTTTTTGGGTTAAAAAAGCTTCCCTCAGAAGCTGAAGCCTCCCCCTACCTCTCGAAGCCGGAAGTATCGGGACAGGCTCTCCGAAGGAGGGGAGTGTTGTTTTGAAATCAAAATCATAATTTAAGTTCCAATTCACTTTCCAAAACCCCATTGCCTGCGGCATTTCCCTCTAGGGGAAACAATTTGTTTTGAATTCAACATCATATTTTTAGTTACAATCAAATTTCCCCCCTCGGAGGGGAGGGGTTGGGGTGTTTTTTGTTTTGAAATCAAATTTAGATGCTGAGTTCCAAACTTCTCTCTTCTTATTTCTTAATTCTTAATTCGCTGTACTTAATATTAACCTGAGTTCGATTATAATCACAAAGTCAAAATCAATAAGGATATTCAGTTACAAGGCAATTTTTTGAAGGATAGCCTTAGCTATCGTGA
>NZ_JAANAS010000071.1 GCF_011089875.1 Psychroflexus maritimus | reverse complement strand
AACATGGAACGTATGTTTCATCATGCGCTAAACTTTAATCAACCTATTGGCGCTTGGGATGTAAGTAGCGTTACCAATATGCGATTAATGTTTGAAAATAGTGGATTTAACCAACCACTAGAAAATTGGGATGTTAGCAATGTATCAAACATGGAACGTATGTTTCATATTTCACAATTTAATCAACCTATTGCAAATTGGAATGTGTCCAGCGTTAACAACATGAGCAATATGTTTTCTTCTTCAAATTTTAATCAACCGATAGAAAATTGGGATGTTAGCAATGTCACAAATATGAGTCAACTATTTCAAGGTTCTCCATTTAATCAGGATATTTCAAGTTGGACTTTTCATCCTGATGTTGTTTTCAATAGTCCTCAAGATTGGGCTTTCTTTATAACAACTCAAAATTATAATTCAAATTATTATGATGCCCTTCTTCAAAGTTTTAGTGACCAAAACCTAACCAATAAAAATTTTAGAGTACAAGGGCTAAGCTATTGTAATACTTCTGCAAGAAATGACTTAATAAACAATAAAGGTTGGACCATCAATGGCGATGCAATAATTCCTTCTTCAATAACACCTCCTGGCAATATTACAATAATAGCCAACCAAGGCACTTGTGAAGCTATTGATGTTGAACTTGGAAATCCTGTG
>NZ_JAANAS010000070.1 GCF_011089875.1 Psychroflexus maritimus | reverse complement strand
CAAAACTATTAACCCTAGTAACGCTCGCCTTCATCGGCTTAAACACCGCCAACGCCCAAGTGGGAATAGGAACCACCAATCCCGATGCCTCAGCTGGTTTAGAGGTTAATTTTAATGACAAAGGCTTTCTGCCACCGCGAATAACTACGGCACAGCGCGATGCGATAAGCAACCCTGCGGAAGGCTTAATGATTTACAATACCGACGAAAACTGCTTGCAATGGTACGATAATAACGGTTGGTATGACGGATGCAGCGGAGCTACTTATCCGTTCGTAGCTTCATTGGACTGCGCAAATTCAAACAACAACGGTACGCTTGCAAATGGACAAGAAGCTAATGGTGTAGATTCTGAGATAGCCTATACCGGCGGTAACGGTTTAAGTTATTCTGGTCAAACGGTTAATTCTACGGGTGTTACGGGGCTTACTGCTACACTAGCCCCAGGAACTTTAGCCACTGGCGAAGGAAGCTTAACCTACACCATAAGCGGCACACCTGCTAGCGATGGCACGGCTTCGTTTGCCATTAACATTGGCGGACAGACTTGTAGTTTAGAAAGAACTGTTCCACCACCAACAGTAATTGGCACTAATGGTAAGGTTTGGATGGACCGCAATTTAGGTGCTTCTCAAGTAGCTCAAAATAGCACAGACCAAGCCTCCTACGGCGACCTCTACCAATGGGGGCGTGCCGCAGATGGGCATGAAGATAGAAACTCAACAAAATATACTGTTGTAGAAACTGGTTCAGATGGTGTAGCTAATTTTAATGCATCAGGAAATGATTGGGATGGTAAATTTATTACGCGCGATAGCGGTGCTAATAATTGGGTAAATACCTCTGTTTCAGGAGTAGATAATTTATGGCAAGGCGTAAGCGGCACCAACAACCCTTGCCCTAATGGCTTCCGCTTACCTACCGAAGCTGAGTGGGATACAGAGCGTTCAAGCTGGAGTTCCTACAACGCAGCAGGCGCTTTCGACTCCACGCTTAAATTGCCCGTAGCAGGCCGCCGCAGCCACAGTACTGGTGGGCTCGACAGTGTTGGCTCCCTCGGCCTCTATTGGTCTAGTACCGTTTCAGGCGCCGATGCCCGTAGGCTCTTCTTCAATAGTTCCAATACCAATATGAACGCCTTCTTTCGTGCTAGCGGTTACTCTGTCCGTTGCCTTAAGGATTAAGAATAGTATTAAGTACAAAGAATAAAGAAGTGAGTTATGAGATGTGAAGCGTAAAGAGTGAGAAATGATGAAAAATAAGAAATTACCTATGGGATGTTTTATACTAGATGGAAATCAGCTTTGCATTGCGAGAGGCATTCCACCTAAAATTTGAAATAACTCTGG
>NZ_JAANAS010000069.1 GCF_011089875.1 Psychroflexus maritimus | reverse complement strand
TGATTTATAATACGAGTGTAAAGTGCCTACAGTGGTGGGTTGGTAATGCATGGCATGATGGCTGTGGTGATAATCCATATTTAGATTACCCTGATGGTACTGTGTTCTGCGCATCAGGCCCTACAGAGTTAGTTGAGGTAACTGGAGCTGGTGGGCGAGTTTGGATGGATAGGAATTTGGGCGCAAGCCAAGTTGCTACCTCAAGTACCGACGCAGCTGCTTATGGTGATTTATATCAGTGGGGTAGAGCAGCTGATGGCCACCAATGTAGAACCTCTGGTACAACTGCCACCAACGCAACCACAGCTGTGCCTAATGCGGGGAACTCATGGGATGGGGTGTTTATTACTGAAAGTAGCTCTCCTCTTGATTGGTTAACACCACAGGATAATAACCTTTGGCAGGGCGTAAACGGCACCAACAACCCATGCCCTGCAGGGTTTAGATTGCCTACTGAAACGGAATGGAACACCGAGCGTTCAAGCTGGAGCAGTAACAACGCATTCGGTGCATTTGCCTCACCGCTTAAATTGCCTATGGCGGGCGCCCGCAATCCCTCGAATGGCTCGCCTTTCGATGTTGGCTCCTACGGCCACTATTGGTCTAGTACCTTTTCAGGCGCCGTTGTCAGTTACCTCGTCTTCTATAGTAATGCCTTTATGAGCTCCGACAATCGTGCTAACGGTTTCTCTGTCCGTTGCCTTAAGGATTAAAAGCCCCCTAACCCCCGATACTTCGACTAAGCTCAGCACGAGAGGGAGAATTTAATAAAGAATACTGAATATTGAATAAAGAAATGAGAAATGAGAAGTGAAGATACAATTTTAAGGGAGGTTTGGAGGTTTGGGGGGTTGATTATTTGTTCCAATCAGCTTTGCGCCTTTGCGCGAGTCAATCAATTTGAAATTTGAAATAATCCATGTTCACAGAAGACAGTTGACAGTCCAGGGTTCGTGAATAACGAATTAAGAAATGAGAAGTGGGATGTTGGATGTTGGATGTTGGATGTCGGATGTGGGAAATAACTTAGGTTAACTAATCTCAAATCACGGTTCACGGTTCGTGAATAACGAATTAAGAAATGAGAAGTGAGAAATAAGAAAATTTAAATGTATTAGATCTCTGTGAACTCTGCGATAAAACCTCTGTGAGCTCTGCGTGAAAAAAGGAGGAATAAACTAGTTTGAACTAAGGAGGTTTGGAGGTTAAAAAAACAGAACCTATCATCGTAGCAACAACAAGCATAGAAACAAGTTTTCCCTACCGACTAGAAGAATTTATACATAGATTTTATATAGACAAAATATATTTTTACCAAGTTCTTTGTAATCAGTAACTTACATAAGTTAAATTTTCAAAATGTCTATACACTATCTATATAAACAATACTCACTTAACCAAATAAACAACGTAAAATTGAATAATCAAATATAAAACAAATGAAACATTTACTCAACTTACTACTCTTACTTGCGGTTTCAGTGAGTTACGCCCAGCTGCATATTAGCAGTGGTACAACCCTTCACGTGGCAGGCGATGCTGCTTTTTACACCAATGAAGATGTAAATAACCAAGGGATACTTAGCTTTGAAGAAGCTACAGCTATTAATTTTACTGTTGATGCTGGTTTAGACAATAGCGCTGGCAGCATTGCTTTTGAAGATGCTACTCTAGTAATAGGTAGCGGTACAACCAATGCCAATAGCACCGATAATTTTACATTTGGGACTAACGACGAAGTAAAACACGTAGTGCTAGACAAAAGCTCAGGAACTACCAACCTTATTGGCGGACATTTAGGCATTAGTGAAACCTTGAAGCTAACCAGCGGTACACTAACGGCTGGAGACAAGATTACCATGCTTAATCCAAGTGTGGGTCAAGAAGCTTATGTAGTAGAATCAACCGGCGGAACAGCCAACCTTAGTGTAGAGAAGTTCTACCCTGCAAAGCGCGCCTTTCGGATGGTAGCTAGCCCCGTAGATGGAGGCAGCATCTTCGATAACTGGCAAAACGGCGGAGCTAATGAAGCAGGTATAGGAACCCATATTACGGGAGACAATACAGGAACGGTAGGACAACACAATACTACTACTGGGATAGATTATACAGACTCAGGTAATCCGTCTATGTTTTACTTCAATAGTGGCTGGCAGGCAGTTGCTGACAGCAAAAACAGAGACCTAGAAGCAGGCGTGCCTTATCGTTTGATGGTACGTGGCGATCGTGGAATTGATTTGTCAGATAACGATTCTGAGGGAGCTACCACTTTACTCTCAACTGGTGATTTAAAAGTAGGAAGCATTTCACCAACTTTCCCAAGTGCTACGTCAGTCAGCAATACCTTTGCTTTTGTAGCGAATCCGTACCAATCGAGGATTGATGTGAGTGAAGTTCTTTCCAATAATTCAAATGCTGTAGATGATAAATATTGGGTTTGGGATCCGATGATTAATACCCGCGGTGGTTT
>NZ_JAANAS010000068.1 GCF_011089875.1 Psychroflexus maritimus | reverse complement strand
AACGCTCGGTGTTCCATTCCGTTTCAGTAGGCAATCTAAACCCTGCAGGGCATGGGTTGTTGGTGCCGTTTACGCCCTGCCAAAGGTTATTATCCTGTGGTGTTAACCAATCAAGAGGAGAGCTACTTTCAGTAATAAACACCCCATCCCATGAGTTCCCCGCATTAGGCACAGCTGTGGTTGCGTTGGTGGCAGTTGTACCAGAGGTTCTACATTGGTGGCCATCAGCTGCTCTACCCCACTGATATAAATCACCATAAGCAGCTGCGTCGGTACTTGAGGTAGCAACTTGGCTTGCGCCCAAATTCCTATCCATCCAAACTCGCCCACCAGCTCCAGTTACCTCAACTAACTCTGTAGGGCCTGATGCGCAGAACACAGTACCATCAGGGTAATCTAAATATGGATTATCACCACAGCCATCATGCCATGCATTACCAACCCACCACTGTAGGCACTTTACACTCGTATTATAAATCAGCAAGCCTTCTACAGGATTAACTATATTGTCATCTCGCTGTGCGGTAGTTAGGCGCGGAGGCAAAAAGCCTTTTGCGGTGCTTTGTAGTTCAAGTTGTGCTGAAGGATCTGGTGATGTTGTGCCTATGCCGACTTGTGCGTTGGTAGTGTTTAAGCTTATCAATACCAATAAAAGGCTTAATAAAGTAGTTTTTGTTTTCATTTTAATTTCTGTTATCTGTTATCTGTTTTCTGTTCTGAACCGTGATTTGAGATTAGTTAACCTATGTTATTTCCCACATCCCATATCCGACATCCCGAATCCAAAATCCCACTTCTCACTTCTCATTTCTTCATTCAGTATTCATTATTAAATTCCCCCTCTTGTACTGAGCTTAGTCGAAGTATGGGGGGTTAGGGGGCTTTTAATCCTTAAGGCAACGGACAGAGAAACCGTTAGCACGATTGCTGGCGCTCATATTGGCACTGGAACTACTGAAGCTGAGGCCCCTGGCATTGGCGCCTGAAACGGTACTAGACCAATAGTGGCCGCGGGAGCCAACAACGTCGAGCCCACCAGTACTGCGGCTGCGGAAGCCCGCTACGGGCAATTTAAGTGGGGAGCCGAAAGCACCAGCTGGGTTGTTAGAACTCCAGCTTAAACGCTCAGCATTTAACTCGGCTTCGGTTGGTATGCGGTAGCCAGCAGGGCATGGGTTGTTGGTGCCGTTTACGCCTTGCCATAAATCATCTACTCCAGACACAGATGGATTTACCCAATTATGAACACCGCTATCGCGCGTAATAAATTCACCATCCCAATCATTCCCTGAGGCATTAAAATTAGCTACACCATCTGTAGTTTCTACAGCAATATATTCTGTTGAGGTTCTATCTTCATGACCATCAGCTGCTCTTCCCCATTGGTAGAGGTCGCCGTAGCTATCGCTATCTGTTGAAGAAGTAGCCGCTTGGCTAGCACCAAGGTTACGGTCTAACCAAGTAAGACCGGTAACAGGGTTAAAGACAGTTTCATAGTCAAGACCGTCAAAAGTTATGGTACCTATACTAGCTGTATTGTCAAAAGCACATAAGTTACGCCAGTACTTTACAAACACATTCATACAGTTTTGAGTAGTGTTATAAATCATAAGCCCTTCAGCTGGGTCAGTGATGGCATTACGCTCTGTTTGCGTCATACGCGGCGGCAAAAAGCCTTTTTTGTCGGTTAAGCTCGTTACATCCACATCCAATACCGCTGAGGCATCTGGGTTTTCTGTACCAATCCCCACTTGGGCGTTGGCGGTGTGTAGGCCTATTAGGATAAGTACGAGTGTAAGTAGTGTTTTTTTCATGTCCTTTAGGTTATTATTACTATGGTCACTATTGTTGCTCTGGTTGCTCTGGTTGCTATGGTTTTCAGGCTTCATAAAATCATGACATTGAAGTTGTCTTTTATCTAACATCTTTTCATTAATTCCCCCTCTTGTACTGAGCTTAGTCGAAGTATGGGGGGTTAGGGGGCTTCTAATCCTTCAAGCAACGGACTGAGTGACCGCGAGCACGATAGAATGTGAAAGTATCGGCATTGGAACTTTTGAAGCTGAGGTACGTGACATCGGTGCCTGAAACGGTACTAGACCAATAGTAGCCGAGGGAGCCAACAACGCTAAGCGAGCCATTCGAGAGAACGCGGTAGCCCGCCATGGGCAATTTAAGCGGTGAGGCAAATGCACCGGCTGTGTTGTTACTGCTCCAGCTTAAACGCTCGGTGTTCCATTCCGTTTCAGTAGGCAATCTAAACCCTGCAGGGCATGGGTTGTTGGTGCCGTTTACGCCCTGCCAAAGGTTATTATCCTGTGGTGTTAACCAATCAAGAGGAGAGCTACTTTCAGTAATAAACACCCCATCCCATGAGTTCCCCGCATTAGGCACAGCTGTGGTTGCGTTGGTGGCAGTTGTACCAGAGGTTCTACATTGGTGGCCATCAGCTGCTCTACCCCACTGATATAAATCACCATAAGCAGCTGCGTCGGTACTTGAGGTAGCAACTTGGCTTGCGCCCAAATTCCTATCCATCCAAACTCGCCCACCAGCTCCAGTTACCTCAACTAACTCTGTAGGGCCTGATGCGCAGAACACAGTACCATCAGGGTAATCTAAATATGGATTATCACCACAGCCATCATGCCATGCATTACCAACCCACCACTGTAGGCACTTTACACTCGTATTATAAATCA
>NZ_JAANAS010000067.1:1318-2842 GCF_011089875.1 Psychroflexus maritimus | reverse complement strand
ACACCGCCAACGCCCAAGTGGGAATAGGAACCACCAATCCCGATGCCTCAGCTATTTTAGAGCTAGAAGCAACCGATAAAGGTCTTTTGCCACCACGAATAACTACGGCACAGCGCGATGCCATAAGCAACCCTGCGGTTGGTTTAATGATTTTTAACACCGACGAAAACTGCATGCAATGGTACGATACAAACGGTTGGTATGACGGATGCAGCGGAGCTACTTATCCGTTCGTAGCTTCATTGGACTGCGCAAATGCAACCAACAACGGTACGCTTGCAGTTGGACAAGCAGCTAATAGTGTAGATTCTGAGATAGCCTATACCGGCGGTAACGGTTTAAGTCATTCTGGACAAACGGTTAATTCTACTGGTGTTACGGGGCTTACTGCTACACTAGCCCCAGGAACTTTAGCCACTGGTGCAGGAAGCTTAACCTACACCATAAGCGGCACACCTGCAAGTGATGGCACGGCTTCGTTTGCTATTAACATTGGCGGACAGACTTGTAGCTTAGAAAGAACTGTTATTCCACCTCCACCTCAAGTTGGAGATTTTAGAGAAGGCGGGGTTGTTTTTTATATTTTTAACAGTAATGATCCAGGATATGTGGCTGGAGAAACGCATGGTTTGGTAGCTGCTATAGAAGATCAAAGTTCTAGTGCTGAATGGGGATGCTACGGAACAAGCATTTCAGGAGCTGACGGCAATGGAATAGGCTCCGGTACAGCTAATACTAGTGCTATTTTAGACGATTGCTCACAGTCTGGCATAGCAGCCGAGCTTTGTGACAATTATTCGGGTGGTGGTTATAGCGATTGGTTTCTACCTTCAAAAGATGAATTGTCTTTAATGTATCAAAACAAGACAACTATTGATGATACCGCAGTGGCTAACGGAGGCAACAGTTTTTCTGCTGACTTCTATTGGAGTTCTACCGAGTTCAGTAGCAACAACGCTTGGGCATACCATATGTTAAATGACGCCTTGGGAAACTACGAAAAGAACATCGACTATTTTATAGTTCGTGCGGTTCGTGCTTTTTAAACCCAGTGAAACAAAAAGGTTTCACGGGTTAAACCATTTAACCCGTTAGATATAAGTTATTTCTACCTATATGTTTTAAAGAGCGAAATAGTACAAAGTACAAAGAATAAAGAAGTGAGTTATGAAATGTGAAGCGTAAAGAGTGAGAAATGATGAAAAATAAGAAATTACCTATGGGATGTTTTATACTAGATGGAAATCAGCTTTGCGTTGCGAGAGGCATTCCACCTAAAATTTGAAATAACTCTGGTTAAGAGTTGGCAAACGACAGATTCACAGTTCACGCTTGACAGTTCAAAACAGATCACTGAAAACCGATAACAAATAAAAACTAAAATGAAAACTAAAATGAACACCACAAACGTAAAAACGCCCTTCCTAAGGAGGGGTTGGGGGAGGCTCTTGCTCATGCTCGCCTTCATCGGCTTAAACACCGCCAACGCCCAAGTGGGAATAGGAACCACCAATCCCGATGCCT
>NZ_JAANAS010000067.1:0-1268 GCF_011089875.1 Psychroflexus maritimus | reverse complement strand
ACACCGCCAACGCCCAAGTGGGAATAGGAACCACCAATCCCGATGCCTCAGCTATTTTAGAGCTAGAAGCAACCGATAAAGGTCTTTTGCCACCAAGGATGACGGAAGCCGAGCGCGATGCCATAAGCAACCCTGCGGAGGGGTTGGTGATTTACAATACCGACGAAAACTGCTTGCAATGGTACGATAATAACGGTTGGTATGACGGATGCAGCGGTGCTACTTATCCTCCGTTCGTAGCTTCCTTGGACTGCGCAAATGCAACCAACAACGGTACGCTTACAGATGGAGAAGCAGCAGCTGGTGTAACTACTGTGATAGACTACACCGGCGGTAACGGTTTAAATCATTCTGGACAAACGGTTAATTCTACTGGTGTTACGGGGCTTACTGCTACACTAGCCCCAGGAACTTTAGCCACTGGCGCAGGAAGCTTAACCTACACCATAGCTGGCACACCTGCAAGTGATGGCACGGCTTCGTTTGCCATTAACATTGGCGGACAGACTTGTAGTTTAGAAAGAACTGTTGCACCACCAACAGTAATTGGCGCTAATAATAAGGTTTGGATGGACCGCAATTTAGGTGCTAGCCAAGTGGCTACTTCTAGCACCGATACAGCTAGTTACGGCGACCTCTACCAATGGGGAAGAGCAGCAGATGGGCATGAAGATAGAAACTCAACAAAATATACTGCTGTAGAAACTGGTTCAGATGGTGTAGCTAATTTTAATGCATCAGGAAATGCTTGGGATGGTCAATTTATTACGCGAAATAGCGGTGATAATAATTGGGTAAATCCCTCTGTATCTGGGGTAGATAATTTATGGCAAGGTGTAAACGGTACCAATAACCCTTGTCCTGCAGGGTTTAGAGTACCAACAGCAGCAGAATGGCAAGTCGAAATAGACGAAGGTAACTGGAGCAATGCTACAGATGCATTTGACTCAACGCTTGCTTTGCCCATGGCGGGCAACCGCATCGACACCAATGGTTCGCTCAACAATGTCAATACCAGCGGCCTCTATTGGAGCAGTACGGTTAGCAGCGCCAATTCGCTCCTCCTCTACTTCGATAGCGACGAGGCCGGCATGTACACCAACGACCGAGCGATCGGGTACTCCGTCCGTTGTATTAAGGATTAAGAATAGTATTAAGTACAAAGAATAAAGAAGTGAGTTATGAGATGTGAAGCGTAAAGAGTGAGAAATGATAAAAAATAAGAAATTACCTATGGGATGTTTTATACTAGATGGAAATCAGCTTTG
>NZ_JAANAS010000066.1 GCF_011089875.1 Psychroflexus maritimus | reverse complement strand
TAGTTAGGGTTTTGTATAAAAGAAGGCGGCGACCTACTCTCCCACTAAATCGCAGTACCATCGGCGCAAACGAGCTTAACTTCTCTGTTCGGAAAGGGAAGAGGTGAGCCTCGTTGCTATAACCACCTTAAATCTTTGTTGTTATATCACATATAATCAACCTAATAAGTTAACATATTGAGAACTTGGGAGCAAAAAATAAAAGTTTGACTAAAAAAATTACTTCTGATATAAACTATACGGGTGATTAGTACTACTTGGCTATGACATTACTGCCTTTACACCTATAGCCTATCAACGTGGTAGTCTCCCACGACCCTTTAAAGAAATCTCATCTTGTGGTGGGTTTCGCGCTTATATGCTTTCAGCGCTTATCCCTTCCAAACGTAGCTACTCTGCAATGCTCCTGGCGGAACAACAGATACACTAGAGGTTTGTCCAACTCGGTCCTCTCGTACTAGAGTCAGATCCACTCAAATTTCTTGCGCCCACTGTAGATAGAGACCGAACTGTCTCACGACGTTCTGAACCCAGCTCGCGTGCCACTTTAATGGGCGAACAGCCCAACCCTTGGGACCTTCTCCAGCCCCAGGATGTGACGAGCCGACATCGAGGTGCCAAACCCCCCCGTCGATGTGAGCTCTTGGGGGAGATCAGCCTGTTATCCCCGGAGTACCTTTTATCCTTTGAGCGATGGCCCTTCCATGCGGAACCACCGGATCACTATGCTCTACTTTCGTACCTGATCGACCTGTATGTCTCTCAGTCAAGCTCCCTTTTGCCATTGCACTCTACGCACGGTTACCAAGCGTGCTGAGGGAACCTTTAGAAGCCTCCGTTACTCTTTTGGAGGCGACCACCCCAGTCAAACTACCCGTCTAGTAATGTCACCCACTTCTGCGGGATTAGGCTTCAAACAAGTAAAGGGTGGTATTTCAACAATGACTCCACCACACCTGGCGATGCAGCTTCAATGTCTCCCACCTATCCTACACATCACTTATCCAAAGTCAATACTAAAGTATAGTAAAGGTTCACGGGGTCTTTTCGTCCCACAGCGGGTAATCGGCATCTTCACCGATACTACAATTTCACCGAGGTCATGGCCGAGACAGTGTCCAGATCGTTACACCATTCGTGCAGGTCGGAACTTACCCGACAAGGAATTTCGCTACCTTAGGACCGTTATAGTTACGGCCGCCGTTTACCGGGGCTTCAATTCAATGCTTCTCCGAAGATAACATCTCCTCTTAACCTTCCGGCACCGGGCAGGTGTCAGACCCTATACGTCATCTTTCAATTTTGCAGAGTCCTGTGTTTTTGATAAACAGTCGCCTGGACCTATTCACTGCGGCCAGCTATTACACTGGCGACCCTTCTCCCGAAGTTACGGGCCCATTTTGCCTAGTTCCTTAGCCATGAATCTCTCGAGCACCTTAGAATTCTCTTCCCAACTACCTGTGTCGGTTTACGGTACGGGTTGCTTTAATCGATTTTCTTGGAAGAACGGCCTCTAAATTATCACCGCCACCGTAGCTTTGGTGTACTATCCCATCCTTACAAATGGTTCAACGTACTATTCCGTCAGTACGCATTAGATTTCCTTCTCCGTCTCTTTTAGCTTAAAGCAAGTAGCAGAATATTAACTGCTTGTCCATCGACTACCCCCTTCGGGTTCGCCTTAGGTCCCGACTAACCCTCAGCTGATTAGCATAGCTGAGGAATCCTTGGTCTTTCGGTGTGCGGGTTTCTCGCCCGCATTATCGTTACTTATGCCTACATTTTCTTTTGTAATTAGTCCAGCAAACCTCACAGTTCACCTTCTACCCAAATTACAATGCTCCCCTACCACTCTATACTAAAGTACAGAATCCATAGCTTCGGTAATATGCTTATGCCCGATTATTATCCATGCCAAACCGCTCGACTAGTGAGCTGTTACGCACTCTTTAAATGAATGGCTGCTTCCAAGCCAACATCCTAGCTGTCTAAGCAGTTCAACCTCGTTTGGTCAACTTAGCATATATTTAGGGACCTTAGCTGATGGTCTGGGTTCTTTCCCTCTCGGACATGGACCTTAGCACCCATGCCCTCACTACTGCAAAACATTTTATAGCATTCGGAGTTTGTCAGGAATTGGTAGGCGGTGAAGCCCCCGCATCCAATCAGTAGCTCTACCTCTATAAAACTATTGCAATGCTGCACCTAAATGCATTTCGGGGAGTACGAGCTATTTCCGAGTTTGATTGGCCTTTCACCCCCACCCTCAGGTCATCCCAAAACTTTTCAACGTTTACGGGTTCGGTCCTCCACTCCGTTTTACCGGAGCTTCAACCTGCCCAAGGGTAGATCACACGGTTTCGCGTCTATCGCAACTAACTATAGCGCCCTATTCAGACTCACTTTCGTTACGGCTCCTCAACTCTAGTTGATTAACCTCGCTAATTACGATAACTCGTAGGCTCATTATGCAAAAGGCACGCCGTCATCCTTACGGACTCCGACCGCTTGTAAGCGTATGGTTTCAGGGTCTATTTCACTCCTTTATTCAAGGTCCTTTTCACCTTTCCCTCACGGTACTAGTTCACTATCGGTCTCTCAGTAGTATTTAGCCTTACCGGATGGTCCCGGCTGATTCACACAAGGTTTCTCGTGCCCCGCGCTACTCAGGATACCACTATCATTTATATATCTTTCCTGTACTAGACTATCACTATCTACGGTTAATCTTTCCAAATTATTCCAGTTCAATATAAAAACAAATCACGTGGTCCTACAACCCCATTAATGCCGTAACATCAATGGTTTGGGCTATTCTGCGTTCGCTCGCCACTACTTACAGAATCACTATTGTTTTCTTCTCCTCTGCTTACTTAGATGTTTCAGTTCAGCAGGTTCGCCCCCGTCTAAGACGGGTGTTATGTCTTCAACATAACGGGTTGCCCCATTCGGAAATCTGCGGATCATATTGTATGTGCCAATACCCACAGCTTATCGCAGCTTATCACGTCCTTCTTCGCCTCTGAGAGCCTAGGCATCCACCATACGCCCTTAATAAGTTTATACTCATTAATTATATGCCTCTGTCTTAAAAAATTAATCCTAAAACAAAAGCAACGATAACTCTTTTAGTTGTTACTCTATATTTTTTGCTCTTTATTCTCAATATGTCAATGAACGTTTA
>NZ_JAANAS010000065.1 GCF_011089875.1 Psychroflexus maritimus | reverse complement strand
TTTGAAAAATATTGAACACATTTAAAACAAAAATATTGCACAATCATCCAACTTTGGAATTCTATATATACGCTATGACTGAGTTGAATATTCTTCTAAAGAATATAAATGAATAAGCGTTTTTCTAAGATGTGGTAAATGGGGAAAATCGTACATAAATTTTTTACTGCTTTCGATATATCTTTTTATTGTCGAAAGTAACCATATCTCTTTTTCAGATAATTCCTTAATGTCATTATTTTTGCAAGATTGTTTATTTCTTCAATCCTATCAGTGTAACACACTCTTTTTATTTCTTCTAAATTGTTAAACATTTATTTTACATTTTTGTTAGTTTTTTGTTTCTTCATTATGCAATAGAACGGCCTTATATATGAAAAGTAGCGGATTTTCAAGCACTTACATTACGGTTTTTTACTGACCTTAAATTTTATAAAATTCATTTTCGTTTAAGCACTTAAACCGCTATTTTTGTTGTGCGCAGTTGTGGTTAGTTTTTACAGCGCTATCTTGTCTTTAAACCTATACCAAATTGATGAATTATTATTATAATTTTCATATTCACAAGTCAAGGTGATTGTGTATAATTTGGTTCCTTTTTTCACTTGATATGTTTTAGAGTATAAATGTGGATTGTCTGTTGTATAATCATACCATAAAGATTGCAAACCATCAATTGTCGTTTTTCCATATTTCAAGAACTTTGGATTATTCATATGCTCTTTTGCGCCATATTCCCATTCTGCGCCATAGGTTGACAAATCTCCCATCATATCCCAAATAGTAGCTTGGCTATATTCCAAAGGAAGTGAATTAACCACTACAACAATTGAATTTAAGCCGTTATTAGCTTTAAAATCTACATTGCTTCCAATACTTTGAAATTTTGAATAACCTTTTGGTATTTCAATCGAATAACCATAATTAGTACTTTTCCAAGTCGTTTGAGAAAAGCCCACTAACGTTATTAAACTAAATAATAAAATTGAAAACTTTTTCATTTTGATTTATGATTTATACCGCTGTAAATCAGCCAACCGGCTATACCGCCTAAAATAACAAAACCTGTAACTGCGCCAGCTAAACCTGCACCGCTTTCTTCTCCTCCCATTTCAATCATTGCATTAATAGCACCTAAGCCTAAAATAACACCTAATATGATTTTTAATGCTTTCATATTTATTTATTTTGAAAAAAAATTACCCATTGACTGTATTTTTTCTATTCTTCTTATAAAATCATCACTATCAATATTAGCGATTTTGCTAAATGAATTTTCAGCTATTATATAATCTCTCTCACTTGGAGCTACACCACAAAACAAAATTTCATAAACCATTGATACAGCAAAATCTTTTTGAATGTTTGTTAAGTCTTTAAACGAAGTCGATAAATTTGCTGGATTTAAAGTATTTAAAAAATCCTCACATTCGGAAAAACTTAAACCGAGAAATGAAGCTTGTTCTCGAATTGTTTTGTCCTGAAGTCTAACTTTGTTTTTATCTTGACTGCCGTTTGATATTATTCTCATTAAAGTGATTAATGATAATTTTTGCTGTTTAGAGAATGACTCTACTAAAGAATTTTCCATAAATATTCTATTTTTATTTGCTTATTACTTTTAGGGACACTGTTCAGCTTAATTTTGACCTATTTACAATATTGTAAAATAACAAAACCTTATTCTATCCGCTTTGTGGTTTTCCGTAATTGTTTTTTTTTTTAATTACCCACGTTTTGTGCATAACATAAGTAAAAAGTTAAAGTGTTATGCTTTTCGGTTGTGTTGTTATTGTTTGTTATCTGCCGAACTTTAGGTCTCGGCAACTGACCTTTTTATTTTTGTTATGCGCTGTTGTCTTGCGTATTTTTATTCGGTATGTTTGTTTTTCAATTAAGTTTACTATGATCATTTCAAAAGAAATATTACTTAAAGGTACTGTTCATTTTATAGAAATTGATAAGGTCAGATATATACCTGATTATGTTTTAAAATATGAACTCATTGATGAAAATTCTAATCAAGAGTTTAGAGATGTAGATTGTATTTTTTATAATGAATTAAGCTTAAATAAAAATTCAGTTCAGTTAAAACCTATAATAATTGAATCATTTTCTTTGGTTAGCTACTTAGATTTAATTGAGGGTAAATACAATCCAAAATTTGTATATATTTTTAAAAAAGGTTCTTTAGACTTAGATAAGGTTAACACCACACTTTTTTCCGAATAGCTTTTATTTCGTCAATATTATTTTCGTAAGGATGAATATAATTTATTGGTTTTACGCCTTCTATTGAAACTTGAGGCTTTGCTGTAATTTTCATCATTTGCTTTGTGTATTCCAAAAACTCTTCCATTTCAGCTTAATTAAAGCCTTCTAAAAGTTTTATTATAATATTATACAAATCACTGAATATTTCGGCTTTTACAGTTAACTTATCTCTTGAAAATGTTTGTTCTATTAATTCGTTCATATTTAGTTAGTTTTTCGTTTTATCTATATAATGTATATTCTAATTAATTTTTTGGAGGATATGTTTTTTATTTTCGTATAGATATACTAATTTATTTTCTGTTATTTCTTTTATTTTTAAAACACTTCTCTTATTATAATTGACTATGATTGTATTTTTGTCAATTATTTTCCAGTGACCTGACTTATAAATACTCTCTTTTGTGTTTTTTGGGTAAAATTTAAAACTATTATCCATATTAAAAAGATAAACCATATCTTCTGAAAGCCATTGACCGTATAAGTTTACTTTAATATTATTTATATTTTTAAATTTTTGAAATAGGTTTTTAGTTTTACTTTCAAATTCTTCTTTTGTTAAAATGCCGTCATCGTATAGGTCTTTCAGTTTTTTATATTCGGCGGTTTGTTCTACTTCTTTTTTTGTTTTGTCTGCTTTTAATTTGGCTGACTTTTGATTAAACTCGTCTTGTGTTAGAATACCTTTATCTTTTAAATCTTTTAGGTCGTCTAATTTATTTTCGTAGTTTAAAAGTTCTTCCTTAAATCTATTATTTATTGATTTTAATTCTTTTCTCTTTCTTATACTCTCTTTTTTGTATTCTGGTAACTTAGGACTTAGTAAAGTAATAATTACTCCTAAAATTGGAGTTAGGAAAACACAAGCTACTAAAGACCAAGTAAAACCTATTTTTCTCTTTTTACCTAAATACGTTGGTATTATCCAAAGGGATAATATAATATTTAAAGCTATACCTACTTCCATCCTGTTTTGTTTTTTTTGGTAAAAATAAATTATTATGTCGAAAGATTAAAAAAAAACAATAAAGCCATTAGTCTAATATTATAAGAAGTAGTCAACAAATCTGTATAAAAAGGTGCAGATGAACTTTCCGAAATC
>NZ_JAANAS010000064.1 GCF_011089875.1 Psychroflexus maritimus | reverse complement strand
TCGCTACTACGACTTCATCCGCCCCAAACTCAAGCTTCGCTACTCTTTGCCTTTTCCACTCTGGGATTGTTAGCGTTCTTGCTTGACATCTTGAATTTGGTTCTCCTGTTCCTTATTAGAGCCTAGTTATAGGTCTTGCCCTCTTTATGCCGTGTGTCGTGTAGCCAGTAATCAGGTTCTCCGCTACACTTTTGTCTCTTTAGGTCGCTGACCCCATTGATTTTGACACAGTAAATGTTATTTTCGACACCTCCATAAGGGTTCACTTGCGTTCAACTCCTATAACCACACCATACAATCACTAATCCTACAAACGATTATGAACTTGCTTTAACCTTGACGCTCAATACCAAATCTCTTAAATTCAGCACCTCAAGGCGGTTTGGAAACGACTCCTGAAAGTCCTATCCGATAGTCCAATTCTTTAATATAGCTGTGTGTGAGACTTCTAACTTTACCTATTTTAAAGGGGTTAGCTCGTTTCTTACCTAATATTAAAGTCTATCATCTCTAATAAAGTTTTGTTGCGTTTTCAAAGAACTAATTATTATCTTCGTATCCTAACGCAACTCAGGACACACTACTGGTGCTAACAGCGCATAACAAAAATGGCGAATTTATTGCTGAAACGTGAGTTTTGTGTAATTTTAGAAAGTATAAGTTTAACCGAAAAACTTGCGCATTTTAAGTCGCCACTTTCGTTATGCGCGAGACGTTGGGCATAATATTGAGACGAATTCAACATATGATTAGATTTAAGATTTTACTTATTGGAATTTTAATAATGCAACTGAATTTTTCTTGTTCTGAAAAGTTTGCGACAAATGAAATGGAAAATAATTTCACTTCAGAACAAATTAAAGACCTCAAGAAAATAAGAGATTTCTTTGAAAATCAAATTTGCGGTGAAAACAAACTTGATTTCGGTGACTGTTTTAGAAAAATACCTCACGATTCTCTTTATGCTTATGGAATTCCTTTTTGGAAACAGATTGACTTCGAAAAACAAAAAGACTTATATAACAATATTTCTGAATCAACTTTTAATGAAATCTGGGAATTTTGTAAAACGACTTATTTTAAAAGTGGAAAAGTGACTAGAACAGTTTGTTCTAGTAATGGTGACTATCAAAATTATTTGACTGAACTTGGAAAAATGAATCCAAAGATTGAAAAATATGCTGAAAGATTACTTTCGGCTGGCGATTGGAGTAGTGGAAATATTCATTATCAAGTGTTTTCCGATGAAAAGAATTTTGACTTGAATAATTCTGATATTCAACTTATACTTTCAATTCATTATTTGACTTTTAATGACCAAGAAAAACGAAATGAAAAGTGGAACTCTGAATAAATACTATGCCCAACAGCGCATAACAAAAATGGCGAGATTTGTGCTTGAAACGAAAATTTTGGTATTTTATAAAAGTAAAAGTTTAACCGAAAAGTTTGCGCATTTTAAGTCGCCACTTATGTTATGCACGAACCGTTGGCGTTCATTTAAATTAAACGATGATAGAAACAGAATTAATGACTAATGAAACTTATGACCCGACAAAAATTTACTTGAATCCTTTTCAATTTGTGAATTTATGGACTTTAATGTGTCTAATTTTTGGATTGGTTTTGATATATCTTGTGTACGTTTATTTGTGGAATCACTGGGATTGGTTTCACGATTGGATGCCTTAAATGGATGAACAAGTTTTAACTGTATTAAAGTATTAATTAAAAAAGCTAAAAATACTGTTGTCCAAGCTAATCTTTGTAAGATGCCCGATAGTTTTTCAAGAAATATTTTACGACCTAAACCACCGCTTTTGACTAAAACAACACCTTCGTAATTTATAAGGTAAGTTGGAGTGTAAGGATTGACTCGAATTATTGAAATAAGATTTTCACGTTCAAGGTATAATGTAGCAATTCTAAAATACAAACGTTCTTTTCCTTTTGGAATAAAATGTTGTGTAAGCCTAAATGAACCGAATATTTTATAAGGTTTTGAATCGAAATAACAAACTTTCGGGGCTATATAATCCTCGTTTTGTTCAACAGGTTCTTTTTCAAGTTCAATAAGAATATCATCTAAAAAACGTATTTTAGGACTTGATAAAAATCTGTAAAACTTTGACATTGAGAATCTGAATTAAAAAGGCTAAACTAAAAATAAAAAACGAAACGCCAACAGCGCATAACAAAAATAAAATGGTCAGTTGCTGAGACCCAAAGTTCGGCAGATAATAAACAGTAAAAACACAACCGAAAAGTATAACACTTTAACTTTTTACTTATGTTATGCAAGAACCGTTGTAAGTAATGCTAAAATCGAGCTAAAATTGAACATTTGAACTAAAAAAGCCAACGCACAAACAGCACATTCATTTTTTTGCCAACGCGAAATGCCAATGCTGAAAAAAATAAAAGAGCTGTTTTTTGCCAACGCTCGGAATAATATTAAATTTGAGAAAAAACATTAAACCTATATGAGCTTATTTCAGAACTCTGTTCTAAACAAATATTTAAAAGGATTAGAGTCCGAAAAAGTTAATGAAGCTTACGAAAGATTTACAAGCCATTTCCATAATCCTACCATTCAAGAAAACATTCGAAACTCGAAAGAGGAACAATATCAAGGCGAATTTTTGATTGACCTTTTTGTAAACGTATTCGGATATATTAAAAACCCAACGCCTGACTTTAATCTCACAACGGAATTAAAAAATATAAAGGGTTCAAAAAAGACAGATGGTGCAATTCTAAAGGGCGAAAAAGCACTTGCTGTAATTGAGCTAAAAGGAACAAACACAACCGATTTAAGCAAAGTAGAAACCCAAGCATTTGGATATAAAAACAACCAACCAGGTTGTAATTATGTCATTACTTCCAACTTTGAGAAATTGCGTTTTTACATTGACAATGCAGTAGATTTTGAGGAATTTAATTTATTTCAACTTACTAAACAGCGTTTTAATATCCTTTGTCTTTGTCTTTCGTCAGAATATCTTCTAAAAGACATTCCTAAAAAGATTAAAGATGAATCCTTGACTCAAGAGGAAAACATCACTAAAAAATTATATAAAGATTACGCATCATTTAGAAATGAAATTTTTGATTCAATCCAAAATGAAAATCCTGAATACGATAAGCTTACTTTATTCAAGAAAACTCAAAAACTACTTGACCGTTTTCTATTCATCTTCTTTGCAGAAGATAGATTATTACTTCCACCAAATTCTATTCGTTCAATTGTAAACCAATGGACAGATTTAAAAGACAAATACGATGAGTATTTTCCTTTGTACGACCGATTTAAAAAATATTTCGGTTATATGAACACAGGCCACAAAGGACATCAACACGACATTTTTGCATACAATGGTGGCTTATTTGCACCAGACGAGATTTTAGATAACATCAAAATAAACGATGATTTACTTTACAAACACACAGTTAATTTAAGCAACTATGATTTTGAAAGTGAAGTAAGTGTAAACATACTTGGTCACATTTTTGAACATTCATTAAACGATATTGAAGAAATCCAAAACGAAATTGAAGGAATTTCAAACGACCAAAGCAAATCCAAGAGGAAAAAAGATGGCGTTTTTTACACACCAAAATACATTACCAAGTACATTGTAGATAATACTGTTGGTAAACTTTGTGAGGAAAAGAAAACTAAACTTAACATACAAGAAGCCGAATACGAAAAAGAACGTAAAGGAAGACAAAAAGCGACATTAAAGAAGCTAACACAAAAATTAGAAGATTACAGAAAATGGTTGTTACAGATTACCATTTGCGACCCAGCTTGTGGTAGTGGAGCTTTTTTAAATCAAGCGTTAGAATTTCTAATTGCAGAACACCAATACATTGACGAATTGCAAGCCAAACTTTTTGGAGATGCAATGATATTAAGCGAAGTAGAAAACTCTATTTTAGAAAATAATTTGTTTGGTGTCGATATTAATGAAGAAAGTGTTGAAATTGCAAAACTTTCACTTTGGCTTAGAACAGCTCAAAAAGGCAGAAAGCTGTCTTCTTTAAATGACAATATTAAATGTGGCAACAGTTTAATTGACGACCCAATTGTTGCAGGAGATAAAGCCTTTAATTGGCAAAACGAATTTACAGAGATTTTTGCCAATGGTGGTTTTGATGTAATTATTGGAAATCCACCTTATGTTAGAGTTCAGAATTTAGATAAAAATAGCGTTGTTTATTTTGAAGAAAATTATAAATCAGCAACAGGGAAATTTGACATTTATGTTCTCTTCAATGAATTGAGTATTGACCTTTTAAAAGAAAGTGGTTTATTGTCTTTCATACAACCTCATAGATTTATTAATGCAGATTTTGGAAAAGGTTTAAAAAATGTTTTTGAATCTACACAATACCTAAATAAAATAATTTCTTTTTCAGATATAGATATATTTCATGGTGCAACAACATACACAGCTATCTTTTTTTTAGAAAAAAAATTAACAGATAGTATTCTTTACAAAGAATACATAGATAAAAAACCAATTTACATTTCAGAAAATTTAGATTTTCTTAAAGATGATGACTTTATAAAAGTTAGTTATTCATCAATAAAAAACAATTGGGAATTTAAAAATGAGGCTGAACTAACCTTACTTAAAAAGTTAAGAGGTTTTAAAAAACTATCCGATATTTCATTGAACATTTCTCAAGGAGTAATTCCAGGTAGTGATAAAATTTATTACTTAGAAGTAATTGAAGAACAAGGCGACAAAGTTTTAGTTAAAAACCAACTTGATGATAATAAGTTTTTAATTGAAAAGAAAATAACAAGAAGCATTATTAAGGGAAATAATATTAAACGTTATGCTTTACCAACAAGTGACTACGTAATTATTTACCCTTATACATTCTTAAATAATGAGCAGAAACTTCTTAGCTTAAAAGAGTTAGAACAAAACTATTCATTGACATTTAATTACTTGTCTGAGCATAAAGAGTTCTTGATTAACTTAAGAAAAAAGTACAAAACAAATCCATTAGAATGGTATGGTTTTCACAGAGCAAGGGAAATGAGATTTTTAGAAACAGATAAACTCATTACTTCTCACACATCAATTTCACCTTCATTCACATATGCAACAGGTTCAAATTATTTTAATCAAAATGTATATGGAATAGAAATAAAAAAAGAAATTTCCCTAATTCAGGTTTTAGGTATTTTAAATTCTAAACTATCGGATTTTTACATCAGAAACACAAGTAGTATGATTAATGGTGGTTACTACCTTTATAAAACAGATTACATTAGTAATTTACCGATAATAACAAAAGAAAAGAGCCAATTAATATCATTAACTAAAAATGCGTTGGAGTTAAACTCTACACTATCAAATCACATTGAAAGATTTGTGAAATATTTATCACAAAGTTATAGAATTGAAAAATTCTCAAAAAAGTTGGAAAATTGGAACGAATTAGATTTTGGAGAATTTATAAAAGAACTTAATAAAGCAATTAAAAAAATTGGCGGAGAAAAACTTAGTAAATCGGATGAAATTGAGTGGATGGAAATATTTGACACTAAAAAAAATGAAGCAATTAATTTAATAGAACAAATAAGCCAAACCGAAAGAGAAATTGACCAAATCGTTTATGAATTATTTGGTTTGACAGTAAATGAAATTAAAGTTGTGGAAGAAGCCACAGCTTAAGCCATACACAATTACAATTCGCACCAGCCTACGCTACGCCAAAAATTGCAAAAGAGTATGTCTTGCCAACGCTCAATTCCGTACTAAATAACAAACATCGGAAAAACAAGCTGAATGAAAAAGTCGAGTAGGTAAAGGGGAATCTCACCCCTAAACCTCTCACAGAACCGTACGTGAACCTCTCGATTCATACGGCTCTTCATAGTCCAAAGT
>NZ_JAANAS010000063.1 GCF_011089875.1 Psychroflexus maritimus | reverse complement strand
AACGAAGTTCCAAATCCAATGGGATTCTGTTGCCAAATTTAATATATAATTGTTGAATCGTCAAACTCCAATTGTGCAGTGGTGCTTTCCACTTTTTTTGTATATTCATTGTAGCTAAGTAAACTATCTTTAGAAGAGCCATATCAGTTGGGAATGCATCTTTTGTTTTTGTTACTTTTCTTACTTGGCGATGATAACCCTCTACGGTGTTTGTCGTGTAAATAAGCTTACGTATTGGCTTAGTATATTGAAAATAGGTACTGAGTTCTTCCCAGTTGTTTTTCCAGCTTTCTATCACTAAAGGGTATTTCTGTACCCACTTCTCTTCGAGTGCTTTTAAAGCTTCTTCTGCTAAATCCTTGGTATCTGCTCTATAGACCTCTTTCAGGTCTTTCATAAAGTCTTTTTTGTCTTTAGAGGCTATGTACTTTAGGGAATTTCTAATCTGATGTATAACACGTTTCTGTATTTCAGTCTTTGGAAATACACTTAAAATAGCTTCACTAAAGCCTTTTAGGTTGTCTGTACAAGCAATTAAAATATCCTGTAATCCACGATTATTTAAATCTGTTAAAACACTTAACCAGAAGTTAGCTCCTTCACTCTCGGATAAATAAATACCTAAAACTTCTTTGTAGCCATTTTTGTTTACTCCAAGCACGTTATAAAGAGCTTTGCTCTTTATGAGTCCATCCACTTTTACTTTGTAGTGCATTGCATCTAACCAAACAATGCAGTACATCGATTCTAAAGGACGATTTTGCCATCGTTTAATCTCAGGTATTATTCTATCGGTAATCTGACTTAAAACACTATGCGATACCTCTGTATCATACATCTCTTTAATGTGAGAAGAGATGTCTCTGTAACTCATACCTAAACCATATAAACCAATAATTTTATCGGCTAATTGATCAGCTAAAACAGTTTGACGTTTCTTCACTATTTCAGGTTCAAAGTTACTGTTACGATCTTGGGGTACTTCTAATTCAAAATTACCCAAACTACTCTTTACTGTTTTAGTTTTTAGTCCGTTGCGCTTGTTGCCAGAGCTTCGCTCTGATTCATTCAAATGGTTCTCCATCTCGGCTTGTAAAGCCTTGTCTAAAACATTTTTTAATAAGGGAGCCAAAGCTCCGTCTTCTCCAAATAAATTTTTGCCTGACAAAAATTGGTCTAATATTTTTTGTTCTAATTCGGATTGTTCTACTTTTTTCATCTCTATCTAAATTTTAAAGGTTTAATTTAATAAATTTTAGACAGAGTTCAAATTACACCCTCGATGTTTGACTTTTTTAATTCTTCATATAAGCTAGCATCAAGGCAATTTATATTATAAAGTGAGTAACCGATAGGTTTTTTTTATCTACTATAATTAATGGTTTTTCATTATAATAAACGGCTCCTAAAGAAACCAAAGTTGAATCTACAAGTACTGGTTTAAAAGACCTTTCGATATTTATAAGTGTATCATTATTCTCTTTTAAGATTGTTAATATATAAGTATTACCTTTTGCATCCAATAATGGGTTTTTAGTAATAAATTTTTTTAACTCATAATCTAAATTACTGTTTTCTATCGGTTGACATTGACTTCCGTCGGTCACTTCAATAGAAGTATTATTATCTACAGCTCTATTATCGTTTCGATTTTTACAGTTGATAAATATTAATAATAATATTATAGAGTAGTACTTTTTAAAACCTACCAAAAAATAATCTATTTCCATCGTTATTTAAATTTCTTATATAAATTGGTTCATTGTATCCAGCATTCCAAAGCCTTCCAGATTCTGGCATATAGATATATTCTCTAAAAGGATATTTCATATTATTTTTTTCTACTGCATTAACCGTATTACCCCAATCACCAAATGTAGAATATTTTGATAAGAAATACCCATAGATTTTTGTTCAGATAAAAACCTAGAATCTCCAGGCTTAATATAAATATTTGGATGAGAGTGAACAGAATTTTTAATTTCAAAATCTCCTGTTAAACCTAATGCAGTTGAACTAGGTGAATAATCAGGATCGAATTTACTACCAAGAATGTATTTATTTGATTTAGTTTGAATCATACGCCATTCATTATCACTACGATTTGCAATAAAAACAAAAATGTTTGCCATATCACGCTTTCCATTACTATCTGTTGAAGCCATTAAAACATCTGTTCCATTATGGTTTTGCTTTTTTTCTAATTGGCGAAGTAAGCTGGTGTTATTAATTTTAATCTCATTTCCCTCACTATCCATTAAATAATCTACAGTTTCACCGCCTTTATCATCATAATATTCAATTCTGCCGTCTTCCAATAATTTATACCTATCTTCAACACTTTCCCCAATCATCCCAGTAGGATCGGTAAAATTCACCGGATTATTAAACGTATAAGCATAGGATGACCATTCTGGCATTTTCTCCGCCATTGGGTCAACACTTAACCAACTCTGCACAGTTTTTTGCTCACGCGAGGACGTCTCCTTGCGCACGTGTAGCACCTGCATTTTCCAATTGGTTTCTAAATATGTGATTTTCAAGCATCCCATTGATTTCAAAATTACAGTTTTTTTCAACTGTAAGTGCTTTTAATTAAAAAAAAAGAGGTTGATTTTCATTGGTGAGTCGTTGTAAATAAGGAACTGCTATTGAGTTATGACTCAACTCCACCTAAGACCAAAGACAAAATAATAAATTAAACCTAAAACAAAGAAGCCTATTACAGCATCTAAAATTTGGTTCTCTTTATTTTTTTCATAATTCCAAACTTCAGAAAACTTAAGTTTCTTTTTATTTTTTCTATTAAAAGTTATAAAACGGTTAAGTAAGTATCTTACAGATGCCCCTAAAAAGCAAAATAAGTAATGTCTCAATAAAACACCTATCATAGATTTTATTTTTTTTCTAAAACAGATGTTTTAAATTCAACGAAATTCTTATATAAAGAAGCTTCATTAATGTTTCGAGCTATTCTATTATAGGTCCTGTTATAAAAGCCTCTCATTTTATGTGATGTCTTTGTCATAAAAGAGCCTTTAAAATTTTTAGAAAATTGCGATGCGTTAAAAACTCTTAAAAATTGATTTGATGATTGACTCACAGGCATAAATGATGAAATTGTCTTTGCACCAGCATCTGTTTGTTCTGTATTATTAACTCCATATCCCTGAAGTGTAGTTACTCTTTCATCAAAAGGATTTAATGCCTGAAATGTCAATGCAAAATCATTTACCATATCATAAGTGATTTCTGATAAAAGGTTATCGCTTTCAGCCCAATCATCTACCCGATTTGATTTTTGAGATTTAAACTCCCCAGGCCAAGTTGACGTATCTCCAAATTCAGGGTCAATACGTAAAAAATTCTTGATAGGACTATTCTCAGCATAATGATTTGCAACATCATCTAAAGATTCTCATACATATTCAAAATCATATAAAGCAGTTCCATAATGACTATGAATGTCTATTATAGTTTCATAACTAGACATAAGCTTGCTTCGTGAAGGTGAAGGTGCCTGGCCATCATCATGCAAAGTACCAATGAATGAAAATTCTTTCTGATTTTCCTTACCTCTAATATACGCCCATTCATCAGAATTTCTACTCGCAATCCACTCAAATAATGCTTTCGTTTCTGAATGATTTTCGCTTTTTTTGGTGTTAGAAGTACATCCTAACACCAAAATGATTAGCAATATAATCAAAATTGAATGTGTTTTCACATTTAATCACTATACTCAATAATCTTAGTATTAATATTTTTTCTGCTTTTAAGGATGCCTTCTGATTTATAATATTTAATAATCAAGTTGTCTCTTTTTATTATGTTTTAGTTAACTTCATCTAAATTTAAAATTCGGTAGGCCTGCTTTATCATTTTTTGATGACCTAGATAATTTTCAAATAATATTTCTTTTTTTTTGCTTTTTGAAATATTTAAAATAAAAAGCACAAATTCATCGGCTTTGTTTTTCTCATCACAGATAGTATTTTCTAAATCATAGGTTTTATCATTTGATTTAATTGTCAAGTTATATGAAACCCCATCTACACAACTACTGTTCTCCATTTCAGTCGATTCATCAACTTCATCAATTAAATAGAGATAAGTATTTAGAGTATGGAGTTCTTTTTTGGTAAGGTCGTAACGATAAACTTTTTCCCGTTCAGGATGCTTGATAAGTTCTATAATTCTTCCTGTAGAATCGATTTCAATTGAAGAAGCTTGTCGGTTATGGATTAAATTGAATAGTTCAATACGATTAAAATTAAATGCTTCAATAGTATTACTTTCAGAAGTATTACAACAAGAAATAAGTAGTACAATTATAGTTAAGGTGCTAAAAAAATATTTTTTATTTTTCATGTCGCCAATTAATTTTGAAAACTATTAACCATATGTTTTAATTCTTCTAAAGTTTTAATAACACCAGACTTTTCGTAATATTTATGTAATATTGGTACTGATTTTTTTTCTAATACCTTGTCTCTTCTTTCTTGAAAATGATGATTATACCGTTCTCTTCTTTTATTACTATTTGTTGATGATTCAACATATTTGACAATATCTTTATCTATACCTTTTGAAAAGTTGATTTCTTTATCATCCGAGTAATCTACACTATACTTATCTGCATGTAAAAAACCTTCATGTCCAATAAGTTCAATGTAATCATCTACATTAGTAATACCTAATTTAATAGTAATATCTAAACCTTCTCCTGTTATTTTAATACCTGTTCTTCCATCTGCATTATCATTATCAGGCAAACCTTCAAAATTTAAATTTATACCTTGTTCATGAAACTCTCCATCTTGATCAAATGTAACTCCTCCTATAGTTTGTCCTTTTTCAGCATATTTAGATAAAAATTCTTTGCCTTCCTTGGTCCCTGCAAAGAATTCAAAGGCCTCAACTAACTCAGGATTTTTAAAAGTTTCGTCATCATTTGTTTCGTAAATATACGAATCGTCAATTCTCATACCATCAGGGTCTATGTAACGCAGAGGATTATTAGCTACATACGCATAAGATGAGATACTTGGATACTTCTCCGCCAACGGATCCACAGATATCCACCCTTCGACCTGGCTCAGGGCAAGAATACTCCACTTCGGGTCCCTTCGACTATGCTCAGGGTAAACTCCATACCTCGCTCCGTAATAGTAATTCCCTGTCTCCTTCCCGAATCGCACAGCTTCTCGGGACAGGCAATCTAGCTCTTTTGCGTTAAAACGGAAAGGGGAGTTGTTGGAGTTGAGGTATATTTGACTAAAGTATGTCATACTGCGTAATATAAATTTGTTTTCATAAGTCCAGCGCGACAAACTGGCTCGTTCGCTAAAACCATACACACTTCGACACCGCTCAGTGACCGCAGGATGATTTTTTTTACGCTCCGCCCTACCTGCAATATTAGTAATATAATTTGATTAATAAAAACCCGTTCTCTAAGTTATAAACCAAAAAAGCACTTCTTAGAAGTGCTTTTATGATTTTATATAAAAAATTGCTGGTTAAAAATTAACTGCTGGACAATTACATTTAAATCGTTTTCTGCTTTCTCCAAAGTCCCACCCTAGAGTAATTTGGTGAAATCCTGAGTTGCTCATGGTTAATTCTTGGAAGGCTTGGTTGGTATATGTATAAGCAATTAAAAACTCACCAAAATTGAAGCCTACAAAAGGCGTGATAGTGGATAGTTTCTGACTTCTAACCGAGCCATTAGAGCCTAAGAATTCAGCTCCGTCTAAACTTCTTCGGTAAGAAAGTCCTCCCCAAATTCTTCCATTATCTAATTCGTAATATACTTTAGCATTAACATCAAACAAATTTTCGTTGGTAAATTCTCTTCTATGATACATTACCGAAGGTTCATAAGAAAATCTTGAACCAAATTCACTAAAAGTATAACCTGCATTGAATAAATATTGCCGCTGATCGGTTACTCCAAATTGATCATTGAAAATTTTATTTTCTTGGGCAACTAAGTTTTTTACCGTTGCATGAGCAAAAAAGTCTAAAAAGAAATATGAAATACCAAAGTCAGCATTAAAGTTTATTTCCGATTGATTCACACCTGATATGATTGGATCTGGGAAATTTGCACTTAAAAGAGGCCCTTCATCAAGCCCACTTTGCACAATACCCACATTGGTTCCAAAAGAAAGCATATTCAAGTCGGCTGTACTTCTGGAAAACATAATATGGTAAGCAAAGGAAAGATAGGCTCCTTGTTGGGAGTAATTTCCATTGTTGTCATTAAACACAATACCGCCCAAACCAACGTTGTCATTCAACCTTCCGTTTACACTTAAGGTTTGCAGACTTGGCGCATTATCTACGTCAAACCACTGTTGTCTCGCGGTTAATCGAGCTTTATTTCGGTTACTCGCACCCGCCATTGAAGGGTGAAGTAAATACAAGTTATCGGTTAAATAATCTTGATAAACGGGAACTCCTCTTTCCTGAGCATCAATGGTATATGCCGTAAATACAGCAAAAGCTAGGACTAGATATTTTTTTATATTCATAGACTTATTACCTTCTATTCATTTATCGCTTTAATGTGAAATTCGACTTAAACGTATTCTTATTGCCTGTTCTTGGTTCGGTGTATTCTACTTTAAACCAATAATCGTTGCTAGGCATTGGCTTGCCGTTATAAGTTCCATCCCATCCTTCACTACTTGGACTTAATTGCTTGAGCAATTTTCCGTACCGGTCAAATATATAAATTTTTGCATTACT
>NZ_JAANAS010000062.1:4097-7593 GCF_011089875.1 Psychroflexus maritimus | reverse complement strand
GTGTGTCCTGAGTTGCGTTAGGATACGAAGATAATAATTAGTTCTTTGAAAACGCAACAAAACTTTATTAGAGATGATAGACTTTAATATTAGGTAAGAAACGAGCTAACCCCTTTAAAATAGGTAAAGTTAGAAGTCTCACACACAGCTATATTAAAGAATTGGACTATCGGATAGGACTTTCAGGAGTCGTTTCCAAACCGCCTTGAGGTGCTGAATTTAAGAGATTTGGTATTGAGCGTCAAGGTTAAAGCAAGTTCATAATCGTTTGTAGGATTAGTGATTGTATGGTGTGGTTATAGGAGTTGAACGCAAGTGAACCCTTATGGAGGTGTCGAAAATAACATTTACTGTGTCAAAATCAATGGGGTCAGCGACCTAAAGAGACAAAAGTGTAGCGGAGAACCTGATTACTGGCTACACGACACACGGCATAAAGAGGGCAAGACCTATAACTAGGCTCTAATAAGGAACAGGAGAACCAAATTCAAGATGTCAAGCAAGAACGCTAACAATCCCAGAGTGGAAAAGGCAAAGAGTAGCGAAGCTTGAGTTTGGGGCGGATGAAGTCGTAGTAGCGAACATATCCAAGAGAGTTCCGCAGAAATGTTGGGCGAGCGAAGGACTTCACATAATTAGTTAATTTATTGTATAACAACTTAAAGTTAATTTAAGGATGATTTTTAATGAACAACCCAAGTCGCAACCTATAAGTAAGTTGCAAGTAAATGAAGCTTTTAAGAAAGTAAAAGCCAACAAAGGAGCTATGGGAATTGATGGTTTAACCATTGAAAAAGTAACGAGAAAACCACGTAAATATCTGTATCCATTATGGAACAGAATGGCAAGTGGTAGTTACTTCCCCAAAGCCGTCCGACAAGTACTGATTCCGAAAGGAAACGGTAAAATGCGTCCATTAGGCATCCCTACCATTGTAGATAGGGTAGCCCAACATGTAATTGCAACTGAATTAGAACAAGTTGTAGAAAAACACTTTCATCCAAGTAGCTATGGTTATAGACCAAACAAATCGGCACACGATGCCATAGAACAATGCCGCATTAATTGTATGAAATACAGTTGGGTTATTGACTTAGATATCAAAGGATTTTTCGACAACATAGACCACAAATTATTGCTAAAAGCAGTAAAATTTTACACACAAGAAAAACACATTTTGTTGTACGTAAAACGTTGGTTAAATGCGCCAATTCAGTTAGTAAATGGAACACAAATACAACCACAAGGAAAAGGCACACCACAGGGCGGAGTAATCAGTCCAGTGCTTGCTAATATCTTTATGGACATAGTATTTGATAAATGGATAACCAAAGAGAGTCCAGATACACCTTTTGAGCGGTATGCCGATGATATTGTAATTCATTGTAAGAATATCAAACAGGCATTGCGATTGCTAGAAAAGATAAAACAACGATTAAGAGACTGTAAATTGGAATTGAACCAAGAGAAGTCAAAAATAGTGTATTGTCGAAGTAATCAAAAGCGCCAACCACCTTTCAAAGTAAAGTATCAAAAGTTCGACTATTTAGGCTATACATTTAAGCCAAGAATTATCAAAGAGCGAGGGAAAATCAAATTAGGATTTAGCCCTGCAATGAGCCAAAAGAGTAGAGCAAGAATAGCAGAAGAACTACGAAGAATGAAAATTCATCGTTGGGTTCAATTCCCTTTACAAAAGATAGCGGAATTGCTAAAGCTCAAACTCCGAGGCTGGCTCAATTATTATGGCAAATTCCGAATGAGCGAGATGCGAAAACTCTTTAGAGTGATACATCTTCGCTTAACCAAATGGGTACGCAATAAATACCGTCGATTTAGGAAGAAGCCCTGGTATGTAGGATACAAGTACCTACAAAAACTATCAAGGGACTTTCCCAACTTGTTTGAACATTGGCAATACGAGGGCTTCCGCCCTTAAAAGACTTGAATTATGAAGAGCCGTATGATGCGAGAGTATCACGTACGGTTCTGTGAGAGGTTTAGGGGTGAAATTCCCCTTTACCTACTCGACTTTATCAGCGTACTGTTTAATTTCATTCAACTCGTTTCCCCTATTTTCCTTTCCTTCTTCGATATCAAAATCGTCTTGAAGTCCAAGCCAAAATTTAGCTGAGTTTCCAAAATATTTACTCAATCGCAAAGCCGTATCAGCTGTTATTCGACGTCGACCTTTTATAATTTCAGATATCCGAGTTTGAGGTATTTTCAAATCTTTAGAAAGTCGATATGCCGAAATTTCGAGTGGCTCAAGAAATTCGTGAAGTAAAATTTCGCCAGGATGTACATTTGCTAACTTTTCCATTTTCTCTGTTTTTAATGATAATCGACTATTTCTACTTCGCTCGCATTTCCGCTATTCCACTCAAAAATTATTCGCCATTGTTTGTTAATTCGAATGCTGTAAAATCCACTTAAATTTCCGCTTAGCTTTTCAAGTCGGTTGGAAGGTGGAATTCTCAAATCAGCTATGTTTTGCGAATTATTCAACATTCTCAATTTTCGGCGTCCAATTTTTTGAATATCAATCGGCATTTTTTTTACTCGATATCCATTCCAAATTTGTTCAGTCTCTTTCGAGCGAAAAGAAACAATCATATTTTTGTTTTACGTTACTAACGCCAAAGATAAGTAAAATTTTCTAATTGGAATTCGAAATTAAATGTTGCCTAACGGTCGCGGCTTGCTATAGTGGCGGATAAAATAGCAATTCAGTTTTCGGTTAAGTTACAAATTTAGTAAAAAATCCCAAACTTTTTCGGTTGAGCACCAACCCCGCCATTATTGCAAACCGTTGTTGTGCATAGATTATAATTCAGCAGAGGCTTTTGGTTTTATCAATTATCGCTGTTAAAATGCCCAAACTTTTTAACATTCGCCCAAGGAAAGCCAAAATTTTGTCGGTTGAGCAAGGACTTTAGCAAACAAACCTTTCGGCTTTACAGACCATATTTCAGATTTCGTTTGAGCCGAAATTTGCAAAAAAGCAAAAACTCCCACATTCGGAGTAGGGGAGTTCAAAATTTTTCGGTTGAGCGATTCCTTTTTAAATACAAAACTGCTTAAAATTCAAAAAGCTCCAAATTCGGCAGAATTTAGATTTTTGAATTTGCGTACAACGGTCGCGGCTTGCTATAGTGGCGGGCAAAATAGCAATTCATTTTTCGGTTAAGTTACAAATTTAATAAAAAAAACCAAACTTTTTCGGTTGAGCACCAACCCCGCCATTATTGCAAACCGTTGTTGTACGCAGATTATAATTCAGCCAGCAGTTTAAGTTTTATCAATTATCGCCGTTAAAATGCCCAAACCTCTCAATATTCGCAGGAGATAATACCAAAATTTTGTCGGTTGAGCAATGACTTTTGCAAATAAGCCTTTCAGCTTTAGAGAACATTTTTTCAGATTTCGTTTGAGCCGAAATTTGCAAAAAAGCAAAAACTCCAACATTCGGAGTAGGGGAGTTCAAAATTTTTCG
>NZ_JAANAS010000062.1:0-4047 GCF_011089875.1 Psychroflexus maritimus | reverse complement strand
TCGGTTGAGCGACTCCCTTAAAAACACAAAACTCCTTAAAAATTAAAAAACTTGAAATTCCGCAGAATTTCATTTTTTTAATTTATGCACAACGGCCCTGGCTATGAGCAGTTGGGGCTTTTTTGCCCTAACTTTTCAGTTTAACACTGACCTTTATTTTATTTACTTTCGTTCAAATCTAGCACTTTTGCCCCAATTGCTTATAGCCTTTGTTGCCCACTGGCTTTCTTTACGATTTCATTCATTTCGGCTTCTTTTTGAGTTCCGATTAGGTATTTTTTACCATTCAGAAGTTCAATCGCCAGTCCTTTATTTCCTTTGATATTATAAACCGTTCCGTATTTTGTCCAAAGTCTTATTCCCCAACCGCCTACAAAACCATAGTTTACAACTTCTGCTTTTTTTATTTCAGTCCATTTAGTTGTCTTTTTCACAAATGGAAAAAAAATCATTTCAATTTTATCAGTGTCAATAGTGGTTTTCAGTTTCATTAGAATAAAAAGTCCGAGTAATGAAAATATAAAAATAGCGAAGACCACTAATCCAATATTGGACATTGGTTTGTCACCAAAAGGTTCTCCGATTATAATTTGTTTGTAAATTCCAATAATCGGCAAAATTCCGATTGGTATTAAAATTAACCACAACCACCATTGAGTGAATTTTTGCTCTTCTTTAAATTCAATTTTCATTTTAGTTTTTTAGCTTGTGGGCAACGGTTTGCAATATGGCCAGTGGCGGTTTGCGGGCTTCGTTATTATCCACCATTACAAAAGTTGATGCGGGGCAGAAAGACTCATACTCCCCCAGTCCTCGCCATTGGCTATATTGCGTGTTACAGGGCGTTATTCGTTTAATATTTTCTTTTTTTCTTTTTCAAATTCTTCTTGAGTAATAACCCCTTCATCTAACAATTTTTTAAGTTCTCTTAATTTATCAGCTTTTGATTCTGAATTAGTTGTTTCCTTGTTAATAATTGTTCTTTCAGTTTTTGTATCACAACCAGTATAATCAATTTGATAGATGTAATGATTGTAGTCTTGTTTTGTAACCCCTATCTCATTAATATCAGGTTTCCACCAAGCTCCAGTTGCAGCATCAACAGCAATTCCCCATGGTAATGGAATAAAAGCACCTGGAACTAACCCTGTAAAACCAAGTAAAGAGCCTGTAAAAGCCCAACCACGAAAGCTTTTTTGTGTAAAAGTTTTCGTTTGGTCTTCACAACCTTCTTTTTTTACTGTAATTGAAAAATTATCAGCATCTCTTCTTTTGGCTTTAAATGAAGCTTCACCAGTCCCTTTATAACTTCCTTTATGTTCAATTTTTGCATCTGGATGGTCAGGTACTTGGACTTTAGCATAATAATTACTACCACCAATAATTGTTGCACAACTTGAAAATGAAGCTGATAATACAATTAATCCAATTAAGTAAAGTAAATTCTTTTTAGTCATAATGATAAAATTTAATTGTTAATAAATGATTTGTTTAAAAATCTATAGCCTTTTTGTTTTTAGTTCTGTATATCAAGTCAGATTTTTACTACGGTGAACGATTTTTTCTCATAATGCCCTGTAACGTCTCGCGCATAACGAAAGTGGCGAGCTAAAATGCGCAAGTTTTTCGGTCAAACTTTAAGTTTCTAAAAATACGCAAACCTTTCGTTTCAATCACAAATCTCGCCATTTTTGTTATGCGCTGTTACCCTTTGTTATTTTTTCACGAGCTGATAATTATTCACTAAAACTGAAGCTGAAATTTGAAGTATTCGCTCCAATTCTCTTATCATTTCAACTGTCAATTTCTTTTTCCGATTTAATATTTCAGATACTCGGCTCTTTCCGCCAATTACACCAACTAAATCCTTTTGACGCATATTCAGTTCTTCCATTCGAATTTTTATCGCTTCAATCGGATCAGGCGAATCAATTGGGTAATGTTCATTTTCGTAGTTCTCAATCATTAAAGAGAGAATCTCAGCTTCATCGCCTTCTTTTGTATCAGTAGGAGCATCAAAAATTACTTCTAAACGGTCAAGAGCGTTTCGGTAATCAGTTTCGTTTTTAATAGGTCTTATATTCATAATCAATTGTATTTAAATCGTGTCAGCGTTTATTTTATCATATTCAGGGTGAGTTCCGATAAATCGAATAAATGCCCATTGTTTTTCGTAATTAAACTTGACTACAAGTCGGTAGGAGTTTCCTTTTATGTTGAAAACAACTCGACCATTTTTAAGAATGCTTGCTGAAACATAAGTTTGCTTAACATCTTTTGGAGAAAACCATTTGGAGCTTTTAGCAGTATCATACCAAGTTTTCAAATACTGTTCGGAATCAGCGTGTTTTTCCCAAAATTCTCTAAGTGTACTTTTCGCAATTATTCGTTTCATCAGTCAAATTATAGAACAAATATACGATAAGTTCTCAAATATTGAACTGAAATGGATTTTTTTTTAATAAAGGGTAACGGTTCGTGTATATGAAACGTTGTGGGTTAATATCAATTGTTTTTTAATTTTGTTTTAAGTTTGCAAATGTGCAGTGTCTTTTGGTTCTGTTGCTGTTACCACAATGTTTTATATACGCTGTTACCTGCCGTATTTTATTCAGAGTTTTGTATTTTATTTCGTATTATTGTTTTTTAAATTTAGTCAAAAATATTAAATATGTCAACTCAACCTTTAACTCCATTCAAAGCTTATTTTGAATTAAACGTACAATCAGAACTAAAAGAAATATTTAATAATCCTGAAGAAGTATCTTTTGAAGAAAGGCTTTCTAAATTTTCCGATAATATTGGTAACATAGATATTGAAAAATTAGTTAAACATTTTCATCTTCGATTTAATTTTAATGAACTCTACAAGCCTTTATATTTTAATTATCAAAAAATTACAGATGTTAACCCGTCTAATATGACTATTTCAAATGAGAACTTTAAATTATCATTTACTATCAGAAGCTATGAGGTTGAAGTTATTCAAATAGATGGTGATAAAATCACATTTGTAGGTTCTGGCAATGAAGTTAAAAATATAATGCTTGATGAAGATATTAAACTTATAAAGGCTCGTTAGAATATAGACTTTTATCTGCTGTTTCAAAAGTTTCTATCAACTTGTTAAAATCAGTTGTAAAATGTTTAATTTCTCCGTTATTTTTCCAAAAAGTTAACTCTATATTGTCATTCAATTTCTGATTCTGCATTCGGTATTGATGGTTGTCCGTTACAATCCATAGCTCTGTTTTTTTGTTATTCATTTCAGTTATTTGTTTTTCACAACGCTTTTAAATCATTACTCTGCTTGGTTTTTTATATGACAGGTAACGGTTTGTGCATAACGAAAGTAAGGGAAATTGTTTACTTACTTTTCAGTTAGTTACGTTGTGTGTTTTTAGGTTTTACTTTTCGGGCGAAAACCATTAGCCCTTATTTTTGTTATGTGCTGTTGGCAATAGTTGTGTGTCCTGAGTTGCGTTAGGATACGAAGATAATAATTAGTTCTTTGAAAACGCAACAAAACTTTATTAGAGATGATAGACTTTAATATTAGGTAAGAAACGAGCTAACCCCTTTAAAATAGGTAAAGTTAGAAGTCTCACACACAGCTATATTAAAGAATTGGACTATCGGATAGGACTTTCAGGAGTCGTTTCCAAACCGCCTTGAGGTGCTGAATTTAAGAGATTTGGTATTGAGCGTCAAGGTTAAAGCAAGTTCATAATCGTTTGTAGGATTAGTGATTGTATGGTGTGGTTATAGGAGTTGAACGCAAGTGAACCCTTATGGAGGTGTCGAAAATAACATTTACTGTGTCAAAATCAATGGGGTCAGCGACCTAAAGAGACAAAAGTGTAGCGGAGAACCTGATTACTGGCTACACGACACACGGCATAAAGAGGGCAAGACCTATAACTAGGCTCTAATAAGGAACAGGAGAACCAAATTCAAGATGTCAAGCAAGAACGCTAACAATCCCAGAGTGGAAAAGGCAAAGAGTAGCGAAGCTTGAGTTTGGGGCGGATGAAGTCGTAGTAGCGA
>NZ_JAANAS010000050.1:116041-174411 GCF_011089875.1 Psychroflexus maritimus | reverse complement strand
GATCGTTATGGGAAACTGCTCAAGCAATTAAGTCCGAGTAGTGAAGGATGGGACGGCACTTATAATGGCAAACCCATGCCCAGCAATGATTACTGGTTCAAAGTAGAATACACCGACCCCAGAACAGGCGCTAGAAAAACGTTTAAGTCTAATTTTACGTTGAAGAGGTAAAGCCCTAAAAGCCCCTCCCTAGCCCTCCCCAAAGGGGAGGGGACTAAGCCCCCTAACCCCCGAAGGGGGGACTTGAAAAGCAGAACGTGATTAGCAGGATGGGGACACCTCGTTTCTCGGTGTGACAAAACCCTCATTAACTTGTCATTCCGGAAAATTTCCTAAGAAATTTATCCGGAATCTCCCCGTAATGAAAACACAAATAAACTACCTAACAAAAAACACGTTCATTATTCCAATTCATAAGATTCCGCATCTCGTTATCTCTCTTGCGTAATGATAAAAGGAAGGGGGATGTGCGGAATTTCTTTTTGTTAAACCCAAAGTAAACTTCCTGAGAAAAAACGTCTAAGGATGCTTCTCAAAAAAAACATTAATTTCCAATCAAAAAAAGGCTTTTATAGTAAATTGCAAAAAAAATACAGTTTGGCCTTAATTCAAGTAAATAATTTAAACATTAGTTTTCCTTCTGAAGAGGGAAAAAATCAAGTGGTTCATTCACTAAATTATCAAATTGGTACTAATGAAATTCTTGGAATTGTAGGCGAATCAGGATCTGGGAAATCGGTTTCTTCCATGGCTATTATGAAACTTTTATCGCCTAATGCTTCAGTTGAAGGGGAGATTTTGTTTGCTGAAAAGAACCTTGTCCAAACTTCAGAAAAAGATTTCAGAAAGCTGAGAGGAAATGTAATTTCGATGATATTTCAGGAGCCTATGAGTTCCCTGAATCCTTCTATGCGATGTGGGAAACAGGTTTTGGAGATTATTCTTCAGCATCAAAAAATAAGTTCTTCAGAAGCTAAAAAACAAGTCTTGTCTTGGTTTGAAGAAGTCAAATTACCTTATCCCGAACGGATTTACAAAGCTTATCCGCATGAAATTAGTGGTGGACAAAAGCAACGGGTAATGATTGCTATGGCCATTGCCAATCATCCTAAACTGCTTATTGCCGATGAACCCACTACTGCTTTAGATGTGAGTGTGCAAAAAGAGATCCTTCATTTAATTAAACGCCTTCAGAAAAAAAGAGAAATGAGTGTGGTTTTTATTTCGCATGATTTAGAAATTGTAGCTCAATTGGCCGACCGTGTTTTGGTGATGTACCAAGGAAAACTGATAGAGCAAAATACAGTTGATGAAATTTTTAATCATCCTAAAGCAACCTACACAAAAGCATTATTGTCTTCCAAACCTACTACCGAAAAACGGTTAATACCACTTCCTACGGTGAAAGATTTTTTGGAAAATAAAGTAGATTTCCATGAGGAAAAAACAGAAGAACGAGAACAGCGTCATCAAAAAATCTATGGGCAAGCACCACTATTAGAAGTAAAAGATTTAGAAAAAAGCTTTTTTTCGTCCACTTCTTGGTGGAAAAAATCGGAAGAATTTAAAGCGGTGAATAAAGTTAGTTTTAAACTATACGAAGGCGAAACTATGGGTTTGGTAGGCGAATCGGGTTGTGGTAAATCGACCTTGAGCAATCTCATTCTTCGCTTAGACCAAGTTGACCAAGGAAGCATTCATTACAGGGGAACAGACATTACTCGGCTTGATGGTGAAGAATTAAGGCAATTACGGAAGGAAATTCAATTGATTTTTCAAGATCCTTTTTCGTCTTTAAATCCGAAAATAAAAATAGGTGAAGCCATTATGGAACCGATGAAAGTTCACGACTTGTATGCTTCGGCTAAGGAACGTAAGGAGAAATGTTTAGAACTTTTAGAGAAAGTGGGGCTTGAAGTTGGTCATTTTGACCGTTATCCGCATGAATTTAGTGGAGGACAACGCCAGCGAATTGGTATTGCGCGAACCATTGCCGTGAATCCAAAGTTGATTATTTGTGACGAATCGGTTTCAGCTTTAGATATTTCTGTACAAGCCCAGGTGCTTAATTTGTTAAATCAATTAAAGCAAGATTTTGGATTTTCTTACTTGTTTATTTCGCATGATTTATCCGTAGTCAAATATATGTCAGATCAACTTTTGGTGATGCAAAAGGGAGAGATTGTAGAGCAAGGAGAAGCGGATGAAGTGTATGCAAACCCACAACAAGCCTACACTCAAAATTTAATTGAAGCGGTGAAGTTGTAGCTTCAGAATTTTTCATTTACTCTAATTCCTTTTCGGTATTAAATTGCTTGAGAAAAGCTTTTGAAACATAAAATTACTAAATTTGCAACTTCAAAAATCCATACACACCTAAAGGAACAAACATGTTAGAGGTAAAAAAAATCATTCAGCATAAAGAAGCTTACACCGAAGCTTTGAAAAAAAGAAATTTTGATGCGAGTTCGTTATTTGACCAAATCATTTCGTTAGACGAAAAAAGACGGGCAACTCAAGCTCAACTGGATGAATTATTAGCGCAATCCAATCAGCTTTCTAAAGAAATTGGTGTGCTTTTTAAAGCAGGAAAAGCGCAAGAAGCCAACCAGCTTAAAGAGCAAACCGCTGATTTAAAAAATTCTACCAAAACACTGAATGAGCAAATGACACAAGCTCAAAAAGAGTTGGAAAACTTGTTGTATGAAGTACCAAACATCCCTCACCCAAGTGTTCCTGCTGGAAAAAGTGAAGCGGATAATGAAGAGCTTAAACGCGCTGGTCACGTTCCTGAATTACACGAAAAAGCCCTTCCGCATTGGGAGTTAGCAAAAAAATACGACATTATTGATTTTGAACTAGGTAACAAAATTACGGGTGCTGGTTTTCCTGTTTACAAAGGAAAAGGAGCCATACTCCAACGGGCTTTAATTACCTATTTCTTAGCAAAAAATGCCAAAGCTGGTTATACCGAATACCAAGTGCCTTTAGTAGTGAACGAAGCTTCTGGTTTCGGTACAGGGCAATTGCCTGACAAAGAAGGTCAAATGTATCACGTTACGGAAGACGATTTATATTTGATTCCTACTGCAGAAGTTCCACTGACTAATATGTATAGAGGCGATTTACTTACGGAAGAGCAATTACCCATTAAATGCACAGGTTTTACACCTTGTTTTAGGAGAGAAGCAGGGTCTTACGGCGCACATGTACGAGGTTTAAATAGATTGCATCAGTTTGATAAAGTTGAAATTGTGAACTTTGTTGAACCATCAACTTCTTATCAAGTGCTTGATGAAATGGTGAATCATGTGGAAGGAATTTTAACTGAGCTTAAACTTCCCTATAGAATTTTACGCTTATGTGGAGGCGATTTAGGATTTACCTCTGCTTTGACCTTCGATTTTGAAGTGTTTTCAACGGCACAAGATAAATGGTTAGAAGTTTCTTCGGTTTCTAATTTTGAAACTTTTCAAGCAAATCGTTTAAAAATCAGGTACAAAAACAAGGATAAAAAGAAAAATTTAATTCATACGCTTAACGGAAGTGCGTTGGCATTACCTAGAATTTTAGCAGGAATTTTAGAAAATTATCAAACTCCTGAAGGCATTAAAGTGCCAGATGTATTACTTCCATTTACAGGCTTTGACACCATAGATTAATGAACGGATTAAGGCATTTACTCGTTATTCTTTTTTTAGGGCTAGTTACCTATACTTTGTGGAGTTGTGCACAGCGTGGACGACCAGAAGGAGGCCCTGTAGATGAAGAGCCACCAAAAGTAATGAGTGAAAGTCCCGCCAATTTCTCTACTTTATTTAGAAAAAAAGAAGTCAAAATTACTTTTGATGAATACATTAAGTTAAATAACCCTAGGAATCAAATTATCTTTTCGCCACCCATAAATCCTAGGCCAGACGTCCACCCGCTTGGTCCAGCTTCAAAATTTGTACGCTTAGAATTTGATTTAGATTCTCTAGAAGAAAACACAACCTATACTATTAATTTTGGAACGAGTATAGAAGACAATAATGAAGGAAATCAGTTTCCTTTTTACAAGTATGTTTTTTCTACGGGAGATTACTTGGATTCATTAAACCTACAAGGTTACATTGATACGCCAGAAAAACGAGTAACGGATGAATTTGTTTCAGTTATGTTATATGCCGTCGATACCACTTATACAGACTCTATAGTTTTTAACGAAACCCCAAGATATATTACCTATACCCTAGACACGACAAATTATTATCGCTTAGAAAACTTGAAAGCTGGTGCCTACAAATTAAGGGCTATTTCAGATGAAATGAATACCTACAAATTCGACCCAAATCAAGATAGGATTGGGTTTTGGGAAGATACTATTTATCTGCCAGAACAAAACGAAGAGTTCTTCAACCTTTCTATATTTAAAGAAAGCCTTCCTTTTAAATCCGAACGCCCTAAACAAGAAGGTTTAAATAAAATAATTTTTGGTTACCGCGGAGAAATTACAGAAGCTAACCATGAAATAAAATTGCTTTCTGATGCCCCTGAAGACTTTAATTATCAGGTTGTTAAAGAGGAAGATAAAGACACACTTAATTATTGGTTTACGCCTTTTATTGAAGCTGATTCGTTATTATTTAGTTTTGGAAATAGAAAGAAAACAGATACGCTTACAGTTTATCCTAAACAACTAGAAAAAGATTCCTTAACCTTAGAAGCAAAACCTAAGGGAAGCATTGGCTACTATGAAAATTTCAAAATTTATAGTCCAAATGTGCCTATTTCAAGATTCGAAAAAGACTCTATCAGATTTTTTAATAAATCAGATTCAATTCTGGTTGATTATGATGTTCAACTAGATAAATTCAATAACGAATTGGTTTTTGATTTTGAAAAAGAAGAGGAAGTAAGCTATGAAATTACGGTATTGCCTGGTGGGATTTTTAGCCTTTTTGAAAAAACCAATCCAGATACCTTAAATTACAAACTTAAGCCCAAAAAACATGCAGAATTAAGCAATTTGACCATCACTTTGCAAGGCATGAAATCGCATCCAGCAATTGTTCAGTTAATTACCGATCAAGATGAAGTAAAATATGAACAATATGCTGAACAACGTCAGGTTTTTGAATTCGAACTGATAGAATCAGGTCGGTATTTTGTACGTGTTATTTACGATGAAAACGAAAATGGGAAATGGGATACAGGCAATTACTTGAAAGGTCGTCAACCAGAAAAAGTTGATTATTCAAGAGCATCTATTCACGTAAGGACAAACTGGGACATTTCGGAAGTGATTACACTACCCGAAAAGTAAAATTAATAGTCAATTCAACTATTTTTATTGTTTCCATTCTTTAAGCCAAGCGCCGTCTTCATAGGTATAATGAAAATCAATTTTATTTTTTACGGCGGTTGTTCTCCACAGTTCAATAAAACTTCTGTAATTGTTAGCATCAGCAATAATTAATGAAGGTTCAAGAATTTCAATTAAACGATTGAGGTTAATTTTAGGCGAATTAGTAAGTAATACAATGGAGTTTTTTAATTCTGGAAGTTGGTAAATTTCTTTTTCATCAACAACCAATAAAAATTCTTCGTTGGCTAAAGCATAGATGTTTTGCTTCTTATTGAATGAGATGGTTTTGAGTCCTTCTAGTTTTTCATAGTTTTTAACTGCATAATTAGTAGCTATTTCATTAGTATTTTTTGCTGAATAAAAAAGGTCTAAATGGCCAGCAAACTGAGATCCAATTATGGTTTTTCTTGCTTGATCAAATACAATAAATTGATGGGTTTGGTTTGTTTTAGATTGTTCAACTAAGGCGGCAACAAAGAAAGAGCTCAAGCCTAATAACATTGGAGCTAAATTGCCAAAGTTCGGTTTCCTAAAACTAAGTAAGAGAAAGAAAATAGCTATAGAAAGACTTATAAACATCCATTCACTAAAGTTAATGTTCTGAATAACAAACTCTTCTTGATTGGCGATTTGGTTTACAAAAAAGCTAAGAAAGTTCAATACTTGTGCAAAAAAAGCTTGCAAAAATTCAGGTAAAAAGCCGGCTAGACTTAATATTACAACAAGTATTCCTAAACCCAAAATAATTCCAAGTAAGGGAATAATTACAATATTGGCTAGCATAAATAGACCTGGAAATTGCTTAAAGTAAAATAAACTTAAAGGTAAGACACCTAATTGAGCAGTTAGCGTTACACTAGCCACAGACCAAAGGTACTTTAGGGGTTTCCATTTTGGTTGAACTAGTTTAAAAAGAGGAGGTTGCATAGTTACTATTGCAAAAACTGCCGAGTAACTCAATTGGAATCCAACTTCAAAAATTCGGTTAGGTTGAATGAGCAATAAAATTAATAAGGAGATACACAGCACATTAATGGTGTTGGTTTTTCGTTTCATGTTGATAGCCACAGCAAACAAGCTAAACATAGTTACCGCACGTGTAACAGAGGGAGAAAAACCTGCCATTAAGCCAAACAGCCACAAACAAGCAAGGATTAAAATTGTTTTTAAAATTTTTCCGTAAGGAAGCCAATCTAAAGGCTTAAAAATATACTGGAGCAGTAACAGAACAATTCCAACATGTAAGCCAGATACTGCTAAAATATGAACCACGCCAGCTTTTGAAAAATTTTGATAGGTAGTTGCATCGATGTCTTTTTTTTGACCAAGAACAAGCGCCTGAATTAAACCCGATTCTTTTTTTAAAAATCCATTTTGAGCTAGTGAGTCTTTTATTTCTTGTCTTTTGTAATGTGCCCAAGCCGTTAGGTTTCTTTTTTGTTTTACCCCTAGCCGAACCGTGTTTTCAGATTTAAGGTAAACTTGCTTCTTTATTCCACGCCTTTCCATAAACTTCTTATAGTTGAAATCTGTAGGATTTTTAGGTGTTTTAAAATCTTGAAATTTACCAATTGCTTGATATACAACCCCAACTTCCAAGTGATGACGAAGTGAATCCTTCTGATAATGAACCAAACATTTACCTAAACTTTTATGCTGATTAATTTGGTAAATATCAGCCAAGTATTTGTAGTTAAAATCATTGTCTTTTTGAGCTTCAGTAACTTTAAATACAAAGGTTTGATGATTATTTTTAGTTTGATGTATAAAGTGGTTTTCTTGATTTTTGGGCAGGTGATAAGAAGCATTAACGCATCCTAGTTGAAGAATGACAACATACACCAAAGCAGAAAAAGTGTAGGGCGGATGAAACGATTTACGCTGAATTAGGTAATACACCAAGAGTAACGAAAGGCTAAAAGCTAGACCAATTAATTGATGATAAATTTTAATTTCAAAACAAAACCCTAGTAATGTGCCTAGCACAAAAAACAGGCTCAATCGAATTACGATGAAGTTAAGCAGTCTCATTTTAAATAAATTAGTTGAGACTAAATTAACTAATTCTTAGTTAATTACAAAATTTTTTGTGAATTAACACAGCTTTACGTTAAGTTTTGGTTTATAAAACCCTTCTTGCTTTTTTAAAGTTTTTTCTCCAATAAGTTTCTTTTAGTGAAGAAATCATAACTCCTTTACTAGAAGAAGCATGAATAAATTTAATGTCGTTCCCTTTAACTTCGGTAACAATACCCACATGATTTACTTTTCTGCCACGTTTGGCCGTATTGAAAAAAACAAGATCTCCTTTTTTAAGTTTTTTCCTGCCCTTTCTTTTTCCTGTTTTAACTTGTTCTTTGGTTGTCCTAGGTAAATAAACCTCTACTTGTTGAAATGAATTTACTACTAAGCCAGAACAATCAATTCCTTTTTTTGAAGTACCACCCCACGCATAAGGAGTTCCTAAATATTGTTTTGAATAATTAACTACTGTGGTGGCGTTTTTTATTCTTATTTTTTTTGCTGCACAAGATTGTAATTGAATTGCAAGTAGGCTTAAGACTAGGAACTTGAAATAAAGTTTTAGGGAAACACTTTTTTTAAGCGTATTCATTAAACAACTTTAATTTTAGGTTGATTGTCATCGTTATCTGCCTGTTTGTATTCAGGCACAAGTAGCTTCATTTTGTTAAAAGCATTTTCCACATCACAGTTTTCAATAGAAGTAGTCATTTCGTCTAATAATTTGAAATTTTCTGTGCTAAATCGAAAAGAGTTTTTTGCAATAAGGATTTTTTCATGGTGAGTAGGCAGGGTATTTTCTTCATCAGCTAGTAGCTCTTCATATAATTTTTCGCCTGGCCTTAAACCGCTAAAAACGATATCGATTTCTTCATAAGGAATAAAACCTGACAGACGAATCATTTGTTCGGCAAGGTTTAAAATTTTTACGGGTTTACCCATGTCAAACACATAAATTTCACCACCTTTACCCATAGCCCCTGCTTCTAAAACTAACTGGCAGGCTTCATCTATGGTCATAAAATACCGAGTAATATCTTTATGGGTAACCGTTACAGGACCACCATTTTCAATTTGTTTTTTGAAATAAGGAATCACAGAGCCATTAGAACCAAGCACGTTACCAAACCGAGTAGTAATAAAATTGGTTCTACTTAGTTGATTTCTAGCGGCTGCCTGAACGTATATCTCTGCGCTACGTTTTGATGCACCCATTATGTTAGTGGGGTTTACAGCTTTATCAGTAGAAACAAAAACAAAGCGATTAATGTTGTACTTTTGTGCTAAATCAACCAAGTTTTTAGTGCCCATATAATTCACACTAAATGCTTCAAAAGGATTATCTTCCATCATTGGCACATGCTTATAAGCAGCTCCATGAAAAACAATGTCGGGTTTATAAGTTTCAAATACCGAGTTTAATCGTTTAAGGTTAGTAACATCTGCTATAACTTTTTTGTACGCAATATCTGGATGATCATTATCCAAAAACAGGCTAACCGTATGAAGTGGAGTTTCAGCTTGGTCTAATAGAATAATTAATTCAGGTTCAAACGGAATAAGCTGATTAACAATATCACTTCCAATTGATCCTGCAGCACCAGTAACTAGTATAGTCCTAGATTCATAGGTTTTTCTAATTCTATTTTTGTTTAATTTAATAGGGTTTCGTTGTAATAAGTCCTCTAAATTTACCTTTTTAACTTCAGCAGATAAAGACTGAGTATTATCCCAATTTTGAATTTCTGGAAGCTTATATATTTTGTAATTGTATTCTAATAACTGCTGAATTAAGGCTGGATTTTCCCTGTTTATTTTAATTAACTTTTCAGAAGAAATAATAATTGAATCGCCTTTAGTTCGTTTAATAGGAATTTGGTCAACACTAATAATAGGAAGTGTGAAGATTTTATTTTTTTTGGCTTGCTTTTTTTCGGAGATAAACCCAACAACAGTAAATTTCTTTTTGGGGTCTGAAATTATACCTTCGGCAATAGCCACATCGGTTAAATCAGTTCCTAAAATATAAGCCTTTGAAGAATTTGTATTGGCTTGTACAATTTGGTAGGCACGTTTTACAATAATTCTGAAAAAATACAAGGATGAAAAGGCAATAAAACCATAAATGATTACTCCCGCATCATCGATAATTTTTTTTCCCAGGTAATAATACAGAAATTGATTTATAATTAAGACAGTAGCAACTGTTGAAATTGTAGTTTGAAGTTGCCTAAATGCATCTTTAAAACTGGTGTATCTAACAATACCCGCATAAGATTTAAACGCAAAAAAATAAAAAACTTGAATAGCAAACAAACCCCAAAGTCCATTGTTAAAATTGAATAATTCTTGCTGCGCATCAATGGTATCAACTAGAAAAAAACTAACAAAAGCAGCAATTAAGGCAATTGTAGAATCAATTAATAATATAATCCACCTAGGCACATAATTTTTGGATAGTGCCTTAATATTCTTAACGATGGAAAGAGTTATTTTTTTCAAAAAAAATTACTTGGTAAAAGTTAAGCAAATATACAATTATTTTTCTTCACTAGCATCCGAAAGTCGAATTTTTAAAAAGCCCTCAGAATCCTCTATTTTTGTTTTGCAAAATAAAATTTAAAAATATGGGACTCTTCAGGCGAAGCAAAAATACAAAATTACCAGTTATACGACAATTATTAGATTTAATTCCTACTTGGTTATTCCAGAGTTGTGTCCAAAAGTACAAATCAGACAAGTACACCCATAAATACAAGACTTACGATCAATTAGTAGCCCTAAGTTTCGGACAGCTTAATAAATGTGAGAGTTTAAGCGGTATATCGAGTGGAATAAGGATAAACAAAAAATTCATAGAAGACCTTAAATTAGCACAAAGTCCTGCACGTTCAACCATGAGTGATGGCAACAAAAAACGTGACTGGCGCGTCTTTGAGCACTTGTACCATCGACTTTTGTCCCACTACCAAACGGTATTAAAGAAGCACCACAAAACACACATCATTGAAGAGGTTAAAGACAAGGTAATTAAATTAATAGATAGCTCAACTATATCGCTATGTTTGGCAATGTTTGACTGGGCAGAGTTTCGGACAGCTAAAGGTGGCATAAAGCTACATGCCAGTTTTGATATTGGTTTGATGCTTCCTGATGTGGTAAATATTACAGAAGCAAAAGTTCATGACCGCTATGGGTTTGAGCAATTAATCTTTCCAAAAGACACCGTAATTGTTGAAGATAGAGGGTATTTTGACTTTGATTTGATGCTAAACAGAATAAAGGCAAACAACGTGTTTGTAACAAGAATAAAATCAAACACTAGTTACCAAACCATTAAAGAGTTAGAATTGCCTGAGCATAAAGACGGGCATATCCTCAAGGATGAAATCATTCAGCTAAACTCAAATAAAGCTACAAAAACAGGAATAGACAAACATGAATTAAGATTAGTTCATGTGTACAAAGAAGATGAGAATAAAGTGATAGCTATTATAACAAATCAGCTCGACTGGGACTACAATACTATCGCAGAGCTGTATAAAAAACGTTGGGATATCGAATTGTTTTTTAAATCATTAAAACAAAACTTACAAGTCAAAACATTTTGGGGCACAAGCGAAAATGCTGTTAAATCACAGATATACATTGCTTTGATTAATTATTTACTCTTGGAATTGATAAGAAGAACAATAGATAAAACAAATACAGCATTCTCAAATCTCACTGAAAAAATAAGATTCTGCTTGTATCACTATCTTACTCTGGACTACGTTTGTAATCAAGTTAAGGAGGGGGTTAAGAAAGTTCTACCTAATTCACAAATGGAAATAAAACATAGGATGGACTTATTTTCAGGGTAAAAGCTATAGTTGTAACGCATTTGTTGGGCTAAGACTCTGGTTTTAGTCAAAACTAAAAAAGTTTCGGATGCTAGTGATTTTTCTTAACTTAATTCAATAACCTGGGTTCGATTATAATCACAAAATCAATAAGGATATTCAGTTATCAGGCATTTTTTTGAAGGCTAGTGATTTTTGTGAGGATGTTCTCAAATTTTACGATGTTCAAGAAATGCTAGAAAACTTGAAAAAAACTATAGCCAAGTCAAGACTTTCTAATCAACCCTATAAATGTTGACCAACTCAACGAACTTAAAAATAAGCCTTCAATAAAACACTTGTTTTAATTCTATTAAAACTAAATTTGGAATGATTTTAGCTATAGGTGTTTCTGTTACACAATATTTTTCAAGTTTTATAATTAATTAGCATAAATAAATTAAAATGAAAAAAATAATAGTCGGTTTCTTAGTTGTTTTATTCGTTGGTTGTCAGAGTAAGGATAACAAGTCTGATAGCCAAATAGCTAAAGCTAACTCTTCAGGAAACATCAATTTCTTAAATGTAATCATGGATACAAAAGACTGGAATGGAGCTATAGGTGAAAATATTAGAGATGTATTTGCTGCTGAAGTTGATGGACTCCCTCAAATAGAACCACTTTTTAATCTCAACCACTTGCCAACAGAGACTTTCTCCGGTTTTGCTAAGAAAAACAGAATTTTTATCCAAGTAGAAACCAATAAAAAACAAGGCTACAAAGTGCTAGAAAACCCCTATGCAAAACCGCAAAACGGAATTTTAATTCATGGTGAAAATGCATCGCAGATTGCCAATTTACTTGAAGAAAAAGGGGAAGATTTTATAAGGGAGTTAAAAAAAACAGAAATTGCAGAGAAGTCTAGAAGAATTAAAAAATCAACCCAGACGCCTCAGCCATTAATTGATCAATTTGGAATTAGTTTGAGCTTTCCTTCAGCCTACCGTTACGCTAAAGAAGAAGAAAAATTTATTTGGATGCGTAAAGACATTCCTAAAGGAAGCTTAGAACTTATGGTTTATCAAGTGCCTATTGAACTTGTGGATAATGAAAATGAACCCATTGTTAACTTAATAAAAATTAGAGATTCTATTGGGCAAAAACATATTCCAGGTCCTCGTGAAGGACAATTCATGATTACAGAAGAAGCCTACATGCCTTTTATAAAAAACCTTAATTTCAAAGGAAAACCTGCTTACGAAGTGAAAGGAACGTGGGAAGTAAAAGATGCTTTTATGGCTGGGCCGTTTTTGCTTTATGCCATTAAAGACGAAGCTAATCAACGTTACCTTATTGCAGAAGGTTTCGTGTTTAGGCCTTCAAAAAGTAAACGCGATCAAATTTTTGAAATTGAAGCCATCTTAAAATCCTTGAAATTTGAACAATAATCAAGACGTTCAATTCAAAAAAGCTCTTTAAACAATCAATTTAAAGAGCTTTTTTCATAAAAACGAAGATGCTTTAAATTTTAAAAAATCAAGGTGCTACCTATTAAAAAGTTTCTACCCGCCTGAGGATAAAAGCCAGCGCCCTCAATAGTTGTAGTTTCACCAGGTTCAGACCAGGTGTCGTCATACCTGAAAAAATAACCATTGGATACAAATTTCTTGTTGAAAATATTGTTGATTAAAGCATTAAAAACTATTTTTTTAACAAATCCTACTTCCCTAATTTCATACACTAAATTTAAGTCATTCACAAAAAAAGAAGAAAGTTTTGATGTTGGGCTATCAATATTGCCCATGTATTGAGCACCTACATACTTGCTTAAGAATCCTATTTGAACGTTTTCTTTTGGATTCCACATCAACATATTTCCCGCTACAAGATTCGGCGAAAAAGAAATATTAGTTCTTCCTAAATTTACTAACTCACCGTCAGTTTCCGTTGAAAAGTTTCTGTTTTTATTACTGCTCCAACTTAGATTAGGCCGAATAGTAAATTGACCTATGCGCACTTCAGCATCTATTTCAATTCCTCTTCTAAAACTTTCGCCAGAGGTTTCTCGCACAGGTCTTCCTACGTCGTCAAGTTCTCCGGTTAATACCATTTGATTTTCGTAAAGCATGTAGAATAAGTTGACGTTAAAATTGGCAAGCTTACTCTCATAACGCCATCCTAATTCAAAGTCATCTAAACGTTCTGCATCGTTAATTCCTTCTTCAAAATCTGTTCTTCTTGGTTCGCGATGTGCCCTTCCATAGGAAGAATACATTTGAAAATTTTTGTCTAATTGGTAGGTTAGTCCTGCCTTTGGATTAAAAAAATTAAAATCTTGGTCAATCAACAAATTTTCTAAAGAAGAAGTAATTCCAGAGGTTTGATAATTTACATATCTGTATTGCACATCCCCATACACTGAAAATTGATTATTTACTCTATAAGTAGCTTTACTAAATGTGGTAAATTCTCGTTTTGTACCATTTCCATCGTAGTATAAATCGCTTGGCTCTGCTAAACCTGTGTTTCTTGCCCAAATTACTTCCCCAAAATGATTATTGGTATAATAGCTGTAAAAAGCGCCCGTAGTTATATCCCATTCGTTATCCTGGTAATTGATATTGGCATTAATTACATAATAGTCATTATCTAACCAACGTTGTCTAATTAAATCGGTGGTGGTGTTTTCTTCGGAAGTGTTTTGCGGTAATAAACCGTGAAAAATCATATCTGCTTCAGGTCTAAATTGCTCAAAATATCCTCTTCCGTAAGTATAATTTAATCCTAAGTTAGTGGACCAATAGCGATTGATTTTTTCGTTCCAGTGCAGTTGAAAATGGTCTTGCTTATAATCGTCAATTTCATTGTCATAAAAACGAGTATTTCCATTTAAATCAGTGTATTGTCCCGCTGGATTAAACCTTCTGTTTTCCTTTAAAGTAGCTTCATCAATGCCAAACCAAGCTTGGTACGTAATGTTGTGACCACCAAAAGCTATAGCTTTTATCAATCTGTTTTCGTCTTGGTAAGCACCTTGAAGGAAGTAGGATTTTAAATCAGAAAAAGCACGATCAATATACCCATCTGAATTAATAGTAGAAAGCCTTCCAGAAACTTCAAAATGCTCATTCATTAGTCCAGTACTAAACTTTACATTGTGTCTTCGGGTGTTAAATGAACCAAATGAATTTCCAATTTCGGCGTAGGCTTCTTCTGAAACTTCATCAGTTTGAATGTTTAAACTAGCTCCAAAAGCTCCAGAACCATTGGTTGAAGTCCCTACACCACGTTGCAGTTGAAGATTTTCAACCGAAGAAGCAAAATCGGGTAGATTTACCCAAAACGTTCCCTGACTTTCTTGATCGTTGTAAGGAATCCCATTCAAGGTTACATTTACTCGAGAAGCATCACTACCACGAACACGAATACCCGTATAACCAACACCATTACCTGCATCTGAAGTAGAAACTACAGAAGGCATATACTGCATCAAAATAGGAATGTCCTGCCCTAAATTTCGCTCTCTAATCTCCTCTTTAGTCAAATTAGAATGCGTGATAGGTGAATCTGCATCTACGCGAACCGAACGAACAATAACATCCTCTAAGTTAGAGATTGCTTCCGCTAAATTTACATCAACTTCTTGGTCTTCGGTTAAAGTAAGCCTTACTTCTTTTTTATTTCCGAAGGCAAATACTAGGATGTATTTTCCTTGCGGCAAATTAAGTTGGTACTCCCCATCTTGATTGGTGGTGGTTCCCACAGTTTTCCCTTTAGGATAAACACTAACTCCTTCTAGAGGGAGGTTTTCATCTGTAACTTTTCCAGTAACTTGGAAAGTTTGTGCGTGGATTTGCAGGTAACTAAGTACAAGCAAACCCCAAAAAAATAACTTTTTCATTTGTAAAAAAATTTACAAATAAAAGGGGCCATTATTTGGGTGATTATTAAAATAAAAAATCCTGAAAGCTACCTTAGCTAACAGGAGTGTAACACAATTGAAGCCACAAAGATTAACTTTGCGCTTTTTCCCTTGGCAACATTACTTGCCCAGGTTCATTGGGTATAATCTCAGCCTTACTTGCGTAAAACACCCCTTATGAGATTGAAAAAACAAAATTAGTTATTTAATTCTGAACTTCAATAAATATGTTGCCTTTTATTTTCAAACTTGTATGTATAAGTTAATTCAGCTTTAATAGTAATGCCTAAAGAAAATAAGATTAAATCTAAGGCTTCTACTAAAGGGGTTGCTAAATTTTAGGTTTTTTCCGGTTGGCTTTCTTTTCAGAATGTTGTTTCTTTCGTTTTAAGCGTTTTAATTTTGCCGTTTTAGACGGTTTGGTGGGTTTTCTTTTCTTTTTCTGCTGAAGGGCTTTTTCAATTAAATCTAAAAATCGTTCAATGACTAGCTTTTTGTTTTTGTGCTGACTCCTACTTTGCGCACATTGTAATTGAAGCACGTCTTCTTTAGTTAGTTGTGTATTGAGCTTCTCTTTTAATCGGATTTTAGTGGCTTCACTAAAAGCTTCAGTTGAAGTCAAATCCCACACCAAAATCACTTTGGTTTCCGTTTTATTAACGTGTTGTCCTCCTGGACCACCACTTAAAGCGGTTTTAAAACTTAACTCTTGAAGTAGTGTTTTTTTATTCATTTTTCAAATTTATTATTTATAGTTCAATTTTCTTGCTTAAATTCGCTTAAATTACAAGCTATGAAACCAACATTATTTAGTTTATTTTTTTGTTTTTTGTTCGGAATGCTTTCCGCGCAAAGCGAAGATTTTATCACTTCGGTAGAAAAATTTCAGAAAGACTATACAGCACATTACCAAAATCCAGAAACTTCGCCTTACAAAACAAACACCCACTTGTTTAAAGGGCATCAATTTTTTCCAGCCGATGAAAATTTTAAAGTTGAAGCCACTTTTAGTCCGCAAAAAGAAGAATTTACTTTTGCTACAAGCACTTCGCGTTTAGCGGAATACACAAAAATTGGTCGGTTAAAATTTGAACTGAATGACCGGGCTTATCAACTTGCTATCTTTTATGATGATAGTTTTTTAGAAAGTGAAGAATATGCTGATAAAGCTTTTGTGCCATTTCTAGACGAAACCAATGGAGAAAGTACTTACACCAATGGAAGATATTGTTATGTGAAGCTTCCAAAAGAAGAAGGCGAAGTCGTTGTTTTAGATTTTAACCAATCCACCAACCCTTATTGTGCGTATATAAGCGGTTATTCTTGTGCCATTCCACCTGAAGAGAACACATTGAATACTAAAATTTTAGCAGGAGTAAAAAACCCAAAATAAATTTCCTTTTGAGCAAATATTAGTGCTTGATCAATTCCTTTAAAAGAATTTTGTCCATCCGAATAGCGTAAGAAAAAAAACCACACCAATCTGAAATTTAATTAGTTATAAAACTAATAAGCCCTGTCTTTTTTGCCTTCGTAAAAGTTTATAAAAGCTTTATTTACTACACGATTACCGCCGGCAGTAGGATAGTCGCCCGTAAAATACCAGTCGCCTAAATTCTTAGGACAAGCTTGGTGTAGTAAATCTACACTTTGGTAAATCACTTTAATCTCTGCTTTTATGCTTTCATCACCAAGAAGTTCTGCAATTTTATCGGAAACCTCTTCGTCTGTAAATTGTTCGTAAACAGCCTTTACCTGGTTTTGAATTTCAAACGTATCTTTTTGATTTTCAGCTTTACATTTTTGATACACTTCTTCTATTACCTGCCACTGATTTCTTTCTTTAAGCAAGTCTAATGCAGCTCTAAAAGCCACAAAATCTTCTAACCTAGCCATGTCAATTCCATAACAATCAGGATAACGAATTTGAGGGGCTGAAGAAACAATGACTATTTTTTTAGGATTAAGCCGATCTAGCATTTTTAAGATACTCTTTTTCAAGGTAGTCCCTCGCACAATACTATCGTCAATAACCACTAAGTTATCGGTGGGTTTAACTACGCCGTAAGTCACGTCGTAAACATGAGCTACAAGATCATCTCGGCTAGAATCTTCGGTAATAAAGGTTCTTAGTTTAGCATCTTTTACCGCAATTTTTTCGGTTCTAATGCGATGGGACAAAATTTCTTTTAAGCGTTCATCGGTAAGGTTTTCCTTTTCATCGAGAATAGCCTGGTTTTTTTGTCGGTTTAATTCATCTTGAGCTGCTTCATTTAATCCAATAAAGGAAGTTTCAGCGGTATTAGGAATGTAAGAAAAAACGGAATTTAGCGTATCATAATTAATAGCCTCTAAAACTTTAGGCATCAATAAACGTCCTAATTCTTTTCGTTCTTCGTAGATTTCAGCATCGCTTCCGCGAGAAAAATAAATGCGTTCAAACGAGCAAGCTTTTCGTTCTAAGGCTTCCATTATTTTTTTGATACTTACTTTGCCATTTTTCTTGATGATAATAGCGTGACCTGGCGGAAGTTCTTGCACGTCATCAAAATCTACATCAAATGCTGTTTGAATTACTGGGCGTTCTGAAGCTACTGTTACAATTTCATCATCTTGGTAATAATATACGGGTCTAATTCCTGCTGGATCGCGCAGTACAAATGAGTCTCCATGACCAATCATTCCTGCCATAGCATAACCACCATCCCAATCGGTTGAAGATTTTCTAAGAATTTTATGGATTTTTAATTGTTCCATAATATGAGGTGAAGCCTGTTTTTTAGAGTAGCCTTCAGCTTTTAGTTTTTTGTATAATTTGCGGACTTCCGAATCTAAAAAATGGCCTATTTTTTCCATCACGGTAATGGTGTCTGCTTGTTCTTTTGGATGCTGTCCTAAATCAACCAAATTTTGAAAAAGTTCACCAACATTAGTCATATTAAAATTACCTGCTAAAATCAAGTTTCTGTGCATCCAATTGTTTTGCCGTAAAAACGGATGAACACTTTCAATACTATTTTTTCCGAATGTACCATAACGTACGTGTCCTAAAAAAACTTCGCCTATGTAAGGTAAGTTTTCTTTTTGCCATTGGGTATTGTTTTGATGCTCAGGATGAAGTTCTAATTCAGTATTGATGCGTTCATTAATTTTAGCAAAAATATCCTGAATGGGTTGGTCGGCATTAGAGCGCACCCGGCTAATGTATCTCCTTCCTGGTTGCATATCTAATTTAACACTGGCTAAGCCTGCTCCATCCTGCCCGCGATTGTGTTGTTTTTCTAACATCAAATACATTTTATTGATGCCATAAAAAGCAGTGCCGTATTTTTCTTTGTAAAATTCAAGTGGTTTTTGCAGCCTAAGCAGTGCAATTCCGCATTCGTGTTTAATTAATTCGCTCATTATTTATACAAAAAAAGCCCCAAAAACGGGGCGTAAATTATTTAGCTAAGTTGATTTCAAATTGAGTTAAAGCTTTAAAGTGCTTTAAACGCTCATTAACTTCGTCTTGATTTAACTGAAGCATGCGTTCAGTTCCAAATTTTTCAACACAAAATGAAGCTAAATTAGAACCATGAATAATAGCATTTTTCATGTTTTTAAAGGAAATATCACCAGTCTGTGCTAGGTATCCAGAAAACCCGCCAGCAAAAGTATCGCCAGCTCCAGTAGGGTCAAAAACCTCCTCTAAAGGCAATGCAGGTGCAAAAAACATTTCTTCTTTATGGAAGAGCAATGCACCATGTTCTCCTTTTTTAATCACTACATAATCAGGCCCCATATCACGGATAACACGCGCTGCTTTAACCAAGGAATATTCACCAGAAAGTTGTCTTGCTTCTTCATCATTAATGGTAATTACATCTACTTTAGCAATGACTTTTTTTAGTAATTCTAAAGTGGTGTCCATCCAAAAATTCATGGTATCTAAGACAATTAATTTTGGATTAGCCACCTGTTCAATAACACTCAACTGAACACCTGGATGCAAGTTGCCTAGCATAACAATTTCCGCATTTTTAAAACGCTCTGGAACCACAGGTTGAAAATCGGCCAACACATTAAGTTGTGTGTCTAAGGTATCTCTTGAATTCATGTCGTTATGGTACTTACCGCTCCAAAAGAAAGTTTTACCACCTTTTACTTGTTCAAGACCTTCTAGGTTCATCTTTCGGTCTTTTAATAGCTGTATGTAATCTTCAGGAAAGTCTTCACCAATAACAGAAACAATGCCCGTTTCTATTCGCTTAAACTGACTTGCTGCTAGGCCTATAAAAGTTGCTGCGCCTCCTAAAATTTTATCAGTTTTTCCAAAGGGAGTTTCAATAGCATCAAATGCTACCGTTCCAACCACTAAAAGTTGATTTGACATGCTTATTTTAATTTTGTGCAAAAGTACATTATTTTTTGAGAATAGTGTAGAAATCCCAATTTAAGCATCAAATGTAGTTCGTTAGTACATTCTTTTTTAAGGCTCTGTTTTCTGCTTAATTTTAGTTGGCTAGTAGCATAAATTATAGGTTATCTAACAAGGGGCAAAAAACGAAGAAATTTGTTGTGTAGAAAACCTAAAAAAAGCTTTATTTCGTTGCCTATAATCAACACTTCTTAAAAGGAGTAGATAAGTTGACTAAAGCCTATCTAAGCTTGATTTAAAAACGTATATTTGCAGACTTATTAAGGAAGAAAATTGTATGAAGAATATTCGCAACTTTTGTATCATTGCTCACATAGACCACGGAAAAAGCACCTTGGCTGATCGACTTTTAGACTCTACTAAAACAGTTACTGCTCGAGAAAAACAAGAGCAATTGTTAGATAGTATGGACCTAGAAAGAGAGCGTGGAATTACGATTAAATCTCACGCCATACAAATGGTTTATGAATATGAAGGAGAAGAATATATACTTAATTTAATCGATACTCCTGGCCACGTCGATTTTTCTTACGAGGTTTCTCGTTCAATAGCCGCTTGTGAAGGTGCTTTATTAATTGTTGATGCAGCTCAGAGTATTCAAGCACAAACCATTTCTAATTTGTATTTAGCTTTAGAAAACGATTTGGAAATTATTCCAGTTTTAAATAAAGTAGATTTACCCAGTGCCAACCCTGAAGAAGTAACTGATGACATTGTTGACTTATTAGGTTGTGATGCATCAGAGGTTATTCCAGCTAGTGCTAAAACAGGATTAGGAATTGATGAAATTTTAAAAGCAATTATTGAACGCGTTCCTGCGCCTAAAGGAAATCCCAATGCATCGCTTAGAGCTTTGGTTTTCGATTCGGTTTACAATCCGTTTAGAGGGGTAGAAACTTATTTTCGTGTTTTTGATGGTAGCATTAAGAAAAATCAAAAAATCAAATTTATTGCTACGGGGAAACAATACGGAGCTGATGAGGTAGGTACCTTAAAACTGCAACAAGTCCCTAAAAAAGAAATTGGTACAGGAGATGTAGGTTACCTTATAACAGGAATTAAAGATGCCAGAGAAGTAAAAGTTGGAGATACTATTACCGATTTTGAAAACCCTACAACAGCAGTTATTTCAGGATTTGAGGATGTAAAACCAATGGTTTTTGCAGGAATTTATCCAGTAGATACAGAAGATTACGAAGAACTAAGGTCGTCTATGGAAAAGCTTCAATTAAATGATGCTTCCTTAGTATTTCAACCGGAAAGCTCAGCTGCTCTTGGCTTCGGATTTCGATGTGGTTTTTTAGGAATGCTCCACTTAGAAATAATTCAAGAACGCCTAGAACGCGAGTTTGATATGACGGTAATTACTACCGTACCTAATGTTTCTTATCAAGCTTATACAACTAAAAATCCAGAAGAAGCTATTTTAGTTTCTAACCCAAGTGATTTACCTGACCCTTCAACGCTGTCTCATGTTGAAGAGCCTTATATTTCAGCAAGTATTATTACTAAAGCCGATTTTGTTGGCCCAGTAATGAGCTTGTGTATTGAAAAACGAGGTGAAATTAAAAATCAAAATTACTTAACTACAGATCGTGTAGAACTTACTTTTGATATGCCTTTAGCTGAAATTGTATTTGATTTTTACGACCGATTAAAAACGGTTTCAAAAGGCTATGCCTCATTTGATTATTCCCCTATTGGAATGAAGAAATCAAAATTGGTAAAAGTAGATGTTTTATTAAACGCCAATAAAGTAGATGCACTTTCTGCCTTGTTGCATCAAGATAATGCTTATGATATTGGTAAAAAAATGTGTAATAAGCTAAGAGAATTAATTCCTAGACAACAATTTGATATTCCTATACAAGCCGCTATTGGAGCAAAAATTATTGCTCGTGAAACCGTTAAAGCGCTGCGAAAAGACGTTACGGCTAAATGTTACGGTGGTGATATTTCGCGTAAGCGAAAACTCTTAGAAAAACAGAAAAAAGGTAAAAAACGAATGCGTGCTGTGGGTAATGTAGAAATTCCACAAGAAGCATTTATGGCGGTCTTGAAATTAAATGATTAAGACTAATTTAGATTCTTTTTCATAACCTGCATTTGCTCTTCTAAAAAATCAATTTCTTTTTGGTTAAGTAATTCTTTAGGAAATCTAAACTCTACTTCCGAATTTCTAAACACATAATCGCCTACAACATAAGCTATAAATGTAATGTCTTGGTAGGCCAAAAATTTCGGCTTTGCTAGGTTGAAATATCGAGGTTGTAATAGTCCTTCTTCGGTGAGTAAGGAGTAATTATATTTTTCGGATAGTTTAGGAGAAACAAGGTGCAAAATACCAAAAACAATATACCAACTCATAATGTTACTAATGTCGCTCAACAAGCTTGTACTCCCTAAAAGTATAAAAGCTATTCCAATATAATATTGAATATTCTTGTTTTTATTCTTTTCTAAATGAATTTTAAAACCCTTATTTACTAGCTTTTTCTGTTCTTTTGAAGACTTAGAAAGGTTTTGAATTTGCTTTTTCATCAATGAAATATGTGAATTTCAAATTTACAAAAACTGGAGAATTGGGTACTACAACATTAACCAAAATTAACGCGTTGAAGTTTAAGCTGAAATAAATACTGATTTTTTTTAGAATCAGCCTAGCCTATGCTTGTTTTAGATAAGGTTGTTTTTGAGTTATGCCTCATTATAAGAACAGATTAGGATTTACAAACACTGAATAGTTGATTAATGAAAATTTAACAAAAACCTATAAATTGAAATTAATTAGTATATTTGACCAAATTCAGTCAAGACAAAATAAGGAAAATGACAATCGGGCATAAGATAAGAGAATTGCGAGTGGAGGCTCAAATGTTACAACGTGAACTTGCGTATAAATTAAAAGTTGGCGATGCATACTTGAGTAAAATTGAACGTAACCAGAAAAATTTAAAAAAAGAACATTTGAAAACTATCAGTAAACTTTTCAAATATTCATATGAGGAATTGGAAACACTATGGTTAGCAAACAAAGTGTACGACCTAGTAAAAGATGAAAAAAAAGCAATTGAAGTTTTAAAAGTTGCTGAACAAGAAATAAAATATCGAAAATCAATATGACCTACTTTGAAGAATTAAGAGAAATAACGAAATCCATTCCAACTTCTATTGTTGATTTCACAATTCCAAGAGATAGAACTTCACCGCCAACACAGGCCTCATCTAATTTTATTACAAATAAGGAACAAGGAGATTGGGCAGAAGATTTAATCTTTAGAGCAATAAATGAAACCTCAAAAAACTATGTTGCAGTTCGTTATGGTAAATCTGATGATTTAATTGCTGGTGATGCAGGCTTTGATGAATTCTACACCGACTTTCAAGACGAATTGGATACAATTGGAAAACGTCCAGATTTATTGGTTTTTAAAAAAGAGGATTTTGACCAAAATCTTGGCTATGACATCAGTAAATTCCAACACTCTCAAATAACAGAGTATGTAAAAAAGGCAATTGCAGGTCTTGAAATTCGCTCAAGTGCATTTCTTATTGAAAAATACGAAAATGAAATGCAAAGCAGAACAGAATACCACACAAATGAAGCTTTGAAATTAAAAGAACACATCCTTGAAGAGTATATTGACATATTATCTGACAATAAAAGAAAGCATTACATCTCTATACTAACAGGAATTAATGAAGAGACAATTAACGCTCTAAAATATAGGTCACCCAGTTGGAGGTCAACGGATAGGTTGCAAAATTTATCTTCTCTTTTCAAAACATTAAAGAAACACATCAATATCGTCCAAAAAAGAGATTATTTAAGTATAACACCAAAAGTTGAAGACATAAAAGTTGTTTACAAATGGGCTGAAACATTTAACGTTCCTCACTATTATTTCCAAGTATTCTTTGACAAATCTTACGGAATTTCTTTTAGCAATATTTTATCCCTAATTACTGATTCAGATAAAGAGGGCGAACATTATGAAATTTCTAAAGACATAAAAAATCAAAACAAGACTACTATTAAAATTAACACTAGAAACACCAATCAGGTTGCTTATAAAGTTGAAGAGCCAGAACACAAAAGTGTTATGCGTGAAATGGGAAGAGGACGATTATTGTTTTATGTCACTTTTGATAAAGGAACAGCATATTTAGACATTGATAGTCTAAAAGATTTATTAAACATAGAAGATTTTTAAATATGGACTTAGAAAAAATATATACTAAAAAGACTGCTCTCGAACACCGTAAAGAATTCGCTCAATTTTTTACACCACAGCCAATAGCTAATCTTATGGCTGATTGGTTGCTTGGTAATGAAGCATTAAAAACTGTTTTAGAACCAGCTTTTGGATTAGGTATTTTTTCAAGAACACTTTTAAAAAAGAAAAAGAATTTAAAAATCAAAGGTTTTGATATAGATGAGAACATTTTTAATGATGCGTCTGATGTTTTTAAAGAGAATAAAAACGTCTCTTTGAATCTAGAAGACTATATGTATAATGAATGGAAGAACAAATATGACGGTATTATTTGCAATCCACCTTATTTAAAATTTCACGATTACGACAATAAAGAAATTCTCAAAGAAGTAGAAAGTTATTTAAAGTTCAAATTTAACGGATTTACAAACCTATATACTCTTTTCCTACTTAAATCTATTTTTCAATTAAAGAAAGGAGGTCGAATAGCCTATATTATTCCTTCGGAGTTTTTAAATTCTGATTATGGTAAACTTGTCAAGGAATACCTTTTAAAAACAAACACATTAAGACATCTTTTTGTAATTGATTTTAAAGAAAACGTATTTGATAATGCAATGACAACAGCTTCTATTCTTCTTTTATCAAATGATGAACACAATTCTAAAATTCAAATAACCAATATTCAATCAAAATCTGATTTACAATTAATTGAAGGATACATTAATTCCTATCCAAATGGCAATGGTGAATTCACTTTTAAACCTTCTGAATTAGATGCTAATGTTAAATGGAGACAATACTATCAAGTTCAAAACGCTTTAAATTATAAAAATCTCGTCCCCTTTTCTACTTATGCTAAAGTCGTAAGAGGAATCGCGACTGGAGCAAACGAATATTTTACATTTAGAAAATCAAAAGCCGAAAAACATTCTATTCCTAATGAAAACTTATTGCCTTGTATTTGTAGAGCGAAAGACGTTAGAGGCAATTTTTTCACTAAATCAAATTATGAGAGTTTAATCGAAAATGATGAATTGGCCTATCTGTTCAACGGTAAGGATTCTGAAAACAAAATGGTTGCTGAATACATAGTTTTAGGTGAAAATGAAAAAGTAAATGAAAAGTACTTAACCAAAAAAAGAAAGCCTTGGTATTCATTAGAAAATAGACCACCTGCACCAATTTGGGTTTCTGTATTTAATAGAAAAGGTGTTAAGTTTATTAGAAATGAAGCAAACATTTCTAATCTGACGACTTTTCATTGTGTTTATCCTACAAAGTCAGATTTGTTTTCAGATATTCCTATAGATTTATTATTTGCTTACTTGTTAACAGATGTAGCAAAAGAAATCTTTAGTGACAATAGAAGAGAATATGGTAATGGTTTGAAAAAATTTGAACCTAACGATTTGAACAAATCCAAAATGCTCGATTTATCTAAACTATCTCAAAAACAAGTAGAGAGCATTTTAAATCTTTATTCACGTTTTAAAGACACTAAGAATGAACAATGTATCAAACAGATTGATGAAATTTTACGATTGGAATTTGCCATCGCTATAAGTCATACAGATTTGCAATTCGCACCAGCCAATGCTGCACCAAAAATCGCAAAAGAGTATGTCTTACCATTGCTGAAAACCAAGCAGACCTGAAGAAGGCCAACAGAGAACAATGTGCATAAGCAATAACGGGTTTAGTGTAAAATTGAAACGATAAGAATATTAATAAAAATAAGTGTTTAAACGAAAAACTTGCGCATTTTAAGCCCTCACTATAGCAAGCCACAGACCAGCGGGGGGAATGTTTTTATGGCCCACAAAAATAAACGACTCATAAAACTAACGCAAAATAAAATTGAACATAAACCAAAAAACATCTTTAGCTAATGCCTTCATTTTTAATCAAAAAAACTTACTTTTGCGCGCTTAAAGCACAGCATTAAATGAACGCAACAAAAAAAATTAAATCGGCTTTAATTTCCGTATTTCACAAAGATGGTTTAGCACCTATTGTTAAGCAATTAAGCGAATTAGGCGTACAGATTTACTCCACTGGAGGGACCCAAAAATTTATAGAAGAACAAGGCGTTAAGGTTACCGCCGTAGAAGATATAACTTCATATCCTTCCATTTTAGGCGGACGTGTAAAAACACTCCACCCAAAAGTTTTTGGAGGTATTTTAAACCGTCAAGAAGAAGCTTCAGATCAAGAAGAATTGGTCAATTTTGAAATCCCTCAAATTGATTTAGTGATTGTAGATTTGTATCCTTTTGAAGATACTCTTGCCTCAGGAGCAAGGGAACAAGACATCATAGAAAAAATTGATATTGGTGGTATTTCTTTAATTCGTGCAGCGGCCAAAAACTTTAAAGACGTAGTTTGTGTTTCAACAAGAAATGATTACGCTTACCTTTTAGAGCTTTTAAAATCGCATAAAGGAGAAACTACCTTAGCGCATCGCAAAAAATTAGCCACTAATTCATTTGCTACCTCATCGCATTATGATGCTGCTATTTTCAATTATTTCAATGAAACTGAAGATAACCCTGCATTTAAATTAAGTTTTAACGAAGGAAAAAGTCTTCGTTATGGAGAAAATCCACATCAAGAAGCAAAATTGTATGGCGCTATTGATGAAGCTTTTACGCAGTTGCACGGTAAAGAACTGTCTTATAACAATTTGTTAGATGTAGATGCAGCTGTTCAATTAATGGCAGAATTTAAAGATGAAGCTCCAACTTTTGCCATTTTAAAACACAATAATGCCTGCGGAATTGCTCAGCGAAATACGCTTTTAAATGCGTATCAAGATGCCTTAGCCGGCGATCCAGTTTCTGCTTTTGGCGGAATTTTAATAGCCAATAAAGAAATTGATCAAGCCACAGCTACTGAAATCCATAAGTTATTTTGCGAAGTAGTGATTGCACCTTCTTTTTCAGCTGAAGCTAAGGAAGTTTTAAAAGGCAAGAAAAACCGAATTTTATTGGTGTTAAAAGACTTTGAAGCTCCCAAAAAAATAGTGCGTTCTTGCTTAAATGGTATATTAGTTCAAGACCGAGACCACCTTACCGATACTTCAGAAATACTCAAAACAGCTACTCAAAAAGAGGCTACTTCAGAAGAGGTTGAAGATTTGCTTTTTGCTTCAAAAGTATGCAAGCACACAAAATCAAACACTATAGTCTTAGCTAAAAACAAGCAGTTACTAGCTAGCGGTACAGGTCAAACTTCTCGTGTTGATGCCTTAAAGCAAGCCATAGAAAAAGCTACTTCGTTTAAGTTTGATTTATCGGGAGCTGTTATGGCAAGCGATGCTTTTTTCCCTTTCCCAGATTGTGTAGAAATAGCTTACAATGCAGGAGTTCGAAGTGTAATTCAGCCGGGAGGCTCCATAAAAGATCAATTGAGTATTGATTTTTGTGACGATAAAAAAATGGCAATGTTAATGACTGGAGTGAGGCATTTTAAACATTAATTTATTACTTTTAACCTTTTAAGAATTATCACACAGATTTAGATATAAAATTATGGGCTTTTTTGATTTCCTTACTGAAGATATAGCAATTGACCTTGGAACTGCTAATACACTAATTATTCATAACGATAAAGTAGTGGTAGATAGCCCGTCTATAGTTGCTCGAGACCGTATTTCAGGGAAAATTATAGCGGCGGGAAAAGAAGCAGCTATGATGCAAGGAAAGACCCATGAAAATATAAAAACAATTAGGCCATTAAAAGATGGAGTAATAGCCGATTTTGAGGCAAGTGAACAGATGATTTCTATGTTTATTAGAGAAATTCCAGCACTTAAAAAAAGACTTATTACCCCGTCTTTGCGAATGGTAATTTGCATTCCTTCAGGAATTACTGAAGTAGAAATGCGCGCTGTAAAAGACTCTGCAGAACGAGTGAACGGAAAAGAAGTTTACCTTATTCATGAACCCATGGCCGCAGCCATTGGTATTGGGGTAGATATTATGCAGCCCAAAGGAAACATGATTGTTGATATTGGTGGCGGTACTACAGAAATTGCTGTAATTGCCCTAGGTGGAATTGTGTGTGATAAATCAGTTAAAATAGCAGGTGATGTTTTTACTAACGATATTATCTATTACATGCGTACGCAACACAATTTGTTTATAGGTGAACGCACTGCAGAAAAAATTAAAATCCAGTTAGGAGCAGCAACCGAAGAATTAGAAAATGTACCTGAAGACATGAGTGTTCAAGGCCGAGATTTGCTCACAGGGAAGCCAAAACAGGTTGAAATCTCTTCTCGAGAAATAGCTAAAGCCCTTGACAAATCAATCTTAAGAATTGAAGATGCAGTCATGGAAACCTTGTCGCAGACTCCACCAGAATTAGCCGCAGATATCTATAATACCGGTATTTATTTAGCCGGAGGTGGTTCTATGCTTAGAGGCTTAGATAAACGTTTATCGCAAAAAACAGACCTCCCAGTATATATTGCTGAAGACCCTCTACGGGCAATTGTTAGAGGAACTGGAATTACCTTAAAAGACTTAAATAAATACAAAGCTGTATTGATGAAATAGTTGTAAGATTGAACTTCGTTTTTATTTGTTTCTAAATCCTTTTTTTAATTAGTTGTATTTATTTGTATTTGTTTTGTAATTCTTGTCTATTTTTGAACTGAAATTTCAAAAGTAAATCCTAATTATACCAATTTGATTATTAAATGTCTTTTATAATGCTGAATTTGGTGGTTAACTGGTAATAAATATAGAAAAATCGCTTTTTAATAAATGCAACAACTTATAAACTTCTTTTTAAAGTTTAAAACTGCCCTTGTTTTTTGGGCTTTATTTGTGCTTGCAATTGCGTTGACAATTAACGCAAATACATACCACCAAAATAAATGGCTTAGTTCTACTAATACAATAAGCAGTTTTGTTTTAGGAAAAGGTGCAGCAATTTCCGATTATTTTTACCTTAAACAGGAAAACAAAAAGTTGATGGATGAAAATAAAAGGATGAAGCACTATTATTTGTTTCAACAGCATCACGCTCAGGCCCTAGATTCCTTAACTTTTGATCATAACCAACCCTTAGATTCTTCATTTGAGATTATCAACGCAAAAGTGATTGCTAATTCTTATCGAAAAATCAACAATTATTTATTGATTGAAGCCTTAGAAGATTTTGACTTATCGGTTGATGTTGGAGTAGTTTCCCCCCAAGGAATAGTAGGCGTTGTTGAAGACCACAAAGCTAATTTTGCACGAGTAATTTCTGTTTTGAATCCCAGTATTTCAATCAATGCTCAATTAGCCAAAACCAAACATTTTGGTTCTTTAGTTTGGGATGGCAAAGACCCTAATGTAACCAGTTTAATTGATGTACCACGTTCGGCAAGCGTAGCCGTTGGAGACCTAGTTGAAACGGGAGGAAATTCATTAATTTTTCCGGAGGGAATTCCAGTAGGCGAAGTAATCGATTTCGAATTGGATCAAAACAGAGGCTACTACAACATTCAAGTAAAATTGCATACAGATATGACTAATGTAAGAAATGTTTATATGATTCAATGGAAAGATAAAGAAACAATTTTAGAATTAATCCCAGAAAGCAATGAATAAGTCAATTACCAATAGCATTCGCTTTGTTTTTTTTATCCTTCTACAATTATATCTGCTGGATAATTTCTTATTTCTAGATTACATCAATCCGTATGTTTACATTATATTTATTCTACTACTTCCTATATCTATGAGTAGTATTCAGGTCATGTTACTTTCATTTTTGTTAGGCTTGACCTTAGATGTCTTTCATAATTCAGGTGGTGTTCATGCAGCAGCTTGCCTAGTTTTAGGATACTTTAGACCTTTGGCATTAAGAAACGCATTTGGCGTAAATTTTGATTTCCAAACACTTAAGTTTTATGGCGAAGGCTTTAAGCCTCTCTTAGTTTACGTCTCAATAATGGTAGGCATACACCATTTAGTCATGTTCTCTATGGAAGCATTTAGCTTAGCCTACATTCCTCGAATTTTAACCAATACCTTGTATTCTGGAATTTTTTCTATAGCTTTAATTATTTTGGTCATTTACTTTCTAAAACCAAGTAAAAAATGAGAAAGCTACTTCCCATTTTATTAGTAAGCCTAACGGCAATCTTATTTATAGGAAGGCTGTTTTACCTCCAACTTGTAGATGATACCTATGACCAAGTTTCAATGAACTTAGCAGTAAAAAAAATCTACGACTACCCCCAACGGGGTTATATTTACGACCGTAATAGCCAATTGTTAGTGGCTAATCAACCCGCTTACGATGTAATGGCTATTCCTCTTCAAATCAAACCTTTTGACACTTTAGCTCTTGCTGAAGTTTTGAATATTTCCGACCAACGTTTAAAACATCAAATTGAAAAAGCAAGAATCTATTCTCCTTGGTTACCTTCAATAATTACTCCACAACTTACCAAAAAAGAATATGCTTCATTACAAGAGGTCTTGTATAAATTTCAAGGTTTTTATATTCAGAAAAGACAGTTAAGAGATTACCAAACCACACATGGCGCTAATTTTCTAGGCTACATTGCAGAGGTAAACAATGCTGATTTAAAAAGAAACCCTTATTTTAAATCGGGGGAGTTGATTGGTCGTCAGGGTATTGAAAAACAATACGAAGAACTATTGCGTGGTGAGCGAGGTGTGAAACATATTCAACGGGATAAGTTTAATCGAGAAATTGGTCCGTTTAAAGACGGAGCTTTTGATACGCTTCCCAAAAAAGGAGCCGACTTGCACCTTACCATTGATATTGGTTTGCAAGCTTATGGAGAGCAATTGATGGAAAATAAACGAGGAGGTATTGTTGCTATTGAACCTTCTAGTGGTGAAATTTTAGCCTTAATTACTGCACCCAATTATGAACCAGACGAATTGGTTGGAAGAAAGCGTTCCAAAAATTTTACTAAAATGTATTACGATACGATTGCTAAGCCTCTTTTTGACCGCGGCTTACAAGCCATGTATCCACCAGGATCCCCTTTTAAAGCTTTTACAGGTTTAGTAGCTAGGCAAGAAGCTGTGGTAGAGGTTGAAGAAAACTTTAGTTGCAACGGAGGTTATTCCTATGGAAGACGTTCAAGAATGGGCTGCCATCCTCATAAAAGCCCCGTAAGTTTAGTCAATGGTATTGCACATTCTTGTAATTCCTATTTTGCTCAAATTTACCGAAGAACTATTGAAAAATACAATACCCCTCAAGAAGGAATGGAGGTATGGAGTAATCACATGAAAAGTTTCGGTTTTGGAGATTATTTGGGTTATGATTTACCTGTGGGAAGAAAAGGAAGAATACCTGATGCCGATTATTACAATTCGGCTTATAATTATCCTACTTATAAATGGTACGCTACTGCAACACTATCTAATGCCATTGGTCAAGGAGAAGTAGAATCAACTCCCATACAATTAGCTAATGCAACAGCTGCTATAGCGAATAGAGGTTGGTTTAAACGACCGCACATACTTAAAGGAATAGACGGTAATCGGATTAAAGACAGTATTTACACAGCAAAAAATTTTACGACCATAGACAAGGAACATTTTGAACCTGTTGTTCAAGGCATGAACGACGTATATAATTACGGAACCGCTCAGTTTTTGCAAATTCCTGGCATTGAGGTTTGCGGAAAAACAGGAACCTCAGAAAACTTTATTAAAATTGATGGAGAACGCGTGCAGCTCACCGACCATTCAATTTTTGTAGCTTTTGCTCCAAAAGACGACCCAAAAATAGCCTTAGCAGTATTTGTTGAAAATGGCTATTGGGGTGCTAGATACGCAGGAAGAATAGCTAGCTTAATGATTGAAAAATATTTAAAAGATGAAATTTCTAGAAAAGATTTAGAAAATTGGATCATGTCGCATAGCTTAGAAGAAGAATATGCCAAGCCTTATTCTGGTGAACCCTTTAAAATAAATCAATAATGCCAAAGACCTTTTTAAAATTAGACTGGTTCACCATCATTCTGTTTGTTTTATTGGTGGGTTTTGGGTGGATTAATATTTATTCTACTTCGGTAACTAACCTAGAAGCAAGTTGGTTAGATTTTAATGAAATTCACGGGAAGCAACTGCTTTGGATAGCCCTAAGTGTAATTCTAATTGTTTTGGTACTAGCTTTAGAAGTTAAATTTTATCAACAATTTTCAAGTTTAATTTATTTAGGAGCGTTGCTTTCTCTGGTAGGTTTGCTGTTTTTTGGAAAAACCGTTGCTGGTCAAACCGCCTGGTATTCCTTTGGAAGTTTTAGTATTCAGCCTGCCGAATTTGTGAAAGCAGCGGTTGCTTTAGCCATGGCCAAATACTTAACAGGAATAAATATTCACCTAAAAAACCTTAAACATCAGGTGCAAGCGCTTTTCATTATTGCTATTCCAATGTTGTTGATTTTACTTCAGCCAGACGCAGGAAGCGCACTCATCTATGTGGCATTTATTATTCCAATGTATAGAGAGGGCTTGCCCGATTTATATTTAGTCTTGGGTATTTTTGCCGCATTGATTTTTGTCCTTACGCTAAAATTTGGACTTTATTATATCAGTTTTGTTATTATTCTAATTGCTTTCTTGGTCTATTTTTTCAACAGAAATAAAAAGCCTAAATTATTCAACTATGTATTATTAACTTTATTATGTGTTGGTTTTTCTGTTTCGGTTGGATTTATTTACAAGCAATTGCAGCCTCATCAAAAAGATCGATTTGATTTAATTCTTGGTAAAATTGATGACATTAGTGGAAAAGGCTACAACACTTACCAGGGTAAAGTAGCGATAGGAAGCGGAGGTTGGAGCGGAAGAGGCTGGCTCAATGGCACCCATACGCAAGGAAATTTTGTGCCAGAACAGCATACCGATTATATTTTTGTTACTGTAGGAGAAGAATGGGGCTTTGTAGGAAGTAGTCTAGTGGTGTTGCTTTTTGTTTTTCTCATGATTCGATTGGTGTATTTAGCCGAGCGTCAAAAATCAGCTTTCAGTAGAATTTATGGTTACAGTGTAGTTGGAATTATCTTTTTTCACTTTTTTGTGAATATTGCTATGGTGCTTGGTTTGTTTCCCACGGTTGGTATTCCCCTTCCATTTTTTAGTTATGGTGGATCAAGCTTGTGGGGCTTCACCATACTTATTTTTATCTTCCTTAAAATGGATGCTAAACGCATGGATGTTTAATAGCAAATAAAATCAATTGAACTAAACAATTTACGAATTTTGATAAGCTCATTTCAAAGTCAAAACTTTAACATTCTTTGTCAAGCCTTACCTTTATTAGGTTTAGCACTTTTTTTATTCTAAGTTGTTGGTTTTCAGTTCACGCTTGATTGGGCTAGTGTTTTCAAGGACTTACATAAATTGTTGAAAACTCTGTTGAAAACCTTTTTAAGGTAAGCCCAATTCATAGCGATTTATTTTACATATTTGTTAGTCCTAAATTGAAAAAGTTAACCCTTTAATTTGTAATGCTATGAATAAAAATGAACCTATTTTAGAAGAGAATAAAGATCGATTTGTGGTGTTTCCTATACAACATCATGATTTATGGGAATGGTATAAGAAACAAGAAGCCAGTTTTTGGACAGCAGAAGAAATTGACTTGCACCAGGATATTACAGATTGGGAAAACAAGCTAAGTGCAGATGAACAATATTTCATCAAACATATTTTAGCTTTCTTTGCCGCTTCCGACGGAATCGTTAATGAAAATTTAGCTGAAAACTTTGTCAATGAAGTGCAATATACCGAAGCTAAATTCTTCTATGGTTTTCAAATCATGATGGAAAATATTCACTCAGAAACCTATTCCTTATTGATTGATACTTATGTGAAAGACGAAGCTGAAAAAAGTAAACTCTTTCAAGCTATTGAAAATTTCCCTGCCATTAAAAAGAAAGCAGATTGGGCACTGAAGTGGATTGAAAGCCCAAGTTTTGCTGAGCGCTTAATTGCTTTTGCCGCAGTTGAAGGTATTTTCTTCTCGGGCGCTTTCTGTTCTATTTTTTGGTTAAAGAAAAGAGGACTTATGCCAGGATTAACCTTTTCTAATGAATTGATTTCAAGAGACGAAGGCTTACATTGTGATTACGCTGTTCACTTGCATAACAATCACTTAGTTAATCAGGTACCTAAAGAACGTATTAAAGAAATTATTTTAGATGCGCTTACCATTGAACGAGAATTTATTACAGAATCACTTCCTGTTAGTTTAATTGGTATGAACGCTAAATTGATGACTCAATACTTAGAGTTCGTGACCGACCGATTATTGGTTGAATTAGACTGCGAAAAAGAATTCGGCTCTTCTAATCCATTCGACTTTATGGATATGATTAACCTACAAGGAAAAACCAACTTCTTCGAGAAAAGAGTAGGGGAATACCAAAAAGCAGGCGTAATGTCAAAAGACAAAGAAAAAGATAGTAAAATTAGCTTTGACGCAGATTTTTAAAGTGATTTATGGAGCTATGCAAGCTATGCTTACTATAGGTAGTATGTAAATACAGAAACCAAAGAAACAACAACAATTAAAGATTAAAATAAATACCAGAGATTATGTATGTAGTAAAGAGAGATGGGCATAAGGAGCCAGTAATGTTTGACAAGATTACCGCACGAGTTAGAAAACTTTGTTATGGATTAAACCCATTGGTAGAGCCAACCAAAGTAGCTATGCGAGTGATAGAAGGATTGTACGATGGAGTGACCACAAGCGAGTTAGATAATTTAGCGGCAGAAGTAGCCGCAACAATGACCACAGCTCACCCAGATTACGCCCACTTGGCAGCACGTATATCCGTCTCTAATTTACACAAAAACACTAAAAAAACCTTCTCTGAGGTAATGGATGACCTATACAATTATGTCAATCCAAGAACTAAATCAAAAGCACCGCTTTTATCTGATGAGGTTTATCAAGTAATTCAAGAAAACAAGGATTTACTTGATTCCAGAATTATTTATAGTCGCGACTTTAATTACGATTATTTTGGTTTTAAAACTCTTGAACGTTCCTATTTATTAAAGCTGAATGGCGAAATAGCAGAACGCCCTCAACACATGTTAATGCGTGTGGCTGTTGGTATTCATTTAGATGATTTGGATAGTGCATTAGAAACTTACGACTTGATGTCTAAAATGTTCTTTACTCACGCAACACCCACCTTGTTTAATTCAGGAACTCCTAAGCCGCAAATGTCTTCATGTTTCTTATTAACCATGAAAGACGATAGTATTGAAGGAATTTACGATACGCTAAAACAAACTGCTAAAATTTCTCAATCGGCTGGCGGAATAGGCCTATCTATTCACAACATTAGAGCCACTGGTTCTTATATTGCTGGAACCAATGGAACCTCTAACGGGATTGTTCCTATGCTGAAAGTTTTCAATGATACTGCACGTTATGTAGATCAAGGAGGAGGAAAAAGAAAAGGGTCTTTTGCCATGTATGTTGAACCTTGGCATGCCGACATAATGAGCTTTTTAGACCTCAAGAAAAATCACGGAGCCGAAGAACTCCGCGCACGTGACCTTTTCTACGCCATGTGGATTCCAGATTTATTTATGAAACGCGTAGAAGCTGATGCTGAATGGACCTTGATGTGTCCCAACGAATGTCCAGGTCTTTTTGATATGTATGGCGACGAATTTGAAGCGGCTTATGAACGTTTTGAAGCCGAAGGTAAAGGCAGAAAAACAATTAAAGCTAGACAGCTTTGGGAGAAAATCTTAGAATCGCAAATTGAAACCGGAACTCCTTATATGTTGTATAAGGATGCGTGTAACCGAAAATCAAATCAGAAGAATTTAGGAACCATTCGCTCTTCAAACTTATGTACTGAAATTCTAGAATATACAAGTCCAGATGAAGTAGCCGTTTGTAATTTAGCTTCAATTGCCTTGCCTAAATTTGTGAAAAATGGTGATTTTGACCACAAAGAATTATTCAAAATTACCAAACGTGTAATTAGAAATTTAAATAAGGTTATTGACAGAAATTACTACCCCGTTAAAGAAGCTGAAAACTCCAACTTCCGTCACAGACCAGTAGGTCTAGGAATTCAAGGTTTGGCAGATACCTTTATTAAAATGAGATTGCCTTTTACTTCAGATGAAGCCAAAGCGCTTAATCAAGAGATTTTTGAAACCCTTTATTTTGCTTCAGTTACCGCTTCAATGGAATTAGCGAAAGAAGAAGGCCCTTATTCAACTTATAAAGGTTCACCAATGAGTAAAGGAGAGTTTCAATATAATATGTGGGGCATTAAGGACGAAGAATTAAGTGGTAGATGGGATTGGACAAAACTGAGAAAGCAAGTCCTTAAAAATGGCGTAAGAAACTCTTTACTACTTGCACCTATGCCAACTGCTTCAACTTCGCAAATTTTAGGAAACAACGAAGCTTTTGAGCCTTATACCTCAAATATTTATACCCGAAGAGTACTTTCTGGCGAATTTATTGTAGTGAACAAACACTTATTAGAAGACCTTGTTAAATTAGGCCTTTGGAATGATGAGGTAAAAGATGCTATTATGCGAAATAATGGCTCTATTCAATCTATAGATATTATTCCAGAAGACATTAAAGAACTGTATAAAACAGTTTGGGAACTTTCTATGAAAGACATTATAGACATGGCTAGACACAGAGGCTACTTTATTGATCAATCGCAGTCTCTTAACTTGTTTATGGAAGGAGCTACCTTTGCTAAACTTACCTCCATGCACTTTTACGCTTGGAAAAGTGGCTTAAAAACAGGAATGTATTACCTAAGAACAAAATCGGCAGTAGATGCCATCAAGTTCACCCTTAATAACGAAAAAAAGAAAGTAGAAATACCTGCTGAAAAAGTAGCCAAACAAAACGCACAACGACTACAACAAGAACAAGCTAAAGTCAATGTGACTTCAGACTCATCGTTAAGCCCAGAAGAATTAAAAGCTTTAATTCAACAATCAAAAGACGCTGAAGGAGATGACTGCTTAATGTGTGGTTCATAATTCTATTTTAAATTAAACATTCCAAAAACCTGTAAATACATAGTGTATTTGCAGGTTTTTTTATTGCGGTAATATCAAATGATAACTGATATAAGAACTATTCCAAAAACGAATAACCACCAACCCCAAATCCCCCTACTTTTACCTTATCAAATAAAATATTAATACCAACAATATCCTTTCTTCAGCAAGCCAGTCTATTACTAATTCATTGCAGTAAACGAAATACCTCAGTGGGATTTACAAAGTTTAAATTATTCTAATAACTTTGTAGAAATTAGCAAAACCAGAAATATTAATGTAGCCATTTCAAAAAAGTGGCTTACTAAACTATAAATTACTAAACATTGACTTTAGAAAAAACCCCTTTAGCCGGATGTGTATTAATACAGCCCCATGTGTTTAAAGACCAACGCGGTAGCTTTTTTGAAAGCTTTAATCAGCAAAAATTTGCGCAACTATACGGCAAATCTGTTCATTTTGTTCAAGATAATCAGTCTATTTCTTCTTACGGCACTTTACGCGGATTGCATTTTCAGCAAGGCGAATACGCACAAGCTAAATTGGTGCGTGTAATTAGTGGTAAAGTCTTAGATGTGGTGGTAGATGTACGAAAAGATTCGCCTAGTTTTGGTCAGCATCACAGTGTAGAACTTTCGGGCGAAAACAACCTGCAAATTTTTATTCCTAAAGGCTTTGCACATGGTTTTGTTGGCTTGTCTGAAAAAGTGATTTTTGAATACAAATGCGATGCTTACTACCAACCTTCAGCAGAAGCTGGAATACGATTTGATGATCCCGATTTAAATATCGACTGGAAAATTCCTTCAGAAGACATGATTCTTTCAGCAAAAGACCAAAAACTTCCACTCTTTAATCAGCTTGAGTTATGATAAACGTACTACTTACTGGAGCCAACGGCCAATTGGGCACTTGCCTACAAAAGAAAGTGAATCAGTTTCCTAAAATCAGTTTAGACGCTAAAAACTCTTCTGAATTAAATTTGCTGAAATTTGATGAAGTTGAAGCCTACTTTCAAAACTATCAACCTGATTTTTGTGTTAATGCTGGAGCTTATACGCAAGTAGATTTAGCCGAAGATGAAGCAAAAAAAGCATTTTCTATCAATGCTGAAGCGGTAGAGCATTTGGCAAAAATGTGTGCCAAGTACAATTGCAAATTAATCCACATTTCTACCGATTACGTGTTTGACGGAAAGAAAAAATCACCTTACCTAGAAACCGACCTTACTGGGCCTATTAACGCTTACGGAGCTTCCAAATTAATAGGCGAAAAAGCTATTGAAACTCATCTAGAAGCCCATTATATTCTCCGTACGTCGTGGTTGTATTCAGATGTAGGGAAGAATTTTTTCACTTCCATGAAGAATTTGTTGAATAAAGGAACCCAACTAAAAATTGTGACTTCGCAAAAGGGTTGCCCAACCAATGCTTATCATTTGGCTGAAGTGATTTTGAAGCTAATTGAGAAGGCTGAAGTAGCTTACGGAATTTATCATTTCTCGAATTCTGAAGCCACAACTTGGTATGCGTTTACCAAAGAAATTGCTCGCTTAATAGAAGTTGATGAAGATTTGGTTTTACCCACCCAGCATTATCCAACAAAGGCAGAGCGACCAGAAAATTCGGTGTTGTCTTGTGCCAAAATTGAAAATGCTTTAGGCTATAAGATAGCCGATTGGAAAACAGCTTTAAGCGAACTAAAATAAGTTAGAATGGCGAAATTAATTTTAGTCCCCACTCCCATAGGAAACCTGCAAGACATGACGTTTAGAGCGGTTGAAGTCTTGAAGGAAGTCGATTTAATTTTGGCTGAAGACACGCGCACAAGCGGTAAGTTGCTCAAGCACTTTGGTATAGAAACACCCATGAAGGCCTACCACATGCACAATGAGCACCAGCTAATAGAAGATTTAGTACAACAGATGATGAGCGGAACAAAAATGGCGTTGATTTCGGATGCGGGAACGCCAGGTATTTCAGATCCTGGATTTTTATTGGTGCGTGCTTGTGTTGAAGCCGATGTAGAAGTTTCCTGTTTGCCTGGAGCAAATGCTGTTTTACCGGCATTGGTAACTTCTGGATTACCTTCTAATAAGTTTGTTTTTGAAGGATTTCTTCCACCTAAAAAAGGCAGAAAAACACGCTTAGAATTATTGGCTCAAGAGGAACGTACCTTAGTATTTTACGAGTCGCCTTATAAAATTAATAAGACGCTAAAAGACTTGATTACGTATTTTGGCGAAGACCGAAAAGCTTGTTTATGTCGAGAAATATCAAAAATCTATGAAGAGCAAATACGTGGAACACTAAAAGAAGTACTAGCCATTTCTGAAGCTAGAAAACTAAAAGGAGAAATGGTTTTGGTGGTGGAAGGGAGGTAGGTGATGCTGAAGTTTACATTTTTCAAGTGAGTAGTTTTTTCTATCAGCCTCAATAATTGCCATAAATCCAACCTCACCTAAAAGAGCGCTAAGCAAAAACATATATTTTCAGTAAATTTGCAAAAAATAAACCCATGAAGTACATTATACGAATATTAGCTGTGCTGGTTTTACTAAGTTTATTTTCAGGTTTCTACTTAAGCTTCTCAGAAGAACACAAAGAATTAGGAGAAAAACTGATTGGTTTCAGTGTTTTAGGAACCGTTCTTTTTTTAATGCCGCTTTTTATTTACCACAGTTGGAAAGGAAAAAAATTCTCTGATTATACCTTATCTAAAGAAAATCTCGATAAAATGAGAGAAAAAGGCATAGATAAATTTTAATTCACTTAAAATAAGTTGCTTAGCCTGTAAATGCGTCTCATTATGACAAAGGTCATTTTTATGAATTTACTAAGTGATTTTTTTTCTGACCTATAAAAAGCCTGTCAATTGTCCATAAAGCTTGATAGAATAAGCTTTTAAAAGACTCATTTTACAAAAAACACAAAAAATTAACATTAAGAAAATGAAAATAAAACATATAAATTCATTTAGTTGATGATTTTTATATGTATGTTTGCATCATATTTAAATACAATATTTTATTACATTATGGAAGGTACAGTTAAATTTTTCAACGAGTCAAAAGGTTACGGATTCATTACAAATGAAGACACCGGAAGAGACATTTTTGTTCACATCACTGGTTTAGGAGATGAGACAATAGCCGAAGGAGACCGCGTTGAATACAACGAAACAGAAGGAAGAAAAGGAATGAACGCTACAGAAGTACGCGTAATTTCTGAATAATATATAAGTATTATTTAAGCCTTTAAGCCTCAGAGAAATCTGAGGCTTTTTTTATGCAACAATAGCCATAGTAGCCACACTAATCTTTATGTCTTTCGCTTCTTTTAAAACATTTCCGCAGGCTTCTAAGGTAGCCCCTGTAGTCATTAAATCATCTACTACTAAAATATGTTTTCCTTGAATTTTATTTAAGTTTTTTGCAAAGTAATTTTTATCAATTACAGCTGTTCTTGCTAGTCTTCCTTTAAATACTTGAGAAGAATTTGAAGAAGCTCTCCAAAGTACATCTTCAATCAATGGAATATCAAATACTTCAGCAAAAGCTTTAGCATAGCCTTGCACTTGATTAAAACCTCTTTTTTTTAGTCGAACTTTACTCACTGGAACAGGAATTACAGCTTCAATATTATTATTCCAATGCACGGATTTTAAAAGTTCGGCATGCCAATACCCGAGGTAAGGGCTTATTTTTTCATTTCCACGGTATTTTAAATCATGTATTAAGGCTTGTACAATACTTGCTTTTTCGTAATAAAATAAGGAGCTTGATTTTTCAACAATTAATCTGCCCCTAAGCGCTTTTTTAATGATGAAGTCTTTGGTGGTATAATCATTAGTGAGGGGTAAATCGTGTAAGCAATGAAGGCAAATCACATTTTCCGTATCAATTAAGCTTTGGTCACAACAGGCACAAATGCGAGGAAAAAGGAGTTGAAGAAAATCGTTTATCATAAGTAAGTTGGTTTTAGTGACTTAAAATTACTAAATTTTTTCAAATTACTTAAACAACATAAGCAACTTTTTAAAAACCAAACATCTAATAAATGGAAATAAGAATGTAAAAATTGCGTTAAAAACCCGTACTTTGTATTTTTAAACTGAAAAGAATGAACCCACAAGAAAACAATCGATATTCAGATGAAGTTGATTTAGGCTATTTGATTTCCAAAATAGGTAATCTCTTCAAGAAAATAGCCAAGGCTTTTGTTTATACAGTAGATTTTTATCTCAAATTCAAATGGATTGTACTTGCCATGCTTGTTGTAGGCGGAATAGGAGGTTATTTGTTAGACGTAAATACGCCTTCACAATCCAAAATCGAAATGCTTGTAGAGCCCAATTACAATACGCACAGGATGTTTTACAATACCGTTGAAAATATACCTGCGCTTTTTCAAAAACAACATACCGACCAAGAGGCAAAAATTGAATTAAAAAAGCTATTTGGTGAAGATTACAAGTATATTAGAAATGTTGAAGTAAAACCACTTCGGGATTTTAATTATTTGATGAAAGGAGAAGAGTTTATAGAGAGGATTGAAACGCTTTCAGAAATCAATGATTTAGATTGGGTTTTTGAAGATTTAGAAAAGGGTTTTTTTAATAAACAACATCTTTTACAAATTGTTGTTATTGATGAAAACGGCTTAGACAAAAATAGAATTGCGCAAAATTTTGTGGATTACTTCAATCAAATTGATTATTTACAGGAATACCGAAAAGTGAGCTTAGACAATACAGAATACTTGCTTACTCAAAATGACCAATCCATAACTCAGATTGACTCGGTAATGCTAGCTGCCGGTAGTTTAGCTAGTTTGAAATCAATACAACAGGGGGTTTTGTTATCAGATAATTCGCAGTTAGGAAATCTTCTAGAGCAAAAGACAGAAATTTTAGACCAACGACTCGAGCTTTTTAAGACCGTAAAGATGCAAGAGCAGGTACTTGAAATTGTACATTTAAATCTCAATGCTAAGTTTGATTCTGCAATTGCTTCACTTAGTAAAAAAGTTTTATTTCCTGTGCTTTTAATTCTTGGCTTTTCTTTAGTGATGTTTTTTGTGTTTGTTTACAAACAACTTAAGTCTTATACAAGTGATTAATTAATTTACTTCAAATTTTTTAAATAGAATAGCCTAATTGAAAATAGTAAACCAAAAAAAAGGAGGTAAAAATAATAGCTTAAGCATCTTAATTGTACTTATACTTAAAGTTTTAGGTGTTTCTTTATTATTTGGAATCACCTTTTTTCTTACCAATAATTTTGAAGCTAGTTTAGTAGGAAAGTATGATTTTACGCGTTCTGTATTGCTAATTGTTGGTGGTTTAACCGTTTTAGGAATGAACCAATCAATTGTTTATTATGGAGGGTATTTAAAAGCTAAAAACGAACTCAATAACCTAAGGTTAGTTTATTTCAAGATGCTGAGTATTATTCTGGTTTTTTCAGTACTTCTTGCTGTACTCTATTCCATCATCCCCAATCAGGTTATTGACTTACTGATAGCCGACCAAGAAACTACTAGACTTTTGTTTAAAGTAGTGCTTAGTCTTGGTTTTTTTGCTGTAATGATGCTTAATTTTGATACGCTAAGGAGCCTAGGACAAATCAAAACTTCAGAAGTTTTTAAAAATATTATTAGGTATATTCCCTTTGGATTAGGGGCTATCTATATTTATTCTGTCAATTTATCCTTTTATTTGGTTGAGGTATTTTTACTAAATTTTGTTTTTCTAGCTATTGTAAGTAGTGTTTACGTCATTTTTCAATTGCAAAAATTAGAAGCACCTAATCAAGCTCTTTCTATTTCAAGAAAAGCCATTATTAAACGTTCTTACCCAATGGCCATTAGCTTTATTGCGTATATTTTATTACAAAGTACAGATATTATTATTTTATCAAGGTTAAAGGGCTTTGAACTAACTGCTTATTACGCCGTGGCTGTTAAAATTGCAACGGGCTTATCCTTGGTTTTACTTGCTGTTAATACTGTAATTGCTCCTCAAATAGCTCAATTTTATGAAGAACAGAAATTAGGTAGAATTAATCAAATTATAAGCAAATCAACGCGTCTAATTTTTTTATTAACGCTCCCCGTAGTAATTGTACTGGTGTTTTTTGGTACTTATGTTTTGGGCCTTTTTGGAGAAAATTACAGTCAGTCTTATTGGGCATTAAATATTTTATTGTTTGGCCAAATAGTAAATGCGTTTTTTGGGCCTGTGGGCACCTACATGAACATGACTGGAAAGCAAAACACGCAACAACTTATACTTATTTCGGCTGTTCTTATTAATATTGTACTTAACTTTATGCTTATCCCTATCTACGGTATGGAAGGGGCTGCTTTTGCTACAGCAACCACAACCGTATTATGGAATATAGCCGCCAGTAGTTATGTATATAGAAAAGAAAAAGTAAAAACTTTTTTAAATTAACGAATAAATACAATTTAAAAGAAAATGAAATTACCTAATTTTTTAGTAGTAGGTTTTCCAAAATGCGGATCTACAGCTTTACATTATTACTTGGAGGCACATCCCGATATTTTTATGCCTACGCAAAAGGAGTTGCATTTTTTTACCTCAGATAAATTACTTCAACTTAATCAAGGACCGGGCGATAAAGAAGTAAAAAAGTTCATGATTACTGAAGAATTAGCCTATCAAGCTGCTTTTAAAAAGGCTGATCAACAGCAGATGATTGGAGACGCTTCGCCTTCTTATATCAATCACCCCGATAGAATTCCTCGAATTAAATCAATGCTGGGTGAACCAAAAATAATTATCTTGCTTAGAGACCCTATTAAAAGAGCTTATTCTAATTACCTTCATCTAAAGAGAGAAAAAAGAGAGCACTTGAGCTTTTATGAAGCATTAAAAGCAGAAGAACAAAGAAAGAAAGAGAAATTTTCAGATTTTTGGTACTATCATTTTAATTCTACTTACTTTGATAAAGTAGATGCTTTTACACAAGCTTTTAAAGATGTCTTAATCATTACTCAAGAGGAATTAAATAGTGATACAGCCCGAACAGCTTTAAAGGTGTACGAATTTTTAGGAGTTGAAAAAATTACTCCAAGTAACATCGAGCAACGCTACAACGCTGGCGGACTTTATAAAGATAATTTGATTACGCGAACATTTTTAAAGCAATCAAAACTAAGATCAGGAATTAAAAGCCTTCTTCCTATCACCCCAAAAATGAAGAAAATAAAGGAACGTTTGATGGCTAACTACCAAAAATCAGCTCCTCCAATAAGTATAGAAGCAGAGAACTATTTAATTGAAAAATGCCAAGAAGACGTTAGGAAAATTAATGATAAATACAAGATTGATAGTAGTCATTGGAATAAAAAATTTATAAATTAATTCTTTTTGAAAAAGAGAGCTTCAAAATATAGTCTAAGCCTAAGCTTATTGTTTGTTTTAATAGGCTTCTTTTTTATTCCTTTTAATTCTGGAATATACATTGGTTTTATGGGCGAATTTGCCCGTGAAGCACCGATTATATTTTTTAGTGTAGCCGGTATTTTTCTAATTGTAAAAACACTATACACCTCTAAATTATATTTCCCTAAAACGCATATTATTACCACTTTACTCATCGCTTTTCTCGTTTGGGTTGCTCTTGGTTTTTTGTTCAATATTAAGAGCATTAGCGAAAATGAGATTAAACATACCAACGGAATTCTTAGATTTATTAAACAGTACCTGGCATTCATCTTAAGTATAGTTTTTTTTATAGTTTATTATAATGCTTTTAGAACAAAATCAGTTGGGACTTTAATCAAGTGGATTAGGTTGTTTTTTACATTATCACTTGGCGTGGTTTCTGTGTATATTTTTCTTGAAACGGCTGTGGTCAAATTAAAACTGGGTTTTCTATTACCTGTTCTCTACCTTTTTGATTATTTTCCATTTACTAATTCTTTTATCGACACAAACTTGGGTCGTGTTTCAGGGCCAACTTTTGAGCCACCATCACTAGCTACCTACTTGGTTACATTAGCTCCGTGGATGTTAAGTTATATCATTACGCATAAAAGTTTCCTGAAATATTTACCCAGCTTACTTGTACTTGTGTTTGCTTTACTTTCTGGTTCTAGAGCAGGTATTTTCATTGTTTTGGTTCAGTTTGTTGTTTTTTTCTTGAGTTTTGTCAACATCAAAAAACTTCAACCTCACCTTATAAAAGTCCTATTGATTACAAGTATAGGCCTTAGTTTAGTAGTTCTTATTAAAGGGAAAAGCATTGGTAATTACGTCTATGAAAAAGCAACTTCTTTTAGCACAAAAGATGATGATCATTCACTTTCTAATAAATCTAGGTTGGGTATTCAATACGCTAATTTTCAAGTTTTTAAAGACCATCCGCTTACGGGAGTAGGATTTGGTCAACAGTCTTACCATGCCATTCATTATTACCCTAAATGGGCTACTGAAGATAACTGGGAATTTAAGTTTAAATACCTCAATGAAAAACATCCTAATTTTGTTCCAGGTTATAACCTTTATATTCGGTTATTAGCTGAAACTGGAATAATTGGCTTTCTTTTGTTTGTCGCTATTTTAATCATAGGCATATACATTTGCATAAGTGCAATTGTTCAGAAAAACAAAAACAGCTTAATTTATATCATTATTTTAACCAGTTTAGTTGGCGCCTCCCTTAATTGGTTAAAAATGGATTCATTTAGAGATTATGTCCTTTGGATTAACTTAGCGCTATTAATTTATTTAACCACAAACCAGCTTATTTCAAAAACCAACTCAAAATTATCATCAACTAATGAAGAATAAAATCTGCACTTTAATTACCCATTACAACAACTTAGAAGGTTTAAAGCTAAGTGTGGCTTCTATTGAAGAAGATATTCCTGTAGATTTAATTATAGTAGATGATGGAAGCAAGCATTTACCTCAAGATTCAGATTTTGATTATACCCAAGGAAGCCTTGAAATTATCTACTTAAAAACTAACCAAGGAGCACAAATTGCTGCAAACACCGGACTTCAACTAATCTTGTCAAGAAATTACAGCTACGTGGGCAGACTTGATGCAGGCGATACCTGTTTGCCTTTTCGTTTTACTAAACAATTAGCTTATTTAGAGGAACATAAAGAAACTCATTTATTAGGTACTTGGGTAAATATTGTAGATGAAAACTTTAACTTTCAATACACTTTAAAACATCCGGAAGATTACGAAACCATTCAGAAAAAAATGTATTTTAATTTGATGTTTGTTCATCCAAGTGTAGTTTTTAGAACGAGTGTTTTAGAGGAAGTAGGGCTTTATCCAGAAAATTTTAATGTGGCTTTAGATTATGCATTTATATTTAATGTAGTTAAAAAGAAAAAAGTAGAAAACCTACCAGAAATTCTTCTTAACTATGTAATTGATCCAAATTCAATTTCAACCCAACGAAGAAAAAGACAAGTTTGGAATAGAATAAGAGTGATTACAAAACATTTTTATTTTGGGTATTATCCTGTTGTTGGTCTGCTTAGAAATTTTGTGTTACTATTTGTTTCTAGAAAACTAAGTGAACGTTTAAAAAGAATCCTTAAGAAGAAAAATTAGTTTATTTCTAAGCCTTTGAATAGTCAAATTTAATTGGAAGAGGATAAGTAAAAATTGATTAAATCTTTAAAATTACGATTTCTATCAAATAACTTTCTAGCTCGTTCAAGCGATTTAGCACTCATCTTTTCTAAACTTTCAGGTTGCTTAATTAAATCTGAAATATATTTTTGAAAATCGCTTAAATCTTCACAGAGATAGCCATTTTCTCCGTGAGAAACCGCATCTTTATTTCCTACAACATTGGTGGCTACAACAGGTCTTTCTAAAGTCATAGCTTCAATAATGGTAAACGGTAAACCTTCCCATAATGAAGTTTGAATATACAAATCAACTTTTGCTATTTCTTTTAAAGCATCTTCTCGATCAAGCCAACCCAAAGACTTGATGTTGCTCGCTGTAAGCTTGTCTTGCATTTCGCCTCCACCTATCCAAATAAATTCAACTTCTGGAAAACTTAAAGCTATTGCATTAAATAATTCAGGATTTTTCTGCGGACTTAAACGACCAATAGTTCCAATTTTTTTTACTTGAGCAGGAATGTTTCTAGGAATATGATTTAGACTATTCGTATCAATTCCATTCCTCACTAAAAAGGATTTTTTTATTTTAGTTGCGTGTTCATACTCAGTATCACCACAGGCAATGCTTGTTCCTCCAAAGATTTTTTGAGTGTATTTTTCAATTAACCAGTAAAACTTCTTCTTGTTTTTACTCACATCCTGCCTCAAAAATGAATACCCATTCGGGGTATAAAAAACCTTGGCTTCTCCATATAACCTTGCTGCTATTCTTCCAATAACGCTAGCTTTAGATGAATGAAGATGAATAATATCAGGTTGAATTTGCCTAATTTTCTTATAAATAGAGAGGGTAGATTTGAAGTCTTGTAGCGCATCAATTTCCCTTGACATTTGTACCTGGTGCAATTGGGCTAATCCCTTAAAATCGGAAGTTATAAATTCTAGATCTGTTTCTTCACGTTCTCCACTAAAAATTACATGACTTTCAATTTCATCAATTTCATTACAATATTCACAAATATCTTTAATATAGGTGTAAACACCAGTGACAAAAGTTTCAGTAATATGTAGTACTTTCTGTTTTTTCATTACTGCAAAAGTAATATTAATTTTGTTTCTTTGCCCTTTTAAATTTTAAAATGAAAACAGCAATACTTTTTGGAGGCTCAGGCTACATTGGTCAATTTTTGTTGAAGGATTTAATGGCTAAACAAGTCTTTGAACAATTCATCATCTTTGATTTAAAAGATTTTAATAGAGATGATCAAATCCTGCATTCTAATAAGCTTCATTTCATTCAAGGCGACGTTAGACAACCCATTCAACTAGATGAGTTTAATTTTTCTTCCGATTCTTGGATTTTTAACTTAGCCGCTATTCACCGTGAACCTGGCCATGAGGAACATGAATATTTCGAAACCAACCTCAAAGGCGCTCAACATATCAATGATTTTGCAGAGCAACATCAAATCAACAATATTTTTTTTACTAGTAGTATTGCTCCCTACGGAAAGTCACGTGAGAAAAAAGTGGAGGATTCGCCACTAAACCCTGCAACTCCTTATGGAATTTCAAAAGCAAAAGCCGAAAAAATTCACCAAGAATGGTTGGCCAATAATAAAAACCGAAGATTAATCATTGCTCGCCCTAGCGTTATTTACGGCCCAGGAGACCCAGGAAACGTGTACCGAATGATTAAAACCCTGAGTAAAGGTACGTTTATTATTCCAGGAAAAGGAGACATTATAAAAGCTTATGGTTATATTTATGGGCTCATTGATTCTATTAACTTTACAATGCACCAAAATAAACCTTTGATTATTTATAATTACACAGAAAACAACCTTCTTACGCTAAATGAAATGACTGTCGAAGTCAAAAAATTTATGCAAATTAAAAAGCCAACACTTTCTTTACCTATTCCTATTTTGGTCTTGATTGCTTCAATGCTTCAACTGCTAAGTAAAGTACTTGGAAAAACCACAGATATTCACCCAGTTCGCGTAAAAAAAGCAGGCTTCCCAACCCATATTGAACCCGCTTATCTTAAGGAAAACAATTTTCAATTTAACTATGAATTTGCCGATTCATTAAAGCATTGGAAGTCGGTTAAAGCATCCGATTTTCATTTATAAATCTTCCTTTTTCATACTTATATTTTTGATACTGAGTTAAGAAAATTCACCTCAGAAAGTTTCGTTCAAAAAGAATCAAAACAAAGCTAATTGCACAATTCAAAAGTTGATTAAATTATTGTAATTTTGTTTCTTTATAAAAAATTAACAATTTAAAGATTGAAATAGAAAGTGATTTGATAATGTAATTATACTTACTTTCTGAACAATTTAAACTAAAAAAATCATTTTGAAAAGGATTTTAATTACAGGAGCAGCAGGTTTTTTAGGTTCACATTTATGTGATAAATTTATTCAAGAAGGTTATCATGTATTGGGTATGGACAACCTGATTACAGGCGATTTAAAAAACATTGAACACCTTTTTGGGAACAAAAATTTTGAGTTCTATCATCATGATGTTACTAAGTTTGTGCACGTTCCTGGTCAACTAGATTACATTCTACATTTTGCCTCTCCTGCAAGTCCTATAGATTATTTAAAAATCCCGATACAAACCCTAAAAGTAGGTTCTTTAGGAACTCACAATTTGCTAGGCTTAGCCAAACAAAAAGAGGCTAGAATTTTAATAGCAAGTACTTCTGAAGTCTATGGAGACCCCTTAATTCATCCGCAAACGGAAGATTACTACGGAAATGTAAATACCATTGGACCAAGAGGTGTATATGACGAAGCTAAACGTTTTCAAGAGTCTATTACAATGGCTTATCATACCTTTCATGGCTTAGAAACTCGCATAGTAAGAATATTTAATACCTACGGCCCAAGAATGCGCCTCAACGACGGACGAGTAATTCCTGCTTTTATCGGTCAAGCGCTAAGAGGAGAGGATTTAACGGTTTTTGGTGACGGTTCTCAAACGCGTTCGTTTTGTTATGTAGATGATCAAGTTGAAGGAATTTACAGGTTGTTGTTAAGCAATTACGCCCAACCAATTAATATAGGAAACCCACACGAAATTACCATTTTAGCCTTTGCTGAAGAAATCATTAAACTTACAGGAACCAATCAAAAAATAATATTTAAAGACCTGCCTAAAGACGACCCTATGCAGCGCCAACCTGATATTACAAGAGCTAAAGAACTACTAGGTTGGGAGCCTCAAGTAAACCGAGCTGAAGGAATGAAAATTACTTATGACTACTTTAAAACACTAACTGAAGAAGAATTGCGTTATAGTGAACATAAAGACTTTAGTAAGTACATCCAAAAGTAAACAAAGTGCATGAAAACTATTGGAAACAAAAGGTATTCCATTTACCTCAGACCTATTTCTTATACCATAGATTTAGCTCTAATTTTATTATTTGCCTACTTTAGCTTTCAGTTTAATTTCAATCAGTTTTCCTTGTTAGCGCCTGCCTTGGTTTCAGGTTGGGTAATACTTTCCTTAAACTCTAGTTTTTACGAAGTTTACCGATTTACTAAAGTAAGTAGAATTATCTCTCTTTCTATTACGCATTTTTTAGTTTTCGCTTTTATGGTCTTTACTTTTTTCAGATTCTTTTTTGAAGAGGTTGAAAATCGATTAATTATTGTCTTTTTACTTTTTTCCTTTAGCTTTATTTTATTGGCTAAGTTTACTTTGTTTTATTTTCTTAAACGCTACCGAAGTGTTTATGGGAAAAACTTCAGAAAAACAATTATTATTGGAAGCTCGCAAAAAACCTATCAATTAAAGAATTTTTTTGTTGAAAACCCAGAATATGGGTATCAATATGAACGTACTTTTTTTGTTGGTAGAGGAGACAAAGGAAAACAGGATTTAGAAAAAATATACCGCTTTATAGAAGAAAACGAAATCCATGAAATTTATTGCTCAGTTTCAAACATTGATAACCAGTGCATTAATGAGCTAATCAATTTTGCAGATAATAACCTAATTGTGATTAAGTTTTTACCCGATAATAAAGATGTTTTCTCTAAAAAGCTTAGAGTAGATTATTATGGTGTTCTTCCTATTTTGAGCTTGAGAAATATACCTTTAGACGATTCCATCAAACTATTTCAGAAGCGTATTTTTGATTTACTAATAGCTAGCTTTGTCATTGTTTTTTTCTTATCTTGGTTTACCCCGCTTATCGCTTTATTAATACGCCTAGAATCTAAAGGACCAATTTTTTTCAAACAAATAAGAACAGGCTTAGGAAATGAAGAATTTAATTGCTTGAAGTTTAGGTCAATGGTTCCTAATAAGGAAGCCGACCTGCATCAAGCACAAAAAAATGATAGCCGCATAACTAAAATAGGGCAGTTTTTAAGAAAAACTAGCTTAGATGAGATGCCACAGTTTTTCAATGTATTTGTTGGTGAAATGAGTGTAGTTGGCCCACGCCCGCACATGATTAGCGATACCAACACTTATGCTAAACAAGTAGATAAATTTATGGTACGTCATTTTATTAAACCAGGTATTACTGGCTTAGCTCAAGTAAGTGGCTTTAGAGGCGAAATTGAAACCGAAGCCGATATTGTAAATCGCGTTAAATACGATATTTTTTACATTGAAAACTGGTCTATTTTTTTAGATTTAAAAATTATCTTACTTACTATATCCAATATTTTTAAAGGCGAAGAAAAAGCTTATTAAGCTAACTCCAACTATAATCACCAAGTCAAAATTAATAAGGATATTTAGTTACAACGTATTTTTTGATAAATAGGATTAGCTATTGAGATAAAAATTAACCTAGAAAGTGATTGTTATTATTGAACGAAATAGATGATTCAGTTTTGACAAAGTGAGAATAATTGAACTCAGTCTCCCAAAAAAAGTCTTTTACTGATCCTTATTTTCTTTAAGAACAAACATAATTTAATCATCACTCTTTTTTTAAACTAGAAAAACATATTTTAGCTATCTAAACAATTATAGAATATGTATTGCAAAAGACACTTTTATTTAAGTTTATTGATTGGTTTTTTTATAACCAGTTTAACTGCTCAAAACAACACTTCATATTGGCAACAAGAAGCCAACTACGAAATGGATATTGATATAGACGTAAAGAAATATCAATACCAAGGAAAACAAAAACTTAGCTATACCAATCATTCGCCAGATACGCTGCATAGAGTTTTTTATCATTTGTACTTTAATGCTTTTCAACCTGGAAGCGAAATGGATGTGCGTTCAAGAACAATAGCCGACCCCGACCCAAGAGTAGGTAATCGAATTTCAAAATTAAAAGAAGATGAAATAGGTTACCTTAATGTTGAAACCCTAAAACAAAATGGGAAAAAAATCAAGTACGAAGTTGTAGGTACTGTTTTAGAAGTTGAACTTCATCAAGCTATTCTTCCAGGTGAAGAAGTTGTTTTTGATATGGAGTTTGAAGGCCAAGTTCCCCTACAAATAAGACGCTCGGGAAGACAAAATAAAGAAGGGGTAGAATTATCAATGACGCAATGGTATCCTAAAATAGCAGAATATGATTTTGAAGGTTGGCACGCGCATCCTTATATTGGAAGAGAGTTTCATGGAGTGTGGGGCGATTATGATGTCAAAATAAAAATTGATAAAAATTACACCATTGGTGGTACAGGCTACTTGCAAAACCCAAATGAAATTGGACATGGTTATGAAGATGAGGGCGTTAAAGTAAAAAACCGCGGCAAAACCAAAACTTGGCATTTTATAGCCCCTAAGGTGCATGATTTTGCTTGGGCTGCCGATCCCGATTTTCTTCACGATCGTTTAACTGCTGAAGACGGAACCGAGCTTCATTTTATCTACAAAGACAATAAAGATAGTATTGAAAATTGGAAAAAATTACAACCTGATACTGAAAAATTATTGCAGTATTTTAACAAACATATTGGGAAATATCCTTATAACCAATACAGCATTGTTCAAGGTGGTGATGGCGGAATGGAATACGCCATGTGTACACTCATAACTGGTGAACGTGCTTACCCAAGTTTATTTGGTGTAACCGCTCATGAATTAGCTCACTCTTGGTTTCAGCAGGTATTGGCTACCAATGAATCTAAACATGAGTGGATGGATGAAGGCATGACGACTTACATTTCTTCTTTAGCTGAAAACGAAATCCTAGAAAAAGGAGAAGACTTTCCGCTTTCAAGAGCTTATCAAGGGTATATTGCTTTGGCTAATTCTGAAGCCCAACAGCCGCTTTCTAGTCAAGCCGATCGTTGGAAATTTAACCAAGCTTACGGAATTTCTGCTTATTCTAAGGGAGCGCTGTTTTTAAGTCAGTTAGATTATTTGATAGGTGGAGATTTATTAGCTAAAACCTTGAAGAGATATTTTGACGAATGGAAGTTTAAGCATCCTACTCCTAACGACTTTAAGCGCGTAGCTGAAAAAGTTTCTGGAGCTGAATTAGATTGGTACTTAATTGACTGGACACAAACAATAAACACCATTGATTACGGAATTAAAAATGCTTCTCAAGAAGGTGATTTATTAAATGTTGAATTAGAACGTATTGGAATGATGCCAATGCCTATTGAAGTCGAAATTACTTATGCAGATAATTCAAAAGAATTACACTACATTCCTTTACAAATGATGCGATGGAAAAAGCCTGGCATGGAATATATCCACCCAAGATGGGCTTGGGCCGTGCCTACTTACCAAATAAGTATTAATACAGCAGAAAAAATAGTAAAGCAAATAGAGATTGACCCTTCTCAATTAATGGCCGATATCAATCGCGAGAACAATCTGAAAAAATTATAGTCAATAAATTATTGTTATATCTCGTTTTTTATTAATTTAGTACAATAACTTAAAACTTTACACAATGAAAAGAAAAATGATTATTTGCGCAGCTTTGTCAATGACATTATTAAGCACATCCTGTTTAGGGTCTTTCAAAGCGTTTAACAACTTAAGAGATTGGAATGATGGTTTAACAAGCAATAAATTTGTTGATAACCTTGTTTTTTGGGCTTTAAATATTGTCCCTGTTTATGGCCTTTTTTTCTTGGCTGATGCAGTTGTATTTAATTTAATTGAATTCTGGACAGGAAGCAACCCAATTGCTATGGCAGAGGGAGAAAAAGAAACTCAATATGCTGAGGTGGATGGAAATAAAGTTAGAATGACAGCAGAGAAAAACAAATTTACCATTGAAAAATTAAATGGAGAGCAAGCTGGAGAAAAGGTAGTAATGATTTACACACCCGATAACCAAACTTGGAATTTACTAGGAGAGAATGGCGAATTACAAGAATTAGCTTCTTTTGATGATGGTTTCTATGTGCTTCACCTTCCTACTGGAGATGAAGTGAAATTAGATGCAAATGCATCCTTAGAGCAAAATCAAAATATTTTTAATTCAGAAATGAATAAATATGAGCATTTAATGTATGCTAAAAATGAATAAATTTAGTTATAACTAAAAAAAAGCCCATAATTTGAAAAATTATGGGCTTTTGCTTTGCAGGTGCCTTTATTTACCACCAAGCATAACTACTTCGTCACATATTACTTCCGTAATATATCTTTTCTCACCTTCTTTAGTTTCGTAAGCTCTTGAAGTAAGTTTTCCATGAATAGCTACTTCTTTTCCTTTGGCCAAATATTTTTCTACAATATCTGCAGTTTTCCCCCAAGCAACTACGTTATGCCATTGGGTTTCTGTTGCCTTTTCACCATCTTTTTTGCGGTAAGTTTCGTTGGTAGCTATAGAGAATTTAGCTAGTTTGTTGCCATTCTCCATCTTTAAAACTTCAGGGTCGTTCCCTAAGTTTCCAATTAATTGAACTGAATTTCTTAAACTCATAATTCTAAGGTTTTAGTTAATAAAATTGTTATTAGATAAACTTAAATCAACTAATTGAGAAGGGATAGACAAAGTCTAATTGATGCGGTTAGCTTATGGATTTATCTTTCACTTTCAATTAGTTACACAAATATATAAAAAAAGAAAACTGAAACCCAAAAAAATTAACATAAAAAATAAGACTTTCGGATTATGCGAGTAAATTTTTTTTTCTTTCTCATAACAGCAGCTATTCTAGATAGATTCCTTTAGCAGCATTACAGAGCTAACTCAAAAACATATATCCTGAACTGTTCTAAACGTGTTTGCATGGGATTCAATGATGCTTTTTATGTCGGGAGAATAACCGCCACCCATACTTATTTCTACAGGAATTTCCAGTTGATTGACTAAACCTAACACCAGTTCATCTCTTTCTTTACACCCTTTAATGCTACAACCTAATCGGCCTAACTTGTCGGAGGCTAAAATATCTACCCCAGACAGATAAAAGATAAAATCTGGTTTTTGTTGATTGATTAGTTTTGGTAAAGTTTCCTTTAAAATAGTGAGGTATTCATCATCTCCACAATTATCTTTTAAAGCAATATCTAAATCTGATTTCTCTTTTTTAAATGGATAATTGTTTTTACCATGCATAGAAAAAGTAAACACCTTTGAGTTGCCTTGAAAAATTTCGGCAGTACCATTACCTTGATGCACATCTAAATCTACGATTAATATTTTTTTTATGCTTTTCTTAGAAAGTAGATAGGTAGCACCAATAGCTTGATCGTTGAGCATGCAAAAAGCTTCTCCACGATTAGTATAGGCGTGGTGAGTTCCTCCTGCAATATTCATAGCTACGCCATGGTCTATGGCAAATTCACAGGCTTTTAAAGTGCCATCCGTAATGATGCGTTCTCGTTTAACCAAAGCTTCAGAAAGAGGAAATCCAATTTTTCTGGCTGCTCTTCGTTCGATAGATAATTCATATAAGCTACGAACATAGTTGGCTTCATGTGTATTATAAATGTACTGATCATCTGCAAGATTAGGTTCAAAAAAATTTTCCTTTTCACAAGTGCCTTCATGCAAAAGCTGATGGGGTAGCAAATCGTATTTTTCCATAGGAAAGCGATGCCCTTTTGGAAGCGGATGTTGGTAAATAGGATGATGAGCAATTTTTAGCATCTTGTTTGTTTTGTTCTATTCAACTATGTTTTTCTTAATTTAATCACAGTAATTTCTGGCCACATCCCCACTCTTCCAGGGTAGGCTAAAAATCCAAAACCTCTGTTTACATGTAAAAAGCGTTTGTTTTCTTGATATACTCCTGCCCATTGCGGATACCTAAATTGTACAGGAGAGAATTTAAACCATCCCGGAATTTCAATTCCAAATTGCATTCCGTGAGTATGTCCACTCAAAGTTAATTGAAAATTTTTAGGGTGATTTTTAGTCACTTCATTCCAATGCGAGGGATCATGTGAAAGCAATACTTTGAAGTCTTTTTCTGAAAGGGATTTACTGGCTTGGTCTAAATCTCCTTTTTGTTGAAAGCCTCCTTTTCCCCAGTTTTCAACCCCTACCAAATGAATTTGATCATCTCCTTTTTGAAGGCTTACGTGTTCATCCAACAACAAGCGCCATCCCATTTCTTGTTGTATTTCTTTTAAACGATTAAAATTTCGTTGTTTTTCAGTTTTGGATGCCCAAGAAAAGTAATCGCCATAATCATGATTTCCTAAGATGGAGAATACGCCATCTTTCGCTTTAATTTGCCCAAAAGCATCTTTCCAGCCTTCCATTTCTTCCGAAGTATTATTTACTAAATCGCCTGTAAAAACAACTACATCGCTTTGTTGTTCATTAATTAAACTAATGCCGTACGTTACTTTTTCGGCATTGTCAAAACTACCACTATGCACATCAGAAATTTGGGTGAGTGTATAGCCATCAAAAGCTTTTGGCAAATCTTCAAAGGTCAATTCGTAGGTTAAGACTTTGTAGTTGTATTTGCCTTTGTACATTCCGTAAAGTAAACTAAAAAAAGGAATAGCGCCAATACCTAAAGCTAGCTGACTAATAAATTTTCTTCTAGAAGAGAGGCTAAATTTTTCTTCGGAGGTGCTTATTTTTGAAAAAATAGCTTGGATGAACCGGTAAATATCTTCAGCAAACATACCGAATACTAAAACTAGTTTTAAGCTCATTAGGCTAAGAAAAACACCTATAGAATAAGCTCTAATTCCAGTGAATGTTCCCTTATTTGCGGGCTGGTTAAAGCCATAAACGATGAAGGCTATAATGCATAGACTCACAAAAATATAAATGTACAAGAGGTACTTCGATTTAAATGCTACCCTAAAAGCTTGATAGGCGTATATTTCAACTAGCAAATAAATAAATAGCGGAATAATCCAGCGCATATTTTTTATAGCAAATTTAAGCTTAGCATAAGATTGAGTAACTTACTTTAGCTTTAATTTAATATCCATTATAGATTCAAACTGTAGCTGTTTGAATTTCAATCTTTATAAAAAAAAACTAGCTGCGATATGCAGCTAGTGTAGTTAAACAACCTTCATATTAACCTTTAAAATAAGGATTTTATTTTATCAAAGCCTTCTTTAAAAGAGTTAGATGCTTCAGAAAAAACACTTTTTACATCATCCCATTTATCATCTGTTGTATTTTCTAATTCTGCAAGTTTAGCCTCTATTTCTGATTTTTGCGCTTTTAATTCTTCTAAGGTATTTTCGTATTTTGATTTTGCATCCTCTTTAAGGGTGTAATTTGAACTCTGTCTAAAATTTATTAAATTAAACCTTTAAAATTTAGATAGAGATGAAAAAAGTAGAACAATCCGAATTAGAACAAAAAATATTAGACCAATTTTTGTCAGGCAAAAATTTATTTGGAGAAGACGGAGCTTTGGCTCCCTTATTAAAAAATGTTTTAGACAAGGCTTTACAAGCCGAGATGGAGAACCATTTGAATGAATCAGAGCGAAGCTCTGGCAACAAGCGCAACGGACTAAAAACTAAAACAGTAAAGAGTAGTTTGGGTAATTTTGAATTAGAAGTACCCCAAGATCGTAACAGTAACTTTGAACCTGAAATAGTGAAGAAACGTCAAACTGTTTTAGCTGATCAATTAGCCGATAAAATTATTGGTTTATATGGTTTAGGTATGAGTTACAGAGACATCTCTTCTCACATTAAAGAGATGTATGATACAGAGGTATCGCATAGTGTTTTAAGTCAGATTACCGATAGAATAATACCTGAGATTAAACGATGGCAAAATCGTCCTTTAGAATCGATGTACTGCATTGTTTGGTTAGATGCAATGCACTACAAAGTAAAAGTGGATGGACTCATAAAGAGCAAAGCTCTTTATAACGTGCTTGGAGTAAACAAAAATGGCTACAAAGAAGTTTTAGGTATTTATTTATCCGAGAGTGAAGGAGCTAACTTCTGGTTAAGTGTTTTAACAGATTTAAATAATCGTGGATTACAGGATATTTTAATTGCTTGTACAGACAACCTAAAAGGCTTTAGTGAAGCTATTTTAAGTGTATTTCCAAAGACTGAAATACAGAAACGTGTTATACATCAGATTAGAAATTCCCTAAAGTACATAGCCTCTAAAGACAAAAAAGACTTTATGAAAGACCTGAAAGAGGTCTATAGAGCAGATACCAAGGATTTAGCAGAAGAAGCTTTAAAAGCACTCGAAGAGAAGTGGGTACAGAAATACCCTTTAGTGATAGAAAGCTGGAAAAACAACTGGGAAGAACTCAGTACCTATTTTCAATATACTAAGCCAATACGTAAGCTTATTTACACGACAAACACCGTAGAGGGTTATCATCGCCAAGTAAGAAAAGTAACAAAAACAAAAGATGCATTCCCAACTGATATGGCTCTTCTAAAGATAGTTTACTTAGCTACAATGAATATACAAAAAAAGTGGAAAGCACCACTGCACAATTGGAGTTTGACGATTCAACAATTATATATTAAATTTGGCAACAGAATCCCATTGGATTTGGAACTTCGTT
>NZ_JAANAS010000050.1:0-115991 GCF_011089875.1 Psychroflexus maritimus | reverse complement strand
ACCAAAGACATGTTCAGAATTCCAATCCATAAGATTCCGCATCTCGTTATCGCTCGTGCGGAATGACAAAAGGAAGGGGAAGTGCGGTATCTCCCTGCAATGAAAACCTTATGTCAGGTCGAGTTTTTTTCTTGAGCAATAAGGGAAAGGAAATTGTATCGAAGCGGGTTCACTGAGTGATTGAATGTTTCATTAAAAAACATTCAATTGTATCGAAGTGAGGTCACTGAGTGATTTCAACAAACGAGAGTGGAGTTGAAATTGTATCGAAGTGAGGTCTCGATAAATTCGCCACGATGAACACACGAGCTGACAAAACAAAAAATAAGTGTATTTTTGCCATGATAAAATAATTAGAAACAAAAAATATCAAAAACGATTTTTTAAATCGTTTGAATTAATACTTGAAACGTAAAACAACAAAAAACATGAAAGCATACGTATTTCCAGGACAAGGCGCTCAATTTTCAGGAATGGGCTTAGATTTATACGAAAAATCTCCTGAAGCTCAAGAATTATTTGAAAAAGCCAATAAGATTTTAGGTTTTAATATAACAGATATTATGTTTGAGGGCTCGGCTGATGACTTAAAACAAACCAAAGTAACTCAACCTGCAATCTTCATTCATTCGGTTGTTTTAAGCAAAGTTTTAGGTGATGATTTTCAACCCGATATGGTAGCAGGTCATTCCTTAGGCGAGTTTTCTGCGCTTGTAGCCAATGGCACTTTGAGTTTTGAAGATGGCTTAAAGTTAGTTTACAAGCGTGCACTAGCCATGCAAAAAGCTTGCGAAAATCAGTTGTCAACCATGGCGGCCGTCTTAGGGTTAGAAGACAATGTAGTGGAGGAGGTTTGTGCTTCAATAGATGGAGTTGTGGTTCCAGCCAATTATAATTGCCCGGGGCAATTGGTGATTTCAGGAGCTACAGAAGCTGTTGAAAAAGCCTGTGAAATACTCAAAGAAAAAGGAGCAAAAAGAGCTTTATTACTTCCTGTTGGTGGAGCTTTTCATTCGCCTTTAATGGAGCCTGCAAGAGAAGAATTAGCCAAAGCAATTGAGGAAACTACTTTCAACAAGCCAAAATGTCCAATTTATCAAAATGTGACGACAACTTCAATAACTGAGCCAGAGGAAATCAAGAAAAACCTGATGGCACAACTTACAGCGCCAGTAAAATGGACGCAAACCATGAAACAAATGCTAGCTGATGGCATGGAGAGTTATACCGAAGTAGGGCCTGGAAAAGTACTACAAGGCTTGCTTAAAAAAGTAGATCGAAAATTTCCTACCGTAAGTGCTTCAATTGAATAAATAATAAGATGAAGTTATAATTAAAAGCGAACTTATTAAACTGAGTTCGCTTTTTTTTAACGACCAAATTTTTGTATTAAAATACGCTCGGTTTTATAAATAGGAATAAAAATAAATACAAACATTAAACTTAAAGAAATACTAATTTCCCATAAAATAGAAGGTTGAATAACAAATGCTAATAGAGCCGTTAAAAGGTAATAAAACCCCCATCTAAGCATTGATTTAGCGGCATATTTCTGAGAAAAATCCCAAGCTTCTTGAGATTTCATGCTTCGTTTGGTTCGGTATCCGTAAAAATGATTAATTGATTTTGGAGGCTTCTTCAGCATATAATACCCGTTGCAATAAGTATCAAACTTGTTGATACGGGAACAATGAACAAGGCGTTTTCAAACATGATTTTATTTTGATTCAAATGTAATTAATATCTTTAAATTATTAATTCAAAAATATTCTTTTGCAAAAAACATTTAAATCATATTTAAAAATAATCAAAAAAAGCTTCAAATTATAACAGATGTTCATTTCAAGCCACGAAAAATTTCGTTATTTTTGTGAATCGATAATTAAAATACTATGAAACAAGACGTATATCAAGGCCACGATTATTACAATTTAGACGATTTACTCTCAGAAGAGCATAAACTTATTCGTCAAGCAGCTAGAGATTGGGTAAAACGCGATGTGAGTCCAATAATTGAAGAAGCTGCTCAAAAAGCAGAATTCCCTAAATCAATTATAAAAGGACTTTCAGAAATTGGTGCTTTTGGGCCCTATATTCCAGAAGAATATGGTGGTGCTGGTTTAGATCAAATTTCGTATGGTATTATTATGCAAGAAATTGAACGTGGAGATAGTGGAGTGCGCTCTACCGCTTCTGTACAATCTTCTTTAGTGATGTTTCCTATTTACGCCTACGGAACCGAAGAACAAAAAAAGAAATTTTTACCTAAATTAGCCAGTGGTGAGATGATGGGTTCATTTGGTTTAACTGAACCAGACCATGGCTCTAATCCAGGTGGAATGGTCACTAATTTTAAAGATAAAGGAGATCATTACTTACTAAATGGAGCTAAACTATGGATTTCTAATTCGCCTTTTTGTGATGTGGCTGTTGTATGGGCTAAAAACGAAGAAGGACGTATCCACGGACTTATTGTTGAGCGAGGTATGGATGGTTTTTCAACGCCTGAAACGCACAATAAATGGTCGCTTAGAGCTTCCGCTACAGGTGAATTGATTTTTCAAGATGTAAAAGTGCCTAAAGAAAATTTACTTACTGGAAAAAGTGGACTTGGTGCTCCCCTGTCATGTTTAGATTCGGCACGCTACGGAATTGCTTGGGGTGCAATTGGAGCCGCTTTAGATTGTTATGACACAGCTTTAAGGTACGCAAAAGAGCGTATTCAGTTTGGCAAACCTATTGCTAGCTTCCAATTGCAACAAAAAAAGCTAGCCGAAATGATAACTGAAATCACAAAAGCTCAACTGATGGCGCTTCGATTGGGCCAGTTGAAAAATGAAGGCAAAGCAACTACGGCACAAATTTCTATGGCTAAACGAAATAATGTAAAAATGGCCATCAAGATTGCTAGAGAAGCAAGACAAATTTTAGGGGGGATGGGTATTACAGGAGATTACTCCATAATGCGACACATGATGAACCTAGAAAGTGTAATTACTTACGAAGGTACACATGATATTCACCTTTTAATTACCGGCATGGACATTACAGGTATTGCTGCTTTTAAGTAGAATTCAACGTATAATAAAGAATATTAAAACTGTGATTTATTTAATGTAAATCGCAGTTTTTTATTTTAATTTTGCAGAAAAATTGAAATGGGAATCAAAGCCTTAAAAGAAAAAACAGAGAGTTATAGAAATCAGTTGCTTCATCACGATTTGTATAAATTAGTGGAAGGACCAAAAGACCTGCAAGTTTTTATGGAGCACCACGTTTATGCCGTATGGGATTTTATGTCGCTATTGAAAGCCTTACAGCAACAATTAACCTGTACTACAACGCCTTGGGTACCTTTAGGAAATCCACAGCACAGGTATTTGATTAATGAAATTGTTTTAGCTGAAGAAACTGATTTAAATATCTACGGAAAACGCCAAAGTCATTACGAAATGTATATTGACGCCATGCAAAAAGCAAAAGCAGATACTGCTAAAATTGAAACTTTAATTAGTTTGATTCAAAAAGGAAAAAGCTTTGAAGAAGTGGTTCAGAAGATCGATTTACCAACCTCTGTTGAAGCTTTCTTAGATTTCACTTTTAGGATAGTTAATCACGGAAAACCCCATGAAATTGCAGCTGCATTTACCTTTGGAAGGGAAGAGTTAATTCCTGATATGTTTAGCTCTATAATTCATGAAATTCAGCAGAATTTTCCTGAGCAAGATTTAAGTTTGTTCACGTATTATTTTGATAGACACATTGAATTAGACGAAGATGAACACGGTCCAATGGCTTTAGAATTAATTGAAGAATTATGTGGTACAGAAACTAAAAAGTGGGAAGAAGCGGAGAAAGTTTCAATTGAAGCTCTTCAATTAAGAAGTAGTTTATGGGATGGGATTGCTAAAGATATTCTGCGTTACAAAGCTATTGCCTAGTATCAATTATATTCTGAATAAAAATCACTCTTCAGGGGCTAATTCAATAACTAGGCCGTCTAAGTCTTTGGTAATTTGAATTTGACATCCTAATCGGCTATTATCTTCTACATTAAAAGCCTCTGAAAGCATGGCCTCTTCATCATCAGTCTTTTCACTGAGTTGATGATTTGATTTTACATAACACTGACAAGAAGCACACATAGCCATTCCACCACAAACACCAATAGTGCCTTCAGGTGCAAGCTCGTATGAGCGAACAATTTCCATTAAATTCATTGCCATATCTGTTGGGGCATCAACTTTGTGTTTAACTCCTTCTCGGTCAATAATAGTTAGTTTAACGTCCATTCAAGTAAAAAATTAGTTAGTCAATTGCTTTTACCACCGCTTTTGGAGCTTCTTTTTTAGAACCATCAAATCCTGTTACCCCTCCCACAGTAGTATATTTCATGACGTAACGTTTATCAGGATGTATTTTTTGGAAAGCACTTTGACACATTAAAGTTGCCTCATGAAAACCACATAAAATCAATTTCAATTTTCCAGGGTAGGTATTTACATCTCCAATGGCATAGATACCAGGAATATTAGTTTGGTAATCTAAAGTATTATCAACTTTAATAGCATTTTTTTCAATTTCTAATCCCCAATCTGCGATTGGACCTAGTTTTGGTGAAAGTCCAAATAAGGGGATAAAATAATCAGTAGCTAATTCAAAATCTTCTTGAGGATTGTTGTTCTTTCGAATTACAACAGATTTTAGACGCTCATTGCCTTTAAGGTTAACTATTTCAGCCGGAGTAATTAATTTAATTTTACCCATATCTTTCAATTCTTTCACTCGGTCAACCGATTCTAGAGCACCTCTAAATTCATTTCTTCGATGCACTAAAGTCACTTCAGAAGCTACATCAGCAAGGAAAATGCTCCAATCTAAAGCAGAATCTCCACCACCTGCAATGACCACCGATTGATCTCTAAATTTTTCAGGATCTTTAATCATGTACTCTACTCCTCTCTTTTCAAAATCGAATAGTCTGTCTATTTTTGGTTTTCTTGGTTCAAAACTTCCTAATCCTCCAGCTATTGCAATAATTGGAGCCTGATGTTTGGTACCTGCATCGGTGGTTACTATAAACGATCCATCATCGAGTTTTTCTATAGTTTGTGCTTTTTCTCCTAAGGTAAAACCTGGTTGAAAAGATTTAATTTGTTCCATTAAGTTATCTACTAAATCGCCTGCTAAAACTTCAGGATAACCTGGAATATCATAAATAGGCTTTTTAGGGTAGAGCTCGGCTAACTGTCCGCCAGGTTGTGGCAGGGCATCAATAATATGACATTTCAACTTCAACAATCCTGCTTCAAAAACTGCAAAAAGCCCCGTAGGACCTGCACCAATAATCAATATATCTGTCTTTATCATTTAATTTAAATTTTGTGTAGTAAAAATCTAACTTTTAGTAGGCATGAACTATGATTTTCATCAGATATTGTTAAAATTTTTAAGCCTCTGCTACTTCAATATTTACTACTTGTTCAATTTGTGGTGCGTATTTTTTAATGGTCATTTCAACTCCAGATTTTAGCGTCATTTGGTTAACCGAGCAACCTACGCATGTTCCCATTAGTTGTACCTTGACCAATTTTCCACCTTCAATTGATAAAAGTTTAATATCTCCTCCGTCGCTGTTCAGAAAGGGCCTTATTTCATCTAGCGCCTTAAGTACTTCATTTTCTAACTCTTTTCCTTTCATCATAATTCTATAATTATTGGGTTAACCAAACGTCTATTTTTTATTCACAGCACTACAACCAGCCATTGTTGTTATTTTAATGGCATCAGTGGGTGGTAAATCTTCATTTCGCTTCACCACTTGTTCCACCACATTTTTGGTCAACTCAACAAAAGACTCGCTTAACTGTGTGCCTTCCTGCATTGCCGCTGGTCTTCCTACATCACCAGCTTCTCTAATACTTTGCACCAGTGGAATTTCTCCTAAGAAAGGAATTTCTAAGTGATTTGATAAATTTTTAGCGCCTTCTTTTCCGAAGATATAATATTTATTATCTGGCAATTCTTCAGGCGTAAAATAAGCCATGTTTTCAACAATTCCTAACACAGGTACATTGATATTTTCCTGTTGAAACATTGCTACCCCTTTTTGTGCGTCAATCAAAGCCACATTTTGTGGTGTGCTTACTACAACAGCTCCTGTAATTGGCATCGATTGCATAATAGAAAGATGGATATCACCCGTTCCGGGAGGCAAATCAACCAACAAGAAATCTAACTCACCCCAATCAGCATCAAAAATCATTTGATTCAATGCTTTTGCCGCCATAGGCCCACGCCAAATAACGGCTTGATTAGGTTTGGTAAAAAATCCAATCGATAACATTTTGACCCCATAACTTTCTACAGGTTTCATTTTAGATTTACCATCTACAGTTACAGAAAGTGGTCTTTCATTGAGTACATCAAACATTGTAGGCCCAGAGGGACCATAAATATCGGCATCCAACAATCCAACTTTAAAGCCCATTTTAGCCATACTTACAGCTAAGTTCGCGGTTACAGTAGATTTTCCAACACCACCTTTACCAGAGGCTACAGCAATAATATTTTTGATACCTGGGATAGGTTTTCCCTTAATTTCATTGGGATTTTGCTGTTTTTTGGCTTCCACTTTGATATTGACTTTGACTTTTGCTTTTTCGTAAACATGCTGGTGAATGGCTTTCATTACATCTACCTCAGCGCGCTTTTTAACGTGTAAAGCAGCCGTTTGTAATTTTAGGTCAACAATGACTTCATCGCCAAAAGTGACTATATTTTGAAGAACACCAGAATCTACCATATTTTGACCTTCGCTAGCCACACTAATAGTTTCTAATGCTTTTTTAATTTCTTCTTTATTCAATTGCATATTGAAAAGCTTTTTTTAATTAGATTTAATCTAAATGCAAATATAGGCTAAGAACTTATAACGAGAGGAATATTTAATCGAAATTAACTATCGAATTAAACACAAAAACAATGGCTAAAAAAATAGTAAATCTAAAAATTAAACCTTATTTTTTTTTAAATAAAAGGGAAGGTTCTACTTAATGGGACAATAAATTTCGGCCATCATGCATCTTGCACTTCCTCCTCCGTTGGTCTCTATACAACTTAAATCTGCACTTAGAATTTTAGTGTATTTTTCAATTTGATTAATTTGTGAAGCCGTTAAAACATTTTTCGCGCTTTGACTCATGACTAAATAAGTTTCATTAGAGCTAGCCGATTTCACTTGAAGCATATTACCTGCAAAATTCTGCATTTGAGTTTCCGTAATCTCAATAATTTCTTTTCCGTCGTCTTTCAAATGATTTAATACATTTTTACGCTCTTTCTTATCATCTATTGAAGCTGTGCAAATTACAGCAAAATCTTCTCCAACACACATCATAACATTGGTGTGATAGATGGGCAGACGCTTTCCGTTTACATCTTGATTAGCGGTAAAAATAACAGGCATAAACTCAAAATCTTCACAAAATTCAATAAGTAATTCTTCGTTTGCTCTAGGCGACAGAGCACAATAGGCTTTTCTATGTATTCGATCTAAAATCAAGCTACCCGTTCCCTCAAGATAGACCTTCTCATCTTCTGCTTGTGTATAATCAACTATTTGATTGAATTCAAAACCTTTTTTTTCAAGGGCTAAAAAAACTTCTTCTCTTCGTTCACGCCTTCGGTTTTTAGCAAACATAGGATACAAAGCTATATTGCCATTTTCATGAAAAGAAACCCAATTATTAGGAAACAAAGCATCAGGAGTATTTAGGCTAGGGTCGTCCTCTACCACATGAACCTCTATTCCTGCTTCGGTTAATTTCTCAACAAAAGCATCAAACTCGTCTTGGGCTTTTTTATTAGTGGTGGCGTGTAATTCTTCTGTTGATTTTTGAAAAAAATTGTTTACTGCAGTTTCTTCATTCATTCTAAAAGAAGCTGGGCGAATCATTAGTAATTGATCTGTAATCTGTCTCATTTTATTCTCTTATTAAAGGTAAAGTTGAACATCTCAACAAACCTTCTTGTTTGGCTATTTCTCTATAATTTACTTCTTCAACAGTAATTCCTTTTCCACGCAACCACGAGTTTAGACGCTTGAAGTGAGCATCTGAAATAACTAACTTTGGACTGATTGAAAAAATATTACTTGTCATATCAAACATTTCTTGCTTATCTATTTCAAAAACATTCTCAACTCCAAATAGTTGAACCAACCACTGGTACTCTTCTTCCTCTAAGAAACCGTTTTTGTGAATAATGGCATATTTATTTCCCACTGGCTGAAAACAACAATCTAAATGCAAAGCGTTTTCTTTAGGCGCTGTATTGCTTTTTCTCAGGTTAAACGATTTTACTTGCTTATTCGGAAAAGCCTTTTGCAAAGCTTCAACCGCTTTTGGGTTGGTTCTTGCTGTAATGTAATCTGAATAATCTTCTCCGCGATAGGTACCTACAAACAAGTATTCTCCGTGAGGCATAACATCTCCACCTTCTACATGGCAATCTTCAGGTAAATTTAATGTTTTTGAATTATCTAATCGACTAATTACCGGCTGAATTGCATCGATTTCTTGAGCTCGATCTGGTAAGATATTGGCTTTCACAAAAACATCATCAATAACAAACCCAATGTCTCTAGAAAAAATTTGGTTGTAATTTTGAATTACCCGCGGACGAAAAACCTCTACCCCATATTTTTTTAAAACACGAGCCACTTGCTCCATTTCTGCCAACATATCTTCTTCTTTAGGATAAGTGCCTGCTTTAATATGTAAAGCCGATTTTGGATCATACGCATCTGCCAAGTTGGGTTTTCCACCATTAGATTTTGCTGTACCCAAAACCACTGCTTTTAGACGATTGGTTTCGTTGGTAACATTTAGTTTCATAGAGGTTTCATTTTTTGCAAAAGTACTGAATTAATTTAGTATTTAAAACTTGAAAAAAATAATCCTTATAAGTTACGAATTCCTAAAAAAAATCTGGATTTAGACAATTTTTTTGAAAGGCTAAAAGTTTTGATAAACTACAAACTCTGGGGTAATCGTTTAAACTTTCATCAAAATCATTCATCAATTGAAAATATAAATGAGGAATGTATCCACCATTTTCATGAGCTTCCCCTAACCAACAAAATACTTGGCCTTGTTTAATTTTTTTCCCTACGTGATTATTCTTTAGCGAAAATTTACTTAAATGACCGTACAAAGTATAAAAACAGCCCGATTTGTTCTGGTGTTTTAAAATTAATGTTCCCCATAATTTCCGCGTTCTGAATGATCATAAGAAACCACAATTTCTGCCTCTTTTGGGCAGTAGATTCCAGTACCTGCTTGTTTCCAAAAATCAACTCCCAAATGAATATTCCTGGTTTCATCTACTGAAAACAATGCATTACCATCATAGAGATTAGGTTTTTCAAGATAACCACCATACAGTATTTGATGGCGAAATTTTTCTTGCTGAAAAGTAAGATAAGTCTGTAAATCTTCAATAGCTGAAGCATTTAGTTTTAGTTTGACTAATCTTTCAGCTGAAAGATTTATGGGTTGATAATTTTCTTTTTTAAGGTATCCTTCAATGATGGGTATAAATGCCATTTTATTTCACATTTTAGGTGCTTCGACTACAAAAATAAATAAAGGTTTATCTTTTATCTTTTTGCCTTTTTCATCATATAAAACGCAATAATGGCAAAAACAATATTGGTTGACCACACTGCAAGAAAAGGATTAATGGTAGATTTCTCTGCAATAGTTACGGCAACTTTATCTATAAATACAAAACTAAAACCTAAGGCCATACCTATAGCTAAATTAACGCCCATTCCTCCTCTTCGCTTAATGGCCGAAACAGAAACAGCAATTAGCGTAAGAATAAAAGTTGATATAGGAATACTCCAGCGTCTATAAACCTCAATCAAATAACGATTAATATTTGGAGAGCCTCTTCGCTTTTCTTGAGCTATAAATTCTTTAAGTTCATTGTAATTTAGCGTTTCAGCTATATATCTTACAGGTGTTAATTCATCAAATTCAAAAGGTAAAACAGTATCTAATTTGTTTTGTTTGATTAAGCTATCTTCGCGTTTACTTACCACTCGTTTCACATAATTAGACAAGGTGTACATATTGATAGAATCTGGATTGTATTGTAAGCGTGAAGCCGAAATTTTAAATTTTAATTCTTGCCCCTCAAAATGCTCAAGGGTAAAACTAGAGGCTGTTTTACGAGCTAGACTAAAGTTTCTAGCATAGATAATTTCGTTATCATTAATTTGCCTATAGACGTCCATGGGTTTTTCTACGGCATTCGATCTTTTTAGGTATTTATATTTAAATTCATTATATCCATTACTAGCTTTTGGAACGAGAAACATAGAGAACCAAATACCTATAATGGTAACAATGGTGGCTCCAAAAAAATAGGGCCTTAAAAATCGGTAAAAAGAAACTCCTGAACTTAAAAAAGCAACAATTTCTGTATTGTTTGCCAATTTTGAAGTAAACCAAATTACTGATAAAAAAAGTAAAATAGGAAAGAGTAAATTTGCGAAATAAATAGTGAAATTGAGATAGTATTCTAATGTTTCGTTCAAAGAAGCCTCGTTAGCAATAATCTTATCTACTTTTTCAGAAAAATCAATGATAATTCCAATAGGAACAAATAAGATTACTAACATAAAAAATGTTAGTAAATAACGCTTAAGTATGTACCAGTCTAGTATTTTCACTTACAAACGATTTGCCATTTGTTTAACCATTCTCTCTTTCCAAGCTTTAAAAGTACCCGCTAAAATTTGTTTACGGGCTTCCCTTACTAACCACAAATAAAAGCCTAAATTGTGAATCGTGGCAATTTGTTTTCCTAAAAGTTCGTTTACCGTAAACAAATGCCTTAAATAAGCTTTTGTATAGGTAGTATCTACCCAAGTAATTCCCATTTCATCAATCGGACTAAAATCTTCTTTCCATTTTAGGTTTTTGATGTTAATACTTCCGTGAGCGGTAAAAAGCATTCCGTTCCTAGCGTTTCTTGTGGGCATGACACAATCAAACATATCAACACCTAATGCTATGTTTTCTAGGAGGTTTATTGGTGTACCAACCCCCATTAAATAACGTGGTTTATCACTTGGAAGGATATGGGTAACTACTTCTGTCATGGCATACATCTCATCATCTGGCTCACCAACTGAAAGTCCACCAATGGCATTTCCTTCCGCTTCTACAGAAGCAATGTATTCTGCCGATTGTTTTCTTAAATCTTTGTAAGTACTTCCTTGTACTATAGGAAAAAGAGTCTGTTTGTAATTGTAAAGTTCAGGGCTTTTTTGCAGTTGTTTTATACAACGTTCTAACCAACGATGCGTCATGTGCATAGAACGCCTTGCATACTTATAATCGCAGGGATATGGAGTACATTCATCAAAAGCCATGATGATATCAGCTCCAATTTTTCGTTGTATCTCCATCACATTTTCAGGGGTAAATAAATGATAAGAACCGTCTATATGCGATTTAAACTTGACACCTTCTTCGTTGATTTTATTATTGGCAGACAGAGAATATACCTGATAGCCTCCTGAATCGGTAAGAATATTTCTATTCCAATTCATGAATTTATGTAAGCCACCTGCTTTTACAAGCACGTCTGTTTGAGGCCTAAGGTAAAGGTGGTATGTATTTCCTAGAATAATATCCGCGTTAATATCATTTTCCAACTCTCTTTGATGAACTCCTTTTACCGTAGCAATAGTACCCACCGGCATAAAAATAGGCGTCTGAATTTCTCCGTGATCGGTGGTTATTGTTCCTGCTCGTGCACTAGATAACAGGTCTTTGGCTTTAATATCAAACTTCATTAGGTAGGTTTTGCTATGGGCTTGCTAAGCTACTTCCAAAGAAATAATAATTAGCAAAGCGAATTCGTATTTTAAGTTGATGGCAAAGATAGATAATTTCAAGGTTTTTTGAATCTTAAAGCGAATGAATCAGTTTTAAAAATAGAGAAGCAAAGCAAATAGTTTACACATCAACTAATTAGTTTACTTTATGGGCTACAAAACAACTAAGTTGTTCTTTTTTTATGGGAAAAATCTAACTTATAAAATTAGGCATGAAGAATAAGCATTGGAATAGGTTTAACACTTCCATTTACTGAGTAATTGAGTTGCTTAAAAACCGTATTACAAACCCCTAAATTTTTGGCTGCCAAAAAAATAAAATCAGCTTCTTTTGTAAGTTTAGCAAAATTAATTTCATCAATTTGAATAAATTTTGGTTTTACCATTTTTAAGTTTTCAGTGAGCACCTGACTAGATTCTTGTTGAAAAGCACCTGAAGCAGCAGTATTTAATTCATGTATAGTAATATTCATTTCTGCCCAATTAGGCAAGGATTGAATCTTTGAAATGCACTTTGAGTGAAGTTTGTCTTTGTAATCGACAGGGAAATTAACTCTACTTGGAGGATTTTTTTTGGTGTTTTCTGGGACAATTAAAACTGGACATTTTACTTTTGTTGCAATTTCGTAAGTGTTTTTTCCAATGGATTTATCTGAAGTAGCAGAGGTTCCTTTGGCTCCCATAACCACTAAATCTATCTCTAATAAATCAATATTAGTTCTAACTACATCAAGCAGATTACCTTTTCTTTCTAGTCTTGATAAAGTATTTCCTTTGGGAAGAAAATTAGTTAATTGTTGATAAGCATTGTCAAATTTATCTGAAATAAGTAAATCTGAAGCTATTTTATTAGTGTTTTCTGTTTGCTGAGAGGTTTCTGCATGGACCAAAAAATAGCTAGCTTGCTGGGGTTGCAACAAGTTAAAAGCATACTTATGAGCCTCACACGCATAGTTTGAAAAATCAGTTAATAATAAAACCTTCATTACTTACTTTCTTGATTAATGCAAATTTATAGACAAGCCTAGGCTCAAAAAATGATATAAATCATACTGCTTATTATTTCACTTAAGCTAATGAAGGCTTATGATTTTTGAAACTAAGCTAGTTTTTGATGAATAGAGCAGCTGCTTTTAAATAACTTCATAAGTATTTTTTTAAAAAAAATTACCATTATTAAATAATAGGGAAAAATTTGGCTAAAGCTAATAATAGCCATCTTTTCATGAACGGTATAAATCCCGTTCCTATTGATTCCAAAAATTTATGTGTTTGATTTAAAATTTGAAAAAAAAAGAACGGGACAACTCCCGTTCTTATTGATTGTTAAAAAACTATATTTTTGATTTTACAAACACTTTTAAAAAACACTTATACTTTACTCCTCACTTTCCTCTTCATACTTCTCCTTATATTTTTTATAAAGTTGTGTATGATGCGACTCTAAACTGATTTTCCTTCCGTCTATAAAGGCTAAACTTAGCCGGTTGCCTTGCATGTCTAAAGCATCTCCAGCACTAACAAATAAAGTAGCTAATTTGCCTTCTTCTAATGAACCGTATTGGTGATCAATTCCTAAAATCTTAGCTGGATTTAAGGTGATAAGTTGCAAAGCTTCTTCTTTGCTTAATCCCTCGGCCACAACCTGACCGGCATAAAAAGGAAAGTTTCTTGAATTCATTCGTTCCATTTGGCCTGAATTTTCTAGAGCGACTAAAACGCCTGCTTCATGAAGCAACTTCGGAAGTTTGTAACTTAAATCGTAATCGTCGTCATCAGCTTCTGGAGTGGAATGTACACGATTAGCTAAAACCGCTACATTTGCTGCTTTTAATTCTTTGGTAACTTGATGGGCGTACCTCCCTCCTACAATCACAAAGTTCGATAAATTAAATCGACGCTTAAATTCTAAAGCATCTAAAATATCCTTAGGTGAATCGGCACTAACAAAAACTGCTTTGTCACCTGTAAACACCTCGCCCATAGCTTGGTAAGCTAAATTCAGCTTTGGTTCATCGGCTTGTTGATAGGCTTTTGCTTGGGCAAAAAATTCTTCTAATTCTTGCACTTGCTCTTTGTATTTTTCATTTTGCTTATACCCAACTTTTGGATCGTACCAAGCTCCTTTTTTTACAAATCGGTCTGGCCAATTAATGTGAATAGCATCATCTTCTTTCACCAATGCATCTTCCCAATTCCAAGCATCCAACTGAACCACAGAAGAAGTCCCTGTAATCCTTCCGCCTCTTGGAGTAATTTGTGCCATCAACACTCCCGATGGACGCATAGATTCAACAATTCTACTTTCCGCATCGTAAGCGATAATACTTCTAATATGTGGTAAAAAACTACCAATTTCATTCACATCATCGGTAGCTCTCACGGCATCTACTTCTACCAAACCAAGAGTAGAGTTAGGTGCGATAATTCCGGGATAGACATGCTGACCACGAATATCATACACCTGTCCTGAGGTACTTGTTTCTTGCTCTTCGTTGGCTGAAGTAATCTTAGTAATTATTCCATTCTCTACTTGAATAAGTGAATTTTCAATGACTTCTCCATTGCCCACATGCGCAGTCCCTCCTAATAGAATAAACGAAGTAGGTCCAGCCGTTGCAGGTTTCTGCTGAGCGAAACTGAAACTAACTAAAAGAATTAAAATTGTTGTATATAAATTTTTCATCTGTTTATATTTATTGTTTTTTATTGGTCAGATGCGACACGTATAATCATTCTCCTGTGTGTAGAAAATTTGTACATACGTGTTTCATCATTTTCAAATTTTAGTGTTGGTGTGAATGAGCTTCAGAAAAGTTTTCAAACAGAAAATCGTCTAAGGTATCACAATGCATGTGGCGTTCTTTCTTCTTCACCACAGGTTGGGTTTTCATGCCTTTGTTTTTAGCTTTCATCATTTCAGCAATAAGTAAATTTCGTTCTTTTTGAATTTCATTTCGCTGTTTCTCATCTTTTTCAACTGAAAAATAAATCACTCCCTCAACCATGGTCATTTGCGCCTTGGCATATATGCTTAAAGGATGGTGATTCCAAAGCACTAAATCGGCATGTTTTCCTTCTTCAATGCTTCCCACTTGGTCATCAATATGCAACAATTTTGCAGGATTAATCGTCACAAGCTTCCAAGCTTCTTCTGCGCTAATTCCACCATATTTAAAACTTTTGGCCGCTTCTTGATTTAAACGTCTAATCATTTCACCATCGTCTGAGTTAATCGCCACGGTTAAACCTTGATTCAACATTAAAGTGGCGTTGTAAGGAATGGCGTCTTTTACTTCGTTTTTATACGCCCACCAATCGCTAAACGTAGAAGCGCCAGCCCCGTGCTTCTTCATTTTATCAGCTACTTTGTACCCCTCTAAAATATGGGTAAAAGTGTTTACTTTGAAATCGAATTGTTCGGCTACTTTCATCAACATATTAATTTCAGATTGCACGTACGAATGACAAGAAATAAATCGCTCTTCATTAATAATTTCAAGCAAAACTTCCATTTCTTCATCGTATCTATACTTGCCTGAAGCTTTTTGTTTTTCGTATTCCTTAGCACGCGAAAAATAATCTAAATAAACTTGCTCCACTCCCATTCTGGTCTGTGGAAAACGCTCCCTTCCTCCCCAATTAGATTGCTTTACATTTTCACCTAAGGCAAATTTGATAAACTTAGGACTATCTTCAATAATCATATTTCTAGGCGAAGCTCCCCATTTCATTTTAATAATGGCCGAGCGCCCCCCTATAGGATTGGCCGAACCATGCAATAATTGCGTGGTGGTTACTCCTCCCGCCAACGAACGATACACGCTAATGTCATCTGGATTAATCACGTCTTCCATAGTCGTTTCTGCCGAAGAATTTGAGCCTCCTTCATTTACCGAACTCGCCGCAATATGCGAATGTTCATCGATAATTCCAGCGGTTAAAAATTGACCTGAAGCATCAATTACTTCAGCTTTTTTCGCCTTTAAATTCTCACCTATTTTGTAGATTTTTCCATTTTTCACCCAAACATCATGATTTTCTAAAGTCCCCGCATCACTACTAGTGATTAGGGTAGCATTGGTAATCAGGTATTCGCCAGATTTTTGGTTTGGACTTGGCATTCCGTAAGCCATATTGGGATAAGTAATTGGCGAAAGATATTCTTCCTCGGTGTTTTCTTTGTCTTCTGAATCTTTTTCCTCTTGGGAATCTTCTGAATCGTCATCTTTGTCTTCGGCTGAAACTCTTTTGGCTGAAAAAGGATGTATTTCGCCTTCATGCGTAAACACCTTTCCTGAAAATTCGTTTTCAGCAGAAGTTACTAAGGCCGCAAAACGATTCATTTGCGTGGAAGATGAATCCGTTTCCGTGAGCATAAAACTAAGCCAGTTGCTCTTAAAATCGATTTTTGTTCCAAGTTTTAGACTATCTTTTGTAGCTTTCAGTTGAAGCTTATCTTTTTTTGAAGAAATTTCAATTTCAATCTTTTCCTTATCAAAAGCAAGTTCATAGTTGCCTTCTAGTTCAGAAAAAGGCGCTTCATTAATGATATTTCTATGTCCTTGAATCCAGTTTTCGTAGATTTTAGTTTCTTTATCAAATAATTCACCCGAAGTGATAATCAAATTAGCTAAGGCTCCTTCTTTTAGCACACCAATTTGATTTTCCATACCTAAAATTTTGGCAGGATTTTCGGTTAAAGCTTGCAAAGCAACTTCCTTAGACAGTCCTTTTTCAATGGCTGTTCTTAGGTTTTTCATCAACTTAGAAGCATCCTTTAAACCTTGCATAGTAAATGAAATTTCCAATCCAGCTTCGGCTAAATACTTCGGATTTCTCGGTTTATGTTGCCAATCCTTCATTTCGGCTAAACTTACGTAATTTGCCATATAGGGATCTTCCACATCATAGGCATCAGGGAAATTCAGCGGTAAAATAATCTGATTAAAAGCTTTTTTAATTTCGGAAATTCGCTTGTATTCATCGCCTCCACCAATAGGGATAAAATCGAATTCAAAAAGTTCAGCTACATCTGCCGAACGCATAACATTTAAGTAGTTGCCCGCATAAATTATTTGCGGAAGACTCAAATTTTCCAGGTGAGCTTCAATAGCTAAATCGGTTTCTGAAGCATTTCCATCAGCATACCACTGTGTATCATAATTAAACTGACGCATCAAAGCCATCATGCCCATAATAGAGCTAGGATAGGACTGTTTACTTTGCTTACTCCTTGAAAACCCGTAATACTGAGCGGTTTTTGGAGCGATAATCGTCTTGTTTTTATTATCTAATTCTTGAAGCGCTACCAACATTCCGGTACCTCTAACTACGCCATCTTGCAAGTGGGTATTAACAACGCCATAGCCTAATTTTCGTAATTTTTTAGCTTCGGCTTCATTAAATTCAAAATGGTTTTTCGCCTCTTGCTCAGGGCGAATATGATCATTCCAATAGTAACCTTTACGGTTAGCTTCATACTGTTTTCCTGTGGTAGCCGATTTCACGCTTTCCATAGCAAAATCGGAATACACTTCAACAAAAGAAGGATAAATGTACTGCCCATTAAGGTCAATTTCAACGGCTCCTTTAGGGGCTTGTAGGTTTTTTCCAATTTCTAGGATTTTTCCCTCGTGAATAAGTAAACTACCACCTTCAATAAAAGTAGAAGCATCTGCCTGAATATTGGCATTAGTAAGTAAAATAGGAGTTTTTGCGGTGGCTTTTATACCGTGATTTTCTGGAAAATAATCTTGACTAATTCCTATGAAAGTCAACAGCAAAAAACATACAAACAGGGTGTTTTTGAGCATAGTCTAAGCGATTTTAAAAACTTTGGACTAAAATAAAGGAAAAAGGTTTAATTTGGAAAAACTTGGAAAGTTTGTTTTCATTGGTCTGTTATCGGTTATTTTGTTCCTGTTTTAAAAGTTTGAAAATTTGGGGGGTTTATAAACCTGAGTTCGATTGTTAGCTTTTTAACAAAGAAATGTTTTACTAATGGGCTATTTCCTTTTTTTTCAACTTGCATTTAGTCTTTTGAATTCAGAATTCATTATTTAAAAAACCACCTTGTAAACATAAAAAAAAGGTAGATTTTTTTAAAATAAATTGGCTACTACTCTTTAATCTCATCTGCTGTTACTCGCTCTAATACCCAAGTAGAAGGCAACTCAGGGATGTGATTAGCATACATGGCTTCTCTTTTTTGCACAATATCTGGTCTTATAACATCGCTAGGGGGGGGTGTAAAATGAGGTGTTAGGGTATTATCATTGAATTCACATTTCACATTTACTATACTCGAAAAATTCATTGCAGCATAAGTGCCACTTAAGCCTTTACTTCTTAATGCAATATTAAAATCTGGGGTAATATTTTTAGAATCTGGTTTATTTACATTATAAATTTCTAAAGGCTTAAATATTTGCTTATCCATAAAAAAGTCCTTATTGTTTAAACGGTTATAAAGTTCTTCTCTATTATGGTTTAGTTTTGTAAAACCAATTAATCTATTTTCAATTTTCCCCTTCCTAACTTCAATTTGTTTATACAGCAGAATTAAATAAAATTCTACTTCCTCATCTTGGTATTTCCAAGTACCTTCTAAATCTTCCCAATTTTGAGTTGAATTCTGTGCATAGCTTAATGAAGTAAAAATTATCACTAAAGCTAGTATTATTTTTTCATGATAGAATATATTTAATTTGTTTATGTGAAAATACAATAAAAACGCACCGCATAAAATTTACCTGTTAAAAATACAGCAATTTTATTAACTCGAAATTAGATATAAATATACCTTATTTTATTTATATTTCCTACATTTGGTTTGTCAATTAATAAACCAAAAAAACTAACATGAAAAAACATATACATGCTTTATTCTTATTTTTACCTTTGATAATTAGCGCTCAGAACCTAGTTTTGCCTAATGATTCTTCAAGTTGTGAACGATATCCTGAAATTAGAAGATGCTCTGACCAAAGTTCATTAAAATCAGCTAAAAAGTGTTTTTCCGAAGAAATTCAGAAGAAATTAAACAAAAAAATAAACTATAATTTTGTAGGAAAAGTTGTTAATCAGACCTTAAGAGACACTCTAAGCACAACACAATGGGAACAATTAAAAGGTAATGAAATTACAATTAAAAACAAGATAAGAGTTGTTTTAGGAGCAAACAAGAAATGGAGTGTAAAGGAAATTGATACTGAATACCCTAAACTTGTCCCTTATTTTGAAAAATTGCTTATAAAATTGCCTAAAATAAAAAAAACAGCAATTTGTTCTGGAACACCAGTAGATGTTGGATTTAATCTACCCTTATACATTCAAGTCCCCATTTATTAATAACCTGAGTTGAATTATAACCACAAAGTCAAAATCTATAAGGATATTCAGTTACAGGGCATTTTTTTGAAGGATAGTCTTAGTTAGCTATCGTGATAAAATTAACGTATTTAATAGATGTTCTTACTGAATAAAATAGATTAATCAGTTTTAAACAGGAATTGCTTACCCCAATTACCTACTTAAAAGGAGTGAGGCCTACCAAAGCTCAGGTATAGAGGATTCTAGTCTATTAGCAAACGTAAATTGATTTTCCGATAAATAGGAAGCTAAAGCATTTATAAAACAATCCATGATAATAAATTTACAAAAAACCACCTTGCGTAGATGAAAGGTGGTGTACTCAATTATAAATAAACCTTAAGGTATTTCATAATAGTGTATTTTACTAACCTTATTGTCAGGTGTTAAGCTTATAGAAATAGGACAACAAAATGATCCGTTCCTGATAATAAAAATAAACTTGTCGTTCTCGATATCACTATTAATGTGATAATCAATATTAAGGTTTTCTATATCGTCTCCTATTTCTAAAGTAACCTCATTTATGGATATTGAATTAGCTTTTAAGTCTAAAACCTCATAGGTATCGCTATTATTTGTTATTCCAAAATAAACTTTTAGGCCAAAGTAATAAACAAAATCTTTTCTAGGTTCACCTATATCTTCACCGTACTGATTAATAGAGAGTTGGTAACCATCAGCTATCTGCATACCATTTTGTGCCACAGTACTTTCTTCTTCCTCATTTTCAAACAATTCTTCCATAACATCTACATTAGCATTAGCATCCTTAATATCAGTAAATAATACTCCATGAAACTTTATTTCATCAAAAAGGCTTGTACTAAGGTTTGTAAACTCAATCTCATTTTGATTTTGTGCATCAGTAATTATAGAAAGAAAGGAAAATATGACTATAATATTTATTCGTATCATTTTTTTGTTATTCACAATCATTATTATTTATTTTTTCATTTTCAGTTATAGTAAGGCTACCTATCCAATCTTCTGGATTAATAATAGTTCCGATACTATTTTTAATTTTTATATGCGTATGTGATACCGTAGTACCTCTTTTTATTGCATTTTTTAGGTTACCAGAATCTCCTTGATAGCCAATAATATCTCCAGCAAAAAGAAATGAAAGTAACAACATTAATTGAATTTTCTTAATTTTCATACATAAATGTGTATTTAGTTATTTTTAAATTTTTAATAGTTCTAAAAAATCAATTTAAAAAATTAAGTAAAACCAAATACCGCATAAAAAAACTTATGCTTGTAGCTTTGTAGCTTTGTAAATCATTTTAATGAAGTTCAAACTAAATTAACAAAAAAAAATTAACAACAAAATTATTTTTAAAAAAATGATGTGTGCCTTCTAATTTTGAGGTTATTTATTAAATTTACCATTTCACAGATTACCAAAGAATAATTCATGAATCAACAGGAATTGCTTACCCCAATTACCTACTTGAAAGGAGTTGGTCCTACCAAAGCTGATTTACTCGAAAAAGAGTTAGGTATTCACACCTTCCATGATTTGTTGAATCATTTTCCCTTCCGCTATATCGACAAAACCAAATACTATAAGATTAACGAACTGAAACAGGTGAATTCTGAAGTTCAAATTCTTGGACAGATTACAAGCCTAAGAATGATTCCACAGAAACGAGGTAAACGCTTAGAGGCTGTTTTTGAAGACGCTACTGGAAACATGAAGTTGGTTTGGTTTAGAGGACACAAATGGATTAGAGAGAACATTAAAGTGAATACGCCTTACATTATTTTTGGTAAAATTACATGGATGGGAAGTACCCCGAGCATGCCACATCCTGAAATGGAACTTTTAGAAACGCATAAAAAAGAACTTAAAGTGAGCATGCAACCGGTGTATTCGCTTACAGAAAAATTGACCAAAAAGGGAGTGAGTAATCGGGTATTAAATAAAATGATTCTTGAATTATTTAAGTTAGCTAAAAACGGCTTCACAGAAACACTTTCGCAAGAGGTAATTGAACAAAACAAACTTGTTTCAAGAAGCAAAGCCCTTTTAAATGTGCATTTTCCTCAGTCGGCCGACTTACTTCATAAAGCTAGGCACCGACTTAAATTTGAAGAATTTTTCTTTATTCAATTGCAATTAATTCGAAAAAATTTAATTAAAAAAACAAAGATTAAAGGTTATCCGTTTAAAGAGTTAGGTCATCATTTTCATCAGTTTTATAACGAAGTTCTTCCTTTTGAATTAACCAATGCACAAAAGCGAGTGGTGAAGGAAATCAGGAAAGACTTGGCTAGTAACGCACAGATGAATCGTTTGCTACAAGGTGATGTTGGCTCTGGAAAAACCATTGTAGGTTTAATGAGTATGCTCATGGCTATTGATAATGGTTTTCAAGCTTGCATGATGGCACCTACCGAAATTTTAGCTACCCAACATTATGAAGGTATTGCTGAAATGTGCGAAAAATTAGGAATTCAAGTGAAGCTTTTAACGGGCTCAACAAAAACTAAAGAACGAAGAATTATTCACGAAGCCCTAGAAAATGGCAATTTGCATATTCTTATTGGAACTCACGCATTAATTGAACCTAAGGTGAATTTTAAAAATTTAGGCTTAGCCATTATTGATGAACAACATCGTTTTGGTGTGGCACAACGTGCTAAACTTTGGAAAAAAAACAAGTTACCGCCTCATATTTTAGTGATGACCGCCACACCTATTCCTAGAACTTTGGCAATGAGTGTGTATGGTGATTTAGATATTTCTGTGATTGACGAACTCCCACCGGGCAGAAAGCCGATTAAAACGGTACATCGTTACGATAGCCATAGATTACGCGTTTTTAAATTTATTCGTGATGAAATAAATAAGGGAAGACAAATTTACATGGTTTATCCGTTAATTGAAGAATCGGCTAACTTTGATTACAAAGACTTGATGGATGGTTATGAAAGTGTAGTACGTGAATTTCCAAAGCCAAAATATCAAGTTTCTATTGTTCACGGTAATATGAAAGCGCAAGATAAAGCCTACGAAATGCAACGTTTTGTCAATGGCGAAACACAAATTATGGTGGCCACTACTGTAATTGAAGTAGGGGTTAATGTACCCAATGCTAGTGTGATGATTATTGAAAGTGCAGAAAAATTTGGTTTGTCGCAATTGCACCAGCTAAGGGGGCGTGTAGGGCGAGGTGCTGAACAAAGTTATTGCATTTTACTTACCGGCCACAAATTAAGTAGCGATGGCAAGGTAAGATTAGAAACCATGACACAAACCAACGACGGGTTTAAAATTGCAGAAGTAGATTTGAAGCTGAGAGGCCCAGGTGATTTAATGGGAACCCAACAAAGTGGTGTTTTAAATTTAAAAATAGCCGATTTAATTCAAGATGGAAGTATTTTGAAGTTAGCAAGAAGCATTGCCTATCAAGTATTGAAATTGGATCCAGATTTGACTAACAAGGCTAACTTTCCTATTCGAATTACTTACGAGCAAGTAGTAAAAGACAAACAAATTTGGAATTACATTAGTTAATAGCAGTTTAATCCCAACTTAACCATCAACTGACGCTATTTAGCTCATTCATTTTTTAAAAAAAAATCTCAAGCTGAAAAATATCAACTTGAGATTTAATTCGATGTTATTTTTAGAATTCTACAGAGCAAAATTTACTCCCACACCCAAAACTTGTCTCACCTGAAATCCTTTCACAGCATTGTCGTCATAAATAGCTTGAAAAGTAAAATTAGTTGAAATCAAGTCATTTACTTTCAAAACTAAATTGAGGGTGTAATCAATGTCTATATTTCCAAAGTCTTCAAGGTAATTGGCATAAAGATTAAGAAAGTTTTCCGCAGTAATTCCTTTCATGATGTTGAACTTACCATAAGCATTAATTGCCGCACCAAACTCATACCTTGCGCTTTTTCCTTCATCTAAACCAAAGAAATCACCATCTACATAGCCTGGACTAGTAGTAAAATCTGAACTTGCCAAAATCACACGTCCGGTGGCTGGTGATAAATTCACTCGTAAATCATCGCTATCTCGCCATTGCGCACCCAAACCAAATTGTAAAAAAGCTGGCGACATAAATTCTGTTTCTAAAGTTCTAGTTTCATTCCCTTCTTCATCTTGGTCGAAAACGTAACCCGGTGCAAATTGAGTTCTAAAATTCATCATAGCAGAATAGCTCCATTTAGATTCTCCCATTTGGTAACCTAAAACTGAGTTTACTTCCAAACGGTCGTTGGTCTTCCTATTAAAATCTTGATCTTTGGTGCGTGTAAGCCCATAATCACCTAGAAATTTATTATCCCAAGTAATTTTATCTTTCTTATAATTTAGGTCGTAACTTACCAAAACATTAGCAGAAAAGTTAGAAACTCCACCGCCTAACCAATCATCATTAAAAGTAGATTGATTGATTAGGAAAGAAAAATCACCTCCCATTGTCCATGGCCCAGTTTCTTCATCATTTGTCTCCTCTTCATCTTGCGCTATAACCATGCTTGATAGAAAAAGCATTGATAAGAGTAATAGTATTTTTTTCATAGTTTGCTTTTTTAAAATTAAGTGGCAAATTTATGAAAATTATTTTTTCTTTTTGTAGATAGGAACCGACGAACAAGCTTCGCCAAACATAACCGATTTCGAAACTTTTTCAAGTTGCTGAAAAAGCAATAAATAAGCTGATTCTGGTATGGGTTTATTTGAACAACCTTTAATAATAACGGGGGCATTTTCGTAAGGCTTGGTGTCAAGTTGCTGAAGTAATTCAGTAAAAATAACAAGCTCTAAATTTGCTAATGAACCTTGAACTACTTTTTTGGCAATACCTGAGAGGTGAGCAGTAACTAATAAATAAGTATAAGCTGGTAAAACAGCATCGGTAGAACAATGAATAGCCACATATTTATCGGTATAGTGATTCCAATTAAAAGATTTTAATTGCACTCTAAACTCTTTTTCTCTAAGTATAAAGCCATTTTCAAGCCATTGACTAATATCAATTGCTACACGCTCTCCTTCTGGATAAATTTCTTCTAAATCGAAGGTTTTAAGTTTACTATTAGCTACTCTATTTACAATCTCTGCCATAACAATTACAACATTCCAAGTTCTAACTTAGCTTCTTCACTCATATTGTCTTTGGTCCAAGCGGGGTCAAATGTCATTTCAACTTCAACATCTTTAACACTGTCTAAAGACTTGACTTTTTCCTGCACTTCTTGAGGAAGTGATTCGGCCACAGGGCAATTAGGCGAAGTTAATGTCATGATTATTTTAACCTCATTATCTTCATTAACAAATACGTCATAGATTAGCCCAAGCTCATATATATCTACGGGTATTTCTGGGTCATAAATAGTTTTCAAAACACGTACTATTTTATCTCCTAATTCTTCAGTATTAATTATTTCAGCCATGTTAACTTAATTTTGCTTGATATGCTAAAGCATAGTTTTTTAATTGTTTAATCATACTCACCAATCCATTTGCTCGGGTTGGAGATAAGTGGTCTTTTAATCCAATTTCATCAATAAATTTGACATCCGCTTGTAAAATATCTTTCGGAGTTTGGTCTGAAAAAACACGTATTAATAGAGCTATAATTCCCTTTGTAATTATGGCATCACTATCGGCAGAAAATTTAATCTTTTCACCTTCTAAATCGGCATACAACCAAACCCTGCTTTGGCAACCTTTAATAATATTTTCATCTTTTTTGTGTTGTTCGTCTATTGTTGGCAGGCTTTTTCCGAGTTCAATCATGTACTCGTAACGCTGCATCCAATCTTCAAACATAGAAAATTCGTCTATGATTTCTTCCTGACGTTCTTTGATCTGACTCATTTAGTTATTTTTTTTGGAGTTCAATAAGCTTATTTCCTTCCTCATCAAATAAGTTTAATTTAGTTTCTTCTTCAGCATATTCAAACTTTATAAAATCACCGACTGCTTTTATGAATTCATTTTCAAGTTTCATCTTATTATCGCAGTACATCTTAGTTGCAATTACAAAACCTTTATCAAGAACTCCATTTTCATTAATTTCATAAGATACTCCGTAGGTATTGCACGAAGACTGACCACTAATCCTTTTTTCGTTAGCATCAATAATGAAGGTTAACTCATGACCTGTAATTTGTTTATCATTAAGTTGATTTACTATAAATTCTCCTTCTTTTAAATCTTTATCATACATAGAACCAGGTTTTGTTGATTTGCATTGAAAAGAGATTAAAGCAAGTGCAAGAACTAATAAAAATAAAGTTTTATTTTTCATAATTGTTGTATTAAGTTAACATTGAGATGGCTTTTTTAAGCGCATCAATAAATATATTAATTTCTTTTTTAGTATTATAAAATGAAAAAGAAGCCCTAGCTGTTCCAGGAATTTTATAATATTCCATAATTGGTTGAGCACAATGATGTCCTGTTCTTAACGCAATACCCATTTGATCTAAGATAGTTCCTAAATCGTAAGCATGTAATCCTTCTACATTAAAAGATAGAACTGCGGTTTTACTTTCTGGTTCAGGGCCATAAATAACAATGCCATCAATTTCTTGAATTAGATGAGTGGCATAGATCAATAATTCGTTTTCATAAGCTTCAATTGATTTAAAGCCAATTTCATGCATATAATCTAATGCAGCACCAAAAGCAATTCCACCAGCAATATTTGGGGTTCCTGCTTCAAATTTGTGAGGCAATCCAGCGTAAGTAGTTTTTTCAAAACTTACTTCAGCTATCATTTCACCTCCTCCTTGATAAGGTGGCATTTGTTCTAATAATTCTTCTTTAGCATATAGCATTCCTACACCGGTGGGCCCGCACATTTTATGGGCAGAAACCGTATAAAAATCCACATCTAAGGCTTGTACATCAGCCTGAATATGTGGCGCGGCTTGAGCTCCATCTACTAAAACACGTGCATTAACTTGATGAGCGGCATTAATGATTTCCTGAATTGGATTTATAGTTCCCAAGGCGTTTGATACATGATTAACAAAAACCATTTTTGTTTTAGTACTTAAACTCTGGTGGAAGTATTCCATATCCAGTTGTCCATTTTCAAGCATTGGAATCACTTTTAAGTGAGCACCATTTTTTTCGCACATCATTTGCCAAGGAACTATATTAGAATGATGCTCTAATGCAGAAACAAGAACCTCATCACCCTTAGTTAGCATGCTACCATAGGCATGCGCAACCAAATTAATGGCGTGGGTGGTTCCGGAGGTAAGAATAATTTCGTGTGCTTGCTTGGCATTAAAATGCTTCTGAATTTTAATCCTCGCTTGTTCATAGGCATCTGTAGCCTCTTGCGACAGCGAATGAACCCCCCTATGAATATTTGCATTATAATTCTCATAATAATCAATTATGCAATCAATTACCTGTTTAGGAGTTTGAGAAGTTGCTGCGTTATCAAAATAAACAAGATTTTGCCCGTTTACTTTGCGTTGTAAAATAGGAAAATCTTGTCTTATTTTATCTATATTAAATTTGGCCTCAGCCATAATGTATTTGTTTTTTTTACAACTCGAAGCCTAATTCAACTCCAAGTTTATTTGCAATTTGCTTAGTAATTCTTTGCTTTACAGCAGGCAATTTTACTCCATCCAAAACATTATTTGCAAAAGCGAACATAAGTAAAGCCTTAGCTTCTCTTTCTGGTATTCCTCTTGTTTTTAGATAATAAAGAGCTTCATCGTTTAACTCGCCAATAGTACAGCCGTGGCTGCATTTAACATCATCTGCAAAAATTTCTAATTGAGGTTTTGAGTTAATGCTAGATTTATCATCAAGTAGGATGTTATTGTTACTTTGAAAAGCATCTGTTTTTTGAGCAATTTTATCAACCAAAACTTTTCCATTAAACACTCCAACCGATTGATCGGAGAAAATTCCTTTATAATCTTGATGACTCTCACAATTAGGTTGCTGATGATGAACCAGCGTATTGTGGTCCACGTGTTGTTTGTTTTCTAAAATAGTGACCCCATTTAAAACAGAATTGATATGCTCACCTTTTTGGTAAAAATTCAAGTTGTTTCTTGTAAGTTTACCACCTAGAGAAAAGGTGTGCACAGAACAAATACTATCGTTATGTTGCTCTGTATAAGTATTGTCTATTAAAGAAGCATTTTCTTTATCATTTTGGATTTTATAATAATCTATCTGAGCTCGCTTTTCAACATACATTTCTGTTACTGAATTAGTAAAAACAGGGTTTTCTGTAAGCGATTGATGACGTTCTATTATTTGCAAGTGAGAGTTTTCTTCAGCTATTATAAGGTTTCTAGGTTGAAGCATCATAGCGGCCTCATTTCCAGTTGAAAAGTGAAGAATTTCTACAGGTTTTTCTGCTATAACCGACTTAGGAACTCTAATAAAAGCGCCTTCTTTTGAAAATGCTGTATTTAAAGAAACTAAACTATCTTCAGGAGCAATTTTATTAAAATATTTTTTTATTAGCGGTTCATATTTAGGATTATTTAATGCCGAAGACATTAAGCAGGCGTCAAATTTATCGTGTGTGGTGGAAGATAAATGAGAAGCGTAAACACCATCAACAAAAACAATCTGATAAGTGTCTATTTCATGTAAGCAATACTTCCTAACATCTTTATAATCGATAGCTACCTCTCGTTTAGGAAAGATGCTATAATCGTGTTTCAATACTTTATTAAGAGAAGTATATTTCCAAGCTTCGTCTTTTTTAGTTGGAAAACCATTTAACTCAAAAAATTCAATTGCTTTGTTGCGTAACACATGAACATCATTTTCTAAATCAACTTGCTCTTCAAATGCAAAAAATGATGATATTAATTTTTCTTTTAAGTCCATAGAAACTTTGTTTTAAGCTTGTTGAGCTAGTTCTTCTTTAATCCAATCGTATCCTTTTTCTTCAAGAACTTTAGCTAAATCTTTATCGCCTGTTTTCACAATTCGTCCATCAATTAATACATGAACTACATCTGGAACGATATAATCTAGTAGGCGTTGGTAGTGGGTAATAACTAAGGTAGCATTTTCGTCTGATTTAAGTTTATTTACTCCGTTAGAAACTACTCTAAGCGCGTCGATATCAAGTCCTGAATCCGTTTCGTCTAGAACAGCTAATTTAGGCTCAAGCATAGCCATTTGAAAGATTTCGTTTCTTTTTTTCTCTCCACCGGAAAAGCCTTCGTTCAGTGATCTTGATAAAAATTTTCTATCCATCTCTAAAAGTGCGGCTTTTTCTCTAATTTTCTTCAGCATTTCATTAGCTGGCATATCTTCTTGACCTCTAGCTTTTCTAATTTGGTTAATTGAAGTTTTGATAAAATTAGTTACAGAAACCCCTGGGATTTCAACAGGGTATTGGAATGATAAAAATATACCTTTGTGAGCTCTTTCATCAGCAGATAATTCTGAGATATTTGCTTTCTCAAAAATAATATCTCCTTCAGTTACTTCGTAATCTTCATTTCCTGCTATAACTGAAGCAAGCGTACTTTTACCAGAACCATTTGGCCCCATAATTGCGTGTACCTCGCCAGGTTTTATTTCAAGATTAATTCCTCTTAATATCGCTTCGCCTTCAACTGAGGCGTGTAAATTCTTAACTTGTAACATAGCTTTATTTATTTGCAGATTCTATAATAATATTTTCGTTTGGCTGAGGTTCTTCAACTTTAATTGTTTTAATAACTTCAACTAATTGATCCCAGCCTTCATCTGGATTTTCAATAATTTTTCCCTGAATTAAAACAGGAATCATATCATATTCATTTTCTTTAACCTCATCAACAGCTTCTTTCAATTCTAGGCCTTCTTCATCTAAAACAATGCCGTATATTACATTTCTTGTTTTTAAAACTGCAGCCCCATTTGAGTAGATAAATTCGCCTTTAAGCGTACGTGTGTTGTTTTTGATTTTTTCTACTTGCTCCACATTTACATCTGGCTTCTTTTTAGTTTCTGATTTTTTGTCCTTTTTACAACTAATTAAAGTTAGTAGGAGTAATAAACTTAAAAAATTGACTTTCATTTGTTGAATAGGTATTAAATTATAGGTTTAACCCACGGAGCCTTCTAATGAAATTTCTAACAATTTCTGGGCTTCAACAGCAAATTCCATCGGTAATTTATTTAATACTTCTTTGCTAAATCCATTAACAATTAAGGCAATAGCTTTTTCTTCATCTATTCCTCTTTGGTTGCAATAAAAGATTTGATCTTCACCAATTTTGCTTGTTGTTGCTTCGTGCTCAATATGGGCTGTTTTATTTTTAGCCTCTATATAAGGAAACGTGTGCGCACCGCATTTATTTCCCATTAAAAGCGAATCACATTGCGAAAAATTTCTAGCATTTTTAGCTCGACTATTAATCTGAACTAAACCTCGATAAGAGTTTTGCGATTTTCCAGCTGAAATTCCTTTTGAAATAATTGTACTTTTGGTATTCTTTCCTAAATGAACCATTTTGGTTCCTGTGTCAGCTTGCTGGAAGTTATTAGTTAAAGCAATAGAATAAAATTCGCCTACAGAATTATCGCCTTTCAAAATACAAGAAGGGTATTTCCAAGTTACGGCAGAGCCAGTTTCTACTTGTGTCCAACTAATTTTAGCATTTTTTTCACAAAGCCCTCTTTTGGTAACAAAATTAAAAACACCTCCTTTTCCATCTTTAGAGCCAGGAAACCAATTTTGTACTGTAGAATATTTAATTTCTGCATTATCTAAGGCCACAAGTTCTACCACTGCAGCATGCAATTGATTTTCGTCACGCATCGGTGCGGTACATCCCTCCAAATAACTTACATAGCTAGCATCTTCTGCAACCACAAGTGTTCTTTCAAACTGACCAGTACCAGCTTGATTAATCCTGAAGTAAGTTGATAATTCCATAGGGCATCTTACTCCTTTAGGAATATAACAAAACGATCCATCACTAAAGACTGCTGAATTTAAAGCCGCAAAAAAATTGTCTTTTGGCGGAACAACAGAACCTATATATTTTTTAACTAATTCAGGGTGTTCCTTAATAGCTTCGGAAATAGAGCAAAAGATAATGCCCTTTTCGGCCAAGGTTTTTTTAAAGGTAGTAGCAACTGAGACAGAGTCCATAACCACATCAACAGCAACTCCAGCTAATTTTTTTTGTTCATCTAAAGAAATTCCTAGTTTACTGAAGGTGTCTAAAAGCTCAGGATCGACCTCATCCAAACTTTCGTATTTCGGCTTTTTATTGGGAGCAGAGTAATAGGAAATGTTTTGATAGTTGGGTTTTTCATAATGAACATTTGCCCAATTTGGCTCTTTCATTTTTTCCCAGGCTCTAAAAGCTTCTAGACGCCAGTTGGTCATCCATTCAGGTTCGTCCTTTTTCTTTGAAATTGCTCGTACCACGTTTTCGTCAAGACCAACAGGAAACGTATCTGAATCGATGTCTGTATAAAAACCGTACTCGTATTCTTTATTTTTAAGATCTTTTTCTAATTCTTGTTCTGTATAAGCCATAGCAATATTTTTAATTTGTTAAAGTGAAAAACTTTCACCACATCCACAAGTTCTTTGTGCATTTGGGTTATTGAACACAAAACCTTTTCCATTGAGTCCACCAGAGTATTCTAAGATTGTACCCACAAGATACAAGAAACTACTCTTATTAACAACAATTTTCACACCGTTATCTTCAAATACTTTATCATTATCTTGATTAGATTTGTCAAAATTTAGTTCATAAGATAAGCCGGAGCAACCTCCACTTTTAACTCCTACCCTAACATAGTCTTTTGCTGGATCAAAACCCTCTTCTGTCATCAATGATGAAATTTTTATTTTAGCTTGTTCACTAACTTGAATCATGTCATTTTGATTTAGTCTAAATTAATTACAAATATACAATAGACTCTTTGACTGGCAAATTCACTTAACATATAAATATAATATTTGCTAATAGTTTTAAGTTATAGCTCAACTAAAAAAAGCCTCCTGAGTTGGAGACTTTTTTATAAGTGCTAAAAAACTAGTTGAAAACTAAAACTGAATTAAATTATTTATACTTATTAAATAATTCAATGATTTTATCTACAGCTTCTGATCCAAACTCGCTTTCTAAATTCATTCTCATTTCTTGATTAATTTGTTCTTCATAATTTGTATAATCTTCACTTCCCTCTTCAAGCTGATCTAGTTTTTGTACTTGTAGTCTATAATTATAAACGTATCTAAAAATAAACATTTCTTGCTCATCATCAAAGTTAAGCTCACTACTTATTTTCATTGCTTTCTTTTTAGCTTCTATCTGAAGCTCTTCTTGGTTGCTGTTTTGAGCCTGCATATTACTAACCCCTAAAACAAAAGCAAGACCAACGAATAATAATGTAAATATTCTCATCATTTAAATTTTTTATTAGTTATAATGGCTAAATATAGAGATTTAATTTTAATTAAGAAAAAAATGCAAAAAAAAAGCTGGAAATAAATTCCAGCTTTTTTTTAGTATAACAATAGTAGTAACTATTTAATTTTAAAAGTAACTTTTCTTACCACTTTTCTTGCGCTAGTAGAATTTTTATCAACCGAATTATCAACACCACTTCCTTTAAAGTCAAGGCGAGTTTCGCTAATTCCAGAAGAAACTAATATATCGTAAACTCGCTTAGCTCTTTGTTCTGATAAACTTTGGTTATATCCATCATCACCAAGTTCGTCTGCGTAACCTACTAATTCAGCATTCACATCGGTATTAACGAGCATATAATTTCTTATAAAATGAACTGCATCATAAGAAGAAACTGATGGCTGAACGCTATCAAAATCAAAGTACACATTAATATAGCCTTCATTTATTAAACGTTTGATTAATCTTTCATCACTGCCAGAAGATTTTTGATATTCTTCATTATTTGAGCCATCAACCCTTACAAACATGTTGCTTAAAGGCGCTTCCATTTCGTCTGGAACGCCATTGTTATTTTCATCTATAGACCTTCCTTTAGCATCAACCATTACACCTGACGGAGTGTTTGGCTCGGTATCTAAATAATTAGGAATTCCATCTTTATCGTCATCTTTAAGATCTTCCTCAAGAGTAGTTAAACGGTTCTGTAAACCATCAATTTCTTCTTGTAATTCTTTTTTGTCTGATGCATCAACCCAATCTGCAGAGGGGTTATCACTGTTTCCTAGGTAAAATGAAGCACCAATTGTAGCTGTGTACATAAAACTATCAAACCCACGATCAGTTGCACCTGTAGATCCATCCCAAGTTAAGTCATCTGATTCAAAGGCAAAAGCCGTTACATTTAAATTTAAAGCAATTGAATTTGACAATTTAAGTTGCGGGGTTAAACCACCACTGATCCCTATTTTTTGATCGGTGTCACTATTAAATTCAGTATCTAACCTACCATATTGCACACCAGCATGAGTAAGTAAATTAAAGCGATTGGTCCAATCTCTAAAACCTAATACAGCTCCAAGGTTAGCTACGCCAGAAACGCCTAATCGTAAGAAACTAGAATCAAAATCAAAACTACCTGAACTCGGCTGAATTTCACTGTAACCAACTTCAGCTCTTAAGCCAAATTTGTCGTTAAACATATACCTAGCTCCTAATTCAAAAGTTAAATCAGTTATTTGATTTTGATCAAAACCTGAAGCATAAGGCTCAGTTGCTTTGTTAACACCTGCACCAAAATCGATAGACCAACGGTTAAAATCTTCCTGAGCTATCAATGAAGATGAAGCTATAAGCATCATTAAAAAAATAGTAATACCTCTTTTCATAGTTGATAATTTTAATTAATATAAGGTGCAAATATAAAATTACTATTGGTTTTAACAAAATTATTTCAACATTTTTGTGTGAAATAATCATAAAATCAACTAAACTACTATGTGTTTGAAGACCAAAGGTTTTAGAATGACTGTAAGCCAGCTATACTTGATTACTCAAAGACTAAAATCACCTAACCCACAGCACCAAAAATAATGAGGCCATAGATTGCAAAGCGAAGTAAACGCAATAAGCCAAAAAGCAAAAAACTACCAAATGGAAATTTAATGATTCCAGCAGCAATGCTTGAAATTGAAAAGGGTAAGGGAAGCATAGCGCCAGCTATAATTAACAAGCCTCCCCATTTACGCATGTTTTTTATATGCTTAGCCATTTTTATTTCCAAAAAAACAAATACAGAAGGGATGCTAGCTACTCCTCTACCCACGAAATAAGAAATCACACCGCCTAAGTAGGATAGTAAAGCTAAAATACTTAAAAACAACCAAGGGTAGCTTGATTTTCCTGACCAAGCGATAAAAATTTCAGGAGGGATTAAACCTAAAATTGATTCGGAAGCAAAGAAAACTCCAAATACTCCAATTGGAGGAAAGTTTTCAGTAATATAAATAAGAATGTCATTAATATCAATAACAAAAAAATGAACCCCTAATATAATAGCTACAAACAAGACTATTGGCACGGTGGCCTTCATTAGGCTTCTTCCTATAAAACTATAAAAACCGGTGTAGGAATAATACTGATGAAGAAGCTTCCAACGAGGTTTCTTTTGATGATTTCTATTTTTTTTAGCCATTTAATTATTGTCGATTACAAAAGTAGGCTTATCATAAGACTGAATCAAAAAAATCTTCTTAAAAAGCTGTTTTTCTTGGGTTAAAATTAAGTTATACGTCATCATAGTCAATTGTAATACTAGAAGATGTTGGATGAGCTTGGCAAGTTAAAATTAAGCCTTCTGCTACTTCATCGTCTGTTAAAATTTGGTTTTTTGCCATAGCTGCTTCACCTTCTTTAACTTTTGCTACGCAACTACTACAAATCCCACCCTGACATGAATATGGAGCGTCTATTTCTTGAGCTAAAGCAGCATCTAATATTCGCTCTTTTTGTGGCATTGAGAATTCAAATTCTTCATCGTCAACAATTACTTTTATTTTTGTTTGCCCATCAATTCCTTCCTCAACTTGCTCCTCTTTAGCAGAAAAAAACAATTCATATTTTATTTTTGAATCTGGAATGCTGTTTTCTTTTAGCACGGAAGATAAATTTTCAATCATTTCTTCAGGACCGCATAAAAAATGCTGATTAAAATCTATAGACTTATATTTATTATTTTCAAAGAAGTTTAACAATGGACGTTCAATTCTTCCAAATTGAGCTCCTTCTTTTTTCTCTCTACTATAAACTAATTCTAAGTGAAATTGATTTGGATTGTTTTCTTGTAAGTGTTGAAGTGTGTCTAAAAACATGGTTTCTTCTGTAGTTTTATTTGCATAAACTAAGACAAATTGACCTGTTTTTGTTGAAGCAAGAAAAGATTTTATCATAGCCATTAATGGAGTAATACCACTTCCTGCAACAAAAGCTATATAGTTTTTGTTAGTTAAATCTTTATCCATTATGAAAGTTCCTTCGGGAGTAAAAACTTCAACCTCATCACCTACTTTAAGCATTGAATTGGCGTAGTTAGAAAAAACACCATTATCTATTGCCTTGACAGCCACGGCCAAATCTTCATCTGGCGAAGAACAGATTGAGTATGACCTTCTTACTTCTTCATCGTTTACATTCACTTTTAATGTAATGTACTGCCCTGGCAAAAAACTAAACGCATTGATCAAAGCTTCTGGAATGTCAAATACTAATTTTACAGCTTTTGGTGTTAGCTGGATTTTATCTTTTATCTTTAGTTGAAAAGAATTCATTTCTAAAATTTTGTTGCAAAAATAAAACATCAAAAAAGAAAAACTTTACTTAAAAGATTTTTTCTGAAAAGATTAACCTAGCTAATCAAAAAAAACTGATCAAAATCAGGTCATGCCCAACTAAAATTAAAATTTTCCAGCAACTTGGTAGAACTAGAGAGGATAATTGTTGAAAATTCAATCCTACTCATTTTGGCTTCTGAAAAAATCAATACTTGCCATAACCAACTCCCTAGCTTCCTCGGGCAAACTTGTTTCACTCCACGGATGCTGCATAGAAAAAACATGATTAGCACCTGCAATCCATTTCATTTTAGCTGCATCTGATTGATCAAACAAAAATTCGGCTTCCTTATTGTTTACTGTTTCGTCTGCTGTGCCATGAATAATTAAATAAGGAATTTGCAAGTGTTTTAATGCTGCTTTAAAATTGAACCTTTCTTTGTTTTCTATATAATCTTCATAGAATTGGTAAAAATGAGGCATATCTTGTTTTGTTCTTCCATTTTTCACGTAATATACACCTTTCTGCTTCCATTCTTCAAGGGCTTTTCCTTTGGGAAATCTATAATGAAAATTAGAAACTCCCGCCCAAGTTACTAACTTTTTAATACGCTGGTCTTCTTTTGTTTTTAGAAGACTTATTCCTCCTCCTCTGCTATGGCCAATTAATGAAATTTGATGCGGATTTATAAAATCTGCATATTCATTAGCCTCTTCGACCCAGTCTAAAACAGAACCAAGATCATCAAGTTGCTTGGAGTAATTATCATTCCCAAAAGCCTCTAAGTCTGGGAAATCAATAGGTTGTTTAAGTGTTCCACCGTTGTGAGAAAAATTAAACTTCAGAAAAAAGAATCCTGCTTTGGCAAACTCTTCAGCAATTAAATGCCATGCTCCCCAATCTTTAAATCCTTTGTAACCATGACAAAAAATAACTACAGGTTGATTCTTTTTAGTGTCTTCATAAGTTACATCTATCAAAATTGGCTTTTTATGCTTGCCTGCAATGTGAAATTCTTGATTCGTCATATCTTTATAAGTTTTCAGATTTATTCATCGGTATCTTCAGCAATAAGTAGTTTTCCTGTATAAGTTTCTTCAACATCTATGGTTTGAGGAATGCGATGTAAAATTACATTTCCTGTAGATCTTAAGCGACCTTGTATGTGGTTTTTTGGTGAAACATGTACATTAGAATAACCTCTGTGATCAACACTTACTGTATCGGTTTTTAGCAATTGTGCATTAATTCTACCCGTTGAAGAATAATTACCAAAACTGAAGTTTTCTGTTCTTCCTTGTAAATTAAAAATTGAATTACCTGTTGAACTTACCCAAACATACGAATTATCTATGCGTAAATCAAAATCTCCTACATTAATAGTTGGTCCAGGATGATTTACATTAGATAATAGAGCTAATCTTGGATAAGTGAGTGTATTTCTGCTCTTAATCGAAAACTGAGAAGAATTTCTTATTTCTCGTAGCTTTTCAGTTGAAACAACAGCTTTAATTTGAGCTTCAGAAAAACCAGCCGTGCAAAGTCCGGTAGCTTCTAAGTAGAGTGTAGAATCTTGTACATACACTTCAACGTCATCCATTCTTCTGCTTCCAGCGGTAATTTCAACAAATTCATTTTCGCTATCAATAATTTCTAAGCTTATATGCTCACGTAACACAATTTTGTCATAAAAACCAAGCTCAAACTCACTAGTTTCTTCATTTCCTTGACTAGCAAAGCAATCCTCGAAATCATTGCAAGAAAGCGAGAATCCTATCAAGGTAACCAAAAGCAATAACCTGAATTTAATTTTTAATTTCATTTTTAAAATCTATATCCTATTCCATATTCCATAGCTTCAGCACGTGCCAAATGCGTCTTTAAACTCAATGAAAGGAACAAATGATCATTAAAATAACGTTTAATCCCCACTCTAGAATAATAACGTTTCATGTAATCTATGGGATAGTAAACATAATAACCCATTTGTGTAATAAGGCTAAGTTTACCTATAAATAATTCGTGCCCTACAAAAACTCCAACTCTTCGCCAATCGTCTAATTCTTGAATAGCTTCATTGTTAGGAAAAAGTGATTGCCGATGACGAATGTAATGCCTTAAAGCTGAAGTAAAAAAACCTTCAACTCCAAGCTGAATTGCAGATTTTGGATTTAAACGTTTGTCAATATACCCAGTAAAAACTGCAAAAAGGCGGCTGCTTTCACCTATAACACCAGTGTCGTTCATTCCACTTGAAAAAGATAAGTTAAAACGAAGCGGTTCTGTAAATTTAGAGGCATAGTTTTTTTCCTGAAATTGAGGTTGGTTTTCGTGGTCTAAATCATAAATTAATCCGATTTGAATTCCATAATTATTTGTACTTGTATTGGGTGATTTAGTTTTTCCGTTGGAATAATGAACTAAAAAACCACCCATTTTAATTCCTAGTGGAGTATTCCAAAGCTTATTTTTTTCATAATTGAAGCCAATTAAAAAACTACCTAAAAACCTGGATCCGTAGGCTGTATTTTTAGGATTATTTTCTAAATCGAACGGGTTGGTCATATAGGCTAAACCAGTGCCTACTCTAAGGTTCAATTTTCGTTTCCAAAAATAAAAATAGTAATCTCCTTGCAAACTATACGCTTCGCCTAAGCTTGAGTTCCCCATGTATTGATGCAAAAAAGAAGCACCAAAGGAGGGATAATTGTAACGTTGTTCCCATTCTTTAAATCCATAAGTATTTTGACGCCAAGAAACCAAAACACCATTGGTTGGCCCTTGTAACAAGTGAGATATGTTTGGGCGATGAAGCATAATTTGTCCAAACAAATAATCAGCACTAAAGGTATGTGAATAGTTCTTTTCTTGAGCCCTTGAAAAAGTGAATACCAAAAAAAATAGTATAGCGAAGAGTTTTAATTTCATTCCTTAGCTATTAAATTAGAAATGATTTCAAAAGTTTCTTGTGGAAACTCTAAATGACTCATGTGTCCACCTGGCAAACTAACTAATCTAGTAGAGGTTTCTTTTGCTAGTTGTTTAGTGGGTGCATAGTTAACCACTTGGTCTTTTTTACCAGCAACTATAGTCGATTTTACCTTTGTTTTAGCTAAAGTTTCTTGATGATTTTTTCTAGTCTTTAAGCCCTCTAAAGTAGCAATTATTCCTTGCGTAGTACATTTTTTTGCTTCAGCAATAGCCTGTTCTATAGCTTGTTTTAAACGATTTTGATTTTCAGGCAAGAACAGGTTTTTAACGGCCATGCTAACAAATGCTTCTGGAAATTGCTGTATAGCTTTAACGGCTCTAGTTCGTTCTGCTTTTCGTTCTTCAGAATCAGCAAGTGCTGTTGAATTTAAAAGAATCAGTTGGTCTATTTTATCTGGAAATTGATGAATTAACTCTAAGCCTATGTATCCCCCCATTGAATGCCCCACAACAATTGTTTTTTCAAGTTTTAAATCAGTTATAAATTGATGGCAAACTTGAGCGTAAAAGGCCATTGAGTGAAGATAGGTATGTGCAGCTGTGTTTCCATGGCCCGGTAAATCTATGCGTATTACCCTAAAATTTGATTTCCAAAGTTTGGTAAAATCATTCCACATAGAAGAATTTTCTAAAAACCCGTGTATCAATAAAAGTGGTTTTCCTTCTCCTTCATCCTGATAATAGATTGGAGTTTGTTTATAGTTGAATGATTTCATTGGCCATAAGATTGCGACAAAAATAGTTTTTTTAATAAAACTAAACTACTTACTCGTCTAAAAAAACACGTGTTACACGTCTAGATATTCTGGTAATCAATTCGTAAGGAATACTTTGTTTGTTTTTATCAAATGCCAAAGCTGAATGCTGTTGTCCAAAAATCTCAACCTCATCTCCTTCCTTACAATTAATTCCTGTGACATCTAGCATTAAGGTATCCATACAGACATTACCTACAATAGAAGCTTTTTGTCCCTGAATTAGCACTTGAGCATTTCCGTTACCGTAAATCCTTGAGATGCCATCAGCATAACCAAGCGGTAAAGTGGCAATCATTGTTGGCTGTTTAGCTTTAAACTTTCGGTCGTATCCAACACTGGCTTCTTTAGGAATTTCTCTGAGCTGGGCTATAATAGTTTTTAAACTAGCCACTGGTTTTAAAAGGCTTTGCTCTTTGGCATTATTTCCATAACCATAAAGTGCAATTCCTGCTCTAACCATATCGTAAGCAATATCAGAATGAGATAAAATACCGCTAGAATTAGCTAAATGAGATATAAAGTTTGTAGTAATTTCATTTTTAAAAAAACTTCTTGCCAAGCTAAATTTATTTAGTTGTTGGTTGGTAAAATCGTTTTCTTTTTCATTTCCAGCTGCAGAAAGATGCGAAAAAAGACCTACTACTTTTACTCGATTATACGCAAGCAAATTTTCTTTTACCATAGATAAGTCTTCCAAATCAAATCCTAGCCTATTCATTCCTGTATTTATTTTGATATGAATAGGAAAGTGATTTATTTTTCTTCGATTCAATCGCTTTTGAAGTGTTTCTAAAAAGTAAAAGTTATAAACACTAGGAATTAAATTGTATTTTATAAGCTTGGATAAGTCTTCCAACTGAGGATAAAAAACTAAAATAGGCACTTTTATTCCTCGCCTTCTAAAACGCATTCCTTCCTCAATATAAGCAACAGCTAAATGAGAAGCGCCTAATTCTACAAGTTTTTCACCCACAACAATAGAATCTGTACCATAGGCAAAAGCTTTTACTACTCCCATAATTTGAGTAGAAGGTGGCAGCTGACTTTTGACTACATTAAAATTATGAGCTAAGGCCTTTAAATCAATTTCCAGTCGTGTTTCTTTGATTTTAGGCATTTTTATTTTCTTTTGGAGCAACTACTTTAACTTCATTAACCTTTACATCTTTCAATTTATCTTCTCTAATTGCTTTATAAAAAGCGGCCCTACTTAGAGGTTCGTAGGCTTCGGTTTCACCCAATAAAACCAACTCATCTTTAGTAGATTTTCTAAAACTATACTGAGCTAAGTTTCCCGTTCTTGTGCAAACCGCATGAACTTTAGTAACGTATTCTGCTGTGGCCATTAAATACGGCATTGGCCCAAAAGGGTTTCCTTTAAAGTCCATGTCTAATCCCGCAACAATAACTCGTATTCCTTGGTTAGCCAAATCGTTACAAACACGCACAATTTCTTGATCAAAAAACTGCGCCTCATCTATACCAATTACATCGCAACCGTCTGCCAATAATCTAATATTTGCCGCCGCAGGTACCGGAGTTGAGCGAATGTGATTATCATCATGAGAAACTACATTTTCTTCATCATACCTAGTATCTACTTGGGGCTTAAAAATCTCTACCCGCTGTTTAGCAAACTTAGCGCGTTTAAGGCGTCTAATCAATTCTTCGGTTTTCCCAGAAAACATACTTCCGCAAATTACCTCTATCCACCCAAATTGCTCTTCTTGATTAACTGTATTTTCGAGAAACATTTTGTAATTTAGTCGCTTATTAAAATTAAACTATTTAATTTTTTTCAATCAGTAAAATTAGTAAAAAATAAAAGCTATAAAAAAAGTAAGTCATAAAGTTATGAAGAAAATATTAGAAGACGAGTTAATGAGTTTGGCACACAGCCTATTAAAAATGAAAAATCGTTCTAATGTAAACGAATTAAAAATACAAGCAAAGCAACTTTATGAAAAGTTAAGTTTGCTCTCTTTTGCTGAAAAACACTTTGAAGGAAGCCAACCGAGTATAGGTAAAAATGACTTTTTTGAAGCTTTTTACAATGAATTTGAAAACTATAAAACTTCGGCTGAAAAACCTTCTAATAAAAGAAAAATGCCTGAAGATGTAAATAGTGAAAGTCTTGAAGGTGAAACATTAATTGAAACTTCTGATGCTTCATCAAAAAAAATTGAAGCAAAAAAAGAAAGCGAAGCTTTGTTAGAAGATTACGATGATTCTAGTTCTTCAGAAAACATTGATTCAACCAAAACTAGTCAAACTTCTAGTGCTACTGAAGAAGAAAGCGTTTCTAACAAAGATGAAATTTCTGCTTCAACAGAAGAAAACACAAAAACATCAAACCATAACGAAGAAGACTTTGGCGTTCATTTTGATGATTTACCACTCTTTGAAAAAGCAAAAGAAATAAGCAAAAATAAAGAAAAAGAACAGCAAACAGAAAAACCTGAAGAGCAATTTTCTACCGATGTTTTTGAAACTAAATCTGATGAAGAATCTACTGCCGAAGCAAACAAAGAGGAAGCTAATTTAGCTTACCCCAAAGCTGAAGCAACAGAAAATGAAGTTCCAGAAAAAGATGACGAGCCCATACAACCAAAAACTACAGCCGATTTATTTTCGCCAGAGAAAAAATCATTGAATGATCATCTCAAAAAAGGAATTAAAATAGGGCTGAACGATCGGCTAGCTTTTACAAGGCAATTATTTGATGGTAATGTAGAAGATTACAACCGTGTTTTATCACAGTTAAACACCATGCATTCTTTTGAAGAGGCTAAAAAATTTATTGAAAGCGCTGTTAAGCCTGAGTACAATTGGGAGGACAAAGAAAGTTTTGAATCTCGGTTTATTTCTATTGTAGCAAGTAGATTTGAAGAATAATAAAATTAATTTAGCTAAATAATAAAGCCCCAAATTGGGGCTTTATTATTATCTTTATTCTTGTGGACTTATCCTAAAAATTCATGAGATTTCACATCTGTACGTTCAGTTCCTTCTTGGCCATAAGCTTTTAGTTGCTTCATCCAGTATAGAAAAGCAACAAAACAAATAATCATAAAAACCCAATTTAGAGCATTGGCTGCCCACCAAGATTCATCCTGCAAATCTCTTAAGAGGTCTAAAGGTAAAAAAAGTACTTCTTCGTGTAATGCTGCAATTCCTTCAAAAAAATCTTTCATGCCTATATCTGTAAATGTTTATATTGCAAAAATAAAGATATATTTTATGTTAACCAAGTTTTTTCGACAATCGAAACCAATTGTTTTGTTTTTTCTTATTTTATTGAGTTGGGTGGCTTACTTGGTTCAGGTTTTAAGCTACAATAAGGAAAGTTTAGGCCTTAAAAACTCAATTATTAATACAGGTCTAATTACACTTATTATATTTCTTCAAAATTTCATTATTAGAAAAAATAAAATTAATCAACAAAATTCGTTTGGTATAAGCTTATTTACATTGGGGTTAATTTCTTTAATTCCCTTGTTTGAGGATACCACTAGCTGGCTCGTTCTTTTATTTATAGGCTTGTTTTTTAGACGATTAATAAGTATGCTAAATGAAACATTGCTCAAGAAAAAAACCTTTGAAGCTTCAGCCTGGTTAATTATTGCCAGTTTTTTTGAACCTAATTTTATTTTGCTTCTGTTGTTAATTTGGCTAGCTAACTTAATACTTTCAGTTAATCAATTTGCTAATTACCTAATTCCAATAATTACACTTGGTGGTGCGATTATTCTTGCCAATGCTGTAACTATTATTCTTTATGGAGAATATTTTAAACTTCAAGAATACGTTGCTACAATTAGCTTAGATTTATCGTGGTACTTCACACCCAACTTCCTGTATATTTTAGTGCTGTTAATTATTTGCATTGTGAGTTTTCCAGGCTTCTTGCAAAAAGCTCAAGTTTTGAAGAAAATTCAACTGAATCTGTTACTTATTTCTGTGCTATCTGTAAGCGCAATAGTAAGTTTTTTAGAAGTTGGTACTCCTGCGTTTTATGCCATTTGTCTTTTTCCTCTATCACCTATTGCTGCCGAATTTTTTCAGCTTAGATTAAAAAAATGGATACACGAGCTTGTATGGATTTTACTTATTAGCTTATCGCTTTTTACATACATTAACCAATATATTTAAACTTTAATGGTTTGGCTCAAAAATAAAAGACAAACTATAGCATTTATGAAATAAATTAGCTAAAAACCTTACTTTTGTAACTTAAATAATATACTATGATTTCTGAAAAGGCAAATACTATTTTTATTGATGTAATTAAAAAATACCATATTAAAGACGATGTTGAGCAAGAGTTTAAAAACCCTTACGATGCAGAAAAAGAGTTGATTGCTCATCTTTTATATAGAAAGTGTTGGATTGACACTGTGCAGTGGCATTTTGAAGATTTAATTAGAGATCCTGAAATTTCTCCTGAGAATGCCCTAATTTTAAAGCGAAAAATAGATGCTTCTAATCAAGATCGAACCGATACAGTAGAGTACATAGACGCCTATTTTCTTGAAAAATATAAGGAAGTTAAAGTAAAAAAAGGAGCTAAAATCAACACTGAAAGTCCAGCATGGGGAATTGACCGGCTTTCTATTTTAGCTTTGAAGGTTTATCATATGAACGAAGAAGCCAATCGAACAGCTGCTTCTCAAGAACACCAAATAGCTTGTAAAACAAAATTGAATGTTCTTTTAGAGCAACAAAAAGACCTTTCGTTAGCCATAGATCAGCTTTTAGAAGACATCCAACATGGAGAAAAATATATGAAAGTATATAAACAAATGAAAATGTATAATGATGATGAATTAAATCCTGTTTTAAGAGGGAAAAAATAAATCGTCTTGAAACAAAAAATTGAACATATTTTAGTTATACGTCTATCTGCTATGGGAGATGTAGCTATGCTAATTCCTGTTCTTGAAATTGTACATGCTACCTACCCTAGGCTGAAAATTAGCGTTTTAACCAAGCCTTTCTTTAGTCACCTATTTGCGCATTTAGATTTTGTAAATATTTATGTAGCTGAAGTAAAAGGAAAACATAAAGGAGTAGCTGGCTTATTTAAACTTTCTTCTGAATTGCCTGATGATATTGATGCCGTTGCTGATGTTCACAATGTATTACGATCCAAAATCTTAAGAAAGTTCTTTGCCCTAAAAGGCATGAAAATTAAAAAAATTAACAAAGGAAGAAAAGAAAAAAAAGAATTAACCAAACTAAAAACGAAGAAAATACATCCGCTTAAATCAAGTCATCAACGTTATGCAGATGTTTTTGAAAAGCTAGGTTTTCCTATTAATTTAAAAAGAAAATTGGAAGCTAAAAAATTAGAAATAGGAAATTCTATTAAAACAGGTTTAGGCATTGAGGCAGAAAAAAAATATATAGGTTTTGCTCCATTTGCAGCACATCATCCCAAAGCTTATCCTAAAGAAAAATCAAAAAAATTAATTGAATTAATTATTGAACAAACCAATATTCAGCTTTTACTTTTTGGCGGAGGAAAAGATGAAGTGAATGCGCTTCATCAACTAAAAGGAAAGCACAATCAAGTACAAGTTGTTGCAGGAAAGTTTGATTTTAAAGCAGAACTTGCGCTTATTTCGAACTTAAAATTAATGATTTCGATGGATAGTGGAAATGGTCATTTAGCCGCTATGTTTCAAGTTCCTGTAATAACTATCTGGGGAGCTACTCATCCTTTTGCAGGTTTTGCTCCTTTTGGTCAATTAAAAGAAAATCAATTTCTTCCAGATTTAAATCAATACCCCTTATTACCTACTTCTATTTATGGTAAAAAGGAAGTAAAAGGATATGAAAACCTAATGCATAGTATTGATGAACAAGCCATTGTTAATCGAATTAAAACTATCATTCTGGAGAAATAATAGTTGAAGATTGCGCACAAAAAAACCCGAATCATTAAAAACGATTCGGGTTTTTTTAAATTTTAATTTCTTTTCCATCTCCATTTAAGAAATGATATTCTAAGTAGTTGTAAGCATCTCTGGATTGAATTTTAACCCATTTTTTATGGTCAAAAAACCATTTGCTACGTTGAGAAGGAAAACCTCTTGTGAGGTATGCTGCAATAAACGGATGAGCTGCCAAAGTAATTTTTTTACTTTTATTTGTACTCAATACTTTAAGTAAATCGGTATTAATTTTATTAATAACAACAATTGGAGCTTCAATTTCTCCATTTTTATTAGGATCCTCTTCTCTAGTTTTAATATCTATTTCAGGCCTAACTCGTTGCCTTGTAATTTGTATTAAACCAAATCTACTGGGGGGTAAGATTTTATGTTTTGCCCGGTCATCATTCATTTCTTCACGAAGAAAGTCATAGAGTTTTTTTCTATGTTCAGACTGGTGCATGTCTATAAAATCAACAACAATAATTCCGCCCATATCGCGTAATCTCAATTGTCTTGCAATTTCTGCTGCACTAATCATATTTACCTCTAATGCGGTATTTTCTTGATTTTTTGCTTTATTACTTCGGTTACCGCTATTTACATCAATAACGTGCATAGCTTCAGTATGTTCAATAACTAAATAAGCTCCTTTTTTCATGGTAACAGTTTTACCAAAAGAAGTTTTTATTTGGCGCTCAATTCCATACTTTTCAAAAATTGGAACTTTAGATTTATACATAGAAACTATGGATTCTTTTTTAGGCGATATTTCGCTGATATAATCTTTAATTTGATGATAAATTTCATCATCATCAGCAATTATACCTGAGAACGTATCATTAAAAATATCTCTTAAAATTGAGGAAGCTTTATTCACTTCCCCTAGGACTTTAAAAGGTGGATTTGCTTTCGGGATTTTTTTACACATTTTATCCCAACGTTGAAGGAGATTTTGGAGGTCACTATCTAGGTCGGCTACTTTTTTGCCTTCGGCTACGGTTCTAACAATTACGCTAAATCCTTTTGGTCGAATACTTTTTACTAGTCGTTTCAGTCTTAATTTCTCTTCTTTACTTTCAATTTTTTGTGAAACTGAAATACGGTCTGAAAATGGAACTAAAACTACATACCTTCCTGCTAGTGATATTTCTGAGCTTAATCTTGGTCCTTTAGTAGAAATTGGTTCTTTTACAATTTGTACTAATATGGATTGATTGGAATGAAGTACATCTGATATTACTCCATTTTTTTCAATGTCTTCATCAAATGAAAACTTATCCAATCTAAAATTTTTTAATTTACCTGAACCCACTGCTTTGGTAAATTTCATCATTGATTTCATTTGTGGGCCTAAGTCGTGATAGTGTAAAAAACCATCCTTTTCATAGCCAACATTTACAAAAGCTGCATTTAGTCCAGGCAGTGCCTTTCTGATTTTTGCTAAGTAAACATCGCCTACAGAAAACTTATGGTCATCCGTTTCTTGATGTAGCTCAATTAATCTCCCCTCTTTTAATAAAGCAAAATCTACAGCATTGGAACCTGATCTAACAATTAATTCCTTGTTCATGCTATTCATTTTTTATACTGCAGCAACAATAAATTATCCTGCAGTTGATTAAACAATTTGCTTGTAAGCTTAAGGGATTCAGAAACTTTTTTTAACAAAGTTTCGCTGTCAAAGAACGTTTTTAATGTAAAATTACATAAAACAGAAAAAAAGTAGTTACTAAGAACTACTTTTTCTTTTTGTGTCTGTTAGCTCTACTTCTCTTTTTTCTTTTATGAGTAGCTACCTTATGTCTTTTTCTCTTTTTACCGCTTGGCATACGCTTTTTATTTTATAAATTAAACTTATTTTTTAACTTCTACTTTAGATTTTACCCCTTCTAAAAACACCTTAGCTGGCTTAAAGGCTGGTATATTGTGCGCTGGTATTTTGATGGTTGTATTCTTAGAAATATTTCGTCCCGTCTTAGCTGCTCTAGTTTTCACTATAAAACTCCCAAAACCTCTTAGGTAAACATTATCTCCACTTTCTAAAGAATTTTTCACCTCTTCCATAAAACTTTCAACAGTAGATTGAACATCATTCTTCTCTAGTCCCAACTTATCAGAAATATTGGCTACAATATCGGCTTTTGTCATAACTTTTATATTTATATATATTCGTCTTATTTTTGAGTGCGCAAATATAGGGAAATATTATTCAATATTTCAATTCCAAATAACTAAATAGTAGGTAAATATGATTTATCATTGCAAAAAAAGGTTTTTATATGTCTTTCTCATCAAAAATAGGCAACTGGTTTCTTCAAAATAAACGTGATTTACCTTGGCGTAATACAAAAAATCCTTATCCTATTTGGTTAAGCGAAGTAATGCTACAACAAACTAGGGTTAGTCAGGCGCTTCCTTTTTACAATAAATTTATAAAGCGTTTTCCTGAAATTTGTGATTTAGCAGCTGCAGAAGAATCTGAAGTCTTGAAATTATGGCAAGGTCTAGGCTATTATTCTAGAGGAAGAAATTTGCATAAGGCAGCAAAAAAAATCTGCCACGAGCTTAACGGAAAATTTCCTACCAAATTTAAAGAACTAAAAAAATTACCTGGCGTTGGAGAATATACAGCTAGCGCAGTTGCTTCATTTGCTTACCAAACACCGGTAGCTGTAGTAGATGGAAACGTTTTTAGAGTAGTAGCTAGATTTTTAGGCATTTCAACACCTATTAACTCTACAGAAGGAGAAAAAATTTTCAAGGAAAAAGCGCAGCTTTTATTAAACAAAAAACAACCAGACCTTCACAATCAAGCAATTATGGAATTTGGCGCGCTACATTGCACCCCAAAGAAACCAAACTGCTTATTTTGTCCATTGCAACAGGAATGTGTAGCTTTTCAGCTTAATAGAGTAAATGAGTTACCTGTAAAGATAAAAAAAACAAAAGTCAAAGACTTGTTCATTCACTATTTTATATTTGAAAATGAAGCTAAGGATTTGCTAATTCAAAAAAGAGATTTTGATGGGATTTGGAAAAATTTGTATGTGTTTCCTAGTCTAGAATATACAAAAAAACCTACACTTGAAGCAGTTAAACAAGATTTTAAATCCAACTTTGGCTGGAATGCTAAAATTGTAAGGTTTGATAAAAAACCTAAGCATCATTTACTGAGCCATAGAAAAATACAGGCTTATTTTTGGAAAGTAGAAACTCCTGAAAAACAATTTTATTTGCTCAAAAAACAATTTAATCTTCAAACTACTTGCCTACAGACAATTAAAGATTATCCGGTTCCTGTTCTCATCCAAAATTTTATTAAAGCTTACATTTCAAGTAGTTGATTTTTCTTACTTTTACCAAAAAAATATAGATTATGGCAGGTACATTAAATAAAGTTATGCTAATTGGACACACAGGCGATGAAGTAAAAATGCACTATTTTGATGATAAATCTTGCATAGGAAGGTTTCCTTTAGCTACTAATGAAGATTACGTCAATAAATCTACTGGAGAGCGTGTTTCTAATACCGAATGGCACAATGTTGTAGTGCGAAATAAAGGTGCAGAAATTTGTGAAAAATACTTGAAAAAAGGAGATAAAGTCTATATTGAAGGAAGAATAAAAACAAGAAAATGGACTGACGACAAAGGAATGGATCGATATACTACCGAAATACAATGCACCGAATTCACTTTTTTAACGCCTAAAAGCCAAGGAGAAACAAATAGCCCTGAAGACAGTAAAGCAACGCCAAACCAAGCATCATCGGCTAGTCAACAACCCCAACAACCTGCCTCTAGTTCAGCTTCGGCTAATCAAACTGAAGAAGAGGATGATTTACCTTTTTAATTAAAAATTAAACGTATTGGAACCTGGTCCGCATTTGTACTTAATTGATATTTTACAACTAACTTTTGGTTTTGGACAAGTTTTTAGCCTTATTTTATTTGTCGTTTTATTAGCCTGTTCTGCCTTAATCTCGGGCTCTGAAGTAGCTTTGTTTTCTTTAAAACCTAGCGATTTTAATGCGCAAGAAGAGCTTACAGACCGTGAAAAGTTGGTGGTAAAACTTTTAGACAGACCTAAAAAATTATTAGCCACAATATTGGTTGCAAATAACTTCATAAACATAGCTATCGTACTAACCTACAGCACATTAAGCGAATTTATTCATTCCGGTTTGGATTTAGAATTCTACGGAATTTCAATAAGCTTTTTAATTGATGTTATTTTAGTTACTTTTTTAATTTTAATGTTTGGAGAAATACTACCCAAAGTTTACGCCAACAGAAACAACATGGGTTTTTCTTTAACCATGGCTTACCCACTTTCATTTTTAGATAGGATGTTATCACCAGTTAGCGTTCCAATGAGAAATACCACACGCTTTATTGAATCAAAGTTTGGTAAACAAAAAACAAACTTAAATGTAGATCAGCTTTCAAAAGCACTTGAATTAACCCACCAAGGAGAAACCACCAAAGAAGAAAAAAAAATACTTGAAGGCATTGTTAATTTTGGAAACACAGACACTAAACAAGTGATGCAACCAAGAATGGATATTTTTGCCTTGTCTCTAGATGAAAGCTTTGAAGAAGTTGTTAATAAGATTGTTGAAAACGGATACTCTAGGATACCTGTTTATAAAGAAAGTATTGATGATATTGAAGGTGTTTTATACATCAAAGATTTATTACCACATTTAGATAAAAATGAATTTCAGTGGAAACAACTCTTAAGACAAGCTTATTTTGTTCCCGAAAACAAAAAATTAGACGATTTACTAAATGAGTTTAAAAAGCTCAAAATTCACGTAGCCATTGTGGTAGATGAATATGGAGGCACAAGTGGATTAATCACTTTAGAAGATATTATTGAGGAAATTGTAGGAGATATTAGTGATGAATTTGATGACGAAGATTTATTCTTTTCTAAGTTAGATCAAAACACTTATGTTTTTGAAGGTAAAACTCCAATTAAAGACTTTTACCACATTGTAGGTGTAAAAGATGAAGAATATTTTGACGCCCATAAAGGCGAAGCCGAAACACTTGCAGGATTTACCCTAGAGTTGTTTAGGAATTTTCCTAAAATTGGGCAGTATATTGCTTTTTCAGATTATCAATTTACTGTTGAAGCCATCGATGAAAGAAGAATAAAACAAATCAAAGTAAAAATAAAAAACAATGAATAAAGTATTGATTTTTCTCTTCTTACTAGCTATTGTGTTCTCTTGTAAAGAAGAAAGCCCAAAACCCAAACCAAAAGCTTATCTTGCTTTAAATTACGAAGAACCCTCCTACGATACATTGAATATTAATTGTGCGTATCAGTTTTTGAAAAATAAAAATGCTCATGTAACTCCCTCAAAAAGCAATAGAAATTGCTGGATAAATATTAACTACCCAAATCAAAAAGCACAATTGTATATCACTTATAATTCAATAGACCAAAACCTCAAAGAATTATTAGTTGATGCTCAAAAACTTCCTCTAGAACACAGTATAAAAGCCGATGAAATTGAAGCTAATGTTTTTGAAGATGTCAATAAAAGAACCTTCGGAACACTTTACGAAATTAAAGGCGATGCTGCTTCGCAAGCTCAATTTTACATAACAGATAGCATTAATCACTTTCTAACTGGTTCTATTTATTTTGATGCCACACCTAATTACGATTCTGTTTTACCCGCAGCCGAGTACATTAAAAATGACCTTCGTAAAATAATGGAAAGTTTAGCGTGGAAAAAATAATTTTATGCCTAAAATTTATAGCAATTTTAATCACTTTATTCACTTAAATATTCAACATTTGCAATCAAAAAGAGCTTTTGAAAGATTCTAATTTAAAATGGGTTTACCTATTTACCCTTGCCTTACTTTGGGGCAGTTCATTTATTCTGATTAAAAAAGGCTTAGTAGGTTTAAGTCCTTTACAACTTGGTGCTTTTAGAACAGTTTTAGCTGCTATTTTTTTACTTATTATAGGTTTTAATAAAATAAAATTTGTCAAGAAAAAGCATTGGCTATGGATTATTATTTCTGGATTTATTGGCTCTTTTTTTCCTACTTTTTTATTTGCCTACGCAGAAACTGAAATTGATTCTGCTATTGCTGCTATTTTGAATTCAACCGTACCATTAATTGCCTTTGTTTTAGGTATTTTTATTTTCAATACAGTATTTAACAAAAAGCAATTTATAGGGGTAAGCATTGGGTTACTTGGTTCAGTTGGACTAATACTTAGCGGTGCTAATCTTAATCCTGATCAAAATTATTGGTTTGCAATTTTACCTATTATAGCCAGCACAATGTACGCTTTTAATGCTAATATTTTGAAAACCTATCTAGAAGATTTACCTGCTTTAGGAATCGCCACTGCTTCATTTTTGATTTTATTATTTCCAGCTTTGGGCGTTTTAGCTTTTACAGGATTTTTTGACACTCAATTTTTAGCTCAAGAAGAAGTACAAACCTCTTTGCTTTACATAAGCGTCTTAGCTATCCTAGGAACAGCTTTAGCTAAAATCATTTTCAATCGATTAATTCAGCTTTCTAATGCTGTTTTTTCTACTTCGGTGACTTACTTAATACCTGTAATTGCATTGGGTTGGGGAATTGTAGATGGAGAAAAGTTTGAACTAATTCAGCTTCTTGCTGGTTTTGTTATCTTAATTGGTGTATATCTAGCCAACAAGAAAAAAAAGAAAAAGTCCTTATCTAATTAAAGTTAAAGGTGCCTTTTTTGAGTTATTGCATAGTTGAAAATAAGGTTACACCCAACTTAATACCTAACTGCATAAAGGATTGTGCTAATTGCAAACCCTAGGAAAGTGGTCTTTGCTCAATTAACTAGGCTATGCTTAGTATGACTGCCAAATACTCAAATAAATCAAACGCTTATTTTTATTGGTTGATAGTTTACATTTCGTTCTATAAAACTTAACCACCTACACTACTGCTTACTGAAAATTTATACTGGCTATTATTTTTTCTTTACGTATTGTTTTATTTTTTTCTTTTTCAGTAATTCTTTGTTTAAGCAGATTAAAAGACAAGATTCCTATTTCTGCACCGCGTTGATTAATAAAGTTTAAAGGCGGAGAAGTTAATAAAGCATCTTTTTCATGAATAAAACTAATAATTTTCACTTTCTTAAATCTTTCAGGAAAATAATGTTGCATTATATTTTGAAAAATAATTCCCGATTTATTATCAATAGAAATTACAGCATCAAAAGTGTTTTGCTTAATGAAATTTTTAAACTGAACATGTGTTTTATCAACTCCATCTACCTCTAATAGTTTAATGTTTTTTGAAATCCCATTTTCTTTTAAAGCGGCCTTATAACCTTGAATTCTATTCTTAGCAACGTTTAGGCTTCCTAAACCACTAACCAGGGCTATTTTATTTTTACCTGACTTAATAAGTTGGTTAGTTGCATTTTTTACACTTTCTTGATCATCAATCTGTACCGAATCACAAGCTAAATCTGGTGAAACACGGTCAAATTGTACCAGGTGAATCTTTTTAGCTTTTAAGTTTGTTAAATGCTGAAAGTCTTTTAAGTTTAGGGTTTCTTTAGCAATCGAAATAATAATTCCATCAACTAGGTTTTCAGTCAACATTCGCACACTTTTTACTTCCTGTTGGTAGGATTCATTACTCACGCATATTAACGTGTCAAATCCTGCCTCTAAAGCTGCTTTTTCTATTCCGTATAAAACCTCAGCAAAATAGGGGTTTTGTATATCTGGTAAAATTACACCTATACTTTTAGAATGTTTGGTTTTTAGCCCTAAAGCAAATTTATTAGGCTTATAATCTAAAGTTTCTGCTAACTCTTTTACACGTCTTTTAGTTTCCTCTCCAATGTCTTCCGCATCATTTAATGCTTTTGAAACAGTAGATATAGAAACATTTAATGATTTTGCTAATTCTTTAAGTGTAGCCATGTGCTTTAGTTTATAAAATACTTAATCTAATGGGTTAAACCTCTCTGTAAATTTACCCTTTGTTTGTTTATGCTGCCAAATATACATTATACCTCTTAAATCATCAAAAAACGCTATGACGCTTATTTAATCGTAAAGCTTTTTTCAAGTTTTGCTTGAGCATTTCCGCCAACAAAAACTTTAAAATTACCTGGTTCTACTTGCCAATCTCCCTTATTGTTATAGAATCCTAACGACTTTTGAGAAAGTTCAAATTCAACAATTTTCGATTCATTTGGTCTTAATTCAATCTGTTGAAAACCTTTTAATTCCCTAACAGGTCTTGTTACACTAGCAAATTCGTCCTGAAGGTAAAGTTGCACGGTTTCTTTCCCTTTAAATTTACCTGTGTTTTTAACCTCTACACTAACCTTAACTACTTGTTCATCTGCATAGCTATTTTCTACAACATAATTTGAATATTCAAAATTTGTATAGCTTAATCCAAAGCCAAAAGGGTAAAGAGGCGCATTTTCTGAGTCGATATACCCGGACCAAAAAACTTCATTTTCAGCTTTAGGCGCCGGTCTCCCTGTTGATTTATAGTTGTAATACAGAGGTACTTGTCCTACATTTTTAGGAAAAGTCATAGGTAATTTTCCGCTTGGGTTATAATCACCATAAAGTACGCTTGCTATAGCATTTCCTGCTTGAGAACCAAGTTGCCAAGCTTCAACAATAGCAGGAATATTTTTAGCTGCCCAATTAATGGCGAGGGGTCTTCCATTGTTAAGTACTAATACTATAGTTGGATTAACCGCATAGACCGCCTCCAGCATTTCTTGTTGAAGTCCAGGTAAATCTAGTGAAGTTCTACTTCTGCCCTCTCCACTTTGTCTTCCATGTTCTCCTAAAACCATAATTACTACATCAGATTTTTTTGCTAAGTCAACAGCTTCTTCAATCCCAGTTTTATCTGTTTGATTAATAGCTAGTTGTTGGGCAAAACTTGGTGCTGAATTTACTAGCTTAACCCCTCTTTCAAAATTAATTTCGTTGGTAGCCTCGTAATTTTGAAGTCCTTCTAAAACACTTATAGCGGAATCATCATCTGCAGCAATAATCCAGTTTCCAAGCGGAGAGGTTTTGTCGGCTGCTAGCTCACCAATTAAAGCGATTTTTTGACCAGATTTATTTAAAGGCAAAAGTTGATTTTCATTTTTCAATAAAACCATTGACTTTTGGGCCATTTGAAAAACTTCTTTTTGAAATTCTTCGTTTCCAATCACTTCTTTTTCTCTTTCTAAATCGCAATATTTATAAGGGTCATCAAACAATCCTAATTCAAATTTTACACTTAAAATTCGTTTTACAGCATCGTCTATTAATTCTTCTTTCACTTCTCCATCAACTACCAATTGAGCTAATTCTTCAATGTAATGATACGATTCCATATCCATATCACTTCCTGCAGTTACTGCATATTTAGCAGCTGCTCTTCCATCTTCAGCAAAGCCATGTTCAACCATTTCGCCAACCGAATCCCAATCGGAGACAACAAATCCTTGAAATCCCCATTGGTCTTTAAGCAAATCACGCTGTAAAAATGAATTTCCTGTAGCAGGTATTCCATTGAGCACGTTAAAGGCATTCATAAAGGTTTTCACATCAGCTTCTACGGCTGCTTTAAAAGGTGGATTGATTATATTGTGAAGAGTTGAAGTGCCTACATCAACGGTGTTGTAATCTTTTCCTGCTTCGGCAAAGCCATAACCTGCAAAGTGTTTTGCACAAGCTGCAATGGTATTATGAGCGGTTAAATCTTTTCCTTGAAATCCTTTCACTCTTGCTTTAGCTATTTCGCTTCCTAAGAAAGGGTCTTCTCCGGCACCTTCCATCACTCTTCCCCAGCGGGCGTCTCTAGAAATATCAACCATAGGAGCAAAAGTCCAATGAATTCCTGCTGCCGAAGCTTCTTCTGCAGCCATTCTTGCTGAAGCTTGAATAGCAGGTAAATCCCAACTTGCACTTTCTGCTAATGGAATTGGACTAATGGTTTTATAGCCATGTATTACGTCAAAACCAATAATTAGAGGAATGCCAAGTCTAGATTCTTCTACCGCAATTTTTTGAACAGCCATAACATTTTCTACTCCTCTCACGTTTAGCATAGAACCAACAAGGCCTTTTTTGATGTGTGTTAACTTTTTTGCTTGTTGTCCTTCGTCTGGTTTTGGCCCTGTAAAATCCATAAAGCCTGTATATTGGTTCATCTGACCAATTTTTTCCTCCAAAGTCATTAAAGATAAAAGTGAATCAACTTCAGACTCAATACTGTTGTTTTTTGTGCGAGAATGCTTATTAGAATCACAAGCCATTAGTGAAAAGAATATACCAATAATAAAGAAAAAAGGTTGTTGTTTCATCGTAAATTAAATTGCTAAAATTTTAAATTTTCATTTTTATCCCATATTCCCCAATAAGCGCCTACATTGCCTTCAGCGCCAACTTTCCAAGACTCATCAAAAGAAGAAAAGTAAAACATTTCTATACCGGCGTTTTTACTCCACAATTGAGCATTAATTAAGTATTTGAGTGCATTTTCTTTGGAAGGCTGAGAAGCGTTATCAGTTTGCCCTTTGCTTGGCCAACCCGTTTCGGTAATAATCACTTTTTTTCCTTTAGACGCACTTAACGCTTGACCATACATTTGTTGCATGTGCGCTAATGAATAATCAAAAGGGCATTTTTCCCAAAAAGGATAGCAATTCGCTAAAATAACATCAGAATTTTCAACTAGCTCTGGATGTCTTGAGAATTCGTAATAAGCATCTACATAGCCAATAGGAATATGGCTTGGTATTTTCTCTCGCACTTCTTTCATATAAGCCAAAAGTTGTTCTAGTTCTAATTCTTTTCTGTAGAGCACTTCATTTCCTACAGCAGCAATATCAACTTTACCTTCATTAGCAAGCTTAATTAAGGCTTCTATTTCTTCCTTATTCTTTTCTAAATCATCGCTTAACCATGCTCCAACAAGAGTTTTAATTCCTAAGTTTTTAGCTACTTTTGGTACAAATTCATTACCTTCAATGCAGGAAAAAGAACGAATCCATTGTATATGTGGTTGCAAGATTTTCATTCTTCTAAGCACTTGTTTTTCAGAAATATAATCTCCTGGTTCTTGCCCCTCCTCATACATACTAAAACACAAACCATGCATTCCGTTGGTCATAATCTGGTTAAACAATTCGTTTAAATCTTCTTCAGAAGCTTGTTCTGAATATTCATTAGGTTGATTTAAAGAGGCTAAAAAACGCTCTTCTAACTTACTGATTTTTTTTTCTCTAAAATAGGACATAACTCATTTTTATATTAAAGCTCACCTCTTCGCTTGATTAATTCTCTTTTTATTTCTTTTGCTCTATTTTCATTAAGCGTGTATTTCCACATAATCCAAATAGCAATTAATGCTGTACCAACAGGAATAGCAATATCTGCAATTCTCAAACTATGCATGGTTGAAGCGGTTTGTGTTTCAGCATCTGAAACAAAACCTACTAGTTGGAGAACAAGACCACTTAAAAACAAGGCTAATGATTGTCCAATTTTTACCATCCACCAATAAATAGCTCCAAAAGTTCCTTCTTTTCTAGGCATACCGTTTTTTAATTCATCTAAATCACAAACATCTGCGGTCATACTCATCATAATGGTAAACAAACCACCTATTCCAAAAGCCATAAATGGAATTGGCATAAAAATTAACCAAGGACTTCCTTGCGAAGTATCTATACTAAACCAACCCATACCAATGCTTTCAAGTATAGGATTTAGATAGTTAAACACCTTAGCTACACCTGTGTTTAAAAAATGCGCAAAAGAAGTTTCGTTAAAACGTTGATTAAGTTCTACATCAAACCCCCACCATTTTAAAAAATAGCCTATAATTGAGACAAAAGTAGCTATAATAAATGCTTTTCTTTTTCCAAATTTGTTAGCTAATTTTGAAATCACAGGAATCACAAAAAAAGCGGTAATAATAGCCGTAATGGTGGAAAACCAAGCTGGCCAGGTACCGGCTAAAGCATAGCTTCCATCATACATGTAAAAGACAATGATATAAACGCTAAAAGCAGCCACCATTTGAAAACCATTGAATACAAGAAAAGTAGCACCACAAAGTTTCATAAATGGTTTGTTTTTTGAAACTTGCACAATACCTTTTAATAAATCTTTTAAATTAGAACCTAGTGTTTTAAAATTAATTTTTTTTCGATTTTCCATTTCTGAAGCATCTAAACCTTTACAAAAAAAGGCAGGTAGAACACCTAAAACTGTACAAGCTACTCCTACAATTATAGAAAGATGTCTCACCCCTACATCTTGTGTTTCATAAACTTGAGGATCGGCTATGATAACCCAAAACCAAGGTACTACCATCCAAGCTACTTGACCCATGGTATTAGAAAAAGCCATTAATCTAGTCCGCTCGTTGTAATCGGTTGTCATTTCATAACCTAAACCAACTAAAGGTGTGGCATACATTGTGTTTCCTGCTAAAAACAGGATAGATAAAGTAAGGAAATACCAAAAATTGTAAAGCTGAGAATTTTCTGGATACATTTGCCATGTTAGAGCAAACAGAATTCCGCTTAAAATAGCACCAATGAAAATATAGGGTCTTCTTCTTCCCCATCTAGATTTGGTGTTGTCTGTAATAAACCCCATTATCGGGTCAGAAATAGCATCAAAAAGACGAGGTAATGCACCTAAAATTCCAGCATAAAGTGGGTCTATACCAAAAGCAGTAAGTAAAAAAAACATGAAAAAACCTAAGGCTCCTGGTAGCATATTAAGCACAAAATGTCCAGAGCCAAAAGCAAATTTTTGGGCAATTGGAACTCGGTCTTTTAATGGTGTCTTTTCTTTGCTCATTGCTGTTTATTTATTCATTACTACTGTTTGTAAACTTTGTGGACTTATCTTAATATTTGTTATTGACTCGGCAATCCTTAATTGATAAATTTGCTCGTCCTTGCTGGTATTAAAAACAACTACTGTTAAACTTTCATCAGGATTGGAAACTGCGGTTACTAGTAATGATTCATTTTTATCCATTTGAAAATCGATTCGTTGGCTTCCGGGGCGAATAAATTTACTGAAGTGTGCCATTACATAATACAAGGGAGTGAAGTAAACCTGGTCTGCTGCTGGGTCAACAATAACTGGAGCAACGCACCAATTTTCAAACCAATTAGGCCCTCCATTTTTATCTAAAACCATATTCCAATCTATCCAACCTTCAACATGGTTATTTAGACAACCAATAATATCTCTAGCATAACGATAAACAGGACGGTATTTTGGATGTAAGTGTTTTCTCTCTTCAGATGCCCATGTAAATCCCCAATCGGTGGCTTCTTTCCGCCAATACCAATCGTCTTCTTCCCAAACTGGGACTTGCGCATCTACGCAAGCCTCTGTTTGAATAAGGTGTTTGTTGGGTGCTTTTTTGTGGGCATATTGCAAAGCTTCTGGAAAAACTTCAAAAGTACTTTCGTACCAATGAATTGCTGTACCATCGTAATAATTGGGTTGATGACGTTCATCAAACATTTCATCTACCCATTCTTTTAACCCCTCTCTATTTTGGTCATAGCCAAGAATCTTTAAATGAGTTTGTTTGTTTTTTTCTAGTTGAGGCCCTAAATAATTATTCACAAAATCAGTCATTTCTTGGGGTGTATAGTGCATACTCTCCCAATTATTTCCATTTCCGTGTGGTTCATTTTCTACAGTAAACCCCCAAATTTCAATGCCATGATTGGCATAAGCTTCTGCATATTTAGAAAAAAACATGGCCCAAGTAGGATAGTATTTTTTCTCTAGTTTTCCACCTACCCAATCCTTATTATTTTTCATCCAAGGGGGGGCTGTCCAGGGTGAAGCAATAATGTTGAAGCCCTCTGAAGAAATTGCTAAAGCATCTTTAATCATAGGAATGATGTCTTCTTCGTCTTCTTCAACCGAAAAATGCTTCAACTCCATATCGCCTTCAACAGGAGCATAGCTATATTGACTCAAGGAAAAATCGGTTGAATTCATTGGGGTCCTTGTTAATGAATACCTAGCGCCTTCATCTGAAAAATAAGCTTCAATTATTTCTTTTCTTTTGGTCTGACTTAATTGATTCAATAAATAAGCTGAGGCTTCAGTAAATGAACCTCCAAATCCAAGAATAGTCTGGTAGGTAATCGCTGGTTTCAGTTGAATTTTTATAGCCTTTGAAGTTGAAGAATCAATTGGTTTAACCAATGCTAATTGATTACCTGCTCTTGAAGTTTCAAATATTTTAAGTTGACTACCTTCTGCTTTCATGGGTACATTTTCTTGGCAAGCAGAAAACAGCAACAAAAATAAAGGCATTATTTTATATAGTCTTCGCTGCATATTTATTGGGTTAATGATTTACATTCATTTCTTTTCTAACTGGTGGCATATCTACCTCTAACAGTAAATTTTCTAACTTTCCGTTATAGGTCTTTTGAACTGGATTTTCGCCTCGTTTTAAGCTATTAAAAACTCCCTGATCAACTTGATTCCAAAGGGCGTATTTGGCTTTCCCTTCAACGGTAAAAAGACCAAAAAAGTTTTCTGAACCCAAGGGATTATGCGGATCTTTCCAAGGCTCATCAAAAGCCTGAAAATAAAAACAAGCCACCTTGTTTTCTTTGCTCCAAGTCCTCATTTTTTGATAGTACAATGCTTGTTTATACTCATCGGTAGCCTTAGATCCATTTGTTCCGTAAAACCCACTTGAAACACTAGCCCAACCTGTTTCGCCTATATGCACTGGTTTTTCAATATGAAGCGATTTCATGTAATTAACCACAGAATCATATTGAGAAACCGCATAATTTAATGACCTGCTCATAGCTAAATCTAATTTTTTAAGGTTACCTAGCTTAGCTTCATCTGCGGAAGTTCCCCAAAAAATAGGGTTGTAATGCGTGTCGTGCATTGGATAAGTATGAATTGACAAGTAATCAACTTCAGCTATAAGTTGGTTCAAATCTTCCGTATGGTATTGCGCATCACCACCTCCCCAAGAGGCAAAATTATCTGAAGAAGTAATCCATAAATCTTGGTTTAAATCTCCAGCCGACTTTAGGTTTTGAAGATATTTTACCCATTTTAAAATAGTTTTAGGTTGCACGTAATAAGCGGCTGCCCATTTAACCATAGCTTCATTTCCTACAGCAATAATCTTCACTATATCTTGGTATTCTTTAGCTAATTCAACTGCTCGTTCAATTTCCGAAGCATTTTCTTCACTTTCTTCAAAATGATTGATAGGTAAGTCTGTCCATGCGTTTTTACAATCTATCCAAGCACCAAGCATAACGTACATTTCAAACTTATCATCTTCTTGTTTAAGCTGATGAATGGCTTTTAAAACATTAGATGCATGAGGCAATCTAACATTATAAGTCCGCAAAATTTTTATTCCCATAGCATGAATAATCTTCAAATCTTCTTTTAATTCATCTATTGTGGGCTGAATATCTCTTGTTTCTTTTCGGTAACCCCCGTAAGAAATTGCCAAATAATCTGGATTACTTAAAATTTGTTCAGCCGTAAGGTTTCTTTGCATAGTTGTATTTTTTTTCTCTTCCTTATCAGATTGATAAGGCCGCTTATTTTGCTCACAAGAAAACAGTAAGCCTAGGCAGAGCAAACTAATTAGGTAAGCCATTTGTTTTTTCATTTTATACAGTATTAAAAACCGCCCATGAGCTATTTTCTATGATTACTTTAATATTTCCTTGTTTATTGTTACCTTAATATGGTGTATTTCACCTGTTCGTTTTACTAGTTTTTCAGAAAGTTCTAAACTTAACTCGTTGCCATGAATGAGTACTTCCTTTCTGCTACTAAAGGTAATCTGAATACTATTTTCTGTACTTATTTCATAAACAACAGGTACCTGACAAAAGGTAAAAAACAATTGATTTTGAAATACGTCTAAGGTTTGTAACTGAGTATTTAAATCAAAATACTCTACCTTTGAGGCAGCTTTTAAAAACTCATCTTTTCTTAGTAATGTTGGAGAGAAAATTAACTTTCCTGTTTCAATTTTTAGTCCTAGCTCTCCAAATCTACACAGCACATCCTCCTTAACTTGCCCAGTCATACCTGGTTGTTGGGCGCCTTTTCCATAAGGTGTATGCGAATAAGGATCGGTAGGGAATGCGCCGTAAAGTGCGGGCGATTTATGTACGCCAATACCTGCATTAATTTCATAATAATGCTCTAGTAACCTGCCCACTGTTTCTGCTGAATCATTTTCGTTAATGGCTTGAAAGCAAGTTTCTTGAACAGCCAATTGAAGTTTAGAAACCATGTGCCAATAAATAGACCCCAAGCCTTCGTATCCGTAAAATGTACCTGACCTTCCTGTAAATTCTTTATGGTTAAAAACCTCTTCGTAAATAGATAGAATTTTATTTTTTTCCTCTTCGGAAACTAAATAACTGTCTTCAGATATAACTTCGATAGCTTGCTGAAGCTTTTTCGCATTATTAAAATTCGGATTAAAATGATAAGCTCCATTCACGTCTTTTTCAACAATACTAGTATCTTTCATATCAATCATGTGGATCAATAATTTAGACGAATGTACTAGGTTTTTTGGAATATTATTACGTGCTAAAAAGCCTTTAAGTTCTTTGTTAGGATAAAGCAAATAAGAATATTGATCTTTTCTGAAAAGCGCACTAGACTTTAAGGCATCAAGCAATCTCAATGATTTTTCAGGAGATAATGTACCGGAACTTAACACCGCAACTTGACCTTCTAGCATTTCTTGCAGGTAGCTTATTTCGATTTCATCTTTGGTGATGCTAACTAAGTTATAACCATGGTACAGCTCATCTTGGCGTTCATTAACTTTTATAGTTTGATCTAGATAATCTATGCAAATACTAATGAACTTTTGTAATTTTTCTGTTGAAAGACCTCTCTTTTTACCTGAAAAACCATTTTGATAAATAGCGGCTCGATAGTTACTTGCTGGGATCCCCAATCCGTCTAAAACTGCTTTCCTTTCTTTGTTAGAAAAACCATTTTCTAGTTGCTGATGGTGTTTTTCTAAAACGAAATGAGTAGCTTCAAACAACACTACCAATTCTTCTGAAACTTCAAAGTTTTCACTTTTATTAGGTTGGCTAAGTACTTGATTAAAGAAGTTAAAAAACCTTCTTAAGTAAGCTAAAGTCACCAATGAAACTCCATTACCCACTAAGGCATTATTGGCATCATTCCATTCGGGACGTTGGGTATTCATCCAAATGCCTGCTTCTGGAATAAAGTTGGCCATTTTAGCAAGACTAGTAGCTAGTATTTTTTCTAAAAAATTAACTTTTAAGACACCGCCTTCTTTCGTTTCAAACAAAGCGCCATCGGCCCCAATTTTATTTCGTTTAGCTCTAATTTTTTGATCTAATTCGTGATCAAATTCAATAGTGTCTTTTGGGTCATTAAGTAACTCATCATAAGCTTTGATTACATAAGGTACCTTGGCATAAACAAAAACCTCTTTACCGAACCATTCTTGCATAGCTTTAGGTTGTGAGGCTTGGTAAAATTCTAAAAACTTAAGCAAGTAAATGATTTGATGATCACCCCAATAACCAATATAAGACCAAGGATCGTCTGGTTCTATAGTTTCCCAATCAAATCCATCTTTAGTTACACGGTAAGGATTATAACCATCAAAAGTTGTAGCATTTAAAAATTTAAATAACATCCCTTCAATAAATGCCGGATAAGAATAAGCTAAACTTTCCCAGTTTTGAAAAATATCACGCCAATTTCCTTCATAATCTAGTATTTTATTTCCATTATCATCCTTGGTATTGATGGAAAATTTATTCCATGGGCGACTCGGGTCTCCGTGTCTTCGGCTAAATTTTAATGGAAGGTATTCTGTTGCTAAACGCGTGAAATCGGCATCATTTAAATGCTTAACAAGTTGATCTAAATCGAATTTAGAAAAAACCTGATTCAATGATTGAACATCTGTATGCCAGTTTTTAGCTAATTTTTTATTTGCTTTCTTGAGGTAGTTTGTAAAATCAGCTTTTTCAATTTGATAATTATGGTCAAAAACTCCCCCGCGCATAATATTGAACAAAGAGTTAGAAAAATGCCGAATATCTTTCAAAGAATCTTGAGAAAACTGAATGCCATCTGCACTAGCAACTAATTGTTTTAAACGATTAGTTCCTTTTTCTACATCTTGATGAAGTTGTTCTTCAATAGAAGTTTGAGCAATTAAGTTAGTTTGTAATTGAATTAATTTAGCGTGAGTATAATTTACGTCAGCTATAATTTTCCACTGCTTTTGTTCTTCAGCATGGAGCACCAAATTTTGATGCGATAGATAAGCTCCTTTTTCAGCTTTTACATCGGTTTCTTCCTGAATAATTTGGCCTGACCGAAACTGATCTAATTGAACAGAAGACAGTAAAAACTTAGGGTTTTCAAGTCCTAAAGACCATGCTATATTAGCTTTAAGGGCTTCGCTTGGTTCGGCTTTATCTACTGGAATTGCGCTTAAGGCAAAAATTCCTAAGCCAGATTTCTTATCTAATTCGCTTCTTTTGTAAGCATCTACTAAATTACTACTTTGTTTTTGTAATTCGCTATCTACAGAAGCAGGCAAGATATTTTGAAAACCATCAATAATTTCAATTTCAACTGCTGCAAAATTGAGATTAGTAAGCGCAGAAGTTTTTACAAAACCATACTGATCACTAGTAGAAAGTTGATACGTAAATTGAAGATTTAAACTGTGATTAATTTCTTCAAAAATTACTTTATTACCAAAACTATTCTTATAAAGATTTCTTGAAATTTTGTATTTCTCAATAGATTTATTTGTAAAAGGTTCCCAGTATTTATTCCCTTCTGGACCAATAAGTTTTATTAAGGTTTTACTGCCTGTGGTTAAATAAGATTCGGTAATTTTATCGTCTGTATAATATGGAAAGAGAGCTGATTCTGAATTTCTCCTACCGGCTGTTAATCCACCATTACTAGAAATAAAAAGCCAATGATTAGAATAACTTACAATGCTCATAAAAAATGGACGCAACTGATTAGCCTCAGAAATTTTGAGAAACTTCTCTCCATTAATGACTACTTGTTCTAAATCATTGGTGGTGTCATTATTAATTACCTCAACTTGGGTCATAGTTTATTTTATTTTTTTATTTGATCTTTAATTTCTTCTATTTCTACTTCAATATCACGAAGTAAAGTTTTTGCTTTTTGGTTAATTTGTTGCACGCCTATAGTTTCTTGAAAAGGATTAAGTTGGTGCATTTCTTTTAATTTGTGATAAGCTAATCGTGGTCTAAGCTCAAACAAATTATTTTCATTTGGTGGTTGCTTAGTCATTATTCCAAACCACTCTTCATTCATGTTATTTTGATTGGCTTTATAATCTAAATAATACCCCCCATTAGTCCAAGATGCGGTTGTATCCTGAACATCAAGGTTGTAAGTTTGCCCGTGTTTCCACCAGCCGTCGCTCCACTGAAAACTATAACCACCAAGCATATTTTCAGCTTTTCCTAAGTTATAGACATTGGTGTAAATTTCTTTCCAGTTATGTATAAAATAGTAGGCCTGAGCTACTTCGTCTTCCTGTTGAAGCAGGGCATTGTAGGCATCTGCTCCAAACTCTGTAAAGATGAGTGGTTTTCCGTATTCTTTTTTTACTCGTTCAAAGGTATCATCAAACGAAATACCTCTGTAAATATTGATACCAAAGATGTCTATGTCTGTACATTCTTCAGCAATAACATCAAGGTACATTAAATCGCCATTGCAAATTGAAGTCAATGTTTGTTCATCTACAGATTTGATTAAATTGCTAGCCTTATTCATTAAACGATACATTGGTCTAGCTTGATTTTCTATTATTTCTGTATCTAATTCTGCTTGGCTAGGTAAATCTTCAGTTTCAGCACCGTGCCAGAATAAACCATAATTATTTTCATTGCCTAATAAATAAATAAGAAGGCCTGGGGTTTGCTTATAGGTTTCAGCCATTTCTTTGACCTCATCAAGAAGAATTTCTTGTGTTTTTGGATCTGCGTAATTGATTTTTGCAATCCATTTGTCATTAATAGAAAGACCGTATCTTCCAAAAGAATGATTTAGTAAGGTGTAGATTTCGTAGTTTTCATAAATATAAGTAATCCATTTTGGAGGAATTCCAGTATAAACTCGAATGCTATTTACTCCCATTTTTTGTAGGAGTTGCATTTCGTAATCTAAAGCTTTTTGAATAATTTCATCAGATTCATTCCAAAGTGAATAATCGTAATTGGTTTCAATAGGAAAGTAATCCCAATTCATTCCATTAATCACAAAATTTTCACCATCAACAACTAACCGATGGCCATTTTCATCCTGTATTAGTTTAGTTTGCTTATCTGAAGCACAGCTTACACTAAGGAGAAAAATTAGAAAAAGGGGTAAAAACCTGAAGTACATGAGCAACAGTTTTGAAATAATCAATTTTTTTTCTATAAAAAACTTAGGTATTATCCTCATCAAGTGAAGATAACACCTAAGTAGTATGATTTATTATTGATAAACGCGAATGTATTCAATTTCCATATCGCTCTCCTCAAAATCAGGGTCAACGCTATTTCCAACGAAGGTTCCCCCCATGGCTACATTTAAGATAATAAAGAACTCTTGATTAAAAGGTAGGTCTCCATTATTTTGGAAAGTCTGAAAAACTTCATCATTAATGGCCCATTGAATTTGATTTTCATCCCATTCAATAGTATAATTATTAAATTCATTAGAAACTCCTTCTTGAACAGTTGTACCGCCAATAGCGTTTCCTCCAGAGTTCCCTGGGAAGTGAACCGTACCATGGATAACGTCTTGGTCATTTCCACTATGTTCCATGATATCAATTTCTCCACATTCTGGCCATCCTACGCTTGGGAAGTTAGCTCCCATCATCCAAATTGCTGGCCAAGTTCCACCTCCTTCAGGAAGTTTTGCTCTAACTTCTAATCTACCATACTGGAAATCGAAGTTATTTAGTGTATTCATTCTTGAAGAAGAATAATCGAATCCAAAGGTGGGTTCTGCATTAAGGTTAATGACAAGTTTACCATCATCTACAATAGCATTATCTTCTGTATAGTATTGCAATTCTTCATTACCCCAACCAGGAATACCTTGATCTGCGCCATTACCAGTTTCAAAATTCCAAATACTTGGGTCAGGTGTACCGTCCACATCAAATTCATCAGACCAAACTAAATCTTCAAATTGAGTTTCAAGGGTATTATCCTGATCTCCATCTACATCGGTAGTAAATTTAAAATACCAAGCTAATTGATTAGTAGCCGAACCAGACAATGCTCTAACGTATAGAAAATCTTCTGTTATTTCAAGGATTTCATAAGTACTGGTGTTAATGTAGTAACTCATAAATCCGTCATCACTAATGGTGAATTGAGTTCCTGTAGTTATCTCCTCTGGAGTATTAAAACCAGCAGGAGCCAAGCCTAGATTTTTTAGTCCTGTAACATCATAAGGTAAACATTGGTCGTCTGGACCACCACCCCCTCCAACGGTGTTAAATTCTCCGTTAAAGAAAGTTACTCCTACACCATCAGGATTGGTATTGTCATGTTCAAAGGATATTGTTCCATTTATTCCACCAGTTAAAGTAATTGCGTCATCATAAAGACATTCGGCTAACTGATTAGGTTCAGCTGCAAAAAAGTCTGGACCAAAGCTGTCTAAAGGACCAACGCCAAGATGACCTGGTTCATTTCTAGCAATTTTCCATTCCTTAGATTGCCCTTCTCCACCGGTTAAAAATTCATAACTTACCGGATCGTTAAATAAGCTCAAAACTTTCACTTCAATAGTTTCAGTACTCTTTGTTCCACCAGGGCCACTAACCGTAACTTTAACTAGATAGTCGTTAACACCATCTCGTGAAAACCTATGTCTTACTTCACCAGAGGATTGGCGTTGAGAATTGCCGTCACCAAAATCATAGCTATAGTTAATGCCGTTATCGGCGGTTGCTTTGAAATTAACAAAGCCACTACCATCTCCAAAAGGAAAATCTTCGCTTACCCCTTCAATTTCAGTTTCTATTTGAATATTTGTTGGGGCTTTCACTTCGCCTATACTATAATCATCGTCCTGACATGAGGTCAATGATATAAGCATAATTAAGCTTAATAAACTCACTATTTTGTTCGTATTCATAATTTAATGATTTTCAATTATTGTTTCTCTAATTCATATTGCCAAAACACACCATCTCCAGATTCAACATAAATTTCCATTGAAGTAGCACTTAAAGAAGTAATGTTATAAGTTACCTGAGAAGGAACGGGAACATTTGGAAGTTCACCAGCATTCATTGCTTTTGCTAGACCAATGTAAGCTCCTGTGCCGTTCAGGGTTATGGTGTTGTTTTGTTGATTATAGACATAACTTGCAGAGTTAGACCCATCATGTGGAGATACAGGATTGTCACATGAATCATTAGCTACGCCTTGCCAAGCTTCAATCCACGATTCACCGCTAGTACCAAAACCATTTGTGAAGCTACCATCAGCACTGAAGGTATAAGTATCATCAAAATAGCAAGCTCTTTCTTGAACACAACCTGCATCACAAGAAAACCAACTTACATCTCCTACTGCAGGACCAACACCAAGGGAACCGGCTTCGTTTACCATTTGCCAAGTTCCCACTAAATCGTCTGAAATAGTAGTTACATAATCTAGGTCATCAAAGTAAAATTCTAAATTAGCACCAGGGTTGCCAAAATCGAAGAAAAACACAAGAACATCCCAGTTTTCATTAGTATCTGCGGCAGAGAAATCGAATTCTACCTCTACCCATTCATTGGTTGTATTGACCACCTGACTAGCTTCAATTTCAGCATCAGAAGTAGAGCTTTCAAGTTTCAGAATTACTTCATTGTCTGCAATGGGTGACCAAACTTTCATTTTTAAGGTAGAAGAAATACCTAAGTCAATAGGCTCATCTATAGTTAAAACTGAACCTGCAAAAGTAGCTGCTCCAGAAGCCTTTAAAGTTTCAGAAACGTTTGCGCTAGTGTTAATTCCTGACTGATCAGGATTGGGAACAACTTGAGTTGGAGCTCCTTCAAATTCAGTAAAATTATAAAAAGACGCTCCTTGCTCAAAGTCTAATGGAAGACCTAAAACAACAGGGTCTGTCAACCTGATATTATCAAATAAATAAGTTTCACCTTGCCCCGCATTATCGAAATTGAAAAACAGAGCAATAATAGCGAATTCGCCTAAGGTGTTAGCTTCAGGTAAATTAAAGGTAAGCGTTTCCCATTCGTTTGAAGTAGTTGTATTTTGTGTACTTTCTACAAAAATATCTGGGTCACCATCTTGTTCAATTTTTAGTAAAACTGGAGTTCCAACTTCGGGTGAATACACATCAACAGCAACAGTTGTTGTGTTTGAAAAATCGATAGTTTCATTTAAAAATGCTGAAGTTCCAGCCCATGTTTCTGAACCGCTAACTTTAGTATAGGAACCTACTTGGTTACTTGAATTTATCTCATTAGGTGCTGGATTGTCAACAATAACAACGCCATCATCTTCACCTCCTCCAAAATTATTAAAATTATAATTTATGGTTTGAGATTCAAAAGTAATAGGAAGCACAAATGGATCTGTAATGGTGATTTCCTCTGTATAAGTAGTTGTAGCTTCACCACCACTCAAAGCTTCAACAGCAATAGTAAAAGTGCCAATATCTGAATAAGTATAAGTAGCTTCTTCATTAGCTAGAACAAAAACAGGCTCTTCATCATCTACTTCCCCAAAAGTCACATCAAATCCTGCGGCATTATCTGCTGTGGCAGTTACTATGACCGTAAAAGAATCATTAGGATCGGTTGAAATTTCAACTTCCAAATTTTCCGGTGGATCAAAAGAAACTAACAAATCTTTAGTTTGTTCGGAAATATCACCTGCAAGATTTTCAGCAATAATAGTTACTTCATACTCTCCCTCTTGATAGGTATTGATTACGCTATTTCCGGGTTTAATATTTTCTTCCAGTTCACTTCCGTCTCCGAAATTTATGGCAAATTGCTCTACTCCCTCGCCTTTAGGAGTTATGGTTACCTCTCCAGAATTATCTGTTGCAATGCTAAATTCTGCATCGACATTTTGTGGAGCTAACTGTGTAAAGTTAGTTATACCATCATCTTCATCGCAAGCTAAAAATAAGATTACGATAGCTAAACTTATAAATTTTTTCAAATTATTCATCATCATTAATTTTTAATACCCTTGATTTTGTTCCCAATTGTCTTGAGCAAATTGCATTTCTTCCTGCGGAATTGGGAAGACATTATTTTTAGGAGCTACAAAACCATCAATACGATTAGCCGCTCTATTTGTTCTTACTAAGTCGAAAAAGCGATGCCCCTCACCTACAAGTTCTAATCTTCTTTCGTTATAGATGGTCTCCAGTAATTCTGTTCCAGAAGATTGTACACTGCTTAAACCGGCACGATTTCTTACTTGGTTTAGGTAATTTCTTGCTGGTTCATCACCTCCTGTGCCCAACACATTGGCTTCTGCGGCCATGAGTAATACATCTGCATAGCGAATTGCGCGATAATTATTAGGCTGCGTTAAATTTGCATCTGGCAAATTGTCGTTTTCTCTAGGCAAGTATTTTCTATTATAGTAACCTGTATGACCCGTTTGTTCATCTTGGTTACCAATATTAAAACTAGCCCCTGTATCTGAAGCCCAGGCTTCAATATCTAAAATACTTAAATCCCTTCTTAAGTCGTTTGACGAATACGCATTATATATATCTTCTGTAGGCAGTATAAAACCAAATCCAGGTTCAAAGGTTGGTCCGCTGTAACCTCTAACGCCGCTAAATCCAACCATTACATTTCCTGTGCTACATTGTAAACAATCAAAGCCAGCACCTTGAACACCAGTATATTGGATTTCAAAAACAGACTCACCACTATTTTCCCCTTCAAATTCGAAAAGGTTAGCAAACTCCTCATCACCTTGAGTTCCATATAAGTGAAAAGCACCCGTATTAATTACATCAGTTAATTCAGAAGCTGCCTTATCGTATTCTTCCATATAAAGATAAACCTTTCCTAACAAGGCTTTAGCGGCATATTGATTAACTCGCCAAGGTTCTACAGAAGTAGTAGCCATATTTTCAACAGCGTATAATAAATCATCTTCAATATGAGCATAAACATCCTCTACGCTAAATCTAGGTATTGAAAGCTCATCTCCAAGTTCAAATCTCCCTTCAGGTTTAATAGGAATTTCACCGAAAAAACGAACTAAATTAAAGTTATAGAAGGCTCTTAAGAAACGAGCTTCAGCTAAAAATTGTTCTTTTCCAGGGAAATCTGTTTTGTCTTGATTTTCAATCATGAAACTAGCTCTATACACTCCAGCAAAATTGAAGTCCCAAACATCTTTCACTTGTTGATTAATAGGTGTGTGGATCATTCGGTCCACTTGTTGCCAACCAATCACATCGGTTGGGCTTTCACCACCTGTGTTAATATCATCAGAAGCTACTTCAGCTAACATCACACTGGCATAATTTGCATTTAAAAGGTCATAAATTGCAACTAATCCATTTCTATAATCTTCTTCAGAAAGAAAAAAGTTTTCTGTATCTACTGTATATGGTGGATCTGTTTCAACAAAATCATCTGCACATGAAATACAACAGAGAGTCAGCACCGTTATTAATATATATTTTTTCATCTTTATTAAATTTTTCGATTAAAATTGTGCGGTTAAACCTAAAATAGCTGTTCTTGGTAGAGGATAGAAACCGAAGTCAATTCCTTGTCCAATGGGTTGTCCTGTAGAAGCTGTTGGATCATAGCCTGAGTAACCTGTAAAGGTGTAGATATTATCTACTTTAGCATATAATCTTAAGTTACTCACTTTAATTTTTTCAAGCAATTCTGGTTTAAAACTATAGCCAACACTTAGGGTTTGTAGTCTTAAGAACGATCCATCTTCAACAAAGAAATCTGAAAAGACATTATTAGCTGTAGCTCCCGAGGTGAGCCTAGGAACGGTATTGGTAGAACCTGGCCCTGTCCATCTTGCTTTATTATAAGCTAGCATATTCACATTGGGCTGGTCACGTTCAAAATTCCTAACAATATCATTACCAATATTAGCAAACATGTAGGTAGAAAAATCCCATTGTTTATAATTCAAACTTAAATTATAACCTAAAGTAACATCAGGAATTGGATTACCAATATTAACTCGGTCACTTTCATCGATAACACCATCTGCATTAGTATCTACAAATCGTAAATCACCTGGTTGTGCATTTGCACCAAGCGCCTGTTGAGATGGATGAGCATCTACTTCAGCTTGATTTTGGAAAATTCCATTGGTTTGGTAACCGTAGAAATATCCTATTGGCTGTCCCACTTGCATTCTTGAGGGTAAGGGTTGCCCTACGCCAAACTGACCGCCTTCAATAAAATCAGCTCCGTTTATAGCGGTAACTTCGTTATTAATGGTAGAAACATTAAAGCTTGTATTGATACTCAAATCATCTGTCCAATTATCTGAATAGGATAATTCAATTTCAATTCCTTGGTTTCTTACCGAACCTGCGTTTATAACTGGTGCGCCAGATCCTGGAGCAGCAATTCCTGTAATACCCGTTACTGGTAAGCCAGGAATTAATAAATCGCGGGTATCTCTTCGGTAATAATCCATCACTAGATTTACTTTATTATTCCATAAGCGTAAATCAAAACCAATATCGAACATTGTATTTTCCTCCCATTTTATTTCTGGATTAGGCAACAAGGCTGGAGATTGTCCGGTAATGATACCTCCTGATGCATCTACATAACTAGCAGCACCAGAGGCCAGTGATGAGCGATAAGCAAATTGGGGAACTCGATCATTTCCTAACACCCCAAAACTACCTCTAATTTTAAAGAAATCGATGGCTTCAATTTCAGGAAAGAAATCTTCATCTGAAGCAATCCAACCCGCTGTAGCTGATGGGAACCAGCCTACACGATTATCTGACGCAAAAATATTGGAGGAATCTCTACGTAACATTCCTGAAAACAAATAACGATCTTTTAATGTGTATTGCACACGCGCAAAGTAGGATAAACGCCTTAAGTCATAGGCAAATGAAGTGGAAGTATTTTCGTCTCCTGTTCCTGTTGCTGTTCCTATATTAGCAAACTCCCATGAATTGTTTGGCACACCTGTTCTTGAGCCTCCAACAAACTCTCCATATTGTCTAAATGCATTCATTCCTATCATTATAGTCACCTCGTGAATATCGGCAAACTTATTCTCGTAAGTATTGAAAACATCAATGGTATAATCATAATCACTTTGTTGGTTTTGATTAACCAAATTGTCTTCTAATCGATTAAAAACCTTATTGGGTCCATAATTGAAAACTGGTAAAAATTCTCTAAATCTTGTATTAGCCGAATTAAAACCAATTCTTGCTTGTAAATCTAAGTTATCGTAGTATTCCCAAGTTCCATGTACATTACCACTAATGCGGTTGGTGGTACCTTCATTAAAGGTATTTCTTATTTGTGTAAGTGGATTAACTACTTCATTCCCTAAATCAATAAAGCCTGTGAGGTTATCTACATTTGTACCAATAGTAGGCGCCATATTAATGGCATTAAAAAGTACAGAACCTAATCCAAAATCGTTTAATCCTCTATTTTCTGTATGGAAATAATTAAGGTTAGTTTTTAAATTTAAATTGTCTTTTAAATCTGTATCTAAGGCCAGTTGTGCGGTTTGTCTTTTAAAACCAGACTTATCCCCTCCTACAATACCTTCTTGTCCTAGATGCGAGGCGCTAATTCTGTAAGAAGTTTTTTCTGAACCACCACTCACCGATAAATTATGACTTACTACGGGTGCCGTCTCAAAAACCTCATCTTGCCAGTCTGTTCCTCTTCCTAAGCCAGTGATATTGCCTAGCGGACTTACCTGACCAGCATTGGCGTACTTTTCGTTAATTAAAAGACCGTACTCGGTAGCATTTAGAAGCGGTAAAGTTCTTGTGGTTTGTTGTAAACCATAATACGTTGAATAATCAAATTTGGCTTCTTGATTCCGCTTTCCTCCTTTAGTGGTAACCAAAACTACACCGTTTGCACCAAGTGTACCATAAATAGCGGCTTGGGCATCTTTTAAAACAGTAACTTCTTCAATATCTTGTGGGTTAATTGAATTAAGACCACCCTCATATTGAATACCATCAAGAATAATTAATGGTCTGTTATTTCCATTGGTGGAAATTCCGCGAATACGAATATTAGCTTCAGCACCAGGAGAACCTCCAGTTGGGGTAACATTTACCCCAGAAACTGTTCCTTGAAGCGATTGAGCTGCGTTTAACGGCTCTAATTTTTTGATATCCTCGCTTCCTACTTTAGAAACCGAACCTGTTACATTACGTCTGCTCTGTTTACCGTAACCAATAACAATGGTTTCTTCAAGTTGTTCAACATCCGATTCAAGTTTTAAATCGTAAACGTCTCTATCATCTATTGTTACCTTTAAAGTTTTAAACCCTATATAGGTAAACAACAAGACATCACCGGAGCTTAAGCCATCTAGCATAAACTCACCGTCAAAATTTGTAGTTGTTCCTTGATCTGTTCCTTCTACCTGAATTTCAACACCAGGTAAAGGTATGTTTAGGTCGGCATCAACTACAGTACCGGAAACTTGTTTTTCTTGAGCATAAAAAACACTCGTCATGAAAAACAGTAATAATGTAAATTTTTTCAACATATTTTTTGAGTTTGATGTAAAACTAAATCGTTTTCTTGAGATTTTACTAAAAATTCCGTTTACAAAATACATACAATGTAAATAATGATAGTGATTTTTAAATTAATGATAGCAAATTCAAGGAAATACCTAAACTTTAAGCTAATGTTAAACTAAGGTTTTTTTAAGATAAACAAAAGCAAAAAATAAGAATGTAGTGGTTTTGTATAGGCAAAAAAGCTAATTGTATAGTATTATAATTCAAGTATATAATTGGTTAGACTAACGTCTCTATCTAAATCCATTTTTTTACGCAAACGATAGCGTTTAACTTCTACACTTTTTGTAGAAATATTAAATAATGGAGCGATTTCTTTTGAACTTAAATTTAAACGCAGGTAAGCACACAATTTTAAATCGTTGGGTGTTAAGTTAGGATGAATTTCTTTAATTTTCTTAAAGAAATCTTGATCGGCGTTATTGAAGGCTTTTTCAAAAAACTCCCAATCGCTATTTTGATTGAGTTTACGATTAATAATTTTACCAATCTGAACAATCCCCTTCTTTGGTTCTTCTTTGTATTTATTAATTTCGGATTGCAATTGATTTAAAAATTCATTCTTTTTAATAAGGCTCATTGTAGAAATAGCAAGCTCTCTGTTTTTACTTTCAATATCCTTTTCTAGTTGCTGATTTTTCACTTCAATTAATCGCAATTCGTTTTCGCTTTCTTTTAACTGAAGTTCCCTCTGGTTTTGTAATTGAATTTTTTGCTTTTGCTTCTTGTAATAAAGTTTATAAGTATTATGAGTAATTAGAACAATAATGATAAAAGCAATAATGTATAGTACAATCATCAAGTTAGACAGCCAAAAAGGTCGTTTAATTGAAAAATCATAAATCTCTGCTTCAGAAAGCATATCATGACCCATTCTAGCTCTCACCTGAAACTGATAATTTCCAGGATTTAAATTACTAAATCTAGCCGTTGAATTAGAAGACCAATCGCTCCAATCTTCAAACAAACCTTTTAATTTATATTGATATTCAATATTGAGGTAATTGGTATATTCTGGAACACTATAATCAATCTCTAGCGTATTGTATTCCGCTTCAAATTTATTTATTTGATTAGCAAATGAAACTGGCAATTGATGTCCATCTACAGATGAAATAGTAACCGCATTAATATTCATGGCTAAGTCACGCTGAAATTTTTCGTATAAATTGAAATGGAAAGTCAAGTAACCGGAATGATTTCCAAACAAATATTGGTCGTCTTTGAGTCTTATAACATTCTCATAACCAACCAATGAACTTCTCATCGTATTAGTAAGTGGAAAGCTTTCAACAAGTAAACTATTGTCTAGTGTATTTTTAGAAACACGATAAGTAAACTTTTTGGTAAACAAGAAGAAATCCTCTTCTGAGGTGGGCACTAACTTTCCCGTAGTGTAGGTTTCTTCAGAAAGTAAGTCACCAATTTGCGGATGTAATTCAAATTTTTCTTTTGTAGGATGATAAGCAAATATTCCATTACTATTGGCATACAAGACCTGATTTTGGAACTTAATAAGACTAGAATACAGTCCTTTTTCAACTGAAGAATCTTGTTCTTGAGCGATTACATTATTAAAATCTTCATCAAATTTGATTCGGTAAACCCCTTTATATTCGTGATCTAGAAGGACAGAATAATCGTCTATAAATTCAAATGCTTTAGCTGAAACCTGAAAGCCATCAATTGAATTTCTAAATTTCCAAGTATCATTTACTTTCTCTAATAAGCTAAACCCCTGGTAATTTCCCTGTAACAACAAATTAGGATGATTAGGCACTTCTTTAAAATTCCATGTACCAGGTTTAGCACTTACTGGGTTAAAATTCTTTTCTTGAACTAAAAAAGTTCCGTTATTGTGTCCACAAAAAAGTTGATTATCAAAAATAAATAACTCCCAAACCTGACCAGTACTCCCTTTAATAAGCTCAAAATCTGAATTTTTATCATTTAACTTTTTATAAAACAGACCTTGATTAGTTCCTAAAAAAAGTTGGTTATTAAAAACTTTGGAAACGTAAACAGTGCCTAGTCTTCCTGTTTCGTCTGTATAATTTTTAATAGGCGAAAATGTGTTAATAAAGCTAATTCCATTATCTAAGCCCAACCAAATATTTTTATCTCTATCTTCATATATTGAGAGAACCGTATTATTAGCAAGACCATTTGTTCGGTTAATTTGATACTCTATTTCTCCAGTACTAGAAATGCGATAAACACCATTTGAAATTGTACCAAGGATTAAATCTCCACTTTCAGTTTGCAAGCTATTATAAACATCAATTGATTCAAAGATAGGTAAATCAAAAGAAGGGTGTTTTTGAGGAGTTTCAGCTAAGGTGAAAATACCTTTTTTATTGGTTTGTACAACGAGCTGATTCTCTACGGAATACATATTGATGATTGTATTCTCTTTGAAAATGGAGTGATTGTTTATTAATTTGGGTTTTGCATTTACTATCTGAAAAACACCATTACCAGGTTGGCTAAAGTAAATCTTGTTATTCACTTTAAAAACTTTGGTTACAGCATGCGAAGTATCAATTTTCTTAATTTCTTCAGATGAAGTATTGTAGAGATAAATGTTATTTAAGGATTGAAAAATAATCCAATCTTTGTAATCTATAATTTCCCAAAACTGCTCGTCTTCATTTAATTCAATTTGAGCTGAAATAGAAGCATAGGTTAAGTGGCCGTATTCATTTTTTTCCCAAAAGCCAAACTCCCTAAAACAGCCTGTATAAATACGCTCTCCAACAGCGTGAACAGAACGAATTATACTCTGGTTAGGCGATTTATACAAACTCCAATTCTCACCATCATAAGAAAGTAAGCCTTTATTATTAGCTACATAAATCCATCCTTCCTCCGATTGTGTAATGGACCAATTTTGATTATCTGCTTTATAATCTTCAGCGCCATAAGAAACCACGGGAGGTATTTCTTGGGCAACACCAAATTGAAAGTAGAGGAAAAAGAAAAATATTGGCAATAATCGCATGGAAAGTATTTAGCGCTAAAGGTAATTAAAAATCAGGAATAGTAAAAAGCGAGTTTACAAAAAGCACAAGTAGTTTATTTACCAATAAGGCTCACCCCACAGACTATCTACATTTCTTTTATGAAAATAATGTTCCTTTCTTTTTAAATTATCCCAACTTGCAGCCCTACTACGTGGCTTTGTTTTGGCCTTTAAAATGGTAAGCGAATCAATTATTTCATACACATTGAACCTATATCTTCCACTTGGTACAAAAAATTCAACAAGTATTTTCCCATCCTCAAAAGTATAATACCCAACAGTAGCTCTGTTAAAAGTTGAAAAATCCTTACCAACAAACTCTTCATCATATTTACCTGCCAAAAAAACATGACCACTACTAAAAAATCGTAAAAAACTATATTTATTATCAAAATGATATGGGCCCGCATATCCTTCTCCATAATTAATAATATATACTGCTGTAGTATCAATTAAAAATTCACCTTCATATTCTTTTAACTTTCCCTTTAAGCTAAAATCAGGTTCTTTTGGAAAAAGTGTCCCGTAACTATTATCAAATGCTTTTCGTTTGTTAATATTAGGTCTAAGGAAACCATCTCCATCCAAATAGACACTTCCACACGCAATAAAGCAGAGAGTTGAAATGGAAAATAATAAAAAGTTGAGTTTAGTTTTTATTTTATTCATTGCTGTATTTTTTTCTATAAATCTTCAATTCAAGTACTTTATCGAACCAATGCTTTAGATTTGAACGAAAGTCTGTGTAATTTACTATTTCCATATTACAAAGATAATAAAAAGTACTTGGTTAAGTACGTTTTATTTAACAGTCAACTTTTAGGATTTAAGTTATTAAATTTAAACTACAATCTGAAACAAAAGAAGTTTAGTCTTTGATGATTTGAAGCCTAATGAAAGTTATACCATTTATCAATTAAAGTCACCTTACTAAAATACCTTTTTTAAGTTTCAATTTGAAGCACGAAAAGACGAAATACAATTAGTTGCTATCGCTTTGCTGACCAATAGGTTTGCCTGTATAAGACACAATCGCTACATCAACTAAAAAAACTTTTACTCCTCCCAAACATTCTCCAAATCTTCTAGGCTTTTGCCTTTGGTTTCAGGTATAAACTTGTAGGTAAAAAACAAGGTAAAAAGGATAAATACGGCGAATATGTAATAAGGTAAAGAACCATTCCACGTTGAACTCATGTTGAGTTCACTTTCCGATAAAACTGGAAAAAGCTGAGAAACCAGGTAATTGGTGAACCATTGAAAAGCAACGGCAATCGACATGGCTAAACTTCTAATTTTATTTGGAAAAATTTCAGATAAAATCACCCAAACAACGGGGCCCATAGACATGGCAAAAGAAGCTATAAACAATAAAATACCTATTAAAGAAATCCAACCTACTTGTTCTGTTTGCAAACTTATAGCCAGCATTAAAAACCCAGTTAACATGCCTGCGTCTCCAATATAAACCAACTTTTTCCTGCCAAATTTATCTACCGTGAACAAAGCCACAAAAGTGAAAATTAAATTGATTAAAGCGAGTATAGTTTGTTGAAGCAAAACATCATCTTTGGTAAATCCAAGGGTCTTTTCAAAAATATCTGACCCGTAATAAAGTACTGCGTTAATCCCCGTTAATTGCTGAAGCGAAGAAAAAACTAATCCAATTAATATAATTTTGAAAAAAGGACTTTTCAATAAGTTAATCTTCCCTCCTTTTGATGCTTTTTTGATGGATTCTAATATGCCTATTTGAACAACACTTGCTTGCTTCTTACCATTTATTTTCTTTAATATGGTATAGGCTTCAGGCTCTTTTCCTTTCAAGTAAAGCCACCTTGGACTTTTCGGAACAAAAAACAAAAGAATAAGAAACAAAATACTAGGAATTAGTTCAGACCAAAACATTCTTCGCCATCCAAATTCTATATTTTGTGCTTCGGTAAGGTTTTTTCCTATAAAATAAGTCACCAAAAAAACCACAAAAAAACCAATTACAATTGCCAATTGATAGTAAGAAACTAGACTTCCTCTTTTTTCAGGTGGTGCTATTTCGGCAATATACATTGGTGCCGACATAGAAGCTATACCAATTCCAAACCCACCAATAATTCTAAAAGTTACTAATAAGCTTACCGATTCAGGTAAAAATGAAGGCATACCAGAACCCCAAGCAGAAACAGTAAATAAAATAGCCGATAAAATAAGTGCGTTTTTTCTTCCTATTTTAAAATTGATTGGCCCGGCAATTAAAGCGCCCACTAAACACCCCAACAATGCGCTTCCTACTACCCAACCTTTCATGGTTGCATCTAAATCAAAATGCTTGCTTAAAAAAAACTGTGCGCCATTTATTACACCTGTGTCATAGCCAAAAAGCAAGCCTCCTAAGGCAGAAACTACAGTAATCAGGAAAAGGTATAATTGTTTGGTCATTTGTTAAATATTTTAGCGAAAGTAGTAAGAAGTAGAGGAAATAAAAACCCCTATTTTCATTTGTATAGTTTTTGTATAGGGAAATAAATTGTAATTCGCTTATTTACAGCCACCTATAAAAAACTATGTTAAGTGAATAAAACAAATGTGATGTTTAAAAACTTCGATTAAAAAAAACCAAGCACGCTAAACTAATTGGCTTTCGAATTATAATATGCTATAATAGCTTCAGAGGATTTACCAAGGGCTCATTGTTTGTTAGGTTCTTACTTTATTAAAGCTTCATGATAAACTATTCGTAACGATCCTAGAATTCAGAATTATTATCATAAACACTTAGGAAAATAACTATTAAGGTAACCCGAAAACTAGTAAGTAGAAAATTAGCAGTAAATAAGAAGGAAACACCTTGTCAAGTTGGGAATGTAAGTTAAACAGAATTAAGTTTTCTAGTTCTAAACTAATAGCTTCTTTGTAGTAAATTAAAAAATGGTCCATCTTTTTTATATAGGTTTTAGACTCTTGATTTAAAGGGTGATTATTAACTTCATCAAAAGCTTCTTGAAAATCTTGTGCCACGGTATTTTCTAAAATTTTATCTAAATTCATTCCTTCTTTTTCTGCCCACTCGTTAAGCAACTCTGTAGCAATTTCAAAACTTTTTTTAATGTTTTCAAAGATGTTTTTTTCGTCTTTTTGATTATTTGCATTTTCAACAGAAGCAAGCATACAACGATTAGTGAAATTACATTTTTCACACCATCTATTGCAATAATTGTAGATTCCCGAAATTAAATTAGAATTTTGGGCAGCTTTTTTGAAGTCGTCTGAACTCATCATTTAAATTTTTAAAATAAATTTCAATTTAAAAAAAAATTGAGAAACAGAGAGTAGATATGCAACTACAAGAAAGAGTCAAAAAAACATAAAACAAAAGCTACAAACCATCTAATATTGTCTATTTTTGGTTTAAAAAAGTTAATGGAAGTAAGTCAATTAATTCATTCAGCTCTAGAAAAGGCGCAAAATTACAAGAGCTTCAAAAGCTATATTCAAGATTTGTTTAGCCAAGGAAAAACCACTGGAGATAATCAATCTGAAGCTTATATAAATTACACCGAATTGAGCTTACAACGCATGAAGCGCTGGGAAAAGATAGGAAAAATAAATCCGGAACTTGCCGAAAAAATAAAAAGTGTTGAGCAAGAACAAACTTGGTTACTTATTACAGAAGCCTGGTGCGGAGATGCCGCTCACGCGCTTCCATTTATTGAAAAACTAGCAGGGCTCAATCCAAAAATAGAGTTGAAAATTGTTTTAAGAGATGAAAATGAAGAGCTTATGAACCAATTTTTAACCAATGGCGGAAAGTCTATTCCTAAGCTAATTGCTTACGCAAAAAAACAAAACGAAGTCTTGTTTACCTGGGGCCCTAGACCAGAAGAAGCAATGCAGCTAGTCAAGAAAGAAAAAGAGTTAAAGGGTGAGTTAGATGAAGCGTTTAGAAAAAAACTACAACAGTGGTTTAACAAAGATAAAGGAAAAAAAACAGTAAGTGATTTGGTTGAGTTAACTGTGAAAAACGACAACAAATAAATGATAAGATAGTTGCTAAAAGTAAAATTGAACTTGATAGAAGTACAAATTTAAAATCAAATTTATAAGGATATAGTTCATGCAAATAGGTATTTTTGTGATTAAAATTTATAACCGTGATTAAGAGCAATACAAGTGATAATGTTTTCGACCTTCTGTTTCAAGGAATTTCTGAAGGTGTTTTAGTGGTCAACGAAAACCAAATTATTGCTGAAGTTAATAATTCTGTTGCAGATATGTTTGGCTACCTGCCTAACGAATTAAAAGGCTTGCATTTAAATACACTAATTCCAACTAGAGTTCATGCCAAACACGATCACTATTTTAAAGAATTTATTAAGCGAGGTGAAAGCAGAAAAATGGGAATTGGCATGGACCTATATGGCATTAAAAAAGACGGCTCTAAATTTCCCGTTGAAGCAGGTCTTAATCCATTTAAAGTAGATAAGACAAACTACGTGATGACTATTTTATCAGACATCACCGTAAGAAAAGAAGCTGAAAAAGAAATTAAAGCATTAAATAATCAACTAGAAATAAAAGTTGAATCAAGAACTGAAGAGCTAAAAAAAGCTATCAAGCAATTAAAATCTAGTAATGAAGTTTTAGAATTGGAAGTCGCTAAGCGTAAAAAAGCTGAAGCTAAAATGAAAAATGCGCTCAATAAAGAAAGAGAATTAGGCGAACTTAAAACTAAATTTTTATCCTTAGTTTCTCATGAATTTAAAACTCCACTTAGTGGTATTTTAACTTCCGCTACTTTAATTGGCAAGTATGAACAAGCAGAACAACAAGCAAGACGAGATAAACACATAAAAACCATAAAAAACAAAGTCCATTACTTAACTAACATCCTAAATGACTTTCTTTCGATAGAGCGTTTAGAATCTGGAAAAGTGACCTATAAATTTGAAGAATTTAGCTTACAAACTTTAATCAACGAGGTGATTTATAATGCTAATGTTACTTTAAAAAGCGGGCAACAAATTGAGTACCCTAATTCAATTGAAGACTGTTTACTTCGTCAAGATAAAAATGTAATGGAATTAGTTTTATCAAATTTACTTAGCAATGCTATAAAATATTCGCCAGAAGATTCCATTATCAACTTTAAGATTGAACAAACAACTGAAAAACTTCATTTTGAAGTAAAAGACCAAGGCATGGGAATACCTCAAAAAGATCAAAAACATATTTTTGAACGCTATTTTAGAGCAGAGAACGCCATTAATAATCAAGGAACAGGAATTGGATTAAATATTGCTAAAGTACACCTAGAAAACTTAGGCGGAAAAATATATTTTACTTCAGAAGAGAACCAAGGAACAAGTTTTTATGTAGAAATACCAAAGAGACATGAGTAAAAAAATAGTATTAATTGAAGACGATCAAACGGTAAGAGAAACAACTGAAGAGATGCTAGAACTTGCAGGCTATGAAGTCTATACTGCAAAAAACGGAAAAGAAGGAGTTGAAAAAGCAAAATCTTTGAATCCGCATCTTATTGTTTGTGATGTAATGATGCCACAGATGGACGGGTATGAAGTGTTAAAAACCTTAGCTAAAGACGAACATACTTTTGAAATCCCTTTTATCTTTTTATCAGCTAAAACCGACCACAAAGACATTAGAAAAGGAATGGATTTAGGAGCTGACGATTACCTAACTAAACCTTTTGAGGAAGAAGATTTAATAAGTGCCATTGAAAGTAGGTTAGCAAAAACAGCTATTCTGCATCAAAAAAAAGAACGCAAGAATACTATCATTGAATCTCATTCCATGAATTTGGAAAACTTTAAAGCAGAATTGAAAGGTTTTTCAGAGCAAAAATTTAGTGCAGGTGAAGTTGTTTATCGTCCAGGAGATACGGCTAACCAATTTTTCTTAGTGAAAAGAGGCGTAATTAAAACCCATAAAACAGATGGTCAAGGAAAGGAATTAATTACTGCTTTATTTAAGATGGATGATTTTTTTGGCAACTTAGTTTTTAATGAATCGGTGAATTATAAAGAATATGCTACTCCTTTAGAAGACTCTGTTTTATACATTATTCCTAAAGTTGAATTAAAGAAGTTGCTACAAAACAATCATCAAGTTTTATTTGAAATTATTAAGGTTTTAGGAGATCATTTAGATGAATCTAAAGAACAGCTTCTAGATATGGCTTATAGTTCAGTTCAGCGAAAAACCGCACAAACCATATTACTATTTACAGAACGTTTAAAGAAAAACAAACTTAGACAAATACGTATTTCAAGATCAGATTTAGCCGCTGTAGCTGGTATTGCTTCAGAAAGTTTAATTAGAACCTTATCAAAATTTAAAAAACAAGGCATTGTTGAAATTGAAGGACGTAACATTAAAATAATTGATTTTGAAGCACTTGAAAAAATAAAGTAAGCTAATTATTCTTTTATAAAGAACTTAATTAAGAACAGAATAGCAATAAAAACTAGAAAACCTAAAAGGATAAAAAGGCTTCCCTTGTAGTATTTCTTATGTAATTTTTTGTCTTTCCTGTAACTTAAAATAATCAAAACAGAGAAAGCAATAACAAAGAAGACTGCAAAAAACCATTGTCCGTTTGTAAACATTTTTTTTAAACAAAAATAAGGCTAATTATGATTAAAAAACCTATAGAAAGCGTAAAAAAATTTCACGATGCATTTGAAATTGGCTATAAGAATGCACCAACAGTTAATTTAAGTCCTGCAAAAATTGAACTTAGGCATAAATTAATGGCTGAAGAAAATGAAGAATATCTTGAGGCTGCAAAAAACAAAGACTTAGTAGAAGTAGCTGATGCGTTAGGTGACATGTTGTACATATTGTGCGGTACTATTATTGAACATGGTATGCAAGATGTTATTGAAGATGTCTTTGATGAAATTCAGCAAAGTAACATGAGTAAACTTGACAAAAATGGAAAGCCTATTTACCGGGAAGATGGCAAAGTAATGAAAAGCGAATTGTATTTTAGGCCCAACCTAAAGAAGTTTTTTCCTAAAAAAGACCATTAATTTCAGCATCAATTTTTTCTATAATTCCACCTAAGTGCTCGGGATTATCAACAAAGTCAATTTGGTCAACATCAATGACCAATAGCTTTCCTTTGTCGTAACCTTTAACCCAAGTTTCATAGCGGTCATTAAGCTTGTTCAAGTAATCTATTGATATGGAGTTTTCGTAATCACGCCCACGTTTCTGAATTTGTTTTACTAAATTAGGAACAGAACTACGTAAGTAGATTAATAAATCAGGTGATTTAGTAACCGATTCCATTAAATCAAAAAGCGATTTATAATTACTATAATCGCGGTCACTCATTAAACGCATTGCATGTAAGTTGGGCGCAAAGATATAGGCGTCTTCATAAATGGTTCTATCCTGAATTATATCCTTTCCGCTTTCTCTTATCGCTAAAATTTGTCTAAATCTGCTATTCAAAAAATAAATTTGAAGATTAAAACTCCATCTTGCCATGTCATCATAAAAATCTTCAAGGTATGGGTTTTCTAGAACGTCTTCAAATTCTGGTTCCCAATCAAAATGTTTGGCTAGTAATCGGGTTAAAGTAGTTTTTCCTGCGCCAATATTTCCTGCAATAGCAATGTGCATATTATTGTTTTTTCAAGGTATAAATATAAAGTTCTTTTTTGTTGTAAAGATATATTTTTTCATCATTTAGAAAAAAGGCTTCCGCCGAAATTTCAGGAAAATCTATAGGAATTAATTCATGCGCAGAATTCAATAAGAAATAACCCTGGTCTTGCGTCTTTAAAAGCACCCGGTTTTTATAGGTATCAAATGCTTTAAGCTTTAAATTAAATTGCTTGATGATACTTCCATAAATATTAAATTTTAAAAACGAATTTTCTGTAGCCAAATAACAAAAATTGAAATTACTTTTTTGAAGTAAAACCTGATCATAAATCGGAATTGAACGAGCAAGAATTTTCTTTCTCCGGTGGTCATAGACTTGTAATTCGTTCACATCAATATTAAATGTCCACACACTATTATCATTAGCCATGCTAACAAAATCAAAATTGCTATTGTTTTTTAAAAAATTGAAATTAATACGGTCTAATTCATTCATTCGATTATCTAAAAAAACAACTGTATTTGCTTCTTTGTAAAATACTAAAAGTCGAAGTGGATTTAAATAATCTACATAATGAATCTTTCCTAATTGTAAGTCTCTAAACTCCAGTTCTTCATCATCAAAAAATTTAATGAGGTTTCCTTTGCGTTCGTAATACAGGTTCCCTTTTTGATCTACCCCATGAAATTGCCCAACATCAAGGGGTTTCTTTGTAATTAGCTCGGCGGTATATTGTTGAGCATTTACAGTTAAGAAACTGAAGAAAACTAGGAAAAACAAGTGTGTAAGTTTTCTCATAATGACTTGAGTTATTGTTATTACAAATAAAGATTAAAGTTACTTATTCTTTTTGTAAAAGTTTAAAGTTCTTGGCAAAATCCAAGAATTATGTCCAAAATAATTCCATTTCACACTAGCTAAATCTACTTGATCATCAATTAGTTTCTTGTAAGGTCTTCCGTTCACACTAATTTTCACGTGAGCAAAAACTTCTACATCCTTTCCTTTTTGTTTAAAATCCTCTTTTATCACTTGTGCATATTGCCAAGCTCCGTCTGGCTTAACAATGGTTTTATACTGTTTATTTTTAATGTAATCTGAATTATTAATCCATTTCTCTTCACCTGTATTTTTATCAACTACGCGCATTGAGGTTACTCCATGTTTAGACCTCAGCATCATTCGCCAACTAAGCCTATGCCCTTCTTCCGTCCAAAGCACATCATCATCTATAAAATGATGACGTACAGGCAAAGCAATTTGAACAAAAAACCAACTCACTGCAAAAGGCATAAGTATGGGTTTATAATTTGGAACTTTTACTTCATTGCCGGCATAAAATGGTTTTCGTTTTAAAAAAAGCCGATTAATTAGCGCTGGCGGAAAGAAAAATAATGAAAAGGCTAAAGACATATAAGGAAAGATTCCTATATGAAAAACATAACTATTGAAAAGGTGAAAGAATATGCTGAAAATAAAAATAAACAAGCGTGTTCGCTTCCATAAAAGAAGTGGAATTACAAGCAAATCGAATAAAATTCCCACATATTTAATGCTTACATGTGCTAAATGCGTTTGAAGAAAATCTCCAATAATAGGCGTGCTTTGTTTACCTGCCATTAATAGCTTAGGAAAGGTTAAATCGAGCCAATCTGGATAAAATTTGGCAATAGAAGCGTAAGTATAAACAATCCAAATTTGAAGAATTAAGAACCAAGGTACCCACTGAGGCATGGAAATGGATTGTATAGACGGGTTTCGTTTAGCGTCTAAGGAAAAGTATTTATGTGCAGGCGAAATAAGCATAAACACACAAAGTAAAATAAGTAAGTAATAGTGATTATTGTAGGAAGATTTTTGCATAAGATAAGCCATAGTCCACAAAAGCGTGTATATAAAAATACTTAATCTATACCGGTAGCCTAGCATAACAAAAACACCAAATAATCCCATTAAAAAAAAGTAGAAATACATGAACTCTCCTTGCAAGTATTGAAGAAAATCAAATCCTATAAAGTTAAATGTAAAATCGGGTTCTACTAAAGTAATTCTTACCCAACCTGTAGCAATTGCACCCCATGCTTCTAAAGTAATAAGTAATCCAAATAAAATTCTAAAAACAACTAAACTTGAATTGTCAACTTGTTTAAATAAGGTATTAGTTAGATTCATCGTTAATAAAATTTATAACAAACTCTTTATCCTTTTTCATGGCCTTAATCAACTCGTCAACGCCATTAAATTTTTTTTCATTTCTAATTTTTTTAAGCAAATTTACTTTAATTTTCTCTCCGTAAATATCTTGATTAAAATCAAAAAAATGAACTTCCAAGCTTTGTTTATTTTCGCCTAAAGTTGGATTTACACCAATATTCATCATTCCGTAATAAAGCTTACTATTAATTTCACCTTTCACTACATAAACACCGTGTGCAGGTATTATTTTATAGGTTTGTTCAATTTTCAGATTAGCGGTGGCAAAACCAAAATCTTTTCCTAGTCCTTTTCCTTTAACCACCTTTCCTTCAAGGCTAAATTGAGCATTCATGTATTGATTAGCTAAACTTATATTTCCTGCTAAAATAGCTTTTCTTATTTTGGTTGAGCTTACAGCAACATCTTCAATATCTTGTTTTGAAATCTCTTCTACTTCAAAACCAAATTCATTACCAAACTTGTGCAAATCCTTAATATCTGCTGTTCTGTTTCTGCCAAATCTATGGTCATATCCTATAATTACTTTTTTAGCTTGCAAGCCTTTTACTAAAATTTCTTCAACATAAGCTCTGGCAGTAAGTCGTGAAAATTCTTTGGTAAATGCCTGTATCACTAGATTTTCTAACCCAGTTTTTGCTAATTCTTCCTGGCGTTCTTTTATAGTATGGATGAGTTTTAAATCATTACTTTGCTGAAGCACCATTCTAGGATGTGGAAAAAAAGTAAGCAAAGTTGATAAATAGCCCTCTTTTGAAACTTCTAAAAGTTGATTTATAATTTTTCTATGGCCAATATGCACCCCATCAAAGGTACCAATAGTAACTACTGTGGGTTGACTTGTTTTAAAATTATTGACGTTATTAAATACTTTCAATGCACTAGTTATTTACCGTTAAATTCGTTCATTGTTATGGAAGGTCCAGCTAAGCAGAAAGATTTTACCAGTGCTTTTGCCTTTTCTAGTCGCTCTGGCATAAATTCTTTTTCGTGGTCACCCCATTTACCTAACACATAATTGACTTGTTTTCCTTTTGAAAACTGGTCGCCAATGCCAAACCTAAATCGAGGGTATTGATTGGTGTTAATTTCTTGCTGAATGCTTTTTAGCCCATTGTGTCCTCCATCACTTCCTTTCATTTTTAGGCGGAAAGTTCCAAAATCTAAATTTAAATCGTCTGTAATTACCAACATATTTTCGATTGATATTTTCTCTTTTTCTAACCAATACTTACATGCCTTTCCGCTTAAATTCATGAAGGTGTTGGGCTTCAACAGGAATAATTTTTTACCTTTAATTGAAGCTTCTGCAATTTTTGCGTAGCGTCTTTCTTGAAAATCAACTTCAAATTCTTCAGCTAATTGATTAATTATTTTAAATCCTATATTGTGTCTTGTATTTACATAATCAGCTCCAGGATTACCTAGGCCTACAATTAAAAACTTCTTCATTGTATCAGCTTTCGATTTTTTTGATAGTAATCTTCCAAAAAATGCTCTCACTTTAAATTTTTAGTAAAAATAAAAAAGCATCACCAATTGGGATGCTTTCTTATCATTATTTTGTTAGAAGACTAAATTTATTCTTCAGATTTTGCTTCATCTGTTGCTTCAGCTCCTTCTTCAGTTCCTTCTCCATCTTCATCATCATCGTCTGCATCAATTGCTGCAACGTTTCTAGATGTTCTTACTTGACAAATTACAGTGTTATCTGGGTGAAGGATTTTAAAATCATCGCTAGCTGCACCAGTTACATAAAATTTGTTTCCAATTTTAAGTTTAGTAATGTCAATTTTAATGGTATCAGGAAGTTTCTTAGCCAGACCTCTAACATAAAGTCTTCTTAAGTTAAATCTTAATACACCACCATTTTTAACTCCCTTAGGAATTCCTTCAGTTTCTACAGGAATTTCCATAGTAATTGGTTGGTCTTCTTCAAACTGGTAAAAGTCCATGTGAAGGATGGCATCCGTTACTGGGTGAAATTGAATGTCTTGTAAAACTGCATTCAATTTTGTACCGTCATTTAATTCAAGATTTACGGTATGCACGTCTGGCGTATATACTAAATTCTTGAAAGAAATTTCAGGTGCGTTGAAATGAATAGCCTCTTTCCCTCCGTAAACTACGCAAGGGACCTCACCAGCATTACGTAGGGCTTTGGTTGCTTTCTTGCCCACGCTTTCTCTTTTAGATCCTTTGATCGTAAGTGACTTCATAATTTATTTATTTATTACATTAAAAATTTAGAGCTAATTGATTTATTGGTTTGTATAGCTTTCATTACTTCAGCAAATAATTCGGCACAACTTACCAGCTTAATCTTTTCACTCTTTTGTTTAAGAGGGATACTATCGGTTACAATAAGCTCCTCTAGTTTTGAATCTCTTATTTTATCATAAGCACTTCCTGATAAAACAGGGTGCGTACAAATTGCTCTTACACTTTTAGCTCCACGCTCCATCATTAAATTAGCAGCATGCGTTAATGTTCCAGCAGTATCTACCAAATCATCTACCAAAACAACATTTTTACCAGTAACATCCCCTATTAATTCCATGTGAGAAATCACATTGGCTTTAGCACGTTGTTTGTAGCATATAACTACATCAGATTTCATTGCTTTTGAATAAGCATAGGCCCGCTTAGAACCTCCCATATCTGGTGAAGCCATGGTTAAATTATCTAAACCAAGGTTTTTTAAGTAAGGTAAAAACACTGTAGAGGCATACAAATGATCAACTGGTTTTTCAAAAAAGCCTTGAATTTGATCGGCATGTAAATCCATGGTAATAATTCTCGTAGCTCCAGCTGTTTCAAGCATTTTGGCAATCATTTTTGCGGCAATGGGTACTCTTGGTTTGTCTTTACGGTCTTGTCTTGCCCACCCAAAGTAAGGAATTACTGCAGTAATATGCCTTGCTGATGAGCGCTTTGCCGCGTCTAACATGAGTAACATTTCCATTAAATTGTCTGAATTAGGAAAAGTAGAACCAATTAAAAAAACGCGAGACCCCCTTACCGATTCTTCAAATGAAGGCTGAAACTCACCATCACTATACTTATTAGTGATTACATTTCCTAATGGAATTCCATAGTATTTGGCAATAGACTCTGCTAACTCTACACTTTGTGAGCAAGCAAAAATTTTCGCAACCTTTTCTGTTTCAGGCATAATACTTTGTATTGTGTTGTAATTTAATGTGGGTGCAAAAATATAAATTAAATTGAAAGTAGCTTCAAAAAAAATGAGCTATTTTAATTCTAAATTCAAATTTTTATTTAGCTTTGCAATTCAAAATTTGCCTAGGTGGCGGAACTGGTAGACGCGCTGGATTCAAAATCCAGTTTCTTCGGAAGTGCGGGTTCGATTCCCGCCCTAGGTACTTTTATAACTATTTAGTTTTTTGATAGTTATAGTTCAAAATTTAGTAGGTGGGATTCCTACTGGGATTATTTTATAAGACTTTGGTTTACGGTGTTAATCATTAATACCGTAATAAAAAAAATGTCTAAACTCCAAAATTTTCAAAATTCTTCTAAACAATTAGCCCGAGTTATAGGGCTTACTTCAAAAGATTCAGATGCACGAATTATTATAATACCTCTACAAATTTAGACCATTTGTTAAGTTGAAAAAATTCCCTATGGCTGACGAAAATGGTGATGTGTGGGACCAAGTTGCTGTTGGCTCATCAACTAATCCTGATTTGCAATTAGATATTTTGAATGCAAATGATGATTTTATTTATTCAAGTGAAGCTTTGGTTGATAGGGCAAGTAGCGGAAACTGTGATGACACAAATTACTTCTTTCCAGCTGTTCAATTGAGTGGCGAGCAAATATCATCACAACTAAGTTTTGAATTATATGATGAAGACTCGACAGATTGGGAAGGTATGGGAGGTTGGATAATAGGTGGGCTTTATTCATCAAATAATGGTTTCCCAGACACTATTACAATTGGAGAATGCTCAGATAATATTGTTTTTGAAGTTGATTTAGATTATTCTTGGTAATTTTAGACCTGCATTAATCATTCTTACTTGTTAAAAAAAGTACTTTCAAATGTTTTAATTTAATCAGCATTTGTAGGTACTTTTTTATTGATATTTTAAAAATTATAGTGAAAGTTGCATTTACTTGTTGAATTCAAGGAACAAAACAAGGCATTAATATTTTTTGTTACCACTCCCCTATTCATAAATCCTAGACCCCCACATTATCAATCTCCTTCATTAGCCTATCTGTTTCGCTTAGATAATGCTGTACCGCCTTTAAAAATGGTTTCTTTTCCTATTTCACTTTTAAAAATGCTAAACAAAGCATAGGTTACCCAATAGTCTTTTTCAATATATTCGGGTTTTAGCTTCATTTGTTGAGCGGTAAACCGAATAGCATCTCTATATAAAGCTATGTTTTTGTGCAACTTCATTCGATATACCAATTTGATTGATTAGGCAATTCTCCTTTATTTACTCCCAATTTTATGGTTGTGAGTGGATTGAGACTTTCTTTTAGTTGTTCAATGCCTTTAGGGGTTGTACCCAAATTTTCAAGAACTGCGCCTGCCAATGCTCTTGCTCTTGGCGGATACATTAAGGCATATTTAATGAATGATTTGGTTTGTTTGTCGTTGATTTTGTTGACTATGCTACTTAGTCTTTTTATCGCCTGAGCAATGGAACAATCGGGAATAGTTTTAATGTCTTTGAAGGCATCCAGCAAACCCAAAATCTCATAATTACTATCCGTAACTTCGGCATAGCTTTTTACGGCATCTGCTTTTAAATTCTCCCGATTGATGTTGATGCGCTTTTTACGACTAGCAATTTTTGTACGAAATGCCATTTGAGTAGTCAAGCCTAAACGATTGTATAATGAAGTGCCTGTTTCGTATGCTACTCGCTTACCATTTTCAAATAAATAGGGACGTAGCAATTCGCTGTAATCTGGTTTTAACTCGCCAAACACTGTTTTTTCAGGTTTATAAAACACCCCTTTTGAAAGTTTTTTTATCACGCCTTGGTTTTTTAGACGTTCCAGTGCTTTAGCCACAGTAGTGTAGTCGTTTTTAGCAATGCGCAAATCGTCATATCCAAAGGTTTTTCCTTCGGGTAAAGATTTTATTTTTTTGCGTATTTCTGTTGCTAATGCCATAATGCAAAGATACTTACTTTTTATTAATGTCAAGTTTATGGTTCTAAAAACTTGACATTTTAGAATTTTTTCCAATGTATATGGCTTTTAGTGTTGGCTTCTTCATTTAAGATTCTTTTTCTTTCGTTTTAAGTTTATAATTACCAAGTCTTAATAATGCAACAATTAGCAATAGCATAACTGCTGATGTGTAATTCTTAGTTGTAAAAAAGCAATGAGCAACATTGTTTCTCAAATTCATTCCGCTTGATGTGAAAAGAAATTTAAAAAAGGCAATATCATCTTCAGGAATCAATGCCTTTAATTTTTCATTATCCAATAATTTATCGAAACCAATCCTTTCTTCTGTACCATTGTCTTTAATTTCTATTGTCTGAGCACCAATCATTCTTGAGAATTCACGCAATAGTCCTTCAAATTTCAATACCAAACTATCTATTGCTAATATGTAGCCTTTTGGATTGTGACTGTTTGTTTTTAAATCAATTTCTGTTTGAACAAAAAAGCTTTGCAGAGATGGTGAAAGTAGCTCAATCCAATTAAAACCTTGAGTTTCGTTATTTGAATCTATGTGAGTGAAATCTTGACCGTACCAAGAATCATTTTTTAAGTAATCGATTAAACTTTCAAAGGAAATTTTACCACTTTTAATTCCTTTTGAAACAACAAGCCAAATGTGATTAATGGAAAAATTTTTTATATGTATTGAATAGGAATTAATAACACCTGATTTATTTTTGCTGACGTTTTTATTAATGTCAAATGTCATTGTCGAAACTAAATCAAGCATAACTGATTTTATTTCTTCATTCAAGACAGTCGCCTTAGGTAATAAATTATCTAAAACCAAATAACCGTAGATATCCTTAGCATTTCCGTTTTCGATTAATTGAGTAGTTTTTTCCTTAGTAGAATCCCACCATTGGTTTAAAAGCTTATTATATTTCTCATCTTCCAATTCAAATGAAACTTTTTTAAGGTCAATGCTCTTTTTCGCTTGCTCTAATAAAACAGCAGTTTGTTCAATCTTTTCTTTATTATTAGCCTTTTTATATTCTTCTAAAGCGTTTGTGTAATAATGATGAGAAATAAAACCTTTGTTTTTTTCATTTTCGAGTTGTGATATATGATAGTCGCCTAGCTTTTCGTGAAATTCACTTGGTGAAGTATTAAGTTTTCGACTAAGAATCACGAGTAATTTTAAATAGCTTTCTAAAACCCTTTCGTCTAAATCGGAAATCTTGTTTTTTGAGTAATCAAAGAATTTTTGAGTAATTGAAGAATCTATTTTTTTACCATTTTCAATGATAAAATCCATCAACGAATATTTTGTAAAATCGTTTAGTTTATCACTTTCCAAAAGTGAAACCAAATAACTTATAATTTCATCTTTTTTGTGGTTTACAGTTTGGCTAAGGATAAAAAGATTTTTGAAGTACTTGCCAAATGACAAGCATTGCAAATTATCATCAACTGAAAACGAAGACTTTTTTAGAAGCATTAAATAACTTTCAATTGCTTCTTTGGCAAAATCAATGTGTTTCTGTGGACTTAACCAAAGTAGATGATTGTATTTTGCTTTGTATTTTGGGTTTTGTACTTTATTTGCTCGTGTTTTGATGTAATCAAAATTGTCATCAAATAGCTCTAATGTTGGATAAGCATTTGCACCGCTTTGGAATTTTGGAATATGTTTACCTTCTTCAATGGAAAAGTCAGCAAAAAATAATTCATACGAACATAACTTTTTCGTGTTTTCATCTTCAATTTTATCTCGTAAAGCCGTTATGTATTTGTACGTGTTTAAATCTAAATACTGGAAATTGGTATCATTTTCTAGGTATTCGTAATATTCATCTAAATTCTTAAAATCCATTTTGTAGTAGGGTTTAGATGATTTCAATTTTATCAATCTCCTTCATCAGCCTATCCGTTTCGCTTAGAGCGACGATAATTTTTTGATAGTGCAAAATATCATCAAACTCTAATTGGCGACCTTTACGGTCTTTGAGCCATTTCTGGGCGGGTTGATAACCACCGATGTAAAACTCCCAAGCCACTAATGGCACATTCTCAAAATACTGCTCATCGTTTATCCAAACTTTACCCTGTGTTTCATTGTCAGGCACATAACCAGGACTACTTTTAGTGATTTTACGTGTGACTTCATTATTGCCATTTATTGGGTATTGCGTAATGTATTGCTTCACTTTTGGACTTTCCAATAAATGGATTTGGCGTATTTCTCCGCCTAATTTTACCAATTGCCAAAACGTATCTTGGTCTTTTGGATAGGGCACTCTTGGAAAATCAATTTTTAAAAACTCTTTGTATGTCGAACGGTAAGTGGGTGAATGCAAAACCGCATAGATGTAATCTAAAATGTCAATTGGGGCAAAAGTGTTATCTTTTATATCTTTCTCAATAGTAAAAATTAAACCAATTTTTTCGGCTAAACACTTTACTATTTCAAATTTAAAGTTTGGAGTTCTTTCGGTTATATTACCAATTGTTTGTTGTCCGTTCGTTTCAGGATAAATGTAAAGTGGGAAAACACTACCACCGCCACGATAATATATGTTTTGGTCTGAAATTGTGTTAGTGATAAAGGATAAATTCCATTGCATACTTCCAACAGCTTGACCTTGTCTACCTGATATTATTGCAAAGTTTTTACCATCTCGTAAATTTTTCATAATACGATTTTGGCTGTATGCAAAAAAACCTTTTGGCTTGCCTGTGAAATAAGTCCATCTGTTATCAAATGGACGATATGTAATCATTTTGAAATTGTTATCGCTAAAATTTTCAGTTAAATCTTCCTTTGCTTTTGATAAAATCCAATCTCTACTATCACTTTTTAAGTTGTAGATTTTACGCAATTCAGATTCTTCTAAATTTCTAAAGTTTTCAATTATTCTATTTAAAGATGATTTTTCAAATTCGATAGTCACACTATCATTTTTTGATAAAACACCTAATGACGATTCTATAAACAACTCCGTTAATTGAAAGCCTTTGTCATATTCGTTTTTATCTTCAAAATCTTTAGGCATTAAAAAATATTCTGGAGCAGTTAGTTCAACTTCATTATAGGGTGTTGATTTTAGACTGTTTTCGGTTAGAAAATCATATTTTAATTCTCGTTTACCATAAAGGTCATAATGATAAACTTTGCCTAATTCGTTTGGTTTTTTCTTACCTGTTTTTATGAAAAAATTGATTGAAACGCCTTGTTCAATATCAAAAACATTTACATCTGCTGTACCATCTGGGGCAGTTTCTTTTTTCTTGGCGTTTCCGTGTAAATCAATCGTATAAATTTTGTCATACGTTTTTAATAAATGCCAACGCATTCCCCTGAAAGTAGGGTTGTCTAAGAATCCGTGAGGATTGATAAAAGCCAAAACACCACTTCCGTTTTTCTCAATAAAATGCTGACCGTATCTCAAAAACTTTACATAATCGTCATTGATGAATTTCGAATTTTGTTCTTTTAGTTTTTCTTTTCCACCTGGTTCTTTTTTGTAATCATCCATTAGGCTCATAATCCATTCACCTTTGTTGGCACTTTCTCCGCTGTATGGCGGATTTCCAATTACACACATTACTGGTGTATCTCTTTTAATATGGTTGGCTTCATTGGCTTCGGTGCTCAACCAATTTGCAAATAGAGTTCCTGTGTCTTGGTGGTGTTCTTCTAAGCTGTTGGTGAGGTAAACACGTAGCCTTTGTTCCCCTCCTTTGGAGGGGTGCCTAACGGGCGGGGTGGTTCTATAGCCTGTTTCAGTCAATAGTAAATCCAACTTTAAATGTGCCATTGCATAACTCGCCATAAGCAACTCAAAACCGTTCAAGCGTGGCAATAAATGAGTTTCAACATAATTACTCCAAATGCCTTGTTGCCCTTCAAATCTTTTGTGAATGTGTTTGATGGTTTCTGCTAAAAACGTTCCTGTGCCTGTGGCTGGGTCAAGAATTTGTACTTTGTGTACTTCTTGTTTTACTTTTTTGCCTTGTATATCAACTTTTATCTCGGTTTTGCTCGTGTCGGCAAGTCCTTGTGGTAAATCAAATTCAGTTTTTAGAATATCATCTACTGCACGAACAATAAAGTTTACAACGGGTTGCGGTGTGTACCAAACGCCACGAGCTTTACGTAATTTGGGGTCGTATTCGCTTAGAAAGGTTTCGTAAAAATGGATAATTGGGTCTTCCATTTTGGTGGCTTTCCCGTAATTCTTTAAAATCTCACTCACATTACACGCCAAAAAGATTTCAGCAAGGTTTTCTACTACCCATTTAATGCGGTCGTCAATGTCGGGTCCTGCAATGTAGCCAAAGAGTTTTCGCAAAAACGGATTGGATTTTGGAATCAGTTCAGCCGCTTCTTGTCGGCTAAAATTATCCAAAGTAGGGTCGTGCAAACGAGCTGCAAACATGCCGTAAGCAATGGTTTGAGCATAAACATCTGCAAAACCTTGTGGTGTAATGTCGTGAATTAAAATCTCTTTAAACGCTAACATTTGTTCTTTAAGCGTAGAGTTTTCTTGGTTTTCTTCATCACTGGTTAAGGACTTTTCGATAATATCAGAAAGTAAGCGAGCCTTACCTGCCATCATTTCGGCTAAACGCTTTGGGCTTTTAATGGTTTGCCCAATGTGAACGCAGAAATCTTTGATGAGGTTATCAAAGTTGGCAAAGTTTTCAGGCAATGCCTTGATGCCGTTTTCTGTAATTTCAGCAATGGCAATGCTAGTCACAAATTCACCTTCTCGGTACAGATGAAAATTGATGTAATCCGTAAAGATGAGATTATCTAAAGATGCTTTATAGCGGTCAAACTGTTCTTTATTGCCTGTTTTCTTTTTTCCATCAAGGTCTTTGTCACCAATGTCTTTCGCTTCAATAAAACCAACTGGAATATCTTTTTTAGTCAGAATGTAGTCAGGTGCTCCGCAAGATTGTCTTTTTGGTTCGTTGGTCGCTCTAATGCTTGGCACTAAGGTTTCTAAAAGTTGTTGTAAGTCGCCACGAAAGGTGTGTTCTGTGGCATTTCCGAGTTTGTAGCGTTGGCTTAAATTATTGATATAGTTATCTATTGTCATTTACTTATGAAGTTAATTATAAAGTTTCAAAAATTATTTTCAAAAATAACAAATTATTTTACGTATAATAGATTTTTATCAAGTTATGCGATTAATAAATCTGCTATCAAAAACAGCTACCGTACATTTACCGCTTGGGTTTGATGGTCTAGATTTTTTTCAAAATTAAATCCATTCGTTTTTTTAGTTTTAGTGTTTAATTTTGAGTTTTTAGTTGCCTATTTTTAAAATGTGTAGCCACTTTAGAATTAACTCTATAACCTACTGAAATAATTAAATCAAGGCTATAAAAATCTACTTGGTATGTTTTACCATCTAAGGCAGTTGTTGCAAAAAATGCAACAACTGAATCTTTTCCTACTTGATTAATCGCACTTGTAAAAATCCCAAAGCTATCGCCTTTTAGGTTGTATAGATTTTTTGAATTTTTAAATTTAATTTTTGATAAAAGTATTGTTTAAAACAATCCCAAAGAACTCATTTCTTGATTATCTAAGCCTACTTGAGCAGCTATTTTTCTGTTGTATTCTTTAATAGCACCATTTAAAGTAAATAATCGTACTAAAAGCCAAAACCCACATCCGGCAAGAGTTACATAATATAAAATTTGAAGCCCTATTTTATCAAGAGAGCCATAAGACCAGCCTAGGAGTAAAAATAATAACCAAATGGTGGTTGGTTTCGCTTTTCTAGTTTCATAAAGCATAAATTTGTCTGTATTCATAACTATGTATTTAGATTAAAATTTAATTACTGTTTTCAAAGTCCACCTCAGTGCCTTGTAAGACTTCAATATCTTTTTTCAGCCCTTGATAAAACCTCAACAAAGGTTTTGGATTATTAATAGTAGTGTTAAAAAAGAACTTGTTTTTAGCCTTTTTATGGATGAAGGGTTTAGTCAATGGGTATTCCTCTGTTAAAAGCAACTTGGCTTTTAAATTGAGTGCCAAACTTACCTGATATGTCTTATCATTTTTTGAAAACCCAAACACATCGGGTTTAGAGAATTGATGTAGATGTTCGTGGCACTGAGGCTCTTCTGTGAGGACTACATCGCCCATACGTTCTATATTGAAAAATTTGTTTTGTTGCTTATCAATTTCAAAAGCACACAAGGAGATGTAGTTTGATGTAAACTTTATGGGTTCTACAAGACGGTCTGATACCTTTTGAGAATTGATAGACTGGTATTGCTTGACTAGGATTTGCTTATTCGTGTGAATAGCTGTGTTGATGAGACTGATGAGCCTAGAAAGTTTGGCATTGTAGATGTCGTGGTTTATAAGTTCAATATCAGAATTTAAGCTTAGTTTGTGGACAATGCTTTGGGATAATTTATTTGAGCGTCCCGACGTCAATAATAATTGCTTTAGGAAGTCTAATTCTTCTTTATTAAAATGAGAGGGAGCAATTAGTTGATTATCTTGAATGCTATATTTTTTAAATTTATTTACTTCAACATTAAATCCAACATTCTGAAGAAGTTCTAGATACCTATAAACTGTCCTCTTAGATGAATCTAAATATTTTGAGATATAACCTACTGATTTTGCTGGCTCTTGTTTGAGAAGTGCAATTAATTTTAAAAGTCGATATAACTTATTTTGATTAGCCACAATTTAAATATATAAAACAAAGAAGGCGATATTTCTTTAATTATAAAAACGATTGACCTTAGTTGTCCATTTTTTTTATTGAGATAAATAATTAATTGAAACAAAAAAGTCCTTAGTTATTTAGATGTGTTTCATATGTTTTTTTTAATGTAAAGTAAAAAAACCACTCTTTGCAGAGTGGTTTTTTTTAATGCTGTTCAAGTTTTATTGAAAATAGCTATAGTCAGCTGCCTGCATTGCCTTTCGCAAACTATCAGCTTTAATATAGTTGTAAAACACCTTTTCGGATTTATGACCAGATATAGCCATAATTAAATGCGGAGGCACGCCTGCATTATAAGCGTTCGTACAAAAACTTCGTCTTGCGGTGTGCGAGGATACAAATTTATACTTAGGTTTTGTTATGCTTACTTTTTCATTTCCTAATGTCTTTTCTAAGGTATAATCCGTAGTGATTTTCGCTCTTTTCGCTATTGATTTAATTATAGCGTTAAGCTGTAATTTGAAAAATGTCTATTATAAAAAAATAGGTGATTTTAAAAAAGAGTTTTTAATAAAGGAATTCTATAAGTGTGGTGTATGTCTTTTATCGTGTTTTAAAAGGGTTACGTTACGCTTAATAATCTATCGTTTTTGAGCTTATTTGCGAATATCCCAAGTTTTTCAAGGTCTTTAAAGAACAAGTTCGATAATTGGACTATGTTGTGTACAACAACCCCTAATATTAGGGGTTTTGTTTTTAAATACTTTTTTTTGCGAATAGAGAAAATTTTGTATCATAACTTATAGATTCTCTTTGCTCCTGTTTTTGTGCTAATGAAAAGCTCTATTTTCAATTTATCCTAATCCTTAAAAACTCACAAAGCTTCAGTTTTCAAAACAAGCTTATTTATTGAAATCAGTTTAGCAAGACGCAAGCCTTAATAGAATTCTTTTAAATAAGTTTAAATTAATTTGTTTTTAATAAAATAAATTAATCATTGAAAAAAAATTGATTTTGTAACAATAGTTACGTTGAATTGATAACGGTGTATATAAATTTGCTCCCATAAAAAAAATCAATGGAAATAATTGAAATCGTTGGATACTTTGGAGCCTTAATTATTGGGCTAGTTTTAGGTCTTATTGGAGGAGGGGGTTCTATATTAACCGTACCAGTACTAGTCTATTTATTAGCTATTAATCCTGTATTAGCAACCGCCTATTCATTGTTTGTTGTTGGCTTTGCTTCACTAGTTGGCGCAGTACGTAATATACAAAAAGGGCTTGTAGATTTTAAAACGGCAACTGTATTTGCTATACCAGCTTTTATTACCGTATATGGAACCCGTAAGTATTTAGTACCTGCCTTACCAGACCACTTCTTTACCATCTCGAATTTTGAAGTCACTAAAGACGTTGGAATAATGATCTTTTTTGCAATAATTATGCTATTGGCTTCTTTTTCAATGATAAAATCGAAAAAAGAAAAAACAACTAAAGAACAACTAGCTGAAGAACAAGAAGTAAAATTTAATTATGGATTGATTTTGTTAGAAGGTTTGGTAGTCGGTGTAATTACAGGAATAGTTGGAGCTGGAGGAGGATTTTTAATCATTCCCGCCTTAGTTCTTCTAGCTAAACTACCAATGAAAAAAGCAGTAGCCACATCATTACTAATAATTGCGGTAAAATCTTTAATTGGCTTTTTAGGTGATGTACAAAACTTAAGTATAGACTGGGTGTTCTTAGGAATATTTACAGGACTTTCTGCCGTAGGTATTTTTATTGGTATATGGTTAAACAATTACATTGATGGTAAAAAATTGAAAAAAGGCTTTGGTTGGTTTGTACTAATCATGGGAATTTACATAATTTATAAAGAAATAGTTTAAAACAAAATAACATGAAAATAGAACAGATTTATACAGGTTGTCTTGCACAAGGTGCCTACTATATTGAAAGTAACGGAGAAGTTGCAATAATAGACCCGTTAAGAGAAGTGCAACCCTATTTAGATAAAGCTGAAAAAAGCAATGCCAAAATCAAATATATTTTAGAAACTCACTTTCATGCAGATTTTGTAAGTGGACATCTAACTTTGGCTGAAAAAACAGGAGCAAAAATAGTCTATGGACCAAATGCCAAGACTTCTTTTGATTCTTATATAGCAGAAGATAATGAGGTATTTCAGTTAGGAAATATAAAAATTAAGGTATTACACACCCCTGGTCATACCATGGAGAGCACAACCTACCTCCTAGTTGATGAGAATGAAAAACCTGAAGCCATTTTTACAGGAGATACTCTTTTTTTGGGTGACGTAGGTCGTCCTGATTTAGCTCAAAAAGCTGCTTCTATGACACAAGAAGAATTAGCAGGAACTTTATACGATAGCCTTCGAAATAAAATCATGCCTCTTGATAATAGCATAACCGTCTATCCTGGTCACGGTGCAGGCTCTGCTTGCGGAAAAAATATGATGAAAGAAACCGTTGATACGCTAGGAAATCAAAAAGAGATGAACTATGCGTTACGCGAAGATATGAGCAAAGAAGAATTCATTGAAGAGGTAACAGCTGGCCTAGCTCCACCACCTAAATATTTCCCTTTAAATGTAAAATTAAACAAAGACGGCTACGAGAGTATTGATAAAATAATAAATCGCGGTACACGCGCTTTAAGTCCAAACGAATTTGAAACCGCAGCTAATGAAACTGGAGCCGTAGTTCTTGACGTAAGACATCAAGACCATTATGCTAAAGGGCATATTCCAGGATCAATTTTTATTGGTCTTGATGGAACTTTTGCTCCGTGGGTTGGTGCCTTAATTGCCGATGTAAAACAACCTATTTTATTGGTAACCGATAAAGATCGTGAAGAAGAAGCCGTTATTAGATTATCAAGAGTGGGTTTTGACAATACCTTAGGCTACTTACAAGGAGGCTTTGATGCTTGGAAAAATGATGCAAAAGAATATGACCAAGTAACTTCAGTAAGTGCAGCAAAGTTTGAAGAAGTTTACAAAGAAAGCCAACAAATAAATATTTATGATGTAAGAAAACCTAATGAATATTTATCAGAAAGAATTCCAGAGGCGGAAAACACACCTCTAGATTTTATTAATGAACACTTAGCTGAATTTCCTAGCAAAAACTCTTTCTATGTTCATTGCGCTGGAGGTTATCGTTCTATGATTGCTGCCTCAATTCTTAAGAAAAGAGGAATACACAATTTAATTAATATTGAAGGTGGCTTTGATGAATTAAAAGAACTAGACATTAAAATGACAGATTTTGTTTGTCCTAGCACCTTGTAAATTTCATGTCAAACACTATAAGAAGTAGGTAAAGTCGTTTCTAAATAGAAGCGACTTTTTATTTATACGTAATGAAAAATAGGAGAATAAAAAAGGTTGATTAAACTTGATGTATAGCCTACATACGTCTTATCAAATTTTACAGCATATTAGATAAACTACAAATTGTTTCATAAAAAAAGCCCTAGAAGCTAGACTTTAAATTTTAGTAGAAATTGGATTTTCTTCGACTCCGTTTCTCTACGCTCAGGCTAAACTTCTCGTCCTTCTTAATCAATAAAATTTAGAGCAAAAAAAAAGAGCTAACTAGTTAAGTTAACTCTTCACTTGTAGCGGGAACTGGACTCGAACCAGTGACCTTCGGGTTATGAGCCCGACGAGCTACCTGCTGCTCTATCCCGCGATTTGGATTGCAAATATACATAAAAATAAAACTTCTTAGCAAACTTTTCTTCAAAAAAATTACTGATCTAAGGTAGTTGCTTGAAAATCTACCACTTGACTAGCAGAAATTTTTATAATAAAGCTTATAGGGTTGCAACATACCTCACAATCTTCCACATATTCTTCCATATTGTGCGATAAATCAACAATAATACTAACTTCCTCCCAGCAATGAGGGCATTGGTAAAAAATTTCTTCTCCCCTATGCATTACTTAATTCTAATTCAATTTCTTCCCATTTCTTCATCAATTCATCAAGCTTTTTCTTTGTTGTTTCATAACTCTCAAAGAAATTAGCATCAGAGGCCAATGCTGGTTTCTTTAATAACTGAGTGTCTAGTTTTTCAATTTCATTTTCTAAAGAATTAATTTTAGTTTCTACTTTAGATAGCTGATTGGTAAGCGATTTCTGTTTTTTTTGTTCCTTAAAGGAAAGCTGATTACTAGTATGCTTTGCCTGATTTGGCTTTGTTGGATTATTTTTCTCATCAGATTCAACAGCACGCATATTTTCAAACTCTCGTTCTTGAAGATAGGCATCAATATCACCCAAAAATTCGTTTACTTTACCATCTCTAAACTCAAAGACAGTATTGGCTAATCCCTGTAAAAATTTACGGTCGTGAGAAACTAAAATCAATGTTCCATCAAAGTTATTTAATGCCTTTTTAAGCACTTCTTTAGACTGTAAATCAAGGTGATTAGTCGGCTCATCCATAATAAGAACATTAAAAGGAGTTAGGAGCAATTTAGCTAAAGCCAAACGATTTCTTTCGCCTCCAGAAAGTACTTTTACATACTTTTCTACTTCCTCTCCACGAAATAAAAAAGAGCCTAAAATATCACGAACTCGTGGCCTAGATTTAGCATCTGCAGCATCAATCATGGTATCGAGTACGGTTTTATTTAAATCCAAATACTCCGCTTGATTTTGCGCAAAATATCCTATCTGCACGTTATGGCCAATTTTTAAGTCTCCTTGATGTTCATGCTCGCCAACAAGGATTTTGGCAAGCGTAGATTTTCCCTGTCCATTTTGCCCTACAAAAGCAATTTTATTGGATCTTTCTATTTCAAAAGAGACATCACTGAAAACGATATGCTGACCAAATTTTTTTGAAATCGATTCTGTTTGAAAAACTACTTTACCCGGTTGATGACTTACTTCAAATTTTAAGTTCATTTGTGCATTGTCTTCTTGGTCAACTTCTATACGTTCAACTTTGTCCAATTTTTTAATTAGCGATTGTGCCATAGACGCTTTAGAAGCTTTAGCTCTAAACTTTTCAATCAGCTTTTCAGTTTGTTCAATTTCTTTTTGTTGATTTTTTTGAGCAGCTAATTGTTGTTCTCTTATTTCACTGCGTATCTTTTTAAATTCAGAAAAGGCTTTTGGGTAGTCATAAATTCTACCTAAAGACAATTCTATAGTTCTATTGGTAACTTCATCTAAAAACATTTCATCGTGAGAGACAATTACCACGCAACCAGGATAAGTTTGTAAGAAACCTTCTAACCAAATAATACTTTCAATATCTAAATGGTTTGTAGGCTCATCAAGTAACATGATATCGTTGTTCTGAAGAAGGAGTTTTGCTAATTCAATTCGCATTCTCCAGCCACCAGAAAATTCATTTGTTAATTTAGTGAATTCTGTTTCCTTAAATCCTAGGCCTTTAAGGACTCGTTCTGCTGTTCCTTGATAAGAATAACCACCAAGCATTTGAAGCTGTTGCTGTACATCGGTTAACTGAACAATTAAGTCTTGATAAGCCTCAGATTCATAGTCTTCGCGTGTCTGAAGCGCATGATTAATTTGATCAATTTGTTTTTCAAGGGTTTTTATTTCTTCAAAAGCTTTATAAGCCTCTTCTAAAACCGTACAGCCTTCATCAAAATCAATGTCTTGTTTGAGTATTCCTATCTTTGTATTTTTAGGGTAAGACAAATCTCCTTCGAAGTCTTTTAACTCGCCTGAAAGAATTTTAAGTAAAGTAGATTTGCCTGCTCCATTTTTACCTATTAAACCTACTCGATCTCCTTTGGTTAATCTAAAGTTGATTTGATTAAAAAGTGGTATTCCTCCAAAGAGGACACTTAAATTAGAAACATGTATCATGAGTTACAAGGAAAACAATTAAAAATTAGTATTTTTGCGAAAGTAAATATAAGAAAATGAAAGGCACCAAATTATATAGTATTTTTACAGGAAAATGTCCAGTTTGTCAAGAAGAAAGCATGTACAAAGAAAAAAATCCTTTCAAACTGAACAAGATTTACGACATGCACGAAAAATGCTCAAACTGCCAAACTAAATACAAAATTGAACCTTCTTTTTTCTATGGAGCTATGTATGTTAGTTACGGAATTGGGGTAGCCATTGCTGTTGCTTCATTCATAATTGCACATTACTTTATTGGGCTAGAAAAACTAAACTCTTTCTTTGTTATTATTGGAGTTTTAGTTTTAAGTATGCCTATTAATATGCGGCTTGCAAGAAATATATGGATTAACTTCTTCTTTAGTTTTAATAAAGAGAAGGCGAACTCTTAAAATGCTTACGCGTAAATCGATTTACATTTACTTGATCCATTATAGTTTCATTAGTTTTAATGGAATTAATTAAATTTTTTGCCAAGTGTGGAGCCGACATTATCCCCCTACTTCCCATTGCATTAAGCGTAAATAAAGAACTATGTTTAGGGTGCTGACCTGAAATAGGAAGGCGGTCTTTTGACGTTGGGCGGATGGCAGAAACTTGATCAACAATTTCAAAATCAACAGTTGTGAATTTTTCTAATTCTTTATTCAAGTTTAAACGTGCTGATGCTGACGGTAAATCATCCGTAAAATCTCTTTCATAAGTTGCTCCAAACTTAAATAAGCCTTGGCCTAACGGAATCAAGAATTTGGAGGGTTTATAAATTTTATCTTGGGATAAATCGGTACACCTTACAATCAGGTATTCTCCTTTATTTCCATAGATAGGTAAGTAATTAAAAAATGGGTTATTGATAACCTGATAGCCATCGGCAAAAATGACATGTTTATAGCCCCTAGAATTATACTTAACACAAGAATCAGAGAGATGCAAATCGGCATAGTTAAAGTTAGCTTGAATAAAACGAGAAGAGCCAATTAGATAATTAGAAAAATCGGAGATAAGCTCACGCAGACGAATTAAATAAGAATCGATAACCTTAGCCGAACGAAACTTATTGTCAACCTTAGCTAAATCGATTAAATCTGAAGACAAATACTTGTTTATTGGCTTAGACTCAGGTTGACTAAACCACAGATTTTGCTCCTCGATACTGGAAAAGATTCTGTAAATAGGCTTATCTTGAAGATAAGATTGACCTAACAATTGGGTGAAACTTGAATAAAAATCTACCGCATAGAAATGGAATAAGTCTGCATTCCACGCTAGTTTTAATCGTTTCAACGAAACAGGGTTTAACAAGCCGCCTGAAACCGAAGATGCTCTAGGTTTTAAGTTAGCAATTACATCAAACGAAGTGTTTTGGTCTAACAAGTGCTTAGCTAAAGAAAGACCAACCACACCAAATCCAACAATTAAAAAATCCTTTTTAGTATCTTCAACTTGCATAAGTAAATTAAATAAGAAGCCCTCTGTATAAGAGGGCTAATTTAAAATAATATCTTGAAAAATAGATTAATGATTCCACATATCCAATTCAAAGTTTCTAATCTCTTCCTTAAGTCGATCAGATTCTAATAATTGCATCATTGCATCATCCTGAATATATTCTTTAACCTTACGGTCTCCATATTCATTTTCAGTTTGATAAATAACCGCATTAAAACGTCTTGAGTTTAAAAGATGATCAAAACTAATAGGTTTAGAACTATTTTGGCTATTAAGAACATTTGCATTGTGTAAAGCGTTTCTAGCATCTGGATACCAAACCCAAAAATATTCAATCGGTTCTCCCTCATCTCCTGAGCCTTTTTTCTTAACATCAACACCAACTGGTGCTATAGCAAGTATTCTATACCTCATTTCACCTTGTCTTTTATCAAAGTACCAAATACCTTTAATGTGGTAAAACTCAATATCTAAAGCTGTGATTTCCTCAGGAATTAAGAAAGGCTCGAGTTGAGCTAACAAATCTGAGGGATACAGCTCAGGATAGTCTTCTAAAGTACCCGCCATAAAACGTTGCAATAGTAAATCTACAGTTTCTGTACCAGTAATACCGTATTGGTCAAGAATATTGTAGGCTGCATCAGGTAATGAAATATGAGACAATCTTGCCAAAGCTTCCTCATCTACGAGTTTAGCATCTTCATTAAAATAACTGGTTCTATAAATCTGCTTAATGGCATTATCTGAAGGTTCATCTGAAGCACCGTCTTTAATCCCATCAACTAAGACTTGAAAAAGAGGGCGTCTATTTTTACTTATCACAGTTCTTTTAGTAGGGTAGTACAAAGGAAAATTAACTTTTTGCTTCAAGTCGATTTTTTCCCATACAGATTTAGACCACAAAATATCTCTATCTCCTACATAACCATAATCTAGTGGTTGATTATCGTCATACTCTTTTTGGTCTTCTGTAAGTTCACCAACTTCTATAGGCGTTTTAGCATTCAAAATATTTGACTGCGCATTTACGCTTGTAAAAGCAATTAAACTTAATGAACCTACGAATAAATAAGTGAGAACACTCCTCATAGTATTATTTTTTAGTTACTTAATTTTACTTGTATTGGTGGCATATTTTTAACGTTAACACCAGGAACGTCTGCTTTTATATCAAAAACCTGAACTACATCACCTGCATTAGCAAGATTCAATAATTGTTTAGCAGAAGCATCAAAACGATCGCCATTAACAGTAACCGCTGGTTGACCAGGAATAGAAACTGAAAAACGCTTAACAACAGGTTTAATATCAAAATCAAAATTTTCAAACTCAGCACCTACGGGTGATATTTCAAGCGCCTTTCTTGGCATAGAAATAGGAGCTCCTTCTTGAAATTGACCTCTTACGGTTGGCGTAGGTCTTGGTAAAGACTTAATACGGAAAACTACTGGGGGAGAATTAACGGGGTCGCCATCAATTTCTCCTGTCACATTAATTTTAACTTCTTTACCGGTTTTAGGTACAAGATTATATTTAGTACCTGAAACATTTTTTAAACCAGGAGCACTAGCTTTCACTTTATTTGCTGGAATACCAGGAATTGAAACCGTAATAGGGTTATCAATACCACGATAAACTACGTTCATTTTATCAGCAGAAACAATTGCTTGCTCTGGTTTTGGTATAACTTGAAAAGTTTGGTTAACATCAACTTCAATTACCTCATCACCTTGATTGAAGAAAAGTTTTCCTTCTATTAGCTTGTCACCTGCACCTCCAGTGGGTACATTTAACTTTACTTGACCTTCTAAAATTTCAAAATCTTTTCCTTCGGTAAGGGGGCTACCATTTAATTTTAATTGAACATCATTAGGAACAGTTGAAGCATCAGTTCTTCCTAAAACTATTGAACCATCAAATGTTGTACCTTGATAGTAAGCTCCTCTATCAGTTTGCAGTAAGGTCTCGTAATTATCCATTGAAGCAATCTGAGTCAACTGACCCGCTAACATTAATGAAAAAGTTTCATTTGCCAAAATTTTCATTTCATGTTGTAGATTAGAAATTTTAGTAATCGTAGAAATCATTGGATAACCTACAAAATGGTGTTCTACATAATTAACTTTAGCGTTTTTAGCAGCTCCCTCTGGTTTAATAGGTTCATCTGCATTAAACTTTTCTTTAATTGTTTTAACAATTTTAGCATACTTTGGGTCATCTTGTAATAAACCAACCATTTTGTCTCTGTAAGTAGCTATATTGGCCATAAACGCTTCGCCTTCAGGCTTCAGTTCGCCATTCTTCATGAAATATTCATTAACAGCTGCATCTTTATCCATTGTTTCGTAGTCTTTTGGATCCTCAACAGAGCCTTCAAATATTTCTTTTACATCTTGAAAGTATGTAAACAATTCCTCGGTATGCTGATTCACTAAATCGGCTTTCTCCTTTACAGCTTTGAACTGATCAGGTTGATCTGCAGCTTTGGTAGCTAAACCTTGCAAAGCTTCTTTGTTTTTATCTTCTAAAGTACTACTACTCTCAACTAAAGATTCGTTAATCTGACCAAAAGCAGACAATACCTCTTTTGACATATTTAGCGCTAGCATTGCAATAAATACGAGGTACATCAGATTAATCATCTGCTGCCGTGGTGATTCTTTTCCTCCTGCCATGTTTATATTTTATAAATTATTATTCAATTATTTAAATCTCAATATATCTACTAGTTAAGCTTTAGGCTTCATAGCACTTAACATTCCACCATAAACCCCGTTAAGTGAATTTAAGTTATCAGTTAAAGAAGCCATTTGGTCTTTTAATTTACCAGCATTAGCAGTTACCGCTTGATTGATTTCAGCCTGTTGTGTAGCTGAATCTAATTGAACCTTATACAAGTTATTCAAAGACTCCATTTGTTGAGCAGCCTTGACCATTTCTTCGCTATATTTTTTCTGAGAACTCATTGCATCAGCTGAAGGAGCAATTCCTTTAGAAGCACTCTCAAAGTTTTTAATACTCTGCCCAAGGCTTTCCATCAACTTAGAATCAATTTTAGCCTCTTTCAACATATTATCTAATTTCTTAGAAAGCATACCTTGCTCGTCCTTAGCTTCAGCTTTAGATTTTTTACCGCTTGAATCGCCACCGGCTAACTCAGGATAAACTTTAGACCAGTCAAGTTCTGTTTCAATTGGTTCAAAGGCTGAATAGGTAAATATTAATGCTTCAGTAACAAGACCAATAGTTAACATTACGTTACCCGTTAAAGGACCAATTTCAAAGTGTACAATTTTGAATAGCGCACCAATTAATACAATTGCTGCTCCAAGACCATATACCATATTCTTAATTCTCTTTCCTGCTTTTGATTGTGCCATAATCGTTAAAAATTTAAGTTATTATTTAGTTGTTTATATTAATTATTAAAAGTTGTATTTTCTTAATTTAGGTTTAAGCTATTTCCAAGAAAATCTTGAACGGTTCTAAAGCCAACATAACTTCTAGCTGAGTCTGCGTATTCATAATCCCGAGTACTAACTTGCAAGAAATAACTTACATCTTTCCAAGAACCACCACGAATCACTTTTCGCTTATTATCTTTGTTATTCACATTTGGATTCATACTAGACATATATTCATAAGAAGCTGCATCATAAGAAGTATTTACCCATTCTGAAACGTTTCCAGACATATTATACAAACCAAAATCATTGGGCTCATACGAATCAGCTTCAACAGTGTAAAGCGCCTCATCAGCAGCATAATCACCTCTTAAAGGCTTGAAGTTAGCCTTAAAACAAGCGCGATCATCTTTAGCATAAGGACCACCCCACGGGTAAGTCGCGGACTCTAAACCACCTCTTGCTGCATATTCCCATTCAGCTTCAGAAGGCAATCTAAACATATTGGTAGGCGCCATATCTTTAGATTTTCTAAAATTGTTTAAGTATTGTGTTCTCCAATCGGAAAATGCCTTGGCTTGATTCCAATCAACACCAACAACCGGATAATTATCGTAAGCTGTATGATTGAAGTAATCGTTGTGTAAAGGCTCATTGTATGAATAATGAAAATCCTTAATCCAAACGGTTGTATCTGGATAAATTGGCACCACATATTCTTTGATGTATTCTGAGCGATCACCTTTAGCACGTGCCGCTGCCTCAACATCCATTTGTTTGTAGGAATATTTAAATTCTTCAACGTTCTTCATTCTTACGCCATTGTAAGATTGATCGTTAGGAAGATAAAATTCATCCATCACATAAACATAATCTTCATCTGGGTATTTAGACTCGTCCCAAACTATATCAACATCCCAATTAATCATTTGATCCATGGGATCGTAATGTCTTGAAAATTCTTGAAAAGGGGTTAAATCACCTTCTTCAGCAGAGCCTTTAAAAGCATAGCTACCTATAGAACGGTCATTTCCTGAATCTCCACCTGTTGCTCCAGCTAATTCAGCTGCTTCAGCTAGTTTTTGTCGAACTACAGAATCTCGAACCCAATGCACAAATTGCCTGTATTCAGAATTGGTGATTTCAGTTTCATCCATATAAAAGGAGGTTACTGTAACGGTTTTTGTAGGAGCATCATTCAATCCTGCGATGTCGTGATCCGCCTTACCCATTATAAATGCCCCGCCTTCAACTAAGACCATACCGTATGGTTTTTCAGGGTTCCATTTTTTTCCTTCTACACCAACTAATTGACCGCGGTCATTATTACCACAGCTAACTAATACTAATGCGACTACTAAAAGTTTAATAAAATTTCTCATTTCTATATGTTATAGTAACGTAATTTTTTTCGGCTGTAAACCTATTTAAATAATTTCTAAAAACCAACTATTTTGCTAAGAGATATTTAATTTAAATTTAATCTTAGAGTTCATTTTTGATTTTTGATTTTACCCAGCGCTCAGGATATTCTAATTCACAAGCACTTAGATAATCTTCTTTAGAACATGATATAAACGTTTTTTCTGTTGGTTTATTATCTTTATTTGCTAAAGGAATTTCAATCCACCAACGTCCAGAAACTTTACTCTCTAAAAAAATGAGGTTTTCGTCCTCAATTGGGACGGTAAATTTAGTGAAATTTTGGTTAAATTGTGGATACTCTTCATTAAATCTAAAATTTAATCCTTCTACAAAATACCACATAACTTGCGCCACCAATGAAATTAAAGCTGGACGCTGATTAAATTTCTGTATTTCATACATCCCAAAACTACTTAGCCTATCACTTATGCCCGCATACCTTGCCATAGCACAAAATTCTTGGGCATTAAATCCATTTACCATAAAATGAGTTGAATCTGCCACTTCTGAAGACTTAAGACAAGTGAAATCAAAACTAGCAAAATCCGTATCTCTTAACAAAGGTTCTGCAAAGTGCAAGTTAGATTTAATATGCCCTAAACGGTAAGTTTCAAAAAAGAGACGTTCCATCAAGTCTATTTCATCTTGATTGACGTAAAACGTCTGGTAACCTAAGTTTGTATAATTAAAAAGATTGTAAGGTTTTTTTACAATAATATGACTTAAATAATTGTTTGTAGCCAGATCTAAATCAGCATCTCCTAGGTCAAAACTATGACTTACACTTAAATGGTTAACCATGTATTTAACTTCAGAATAGGCTCTGTATTGAGCATAAACCAAGTCTTTACTTCCTCCTAAAATTAAGGGTATAACTTTATTTTTTAATAAGGTGGCAAGGATTTTTTCTAAAAGGTAACGCGTGTCTTCTGGATTATTTCCTGCTTGAATGTTTCCTAAATCTAAGATTTTTGACTTCCAATTTCCAGGAAAAAGCTGATAAAAAGACCTTCTTATTTTGCTGAAATCTACCTTTTCTGAAGCTGTGTTTGATGATCTAAATTCAGCTACTCCTAAAATGGCGAGGTCGTAGCTTTTAAAATCTACCTGAGTTAACGAATGGTAAAAATCAACGTTTCTCCCTATTTGTTTGGGATGACCCTCAAGCTTAACTTCTTCCAAAAGCCTTTGATCTAAAGGTTCTAAAAATTCAAATTCCGACATTCAAAACTTAGTTTAATCCTTGTTGTGTTTGCCAAAACTAAGTAATTATTTCTTCTTTGACTTTTTCTTTGTTGTTTTTTTTCTCTTGGTTGTTGATTTTTTCCCTTTATCAAGCATGGCTTTGACTTCCTCTAATGTTAAATTTTTGGCATCGGTAGTTTTAGGCAGCTCTATTTTTTGCTTCCCCTTGGAAACCTTAAATCTTCCCCATCTTGCTTTTTCAACTTTTATTCCTTCCGCTTCCCAATGATGAATTAATTTATCTTTTTCTTTTTGGATTTTATCTTCAATAAGCTCTTCTATATCACCATCACTTAGGTTGTCGAAATCATATTTTTTATTAACGTTTATGAACATCCCATCCCATTTAAGAAAAGGGCCAAATCTACCTACTCCTTTTTGAACAGGCTTTTCTTGATAGTGATAAATAGGTTCTTCAGATTTTTCTTTTGCTTTAATTAATTCTAAAGCACGTTCCATGGTAACATCTAAGGGGTCTTCTCCACGATCTAATGAAACAAACTTTTTACCATACCTTACATAAGGACCAAATCTACCTATATTGGTTTCAACAGCTTCTCCTTTGTATTCGCCTAATTCTTTGGGAAGTTTGAACAAATCCATAACTTCATCAAAAGTAATAGTGTTCAAAGTTTGGCCAGGCCTTAAACTAGCAAATTGTGGTTTTTCTTCATCCTCAACAGTTCCAATTTGAGCCATAGGTCCGTATTTTCCAAGACGAACACTTACAGGTTTTCCGGTGCTTGGATCTTTCCCCAAAACACGCTCTCCTACTTCGCGTTCAGCATTTTCCTCAACGTCTTTAACTCGTGGATGAAACTCTGAATAAAAACTCTTCATTACATCAGTCCACTTTTTATTTCCTTCGGCAATTTTATCAAAATCACGCTCTAATCCTGCGGTAAAATTATAATCTAAAATTCCTGAAAAGTGTTCCACTAAAAAGTCATTAACCACCATTCCTACATCTGTAGGAACTAATTTACCTTTGTCTGAACCTATATTTTCAGACAATTTTTTATGATTAATTTTTTCATCTTGAAGAGTAAACTGATTATATTTTCTTGGTGTGCCTTCTATTTGTCCTTTTTCTACATATTTTCTGTTTTGTATTGTAGAAATAGTGGGTGCGTAAGTTGATGGTCTTCCTATGCCTAATTCTTCTAATTTTTTCACCAAAGCAGCTTCCGTATATCTTGCCGGTGGTCTTGTAAAACGTTCGGTGGCTTGAATCCAATGGCTAAGTAAATCTTCTCCTACTTGAACTCGAGGCAGCAACCCATCTTGTTGCTCTTCTTCCTCATCATCACTACCTTCTAAATAAACTTTTAGGAAGCCTTCAAACTTAATCATCTCTCCACGAGCAACAAATTCTTTTTTATGGGTATTTGCTTCAATTTTCATTACGGTACGCTCTAATTTAGCTTCACTCATCTGAGAGGCAATGGCGCGTTTCCAGATCAAATCATACAATCTTTTTTGGTCGTACTCATCGCCAGCAGAATGAACGGCAAAATTAGTAGGCCTAATAGCTTCATGAGCTTCTTGTGCTCCTTTAGCTTTCGATTTAAAATTTCTAGATTGTGCGTATTCCTTTCCATAAGCCGAAACAATTTCGTTAAAAGCTCCTTTTTTGGCTTCATCAGAAAGATTTACGCTATCGGTTCTCATGTAAGTAATACGTCCAGATTCATATAAGCGTTGAGCCATACTCATTGTTTTTCCTACGGGAAAATTGAGCTTTCTAGCCGCTTCTTGTTGTAAAGTTGACGTAGTAAATGGAGGAGCTGGCGATTTTTTAGCAGGTTTTGTGGTTAACTCTGCCACCTTAAAATGTGCGCCTAAGTTAGATTTTAAAAAGTTTTCAGCTTCTTTTTGTGTTGGAATATTCTTAGCCAATTTAGCTTTAAAGCTTTGCCCTTTTGATGTTGAAAATTCAGCATCTATACGATAAGAAGCCTCGGCTTTAAAACCTTGTATTTCTCGCTCGCGTTCTACAATTAAACGCACAGAAACCGATTGCACTCTACCGGCAGAAAGTCCGCCTTTAACTTTTCTCCAAAGCACAGGAGAGAGCTCGTATCCCACCAAACGATCTAGTACACGTCTAGCTTGTTGAGCATTTACCAAATTGTAGTCAATTTTACGAGGGTTTTTTATGGCTTTTTGTATGGCGGGCTTAGTAATTTCGTGAAAAACAATTCGCTTACTGTTTGAATCGTCAAGCTTTAATTCTTCTGCTAAATGCCAAGCAATGGCCTCTCCTTCTCGGTCTTCATCACTAGCTAACCACACAATTTCTGATGATTTAGCCAAGTTTTTTAACTTTTTAACTACCTCTTTTTTATCTTTAGAAACCATATATTTAGGAGTAAAATCTCCCTCTACATCTACTCCTAACTCTTTGGATGGAAGATCTGCTATATGCCCAAAACTTGAAGCTAACTTATAATCTTTACCTAGAAATTTTTCGATGGTTTTTGCCTTGGCTGGCGACTCAACTATTACTAAATTCTTAGCCATAAATTTTATTCAATTTGGTTACAAAAGTAGATGATTTTTTTTTCTAGGCGTAAATTTTAAGAAAAATCGCAAAAAAATTAGAGACTTAGCTCTTGAACATTGGCTAGTTATAAAACGCAAAAACCAAGTAAAAATAGCTCATAATACCTAGTAACCTGAGTTCGATTATAAGCACAAAGTCAAAATTTTATCTTCATCTCAAAACCCTAGCCCTGATTGTAGTGAAAAGGTACTATCTTTAAATCCAAACATTTTTTTAATTTTCAACCATAATTTTTTTATCTTTGATTTTACCGAGAGGAAGCATACTTTGATCACTCACTGGATGTTTACCTTGTATAGCCAAACTTTTTGTTTGGCTATTTTTTTCGCCTCTTTCAGAGGCGTACCGAGAGGAAAGCTCCTTCTCCTCCTCTTGGATATTTTTATTTCCTTTATTTTGATAATTAATATCAAAGGGTTCGTTTTTTTTCCACAAGTAATAAATTGTTAACAATAATTTTTTTTGAACAGCGACAATACCTTTCATTTTGATGCCTGTTCTTTCATAAACTCTAAGGTAAAGGTTCTTAAAAACTGTCCCTTCTGAACCTATTGCTATTAACGATGGCATGTGTAAAATTCGTCTAATCCTTGAGTTTCCCTTTTTCGATATTTTTGTCTTGCCTTTATGAGAACCTGATTGATTTTCTACAACATCATACCCAGAATAACTCACTAGTTGCTTGTAATTTTTAAACAGATTAAATCCATTTGTTTCTGCTATAACAGTAGCTACAGAAAGTATTGATAATCCTCTAACTGTGCAAATATTCTCTACTTTTAATTTTAGCTCCTCATCACTTTTTATGACTTCTTCGATAGCAATTTCTGTCTTTGTTTTTTGCTTTTCTAAGAAACGTATATGGCTTTTCATTTGCTTAATCACATGCTTGTTTGATAAAGCTGATTGTTCTTCTGCATGTAGCTTATTCTTTTCTACCGTAATCGATTCCTGAATGGATTGATACTGTCGTGTTAAAGACCTTAGGCTTACAAAAACATCTTTAGGTCTAATCCATTGAGATAAATTTTGTTCTGCCCCCATTTGTGCCAAACCTTTAGCGTCTATTTTATCATTCTTACTTTTTAAGCCAATAGATTGTAAATACTTTTTTGCTTTGTTTGGTAAAATAATAGAAACTCTATACCCTGCATCATCTAGATAATAAGCAAGTTCTTCGTGATAAACACCAGTAGCTTCTAAGCTAACAACTATTGGAATAGACTCTTTTTTTGTCCATTTATCAATCCATTTTACTAGCTTTAAAAAGCCTGCTTTTGAATTAGAAACACTACAAGAAGACTTAACCTTCACGCTTTGATTACAGTCTATCGTGCTTATACAAGCATCTACTTTTTTACTTGACACATCAAGACCTACTGAAAATTTTAAATTCATAATAAAAGTATTTTTTGCGTAATAATCATTAAAATTTTTCTCTAAGACTTTGCTCATGTAATACAATATCTATAACTAAATTATAGTATTTAGGTACTATTGAATCTTTAAGAAAAAGACTAGGATAGATTTGCCTTTATCAGCATTATCAATCAATGATTGTAACTAGCCCGCAAACAATTTGCTACCCTAGCTTTAATGATTTAACTGTTTAAAAATACAAAGATATGAGCCCG
>NZ_JAANAS010000060.1 GCF_011089875.1 Psychroflexus maritimus | reverse complement strand
ATAATCTGGAAAGTTTCTTGGTTTCCATTGATTTGTACTTTCATTAGGTAAACTCCCGTTTGAAGTGACTGCATGTTTACTACAGGCATCTCTGTTTTTGGTTGTACACTAATTACTCGTTGTCCTAGCGTATTAAATACTTCCACTTGCTCTACTGTACTAGTAGATTGGATATTTAAATTCGCTTTTACAGGAACTGGGTAGTAGCTAAAGTTACTTGAATCAAAATCAATAGTTGATACTGGCTCTTGACTGAAGTAAATGTTATCTACATAAGCTGTAACTGCTCCTACAGGTAATCCAGAGATAATTATTTGCTGGATAGAGTTACGCACCGTCAATAAATTATCAGGATTTGTTACTAAATCAGCATCTGCAAAATCTGCTAAATCAATCTCTAAACTTACCCATTCTTCTTGCGGAATTTCATAAGCAATTTCTCCTTCTACAACTCCATCCCCTAAATCTACTAACTTAATTCTAAATGTTGTAGCATTTGGAGACCACACATCTAAATGGAAGAAATCCATCTGAGTAGCATCTATTGGATTGGCTACTGTTTCAATGCCTGCAAAGTCTAAATTAGTGTATAATTTAGTATCTACGCCTTGAATTTGAATGTCTTCTAATTCTGCTGCAGACCATACGGTTAAGAAAGTATCTACAGGCTCATCGGTATAAGCATTACTGAATAAGCTAATTACATTTTCCTCTTCCTCTGTAGGGGTAGGTGCTGGCTCCATTGGAGCTGGCAACACTTCTACTAATGGTAAAGGAACTAAATCACCTCCAGTAGGTAAAGCCACCCAAAGTCCAAAGGCATCTACATCCTCAGCATCGGCAGCTAATAATCCACTAGCTACAACAGTAATGGCATTTCCTCCTAATGCTAAGGTTGCTAAAGGAGCTTCGTACGAAGCTACTACATCTCCATTGGTATCTGTAATATCTAGAATGTAATCACTTTCAGGTAAATCTAAGTAGCCTTGGAATTCTGTAAAAGCTATTCCAGTAACTAGGTCATCGCCTGTAGCTTGATTAGCCACGTTTACAACAGGAGCATCGGGTGAACCATGGTGTACTAAAACAGCGGTTTCTTCAGCTTCTGCACTGGTTTCTTGTGCGCCAGCATATACACTTAATTCAAAATCATCATTCACAAAACCATTAGCTACAATAATGTAACTCTCATCTTCAGCAAGAGTGAAGTTTTCTGTGTGAACACTATCAGCTATATCCTGTCCAGCTGGAACTACATCTACAGTAATTTCTTCAGTAGCTGGTGCTAATAAGAATTCTGAAGCCGTTCTAAAATCAACACCTGTTAAATCAGGTAATAAATCACCGTTTAAATAAACATCTACCGAAGACGCTGCTGCATCTGGTGAGTTGTGTATGATTTGTACATTGGCAAAAACTGGGTCTGATGGACAAGCCGTTCCTGTGAATAAAGAAGAATCTTGTGATCCAACTCCTGGAGCCTTCGAATAAATTGAATCACCATCAGGGTCAATAATCTCAACTCCAACTTCAGTAGGAAAACCACCTCCAGCATTCCAATATAATTCAAATTCTTGATCTTGACACAAAGTAACTTCTTCAGTAAATGAAGAACCACTTGTAAAGTCTAAACCAATTGTAGCTACAACTTCTCCGTCAAGTAAAACGTCCATTGAGTTTCCATTCCATCCATCACCAAAATCATCTTCTAACTCAAAGGTGTAAACACATTGTTCTTCTACTTCACAAGCAGCTACTTCAAAATTAATAGGGCCTGTTAATGAACTAACCTCATCATCTGCACAATTTGCTTCAACATAAATATCATAAGAAGAAACGTCTTCAGTTAAGAAATCATTTGAAATTGCATTTGTTTCACTAGTAGTACCCGTATCAACTGCAGTAGCAGTTTCAGGGTCTGCTCCAGCTTCATAAACATACCAGGTATAGTCTAGGTTAGCTTCACTTCCTGCCCAACTAAATCCAACAGTTGAAGCACCTACTTCACCAAGAGTAAGCTCTGATGGTTGAGGACAATCGGGTGCAGATTGAACTTCAAGTGTGAAGTCTATAGCATCAGCAAAAGTTTGAGAACCACAAGGAGTAACATCTGTAAATGTACCAAATCTTGCTCTTAGCCTCATTCTATAACTACCTTCTTCAATTTCAGAAGGAATACTAATCGTTCCTGTTTTAGTATTTGAAGAAGCTGATTCAAAGAAAACTAATTCATCTTCTTCAAACTGTAAGTTATTATTAAAATCAATCCAAATTCCTACATTGTTCGATGTATAATTAAAAGTATTCGAAATATCAAACTCTCCTCCTGGGAAAGAAGTAACGATATCGGTTTCTGATAAATCTTGGTAACCATCTGGCGAAATTTCATCTTTCACAACAGATACATTAGTTACTGCTCCTGAAGTAGAAAACTCTTCTATATAGTCAGATGTATTTGACGAAGAAGGAGTACAGTATCCTGTAAAAAATTCTACTTGTTCTAGTTCACTTAATTCTTGATCACAAGCAGTTTGAACTACTAAGATGTAACTCGTTTCTCCCGTAAGTCCTTCAACAGTGGCATTTGTTTCTGCTGTAGTTCCTTCAAACAAGGCATCATCTTCTTCTACATCAGCGTCTTCTTCAAAGACAAACCAATTGTAATCGGTTGCGGTATCATTACCTTCCCAAGAGAAATCAGCTGTAGTTTCAGAAAGACCATCTACAACTAGGTCTTCAACGCTTAAACATTCTGGTGCATCATCGTAAATTACTTGGTCAATGTAAACTACCTGGAAAGTACCTGAAAACGTAAACTTAAACGCAAAGTAGTCATCTTCAATACCTTCTTCAAATATATATTCAAATTCTTCTGCGTCATTATCTGAAAGGGTAATTGATTCAAGACTAGTAAAGGTTGCTTCATCAGTTGGGTCTGTCATGGTTCCAACTTCAATAACATTAGAGCCAAATGATGATAGCTGTCTTGCATTAAACCTCAATCGCTTATCAACATCTGTAAAATTATTAAGCTCTGGTGAAACTAAGAAATGTTCTGTATCGGCATCATTAGAACTTTGAATTAACATTTGTTGTCCTCCAAATTCTGGTGAGCCAGAGGTGCTAACATTAAATTGCGGTGTTCCTGCCGAATTAGTAATTCCAGACCAACATAAAGGTAGTTCATCTAGAGTTTCACTACCAAAGTCATTTTCAAAATTACCGAAAGTATCACATTCAGTATTAAAATTAACTGGGTTAGAGAGCATACTTTCCCCGTCTGTTTCGCCACAATCTGTAACTACGTAGAAATCGTAAAATGTACCTGCGTTTAAACCAGTAACGTTTGCTGTTGAGGTAGCAGAAGTGCCTGTAACCACGTGGTTTTCTTCTAGCTCAGCATCTGTACCCGCTTCAACAATAATCCAGTTGTAGGCTTCGGCATTGTCTATTTCATTCCAAGAAAAATCAGCTCCATCGGTTGTAGTAGCTAAAAGTTCAATATCTGAAGGACGTAAACAAGTAGGAATGTCTTCATAAATTACTTGATCTAGAAGTACTGTTGAAAAAGTTTGTGAAAATGTAACTCTAAAAGCAAAGTGTGCTTCAGTAGTTAGCCCTAAAAGTTCCACCTCAAACTCTTCCATTGAATTTTCCTCAAAATTTATGGTTTCAATTGAAACAAAAGAGGTTTCATCGTTAGGATCACTCATTACACCCACTTCCATTGTATTTGCGTGAGTAGCAGTAAGCTGTCTAGCATTAAACCTTAAGCGCTTTTCACCATCAACTAAATTGTTTAATTCTGGTGAAACTAAGAAATGCTCTGTATCTTCATCTCCCGAACTTGCGAAACGCACTTGTTTCTCTCCTATAGTTGGTGAAGAGAAGGTGGTTACTTCTAAGTAAGGTAAACTACCAGTTGAATTAGTAATTCCGTTCCAACATATAGGAACTAAACCAGTTTCTTCATTACCAAAATCGGTTTCAAAATCACCAATTAAAGCACATTCCGTAGCAAATTCAAATGCTTCTGCAAAATCGGTTTCAGTTTCACCACATTCAGTGCTTATATAAAATTCATATCGCGTACCCTGATCTAATCCTGAGAGATTAACCGAGTTGGTAGTTTCTGAACCTGAAGCCACATGATTATTTTCATCCTCTACATCATCACCAAGTGCAACCACCACCCAGTTATAGTTATCGGCAGTAGAAATTTCTCCCCACTCAATGTCAGCTGTGGTTGTAGTTGTGTCTGTCAATTCAATAAAATAAGGCGAAGGACATTCTTCTTGTGTAATATCTAAGGTATAGTTGTAGGACTCTGGCCCTGTACCAACTGTCCACCCAGATGCTACTACATAATAAGTTACGTTTTGCTCTAGAGCTACCTCTGGTAAGCTTCGTGTAAGTCCGCTTGTAGTTACATGATAACCTACCACAGAAGTAAATGGACATCCTTCAAATAACCATAGGCTAGTCCAATCATCTACATCGGTTGTTAAGTCGAAGTTATAAACACCGTCTTCAGTAGGAGTAAATGCATAAACTACATCTGGGCCATTAAGGTAGCTTGCACTACCTGATCCATTTGAAACCTGAGCACCATCTAAATCTGGTCGATCTTCACTACTTAAAAAGTTTCCGAAGTTTTCAACATTATCAGAATCTGAATAAGGTAAAGCTGTTACTTCTAATGGAGTAGCACAAGCTGCTCCTGGAAATAAGGTAGTTTCAGTTAAAAGGTTAGACCATGCACTATTTCCGTCTTCGTCACAAACCGACCTAACGTAAAATTCGTAGGTGGTGTTTTCAAACAAATCTGAAATTGTAGTACTTGTTCCATCTTCAACAAAAACACTTGTTCCCTCGCTATCAGGGTCAAAACCTTCTATATCACTATACACAACTTCATATACTAAAGCTGTACTACTTCCTAACCATTCTAAATCAACTGAATCATTTCCTACAAATGAAGCTTCAAAATTGGTTGGCTCAACGCAGTCTGGAGCGTCTTCATAAAAAACACGGTCCAGTGCTACCGTAGAAAAAGTATTAGAGAAAGTCACTTTAAATACAAAGTGCTCATCGTTTGTGTCAATTCCTTCAAGTATGGTAAAGTAGTCTTCTGTTTCGTTGCCCTCAAAATTGATGGTTTGAATTGAAGTAAAGGTATTTTCGTCTTCTGGATCAGACATGGTACCTACTTCCATAACGTTGGCATGCGATGCAGTTACTTGTCTTGCTGAAAATCTAACGCGCTTATCGCCATCAGTTAAATTATTTAAAACAGGAGAGATTAAGTAATGTTCGGTATCGACATCGCCAGAACTCTGAAAACGTACTTGTTGGTCTCCATAAGTTGGACTGCTAAATGTAGTTACCTCTAAACTGGGAAAATTTCCTGTTGAATTGGTAATCCCCGACCAACAATTTGGAAGAAGACCCGCATCTTCATCGCCAAAGTCGGTATCAAAATCACCTACAGCTCCACATTCAGTTTCGAAACTAAATACAGGCGTCCAGTCGCTTTCTTCATCATTAGCACAGTTTGTTTTTATGTAAAATGAATAATTAGTTTGCCCCTCTAGGCCAACTAAGTTGACCGTAGTTTCTCCTACAGCTGTTGTTCCTGTAACCACGGCAGTAGCTTCATCTGGAGCATCGCCTTGATTCATAACTACATATGTATAACCCTCTGTTTCAGAAGGTGAAGCATTCCAAGATAAATCTGCGGTAGTATCGGTTATCTCATCAAGTGTTATACCCGAAGCAAACTGACAATCAGGTGCTTCTTCATAAGTAACAGTGATGGTCCAAGAATCATTATCAACTTTTTGATTATAATCTGTACAACCGTCTTCTCCTGAAGAAGAATAAGTCCTCCATGCTCTTAACTCAAAGTCTAATTGGGTTCCTGCAGCAAATATTCCATTTGCAAATGTGACTCCTGTTCGGTCATAGTTAAATGTACCGGTGGAAGTTCCTGAACCACTAAACACATCGTCTTCTGTTGAATTAGAATTCACTAAATGCAATTGAGAACGCTGTTCACTCATCCAGCCACCATTTTGCGCAGTCATGTCATAAGACACATCAACACTGGTAATTAACCAATCGTTGTCTGAAGGCAATGTAATGCTTAAAAGCTCTGAACAATTTTCATCATAGGCATCATCTCCAGTAGAAATGTCACCGGCAGTATAAGTTTCGGTAAGAGTTTGACCATAAGTTAGTAAACTTAAAAACAGCATTACTAACATCGTAATTTTTTTCATACTTCTTAATTTTAAATTTGCGTTAAATGTAAGAATAAAAATTCTAGAAATGCAAGGCGGAAAAACATAAATCTCAACACTTGTATTTTTCTTATTAGAGCATTAACAAAAAAAGGGGCGATGTGTTAAATCGCCCCTTGTTAACTTAATAAAATTAACTATCTACTATTCCTTGATAATCTGGAAAGTTTCTTGGTTTCCATTGATTTGTACTTTCATTAGGTAAACTCCCGTTTGAAGTGACTGCATGTTTACTACAGGCATCTCTGTTTTTGGTTGTACACTAATTACTCGTTGTCCTAGCGTATTAAATACTTCCACTTGCTCTACTGTACTAGTAGATTGGATATTTAAATTCGCTTTTACAGGAACTGGGTAGTAGCTAAAGTTACTTGAATCAAAATCAATAGTTGATACTGGCTCTTGACTGAAGTAAATGTTATCTACATAAGCTGTAACTGCTCCTACAGGTAATCCAGAGATAATTATTTGCTGGATAGAGTTACGCACCGTCAATAAATTATCAGGATTTGTTACTAAATCAGCATCTGCAAAATCTGCTAAATCAATCTCTAAACTTACCCATTCTTCTTGCGGAATTTCATAAGCAATTTCTCCTTCTACAACTCCATCCCCTAAATCTACTAACTTAATTCTAAATGTTGTAGCATTTGGAGACCACACATCTAAATGGAAGAAATCCATCTGAGTAGCATCTATTGGATTGGCTACTGTTTCAATGCCTGCAAAGTCTAAATTAGTGTATAATTTAGTATCTACGCCTTGAATTTGAATGTCTTCTAATTCTGCTGCAGACCATACGGTTAAGAAAGTATCTACAGGCTCATCGGTATAAGCATTACTGAATAAGCTAATTACATTTTCCTCTTCCTCTGTAGGGGTAGGTGCTGGCTCCATTGGAGCTGGCAACACTTCTACTAATGGTAAAGGAACTAAATCACCTCCAGTAGGTAAAGCCACCCAAAGTCCAAAGGCATCTACATCCTCAGCATCGGCAGCTAATAATCCACTAGCTACAACAGTAATGGCATTTCCTCCTAATGCTAAGGTTGCTAAAGGAGCTTCGTACGAAGCTACTACATCTCCATTGGTATCTGTAATATCTAGAATGTAATCACTTTCAGGTAAATCTAAGTAGCCTTGGAATTCTGTAAAAGCTATTCCAGTAACTAGGTCATCGCCTGTAGCTTGATTAGCCACGTTTACAACAGGAGCATCGGGTGAACCATGGTGTACTAAAACAGCGGTTTCTTCAGCTTCTGCACTGGTTTCTTGTGCGCCAGCATATACACTTAATTCAAAATCATCATTCACAAAACCATTAGCTACAATAATGTAACTCTCATCTTCAGCAAGAGTGAAGTTTTCTGTGTGAACACTATCAGCTATATCCTGTCCAGCTGGAACTACATCTACAGTAATTTCTTCAGTAGCTGGTGCTAATAAGAATTCTGAAGCCGTTCTAAAATC
>NZ_JAANAS010000059.1 GCF_011089875.1 Psychroflexus maritimus | reverse complement strand
TTTTTAAGTTAATTTTACGCTATTTCTCAATGAACTTTTACCACTTTCGGGACGGCAAAAATACTACCTTTTTTACACATCTTCCAACTGTTTCTGCAAAAAAATATAAACTTATTTTTTAAGCATTGAAAATTAATGGGTTGGGAAGGAAAATTAAATCAAACATAAACCCATAAAATTTGGCTAAAGCCAATATCATACAACTAATTTTAACCCCCAATTTGAAAATGGGGGCTATTGAATTGATTTTTTATTGGTGGCGTAAAATTTTTTAACAATTCAATAGGAACGGGATTATCCCGTTTATAAAATGCAAATTCAAAAACGGGTTTTAGTCCAAATTACTTCGTAAAATCACAACTCAAATTTTTCTTTCTCCTTCCCTTCTACTCCTTCATAATGTTTCTTGAGGTATTCCATGGTTTTTTGAGCGCCTTCTAAAACGGTGAAAGGTTCATGAATTACCACTTGCTTTAATTTGTAATCAAATGCGACAGGAATTACGGGAACACTTGCTTTTTTAGCGATGTGGTAAAATCCCGTTTTCCAATCTTTTACTTTTTTTCGAGTTCCTTCAGGAGCAATGGCTAATCGAAATGTTTCTCGCTTGTTAAACACCTCTAAAATTTGATCTACGGTATTATTGTTTTTGGACCGATCTATCGGAGCGCCGCCCATCCACTTAAAATACCAACCAAAAGGTGGCTTAAACAATTCTTTCTTACCTATATAATTAATTTCAGTAGTAAGAATCTTTCTAGCTAAAGCACCAATATAAAAGTCGTGCCAACTAGTGTGTGGAGCAACAACAACAATTGATTTTTTAATCGAAGGATTAAACCTACCAATAATTTTCCAACCCAGTAGTTGCTTGAATATAAAAATTGCTAAAAATCGCATAATTGATAAGCCAATGATTTGTTAAATCAAAGGTAAGTATAATCCAAGTATTAACAACCAACTATATTTGAAATAAAAAATTAATGAAGTACATTTATATAGCTATAAGTTATCTTTTTTGTTTTCAGTTTTTATTTGCACAAACCAATAACACCTCAAGTAGTGAGCTATTTGAATCTTTCAAACAGTTAAAAAATCCACATCGAATGTTGTATGTGGCGGCTCATCCAGATGATGAAAACACGCATTTAATTAGTTATTTTTCAAATCATTTATCTGCTGAAACAGCTTATATCTCGCTTACCCGTGGAGACGGAGGTCAAAATTTAATTGGCACACAACTCAAAGACCAATTGGGTGTAATTAGAACTCATGAGCTTTTAGAAGCAAGAAATTTAGATGGTGCTACTCAGTTTTTTTCGCGCGCAAAAGACTATGGCTTTTCAAAAAATCCAGAGGAAACTTTTACTCAATGGAATAAAGAAAAAGTGCTTTACGACTTAATTTTTGCTATTCGAAAATTTCAACCTGATGTAATCATCAATCGTTTTGCACATAACACCCCAGGAAGTACACACGGACATCACACAGCTTCTGCAATTTTGAGCTACGAAGCTTTTGAAAAAGCCGCAGACCCTAATGTGTTTCCTGAACAAATTTCAGAATATGGTCTTTCTACTTGGCAAGCAAAAAAACTTTTCTTTAATGATTCTTGGTTTTTTTATGAAAGTACAGCAGCTTTTGAAGAAGCTAATAGAAATGATTTTTTAAGCATAGACATTGGTGAGTATTATCCCTTAAAGGGAATTTCTAATGGGGAATTAGCCTCCTTAAGTAGAAGTCAGCATAAATCGCAAGGCTTTGGCTCTTTGCTGAATCGAGGGACAAAAATGGAATACCTTAAGCAACTGAAAGGGATTAAAACTGAAAACAATGAGGTGTTTTCTAATTTACCTCAAAATTGGAAGGAAATTACGGGCTCCAAAAAAATTGACAAGCAATTCAATCAACTACTTTCAAACTTCAATTTTGAAAAACCTCATCATAGCATTCAAGATTTAATCGAATTGAAAAAGTTAATGGAAAAAACTTCTAATGGAAAACATCAAGATTTAATTGAACGTAAAATTGAACGCATTCAAAAGCTTCTTATTCAATGCACTGGAATTCATGTAGAGGCTTTAGTGGCGCAACCACATTATTCGCCCGGAGAGGAAATTAATTTTCAGTTAAATACCACCTTACCTCATACGTTAAATATGGAATTGACTTCATTAGAAACTCCTTTTTCAGCAGAAAAATTTGATTTAAAACATAAGCTACAGATTAATGAGGTGGAAAAATTTGATTTTACTGTTGAAATTCCAGCCAATCACCCCTACTCTACTCCTTTCTGGCTAGAAGAAAGTACTGAAAATCTGTTTTTTAAGGTGAATGAAGAAGCTCAGTTAATGAAAGCAATCGATTTAAAAAACACAAGTGTTAATGTTTTGTTTTCTATTGAAGGTGAGATAGTTAAAATAAACATCCCCATTGAATTCAAATACAACGACCCCGTGATGGGCGAACAGAAAGATTTGTTTTTTGTTACGCCAAAAGCTAGTCTAAAAAATGATAAATCGGTTTATGTTTTTACTAATGACGAATGGCGTGAGGTAGAAATTGAATTGAAAAGCTTTGCTAATCAGCTTTCGGGGAAGCTTCAATTGGAAATAGATGGTTGGGAAATAAAGCCTTCGTTTTATGAAATTGAAGGGCTTCAGAAAAATGAACAATTGAATTATACATTTATGATTAGGCCAACTTCGGCTTCGACTTCAACCCCAATGCAAGCTAAATTCATTACTCCTGAAGGTGAAATTTTTAATCAAAAAGTTAGCTATTTAGATTATTCACATTTTCCAAAGCGACAATTAATAAATAAAAACACGTCTTCTTTATTGAAAATAGAGGCAAAAACCAAGGGTGAAAAAGTGGCTTATTTAGCTGGAGCTGGTGATGAGATTATGGAAGCTATAAACGAGTTAGGTTATGAGGTTGACGAACTTATGCTGAAGGATTTAGGGAAGAAAAATTTGAATAATTACCAAGCAGTAGTTCTTGGAATTAGAGCATTTAATGTGCACGAAGAATTAGCTTACAAAAACAAATACTTGTTTGAATATGTTGAAAATGGAGGAAACTTGATTGTTTTTTACAATACTTCAAGAGGGTTAAAAACTGAAGAAATTGCTCCTAAAAAGCTAATTTTAAATCGCGGTAGAGTAACAAACAAAAAGGCTGAAGTTCAATTTTTGAACCGCAAGCATCCCTTGTTTAATTCGCCTAACTTAATTACTGAAGAAGATTTTGAGGATTGGGTACAGGAGCGCGGATTGTATTTTGCTTCCTCATGGCATAGCGATTTTATTCCGCTTTTAGAAATGCAAGACCCTGGTGAAAAAACACAAAAAGGAAGTTTATTACATTTGCCTTACGGAAAAGGAAATTATATGTACACGGGGCTTAGCTTTTTTAGACAATTACCAGCAGGGGTTGAAGGAGCGTACCGAATTTTAGCAAATTTAATTAGTCTTGAAAATGAAATCGAATAAAATTTATATACTGATGTTGCTTTTAAACGCCTTGTACATTTTAGGCTTTTACTGGATCATGAAAATTTACCTGTAAATGGAATTAATTGATGTTTTAGTCCTAGTATTTACGCTTTTAGCAATAGTTATTTACGGCGTTTACAAAACAAGAAATCAGCAAAAAAATGCGAAAGACTACATTAAAGGAGGCGGTGAAGCTGAGTGGTGGACGGTAGGGCTTTCGGTAATGGCTACTCAAGCCAGCGCCATTACTTTTTTATCTACTCCCGGGCAAGCTTTTCATGACGGAATGGGCTTTGTGCAGTTTTATTTTGGTTTGCCCATTGCTATGGCAATTATTTGCTTGGTTTTTATCCCTATTTACCACAAGCTAAATATTTATACCGCTTACGAATACCTAGAAACAAGATTCGATTTAAAAACACGCACATTTACGGCATGTCTTTTTTTAATTCAACGGGGATTAGCAGCGGGAATTACCATTTTTGCCCCTGCCATTATTTTATCTGCTGTTTTGGGTTGGAACTTATTTGTTTTGAATATTCTTATTGGTGTTTTGGTCATTATTTATACAGTAACTGGAGGAACTAAAGCGGTGAGTGTGACCCAAAAACAACAGATGGCGGTCATTTTTTCAGGCATGTTCATCGCTTTTTTTATCATTTTAAATTCGCTGCCCGAGGAAATTAATTTTTCCAACGCCCTTGAAATCGCAGGTGCTAATAATAAGATGGAAATTTTAGATTTTTCATTCGATTTTGATAATCGCTATACCTTTTGGAGCGGAATTATAGGAGGTACATTTTTAGCCCTCTCCTATTTTGGCACCGATCAAAGTCAGGTACAACGCTATCTTTCCGCAAAATCAAAAAGAGAAAGTCAGTTAGGCTTAGTTTTTAACGGCATTTTAAAAGTACCCATGCAATTTTTCATTTTGCTTGTAGGAATTATGGTATTTGTGTTTTTTCAGTTTGAAAAAAGTCCTTTAAACTTTAATCCAGCCGCCAAAGTTGCTGTTGAAGATTCTGATTTTTCTAATGAATACCGAGTTTTAGAAAACCAATTAATCGAACTACAGAATTCAAAATCAGATTTAGCTTATGCTTTTGGGGTGGCCTCTAAAACTGAACGCGAGGCGGTAAAATTAAAATTGAAGGAATTAAATACAGCCGAATTTCAGCTGAGAGATGAAGCAAAAACAATCATTGAAAAAGCCAATGATAAAATTGAGACTAACGACAAAGATTACGTCTTTATTCATTTTGTTTTAAATCATTTACCCCGAGGAATTATAGGTTTGTTATTGGCGGTTATTTTATCGGCGGCCATGTCATCAACCGCTTCAGAATTAAACGCATTAGCCTCAACAACTAGCATCGACTTATACCAACGCAACAAGAAAACGAAAACCACAGAGGCTTCATTTGTAAATTCATCAAAAGGCTTTACTTTAATGTGGGGGATTTTTGCAATTGGTATAGCCTGTGTAGCGCCACTTTTTGAAAACTTAATTCAATTGGTCAACATTATTGGCTCTATATTTTATGGCAATGTATTAGGCATATTCTTACTGGCTTTCTTCATTAAGTTTGTACAATCCAATGCTGTTTTTTGGGCTGGAGTCATCACACAAATTATAGTTATTATTGGTTGGTGGTTGGATTGGATGCCGTATTTATGGTTGAATTTGTTGGGTTGTGGATTAGTGATGGGATTGGCGATGTTGTTGCAGGCTTTGCAAAGAAAATAAATTATTCTTATTAAAAAAAGCACACAAGTAGCAATTAGATTAAAATTTATTCTATTTTTGTAAATAATATTCTACAATTTGCAAAAATCTTGAACGTGAAAAAAAACATTTATTTACTACCCTTCGCTTTTTTGATGAGTTGTTTAAGTTTTGGTCAAGAAAATAAACTTGACTTACTTCAGGAGAATGCGTTTCAGTTTATATTCACAGATCAAACTAAAGCACTTGATTTAATTGACTCCTTAAATCTAGAAAATAAGAATCTTTTACCTAAAGAACAAAGTAGAAATCTATCTTTAAAGGGCGTTTATTATGGAGTACAGAACGAATTAGATTCAGCGGCTCATTACTTTCAAAAAGCCTTAAAAATAATTCCTAAAGAAGAGGAATTTTATCCTAAGCTAGTCAATAATCTAGCTATTACTTACAAAAAGAAAGGAGAATACCAAGAAGCATTAAGCTTACTTTTAGACGGCTTAGAAGTAGCTAGAGAAAACAATAACTTAGATGCACTTCAAAAAATCTACAGCGAAATGTCCTCCTGTTACCGAGCTATAAATAACTATAATTTAGCGGTGGAATATAGTTTAAAATCTATTGAAACAGAGAACAAAAAAAAACAACCCAATGCTAAGAGTATAGCCTTTGAAAAACAAAAAACAGCTAATTTGTATGGTTTATTGGGCAACTATGGTTTTGCTGAAGAAATTTATGAAGAAATTATTGATTATTTTAATGAAAGTCCCTACCAAGATGCCAACGTTTCTACCTTCCTAAATTACGCCAATGCACTTATAAAGCTTGACAAAGTTAATGAAGCATTTGGTTATATAAAAAAAGCTAAGAAAACACTTAAGGATTTTAAAAATGACGAATTATTCGCTTTTTTAAAACTTACAGAGGCTAACTACTATGCTTCGATTAACCAAAACAATAAGGCAAAAGAATGTTATGAAAAATCATTAGCGAGTTTTCAACAACACCAGGATAACTACTTAAAGACCGTAAACGAATACCTTAGTTTTTTGAGTAAGAATAATTCTTTTGAGGAAATAGTGAATTTATCTAAAAGAGTTGAAGATAAGGATTTAAGCAAGTTTGGGATACTCGACTTAATTGAATATAAAAACAATATAGGTGAAGCCCACGAAAATTTATCTAAGTTTAAACAAGCTTCAGTCTATTACAAAACCACTATACAATTAAAAGACAGTCTTCAGAAATTAGAAAATTTTCAAATTGCCAAAGACTTGCAAGCTAAATACCAAAATGAAATTATTGATCAACGCAATACTATATTGCAAGAGCGAGTAGTCTCTGAAACCCGAAAAACACTTGCTGTATTAGGTTTTTCATTGGCCATTGGAATTTTACTCGTAAGCATTATTTTTAGATATAGAATCCAATTTAGAAATAAAAATAAATTAGCTAAAGCCTTGCAAGAAAAACTAGAGGCAGAAAATGAATTGATAATTTTAAAAGACGCCTTGCTTCAACAACAAAAAAAAGAACTCCTATCAAAGTCTTATGAAAATATTTCGCTAGAAAAAAAGATAGCCAACATCACCAAAAAGATACCCAAAATAGACCGCAACACCTATAAAGAAATTAAAGAAGTAAAAAGTATGATTTCTCCTGAAGATGAATTAAATAAATTAAAATTTGAATTTGAGCGTCTTTATCCAAATTTCAGGGAAGAAATACATGAAATTTATCCTGAATTATCGAAAAATGATTTACTCTTTTTATCGTTTATTAAACTCAAATTCACCTACAAAGAAATAGCAACCATTCTTAGTATAACTCACCAAAGTGTTATTACAAAAAAATACAGAATTGTTAAGAAAATGAAACTTAGTAGTGAGATAGACTTGTATGATTTTATTATTAATGAATCATATAAATCCTTCATGTAAAGAAAAGACCGAGAATTTTTATAATTCGAGTGTTCGCCACAGCGAATGTATCGAGCGCCCTCTTCCTAAAAGTTCTCTATATCCTTTAATTAGAAGAATATCTATATAGATATGATATAGACAAAAAAAATAAATAATCAATAGTATTGACTTATAGCGTTTTAAAAAGTATTTTATTTCATTTCGTCTATATGATATCTATACCGGAAGAAGTAATTGTATAATGTTAATCGCCTATACTTGTATCATAATTATACAAAAAAATTATAATGAAACAAGTACAGAGTAACAAAAGACATTATTTATTAAATGCAACTTCAAAAATCCTATTAAACCTTTTTATCTTAAGTTTTTTAGGCCTAGAAACCGCCAACGCTCAAGTAGGTATTGGGACAACTTCCCCGGATGCCTCAGCACAACTTGAACTACAAAGCACCGCCAAAGGCTTTTTGCCGCCGCGTATGGATACTGATGCTAGAAATAATATAAATAGTCCTGCGGAGGGGTTGATGATTTATAATACGAGTGTAAAGTGCCTACAGTGGTGGGTTGGTAATGCATGGCATGATGGCTGTGGTGATAATCCATATTTAGATTACCCTGATGGTACTGTGTTCTGCGCATCAGGCCCTACAGAGTTAGTTGAGGTAACTGGAGCTGGTGGGCGAGTTTGGATGGATAGGAATTTGGGCGCAAGCCAAGTTGCTACCTCAAGTACCGACGCAGCTGCTTATGGTGATTTATATCAGTGGGGTAGAGCAGCTGATGGCCACCAATGTAGAACCTCTGGTACAACTGCCACCAACGCAACCACAGCTGTGCCTAATGCGGGGAACTCATGGGATGGGGTGTTTATTACTGAAAGTAGCTCTCCTCTTGATTGGTTAACACCACAGGATAATAACCTTTGGCAGGGCGTAAACGGCACCAACAACCCATGCCCTGCAGGGTTTAGATTGCCTACTGAAACGGAATGGAACACCGAGCGTT
>NZ_JAANAS010000058.1 GCF_011089875.1 Psychroflexus maritimus | reverse complement strand
ACATCATTAACGTTATCTTCAAAACCACCCATGGCATCCTCAAGACTTTGAGCGTGGATGTTTGTTATGGTAAAAAAACTTAGTAGGATTACGGTAAATATTTGTTGTGATTTTTTCATCTGCTTATATTTATTGTTTTTTATTGGTCAAATGCGACACCTATTAGCTTTGTCTTCCCTGAACAAACATTACATCTGCTTACTCTTTTATTAATTGTGTGCTTTGTTGATTTCCTGCTTCGTCGGTTAGCTTTACACTATATACGCCACTGTTATACGCACTGACATCGACTTCTAAGCTAGGCGATTTCAATTCTTGTTTTGCGGTATATACTTGCTGACCTAACATGTTGTAGATTTCTACTTCTACTGATGTACCTAAAGTTAGGCTGGTTTGAATGTTCACTACGTCTTTAGCTGGGTTAGGGTAGAGGCTAAATAATTTATTGTCCTCATCTTCCACACCCATGGTTTCTGTATCAAATTTCAAGGAAAATCGCGATGCATCAACCGATTCGCTAATACTTTCATCTACACTAAAGGAATAAGTCTGCCCGTCTTCTAACAAAGTTTCCGTGCCTAAATACGCATCGACTAAATAAACTGCTGTTGTTCCAAAATTGTTTAAGTTAGCCACAAAGCTGTAGTCTTGATTTCTCCAGTTGTTAGTAAATAAGGGAATCACTTCATCATTTTCTGGGAAGTTTCTTCGCTGAATGGTAAACAAGCTGTTTTCATTTACCGAAGCTAGGTTTTCATCGATATTCCCCATTTTACCTGCATCCAAGTTGTCTACGCTATTATCGCCATCAGCAGCAAAGCGCAAACGAATGGCATCAATAACCTGATTTCCTTCATTTTTTAAATCCAACAACATGCTCATTTGACTGTTGCTCAATGGAGCAGGTTTTGGAGAGGTGGTATTATCCTTCACACTTTCAGTAAACTGTATAGTAGGATTATTGGAAGTTCCTTGGATAATAAAAGCTTGTGCAGGTTCAATAAATTTATTGGTATCAGAAACCTGAATGTTAGGAGTGCCTCCATTTCCTAAATCACTTACCGTAACAAAAGCACCTCTGTTATTTACCATTGGATCCCACACATATAGGAAGTTAGGATTTAATCCAATTGAACTATTTGCACCAAATAAAGAAGTAACGTCTATTCTACTTTGGTAAGGATTTGCAAGAATACTAAAATAAGTAGTACTTCCAGCAGTACTAGGAGAAATAGGGTCTAAATCACCATAGACAAGATTACCTTCAGAAATCAATGTTGTAGCACTGGAAGCATCATTAGATTCTATCATGCTTTGATTTCTATCACCACGTACCATCAAACGGTAAGGTACTCCTACAGTTACATTAGTGGTTTTTGTATTAGTAACAGGTTGCCAGCTTCCATTGAATGAAAATAATGAAGATGCTCCTGTTTGTGTATAGTCTATTCCAGTAGTGATATTGTGCTGTCCTACTATTCCAACATCACCCGTAATATGGGTTCCTATACCTGCAACATTATTACCCCCATTTTGCCAGTTGTCAAAGATGCTTCCACCAGTTACAGGGCTAGCTACCAATCTAAAGGCTCTTTTGTTAGGATAATATTTTTCAGTGATAACAGAACCGCTTCCTGTAATGCTTCCTGTAAATTCATCAAAATAACTATCGCCTGAGGCATCACTTTTGAAGATGATTTGGCCGTTGTTGATGATATCTCCTCCTACTTTTAGTGAATGTGTTGGAGTAATTGTAATAGAAGCGCCAGTAATAATCGTAAGCGATGCAACTTCTATAGAGGCTGTAGAGATCGGCTGGTTCGTTGTTTGAGGTATAACGACGTTACTCGAAGAGGATGGCAAAAGATTTGAACTCCAATTGCTGGTATTATTCCAATCCGAAGAGACAGCACCAGTCCATTTAACTTCATTAATTCTATTCCTACCAATAGTAATTTTACTATCAGAAAATGAAGCAAAATCCATCTTACCGTCATTATCCAAATCAACAGCAAAACTATTAGCATAGGACCCCATATATGATGAAATATGGGTAGTACCAACAAAATCTGAAGTGTTAAAAGAACTACTGGTTGAAAGATTGTTAGTGACAATATTTACATAAGACCCAGAATTAAAATCAGCTGATATTGCATCTGGTTTACTATCTCCATTAAAATCTCCAAACTCAAAATTCCAAGCGCTGTTTGAAGAGGATGCCTGAACATTATTCACGGTCGTAGCTGCAAAATTTGATGCTATTAGATTTCCTGAGGAATGGTTATTTTTCCATGCTCTTCCACTCGTTGACCATTCACCACCTTGAAAAACATCCAATTTACCATCACTATCTAAATCGGAAATCCCTATAGCATAACTTGCTATTGAAGATATTGAAATTACGCTCAAGAATGATATTGAACCTGGGGTAGAGTTATTTTGCACAATCTGTAAATTACTACCACTAGAGGAAACAACATCTAATTTTCCATCAGTATTCAAATCTCCAAGAACAAAGTCCCTACTTCCGGTAATCCCAGTTGAAATAGCCGCACCAAATGAAACTGTGTTTCCAGGTAAAGAAGATGTATTTCTATGCACACTTACATTACCCCCATTAGGAGCTACAACTAAATCGTTTAGCCCATCCCCATCAACATCTACTATACGAACCAACATACTTGATGCAACCGTAATGGTTTGTGGAGTATCAAACTGAATATTTCCCGGCCCTGTTGAATTGTTTATCAACACTGTTAGAGATGTTGAATTATTTGTTACAACAATATCTAATTTACCATCGTTATTTACATCACCCACAGCGACATCTCTAGGACTAGAAACAGTTGTTGGATAAATTGGATTACTCCAAAAACTAGCTAATGAAAGTGAACCTGGACTGGCATTATTATGGTAAATCGCCACTCTGTTGCCTGAATTATCTACTTTAATTAAATCAACTTTTCCATCATTGTCAAAATCAGCCACAGCACCATTATGTCTAACATTACTCAAAGAAGCAGAAGCTACAGCAGCTGGAGTAGTTGACGAAGTAATGTCAAATTTTGCAAAGGAATCCGCAACAATAGTTTGTGGATTTGGATTGTTCCAAGTAGGTAAAAACACCTGTGAAGAAGTGGCTAACCTAGAAGTGGTAAGATTAGTCACCGTTAGTACACTATGTGTAGCTCCATAAGGAACCGTAACTGTTAATTGTGTTGAGCTTGCACTAGTAACCAAAGCTCTTGTAGCTCCAAAATACACCAAGTTATTACTAGCAGTGGCATCGAAACCAGTACCTGTAATGGTAACTACACTTCCAGCTTCTGCACTTGTAGGTGTAAATGAAGTAATAGCTGGAGGCGCAACGAATGCTGATGCTGTTACTGAAATTGTTTCCGTACAACCATTGCTGTTTAGATATGTTATAGTTGCGTTTCCTGCGCTTTGCCCAGTGACAACTCCATTGTTATCAACTGATGCAACAGTCGGATCAGATGATACCCAAGGGGAATTAGCATCTGGTGTACCTGTACCTGTTAATGTAATTGTTTGTCCTATAAATACAGAATTAGAACCTGAAATGCTTGGTGCATCAATACGCGTTCCAGTCACAGCTACTGTTTGGTTTGTTGCTCCGGTAGAACTTAAGGTGATATTTCCTCCATTTGTTCCATTAGTCGTTCTGTTGTATCGAACATAAACAGTTGTAGGAGCAACGGTGCCAGAAACATGAGGAATGCTTAATGTACTGCTAAAAGTTACATCATCAAGCGAATATTCATAACTTGTAAGCGCACCAATAGAAATGTTAGCTGTTAAATTACTTCCAGAAACTGTAATTGTTTGAGAAGGTGAAGGCGTAGCGCCGCATTGAGTATATGCTGACAAAGCTCCAGATGTGGTAATGGTTGGAGTTATATTGCCTTGGAATTCTGAATAATATAATATCCCACCGTAACGATCGGTAGTAATTAAATCAACATATCCATCACCATTAATATCGAATAATTTTTCGCCTCCAGTATAATTCCCAGAAAAATGGGTGGTCCGACTTAAAAATGATGTTGAGTTTCCAAATGAAGATGTAGAATTATTAAATTGGAGTCCATCAATTCCAAAATAATCTGAACCAATGATGTCTAAATCTCCATCATTATCAATATCAAACATTTTACCAAACCTTGAATGTCCACTTATTGAATTTAAAGTGAAATTTCCGGAACCGTCGTTAATATATAATCTATAATTGCTTTGTGCTGGTGCAACTACATCTATATCCCCGTCATTATCATAATCTATAAAATAAATATCATCATACCCATTCATATCGGTATCACTTCCCATATTTATTGGTGAATTCGAAAAACCCGAAGCACTATTCATCACCATCTGCAGACCAGTGTTGTGTTGTAAAAAGAAAATTTCAGGATATCCATCATTATTAATATCCTCTAATGCTATTCTTTTACAAAAAGCAATATTGGTACCTACTTGTAAGTTAGAAAAATGATTAACAAATGAAAAAGGTGTCGAAGTGGATTGGGTAAAAACCTGAACTTTAGTACTAGTATATGTACCATAACTCGTAGCTGCTAAATCTAAATAACCATCATTATTTACATCACCAACAGCAATTGAGTTTACGTCGCCATAAAGTGAATTAAATACCACTGTTGAAACAGTTGTAAATGTGTTATCTCCATTATTCTTTAATATTTCAACTTTTTTTCCACTATTTAATGCACAGATAATATCAACAAAACCATCATTATTCAAATCGGCAGTTTTAATATCCGTAATTACACCTGAATTACTTAAGGTTAAATTAATCGTGGTTGAAAAATCCGAAATAGAAATGTTAGAATTAGCACCTGGATTTAAGTATATCGTTAAACCTGTATTAGTAGGTGCTATGATGTCTAATAAACCATCATTATTTATATCAGCAACTTCAAAAGAAGGGGTAAAAGAAGATGGTGCTGATGACTTTGCAATAGAAGAGGGCGCCATAAAATACTGTGAACTCCAATTCAAATCTAGATTTCCATTAGCAGGATTTAGTAATTTAAAATATTTACTGTTTGAAATTAATCCTGAATTAGAAATAGTAACCTTAGAAATAACTTCACATCTAGGTACCGTTACTGTTAATTGGGTTGTGCTTGCCGCTGAAACAGTTGCTCTAACACCACCAAAATAAACAATATTATTCCCTGCAGTGGCATCAAAACCCGTACCCGTAATCGTCACCGTAGCACCTACCTCTGCACTGGTTGGTGAGAAAGAAGTGATGCTAGGCGGTGGTGTCACCACAGTATAAGATGTAGATGATAATACACTACCACCGGGTGTTACCACAGTTATTTGGCCAGAGGTCACGTTATTTGGTGCGGTAGCCGTAATTGAAGTAGCACTATTCACGACAAATGAAGTCGCGTTTACACCATTGAATGAAACACTGCTCGCATTTGTAAAATTAGTTCCAGTTATAGTAACGCTGGTTCCTGAAACGATTGATGTAGGTGAAAAAGATGAAATTGTAGGTTGAGGAATTACTGTAAGTGAAGATTGACTTGTTACCGTTCCTCCGGGAGTGGTAACTGAAATTGTTCCTGTAGTAGCCCCTGCAGGCACTGTAGCTGTTATGGAAGTAGCTGAAGCACTATAAACAGAGGCAGATACTCCATTAAAACTAACATCGGTAGCACCATCTAAATTTGTCCCTGTTATAGTAATCGTTGCCCCTTCAGCTGCACTAGAAGGAGAAAAAGACGTAATGGTCGGAGCAGGAACAGTTATTGTAAATGTACTTGTTGTTGAAGTTCCAAAACTATTGGTTACGGTAATTGTACCTGTGGTAGCGCCAGAGGGAACTGACGTATTAATAATATCTAAGGTTGGAGAATTTGTGTTATCAGTTGTAAAAGATGCTGAAACTCCATTAAACGAAACATCAGTGGCATTTAACAAATTAACTCCATTAATAGTTACAGCAGTACCTTCACCTCCCGATGTAGGTGAAATAGGTGTAAAATTTCTAAAAACAGGAGATTTGTCTGCAATATAAACCTGAGGCTCAGAACTTGAACTTATAGCCACATAAAGCGGATTATTGTTTCCATCAATAAACAATCTCACCCCAGCGTCTAAATAAAAACCCTGGTAATTGGTAGTTTGGGTCAAATCCCAATTGGTGGTTGATGCATTATACTTTTTTAAGTGAGCTCTACTGTTGTTATCTGTATTCTGATAAATAACATAGGGAGTATTTGTGTTATCAAAAGCTATGTCGAATGAAAAACTATTGTAATTCTTGCTTGTACTATCAAAAATTTTAGTCCCGGAACTGGTTAAGTCAACCCAAGAAGAACCATCCCATTTACGAACATGAATTTTACAAAAGCTTGAACTTTTTAGTTCACTGTAGGCTACATATAAATCACCATTAGGTGCAAAAGTTACTCTCTGAAGACTAGTCCATGCTCCCCCGGGCATATTCGCACCCATTTGTGTCCAAGCACCGTTAGAATACTTCATCACCATAACTCCATCATTACTAACATACGGTGAACTTACAGCTACATAGATAGAACCATCAGAACCCACTGCAGGAAAATAATTATTTAATTGTTCAGCTCCTCTATCTCCTTGTTGATAAAGTATATCAAGAGGAGTTGTTGCAGGTGTGTCCCCCGGAGGATTAGCCGTTAGATTATTCCATGATGTTCCGTCGAATTGATAAACGTAAAATCCAGAAGGAAAATTATTACCCCAAGGAGTAACAATTACAGGATTTCCATTATTGTCAATTGTTATACCTGGACTACCGCTCGCACCGGTTGTCAAAAATTCTGGAGGACCAACATCTACCCAAGAAGTACCATCAAATTTATTGCAAGACAGCTTATATACTCCTGAAACTGATTCGATGTACGTTACATATATATCACCATTTGCCTGATTTACTGCAATGCTAGGTTCATACACCATGTAAGTTGAGAATCCTGCGGTTCCAACAATACTCCATGTTGCTCCGTTTTTCTTTTGAACGGTTGCTTTATTTCCATTACTTGCATCTTGCAATACAACATAAACATCACCTGTTGTATTATATCTTACTGCGTTTCGATATCCAGTAGAACCACCAGATGTTTCCACTTTCCATTGGGCATTTACGAAATTAAAACTTAAGAGTAACAAGCATATAAATAAAAGTATTTTCACTTTGCGCTTAAAATATTTTTTTTTCATTTTATGTTTAATTATCTTATTAATAATATTATTTGAATTTTTAAACTCAATACAGTTTTAAGTTATTATAAGCAAATTGCACACGCTTACTTCAGTACTTTTGTAACTCGATTTATAGATCAATAAATTAGTTGCCAAGCTCAAAGTGGTTCCAAATGTACCTGTATCTCCTGTGGTGGAGATGGTTAAGTTTTGGAAAAAAGTACGGATGCTCATACTTAACAAAAAAAAGCAGGCAATTTTATTAATGAACCGATTCATAGTTATTTTTTTTGCAAAATTAAAATAAAGAACAAAAAAAATATCAAAATTATACGCACGAAAACCTACTGAATAAAAAAAAACACCTCACTAAAAACTACTTTTTTTATTTAAAATGTTAATTTTCAGTATGCTATTTACTTGAAGTTATATCGTTGTTCATTTTGAATCAAATTTGATTTATTTTTTATCTGAGTTAAGTAAATTTTTAAGGTTTGATTAAGTCGGATAAGCAAGTAATCTTTTGTTTGTTGAATGCCAAGGTCTTTGATTGAATTAGACAGCAGTTCTTTCGATTATAGTACACCCTAATTTAAGATTCTATTGTTTTGCTTTCAAATAATTTAAAATTCTATTTTAATTTTCAAATCAACAACAAACATTTAACATTAATACTTGGAGCTGGGCTGATCTTTCTTACCAAATACGAATATTAAAATGGTTTTAGTTAAATTAGGTTTAATCCATCAAAAAAACCACCTTTATAAAGGGTGGCTTTTGAATCAATTATAAAATGATTTAGGTATTCTATGTTCTTACTTCCTTAGTTTATTAACTCCTAAATACCCGCCAATGGCTAAACCAAGATACACCAGCATGTGTATGGGTACATCATTAACGTTATCTTCAAAACCACCCATGGCATCCTCAAGACTTTGAGCGTGGATGTTTGTTATGGTAAAAAAACTTAGTAGGATTACGGTAAATATTTGTTGTGATTTTTTCATCTGCTTATATTTATTGTTTTTTATTGGTCAAATGCGACACCTATTAGCTTTGTCTTCCCTGAACAAACATTACATCTGCTTACTCTTTTATTAATTGTGTGCTTTGTTGATTTCCTGCTTCGTCGGTTAGCTTTACACTATATACGCCACTGTTATACGCACTGACATCGACTTCTAAGCTAGGCGATTTCAATTCTTGTTTTGCGGTATATACTTGCTGACCTAACATGTTGTAGATTTCTACTTCTACTGATGTACCTAAAGTTAGGCTGGTTTGAATGTTCACTACGTCTTTAGCTGGGTTAGGGTAGAGGCTAAATAATTTATTGTCCTCATCTTCCACACCCATGGTTTCTGTATCAAATTTCAAGGAAAATCGC
>NZ_JAANAS010000057.1 GCF_011089875.1 Psychroflexus maritimus | reverse complement strand
CTACTGGGCTTCCTCCTTTTAATTTAAATCCCTGTTAGGTTTGATGTTAGATAGGACTATAAAAACCCTTGTAAAACTATATACAAGGGTTTTTAGAGTCAATTTTTTGAGGTTAGCCATTTTCTTTAAACCTAACCTTATTTGTTTTCAAACATGACAACAATATCCTAAGCTTATTTTTTAATAAAAACTTTTGATGCATTTCCTTGTTGTGTATAAATTTTAATAATGTACGATGAGCTAGGTAAATCCTTAATTGAAATAGATTTCTCTTTACTAGATAAAACTAATTTTCCAGATAAATCAATAATTTCTGCCTTTAAAAAAGGTATCGCATCGTTTATTGCTATGTTTATTTCATTTGATGATGGATTAGGGTAGATTGACACACCTAAATCTGCGGTATGAGTTAACACATTAAGATTACTTGTATTAAGAATGTTTGATTTTATCTCAGCTGAAGAAAAACTCATTTTGTCCTGACTTTGAGAATCACTACAGTCTGGAGCACTGATTGAGATATAATATTCATAAGTACTAGTAGTTACATTTGCGGTAACATCATTATACGACTGGGTTGAGCTGGACACTGTAGCAAGTAACTCAAAACTTCCATTATCAACTTTACGGTATATTTGATAAGATGAATACTCTACTCCTAAATAGATAGTCCAATTTAAATTAACTGAATTATTTACCGCCACACTACTCTGAAGTAAAATAGTTTTATGAAATGTTGATAAATTAGAAGAATTTCCACAATTGTCTATCGCTCTAACTTTATATTTATATTCAGTCATTAAATTGTTAGAATTTTCATCTAAATAACTTTCTTGTTCAGGGTTGAGGAATCCTATTGATTCATAGATATTTGAAACATTTGTCTCTCTGAGAATTTCATATTCAGAAGTGTTATAAGCCCCCGTCTTATTTAAAAATATTCTATTTTTCTGAGTTTCAACTTCATCACTACTTATATAACAAATTTGTAATTCATTATAAGCAGGAATTAAGTTGACTTCAAATGTCTCGGTGAATTCAAAGTATTCATCTTGGAGTGTTAAATGATATGTTCCAGGAGTCAAATTAATTAAGTCTTGGTTGTTACCCTGTCCTTCAGGTACTATGCCTCCGTTTGAAGCAGACCAATTAAATGACAGCACTCCCAAAGTTTCATTAATTGAAGTTATTTGAATAGATCCATCACCTAATTCTCCTTCACAATATGCATCAGTGACGTTAAAGCTAATTGAAATATCATTAACATTAATAACATTTAACATAAACGACTTTTCAAAAAATTGATTGTTATCATCAGTAGATCTAACCCTTATTGAAAGCAATTGTACAGTTTCATAATCAAAAGGCATTATATTGTATAATTCATTATTAATGATTTCAAAACTTGAATTATCCGAATCCCCTTCACCATTTACCAATTGATAAGTATGAGAATCAAAAGGTAAGTCTAAATCAATAGTTTCAAAACTACCAATTAAAACTCCAGTAGTATTTTCTTCAATTGTGTTTTGACTAAGATTGATATCTGAAGGAAAATTGTTATTTACAGGATTAATAGTTATTGTTACAGTTGCTATATTGCTGTCAAGAATCCCATCATTTGCTTTGTAGGTAAAACTGTCTAGTATTGTTTCAGAATTATCATGAGTATAAAGAAAAGTTCCATCTTCATTTAAAATTAATGATCCATGTGAAGGGCCTTGGACTAATATAGCTGTAATTACATCACCATCTACATCAAAGTCGTTGTCTAAAACAGAGTTATTTCCATTTGTTAAAATATTTGCAGAACTCCCTTCATCAAGATTTATTTCATCATCATTTGCCACAGGAGCATCGTTTATGGGGTTTATGGTGATGTTTACATTAGCTTGATCACAAAGTGCTGGCAATGGGAATCCGTTGTCACAAACTTGGTAAGTAAAAGTATCTTGCCCGAAGTAGTTTTCATTAGGAGTATAAGTAACTTCTCCAGTTAGGTTATTTACAGTTACACTACCGTGTTCAGGCGGTGTTAGAATCTGAAGCGTTTCAGGATCAATATTCCCATCCACATCAGTATCATTTTGGATCACATTAATAACAATGGGGCTGTCTTCATCAAGATTTATTTCATCATCATTGGCTACAGGAGCATCATTTATAGCATTTATGGTGACAAAAACAGTGGCTTGGTCGCAAAGTGAAGGCAAAGGAAAACCATCATCACATATCTCATAAACAAATTCATCTTGCCCGAAGTAGTTTTCATTGGGAGTATAAGTAACTTCTCCAGTTAGGTTATTTACAGTTACACTACCGTGTTCAGGCGGTGTTAGAATCTGAAGTGTTTCAGGATCAATATTCCCATCCACATCAGTATTATTTTGGGTCACATTAATAACAATGGGGGTGTCCTCATCTGAAGAGACAAAAACATCATTGGCTACAGGAGCATCATTTATAGGGTTTATGGTGATAAACACAGTGGCTTGGTCGCAAAGTGAAGGCAAAGGAAAACCATCATCACATACCTCATAAACAAATTCATCTTGTCCGAAGTAATTTTCATTAGGTGTATAAGTAACTTCTCCAGTTAGGTTATTTACAGTTACACTACCGTGTGCAGGCGGTGTCATGATAAGAAGCGTTTCAGGATTTATATTTCCATCCACATCAGTATCATTTTGGATCACATTAATAATTATGGAGTTGTCTTCATCTATTGTTACTATATCATCATTGGCTACAGGAGCATCATTTATAGGGTTTATAGTGATGCTAAATGTAAAGGAACTGTTGTTAATTCCACCATTAGTTTCGCTTCCGCTATCTTGAAGGTTTAGTGTAATATTTGCTAACCCGTGTGCGTCAGGAGCTGGAGTAAAAGTAATAGATGCTGTAGAACTATTGGGGACATAATTCAGGGTAAATTCAGAAAATAAATCTGTTTGATCATTAGTAAAACTCAATGATAAATTTTGATTAGAAAATAAATCCCCATCATTTATACCTGTTAACATAATCGTTTGTTGCGGAGCATCTTCATCAATTGAAATATCATTAATCGCATCCATTTTTGGTGGCGCGTTTGAAGGTGTAGCTAGGGGATTTTCATATGCACCAACGTCTGGAAAACTTAATATTGGCCCAGGGCGTGGGTTGCCATCAATATCATCTAACACTTCAGATAAAGCGCCACCATAACCTATGGCTGGAGAATAGTTTTTAAGAGAGTAATCATTGTTTAAAATATCATTAAAATAAATATCATTAATAGAAGAAATAGTTGTAAACACTGAACCAGATTGGGTATTTGGGTTAGAATCAATTAATACTTTTTCCAAATATGGGAAAACTCCTGAGGTAAAATAAGGTTCTAGAGATTGATTTTCTCTTGTAATAATTGTATTGTATATTTTGTGATAATACTGTGATTGCGCCACTGTGATTTTGTTTGCATTAATGATGGTGCAATTAATAATTCTCGATAATCTATCATTATTACTATATCCTGCATCATGAAATGCAACATCCCCAACATTTTTAAAGACAGAATTAATTACGTCATAAAATCCGTAATACGTGCCAAATGACTTTGATATGTTTTCAAACCAACATTTTTCAACTTTAGCAAATGCCCCAACAGAAACTGAAATACCCGTTTGTATTATGTTAGGAGTATTTGTAGAAAACTTAAAACCTGTTATATTTACATTGATAAGGTTTGAAAAATCACCTCCATTTATATCAAAAATACTCTGATGCATACCTAAAACAACAAGATTTGTTTGTTGGTAACCATCAGTAGAACTAATTGAAATTGATTTTGTTACACTAAAAGTTCCTGTATATGTTCCTGGTTTAACTAATATCTGATCTCCATCAATTGCATAATTTATAGCGGCTTGTATCGTAGCAAAAGGAGCTGTTTCTAAACCAACACTTCCGGTATTATTACCATCAGTTGCCACATAAATTGTTGAGTTATGGAGGGTTGTAGCCAATTCATTTTCATAAGCACCTAAATCTATATTTGATCCAGCGGGAAATGGCCTTATATTATTATCTAAGTCATTAGAATTCCCAGAATTTAAATCATAATTTATACTATACAAATTAATGCTATTTACGCCATGTCCAATGGCTTTTGAATAGTCCGATAATCTAAAGTTTTCTTGAGAGCTATTAACAAATTGAATATCTCCTGATAAATTGTTCTGATAAGTTAAAAAAGTTGGGATTGATACAGTAACTGAATTTTGTCCGTCTTGAATCAGTGAATTTGAAATATTTAATAGTCCTTCAGTTGAACTGATAAATTGATTTTGGCCAATAATGGAATTAATAATTGCACTTTTCCCTCTAAAAGAATTGTTTAATCCACTTGTAACTATTGTCGAATTAAAAATTAAGCCATCCATAACATTGAATGTTCCATTTCCGGTATTATTTTTAATAAGAGAATTTTTGATTATGGAATAGCTATTAGTACTCGAGTTGTGCCAAAAATCAAATAAAGTTGTGGTTGAAGTGTTATTATAAAATTGGCATTTATCCATTTCAAAATTGGCATTAAACGCTCCTAAAGTAGACACGCCATTATTATTTCTATATGTAATATCGTTTAATAATAATTTATTAGTATAATAAAAGTAGGATCCTCCTGGTGCATTGGTTGCAATATTATTTTCAATAATTAAGTGTTCCAATTTTATTTGAAGGTTAGGATGACCTATTCCTTTAACAACTAATCCTCCAGCAATTTCGTAGGTTGGAGATAATCCGTTTTGTATGGTAAATCCACTAAATTTAAGTTCAGCATTTAAATTATTTAAATTAGCACTATTGCCTTCAATTAAAACTACAGGAAACCCATTGGCTCCACCATCAATAATAGTATTTGAAGATGAGCTGTTTGGATTTGGTGTTGAAACGGTTATTACTTTCTCATAAATAGTTAAATTTTCGTAATAAGTACCTGGAGAAACAATTACTAGATCTAAGTCTTCAGAAGCATCAATTGCCGTTTGAATAGCATTCATAGGCGAATTACTTGAACCAAATCCGTCTATTGCGCCTGTTGTTGCTACATACCAAGTATTAGTTGGGGTAGCACTTAAATCTGGGGAAGAAACACTTTCTAATCCATTTGAATCAATTGATTTTATGGAATAATAGTAAGTAGTTCCATTTGTTAACTCAGTGTCGGTATATGAAACAGTAGAATTTGAAACAGTAGTTAATAAAGTAGTAGGATTAGGTGAAGTGCCTTTAAATATTTTATATCCTGTTACGTTATTTGAAGAACTGAGTGTCCATGATAATTTTGATTTTCTTGGAGCTACTTCTACAGTAATATTTGAAGGAAGCTCCGGGAGAGCGTTTGCAATTGAAAACCAACTTTCATTACCTTCAACTTGATCTTCAATATTGTTAGCCAAATTATCATAAGCAGTCAATGCATATTCATTACTTAAATTACCATTAGCAATAGTGTAACTAGTTACATTTCCTAAGTCAATAACATTATCATAAGAATATCCCGTTGGATTGCCGAAATATAATTTATAACCGGATAAGTCACTCTCTAAATTGGCATTCCAAGTTAAAACAACATCATTTCCGCTTATTGTTTTAACCACATTTATTGGTGGTGAAATTGGGGCTAAGATGTTTGGGGTATTTAAATATGGTGTGTAATCAACTAAACCTAATTCAAAATTATCGTTAAAATCATAAATTGCTGCTTGTATTTCATTTTCATTAGAAGTGCTCCAAAAATTATTTTCAGCGTTAATTATTGATGAACTATTATTTTTAAAGGTAAACTTATTTGAAAACACTTTTAAATTATTATGATTAAAAACATGTCCTTCTCCAAATATCGATATCATTTGATCCGAATATTTTGGATTACCAATTATAGTGTTATTTAAAAATATTTTATTTGAAGGGTCTGTGTATGAATCTTGAAGTGAAATTGATTCTCTTAAAGAATATATCAAATTATTGGATATTGTATCATTCTTTTGAGTGCCTCCAGTGAAATAAATACCATTATCTAAATTACTTGAGTTTACTCCAGAACTTGGATTATAAATAATATTATTTTTTATTTTAGATGTTACACCACTTACTCCACCTCCATAATTCCAATAAATAGGGTTATTAACAAATGTATTTTTAACTACTTTAAATGGTGATGCTCCTTGAGGTTCACCGGAATTTCCTCCGTAACCATAAATTTGTCCAACTTGTAAACCAATCGAATTATTATTAAAAATATTATTGTCGATGTCTGTGCTTATAATTTTACAGCCATAACCGCCCCCTGAAAAATCAATCCCTATATCATTATTTGTAAATCTATTTTTATAAATTATTAAATTCTCAAAACTTCTTTGATTTAAATTTAAATCAATTCCATTACCATTTTCATTGAAAACATTATTTTTTATATAAGTATTAATTATATTGTTAGAAACATCATTTGGTAAAAAAGTTTCATATTCAGAATATATTCCTGAATTGTTATCAAAAAATGTTGAGCTATTTATGACAACTCCGTTTGTGTTTCTTAACTCAATTCCATTATTATTATCAATAAATTCACAATTATCAACATAAATCCCAGTATTATATATATATAATCCATTGTTGGCGTGTTTAATTTTAGTGTATTTAAATTGAGAACCTGAAATATAGTTTTGCTCAGAATTAATTAATCCACCTCCTGTAGGTCGAATATTGATTCCTGTCCAATTTCCATTTTGAGGATTCAAAGTATTTGATTCAAAAATTATAAAATTATTTGTTGTTCCAACACAATTTATTTTACCATCTATTCTAATATATAAACCTAAATTTACTTTAACCACAACCCCTGGATCAATGGTTAAAGTTGAACCGGTTTGAACTAGGATATTCCCAGTAACTATGTATGGACTATTCGCTTGTGTCCAGGTAGTATTCGTGTTTATAATCCCAGAAACGTTGGTTTGCGCATTCATCACTGAGGTTAAAGTAAAAATGAAAGCTAATAATGGTATGTTATATATGTATTTCATATCAAGTTATTTTATTGTTTCTTAGATTCAAATTTCTTAAACAAAACAAAGATAATAAATAAAAATTAAAGTTTTTTATAATAAAACGACTTAAGTGTTTGAATTTCTATTATTTATAAATAAAAGTAACTGATTAATATAATTTATTTTGATGATAATTCAACCTCATCAAAATGTTATGAGGTTAAGCTGTATTTAAATGATTTAGGTAATAAATCAATTGTTTCTATTCCTGAGCTGTGCTAGGGGAAACTAGGATTTAAGTTTTCGTCTGTGGTAGTCAGATCTGGTTGCTCAACTGATTACTCAGTCCCACGAGTATTTAAAGGCTAATTGCCTACCCTTGCTAACCAAAGGCGTTCGGAGAGGGATTTTTTATTTATAATCATTGATAACACCTTCGCCAACCTCATATCCACTTATTCTCATGGTTGGCTTTGTCGGTCATAAATATAACTCATAAATATCTTTTCATTATACTTTAAATTTCAGATTTAATTTATTGTAAAGACCAAAGGATGTTTTAATGGAAATTTTGATTTCGTTAATTCTTGATTTATTGGAAAGCAATATCTGGTCTGTTTTTTGCTATTTTTAACGATGAACCATAATACATCTAAAATGAAACACTTTTTTACAATCTCGACAATCCTATTATTCGGAATCAACTATAATTATCAAAAGGCATTTTCTGTCCAATATGCCAACCAAGCGGATAAAAAGTTGTTCTTCGTGGAGTACCAGAACCAAGCTGATTTGAAAATCTATTTTGTGGATTATAAAAATCAGGCGGTTTGGAGAAACAAAGCCAAAGAGCATTTGATATATTGATTTTGTTTCAATTTATCTAATCAGAAACCTGATTTGGTTAAACCCCTTTGATAAGATTACCCCTATTTCCTTAACATAAAGATTTCCTTTTGTAAAGAAAATCGATTTTTTTATACATAATGAATTTTTTATATGATAAAACATATAATATGAATTTAAATAACCTAAATATATGTTTTTACATATAATTTTATATATTTGTATTTAATTATATTTTTAAGCATATAATGAGTGGTTTATCAGAATTTGTAAAGCAACGGAGAAAAAGTGTCAATCTCACCCAAGAGGAATTCGCCGAACGTGCCGGTGTGGCACTGACCGTTATACGTAAAATTGAACAGGGAAAGACCAACCTGAACATGGAAAAGGTAAATCTGGTTCTGAATATGTTCGGACATGAACTGGCTCCCGTTCAGATAAAAAGACAGGATAAATGAGACAGGGACTTGTATATTATAACGACCATTTGGCTGGAACCATCACAGAAACAAATGATGGAGAATACGTCTTTCAGTATGATGACAAGTATGTTGAGCAATATCCCAATGACTTTATAACCTTTACCATGCCCGTAACTCATACTCCCTATAATGACAAACGATTGTTTCCCTTTTTTGAGGGTCTCATACCTGAGGGCTGGCTATTGAACATAGCCTCTGAGAACTGGAAAATAAACCGCAACGACCGCATGGGACTTTTGTTGGCGTGTTGCCATAACTGTATTGGTGCGGTGAGTGTTAAACCTATAATCAAGGAGAATGAAAGGTAAGTGCCTATATTGTTATGGTGAGACAACCGGTGGAAAGGACTTTCACGATAAGTGCTCTATGGCGTTTTTTGGGTCCACAACACCCCCAACAATAGATAACTCCCTCAGCCAAATGGACGAATTGGCCAAGAACGTTGTGGAGCGCAGTGTTGCCGTTCCCGGTGTGCAACCCAAGCTGTCCATGTCCCTGATAAAAGAAACACTGGAAAAGACCGACTCAAGACTGACCGTGATTGGTGCGTTGGGCGGTGAGTTCATTCTAAAACCACCATCGGAGCTTTATCCTGAAATGCCAGAGAACGAACATGTGACCATGAAAATAGCGGAACACTTGGGAATAAAAACTGTTCCATCTTCCCTTATCAGATTGGCATCAGGTGAACTCTCATATATTACAAAGCGAATTGACAGAACACATGATGGCAAAAAGGTCCATATGTTGGATATGTTCCAAATAATGGAGGCCTTCGACAAATACAAAAGTTCTATGGAAAAAATAGGTAAGGCTATTGACCTATACTCCAGCAATACGTTACTAGACAAAGTCCTGTATTTTGAATTGGTCGTTTTTTCATTCATTACCGGTAACAACGATATGCACCTGAAGAACTTTTCCTTGATAAAAGGCCCTGTTGGCTGGACTTTGTCCCCTGCTTATGACTTACTGAACGCATCCATTGCGAATCCGGATGATGATGAAGAGCTTGCCCTTACCCTGAACGGTAAAAAAAGAAAATTAAGGTCTGATGATTTTGTTGCTTTGGGCAAAGGAATGGGACTATCCAGCAAACAGATAAAAGGGGCTTTCAAAAGAACCGTTGATAATTTACCTGTAATAAAAGAATGGATAGATAAATCATTCTTATCGGCAGACATGAAAGAAAAATATAAAGCAATTATATCCTCAAGAACCAAGGCAATAGGGTTGTAAAACAACAACATATCTCCATCTACTGATTTAAATTAGCAATGGGTTATCCCACCACATAAACCAATTCAAAATAGTCGTTCCATTTGATATTACCGAAGACCTCCAGCCTGGTCCTCTTGTTGAACAGGTCTCCAAAGTTCTCGGCGAGCATCCCCCAATCCTGCATCCCGACCTGATAAGAATTCGGAAGAGGTAAGATAAAATCATTGAATATAGAACTTTCAAAAGGTGTTTAATGATAAAAAATCTATGTCTCATCACTACCCATAAGATTTTTAAAATAGTCCATATTGATTAGGTCATTCAGGTTCCTTAGTTCATCTAAATCATTTTTTTTCATACCGCTAAAGAACTCCATACCTTGTCTTATCTCTTCTATTACATTTGATATGGATTCGACAATAATAATAATCATTTAAGTGAAATTCCATTTCTTTGGGTTTTAATATTTTGTATAACCTTAACTTAAGTTCCCTTTCGTTCAAGGGTTTTTTACATTCAACGAAAAACTGAATGTAGTTGGGCATATTCGAATATGGAAAGCATTATTAGATTGCATTTAATGACCTATATAAATCTCTCTAAGTTTTTACAAAATCCAGAAGAAGAATGAGCTAAATTGACTTCTAAACCACCAGATAATCAGCTCAATATGTTTGAGCAGACACCATGCTAATTAATCTTTAATAATTACAAACGGTTTAATAGGGTTTTTGATAGGTTTTAAAACAATTCTGTTAACAATAATTTGTATATACGAAACGAACTAAAGTTCGAATACCTGAAGCCTACTGGGCTTCCTCCTTTTAATTTAAATCCCTGTTAGGTTTGATGTTAGATAGGACTATAAAAACCCTTGTAAAACTATATACAAGGGTTTTTATAGTCAATTTTTTGAGGTTAGCCATTTTCTTTAAACCTAACCTTATTTGTTTTCAAACATGACAGCAATATCCTAAGCTTATTTTTTAATAAAAACCTTTGATGCATTTCCTTGTTGAGTGTATAATTTGATAATATACGATGAGCTTGGTAAATCCTTAATTAAAATAGATTTCTTTTTACTAGATAAAACTAATTTTCCAGATAAATCAAAAATTTCTGCCTTTAAAAAAGGTATCGCATCGTTTATTGCTATGTTTATTTCATTTGATGATGGATTAGGGTAGATTGACACACCTAAATCAGCAGTATGAGTTAACACATTAAGATTACTTGTATTACGGATGTTTGATTTTATCTCAGCTGAAGAAAAACTCGTTTTATCCTGACTTTGAGAATCACTACAGTCTGGGGCACTGATTGAGATATAATATTCATAAGTACTAGTAGTTACATTTGCGGTAACATCATTATACGACTGTGTTGAGCTGGATACTGTAGCAAGAAACTCAAAATTTCCATTATCAACTTTACGGTATATGTTATATGCATCATAGTTTAAACCATTATAACTACTCCAATTTAAATTAACCGAATTATTTACCGCCACACTACTCTGGAGCAAAACCGTTTGATGGGTTATAAGGTTATTGTCCTGCGTATTGCATATACTAATTGTTCTGATACGATAAGCATAACTTTGACTAAGGTTGTTTGAAGTCTCATCTAGGAAAGAGTTCTCATTAGGGTCTTCTATACTTCCAATTAATTGAAAATTATTAGTACTAACTTCCCTAAGAATATCATATTGCAAAACATTATCTCCTCCAAAGTTGTTGATAAAAATTCTATTTTTTGTTGTTTGTTCCTCATCACTTGTCACGTAACATAAAGATGCGTTGTCTACTTCTAGAGTTACCGTTACATTTTGTTGTGCAGAGATGATTTGACCATTTTCATCTGTGAGTGTCCAAGTTACTTGCGTTGTTCCTAGAGGGAATACTTCTGGGGCGTTATTTTCCACTTCAAAATTCAAGCAACTTTGTGCCACAGGATTTCCAAGTTCAACATCAATAGCTTCACAAGAGCCTTGGTTGGCTGTTATTGTGACATCATT
>NZ_JAANAS010000056.1:4570-14152 GCF_011089875.1 Psychroflexus maritimus | reverse complement strand
ATAAAATTTAAATTCTTTATAAAAAATAATAAACAGAACTAAAATGAACACCCTTACCAAATTTTTGAGCCTAGGCTTACTGCTACTCAGCCTTACAAGCCTACAAGCCCAAGTAGGAATTGGGACAACAAGTCCAGAATCCTCAGCGGCTTTAGAGATAAAAAGTACTACGCAGGGTCTTTTACCTCCACGTATGACAACGAATGAGCGTGATTTAATAGACACTCCTGTACCAGGTTTGTTGGTTTATAATACCACAACTAAAAAACTACAATTGTTCACTACTGTTGAAGAACAGCAAGAAGATGTAGTTATTGCCAACACGACCATTAACAATGGAGGTACTTGTATGACCAGTGGCAATCTTTGGTTTACGCCAAATATATCGGGCACCTTAAACGAGGTTAAATTAAATACCTCCGGTACAGGTGAAACAGCCTCTTTGGTTATTATGGATGTCAGTTCTTGTGATAATACCAGTACGGTTTTAGGGAATTCTAATTCAGTGAATATGGTAGCGGGTTGGAATACATGGACCTTCTCAACTCCAGTTGAGGTAGTTGCAGGGACCACCTATTTCATATCTTCAAACGATGCAACGGGATGTTTGGGGGTGAAGTGGTCAGACTCAGGAGATGACAGCCGTATGGGAAATGTCATGGATGATGATTTTATGATGTCTTGTACAAACGATACATATGACATAGCTGCAGAGATTAGAATTTCACAACCCGATGCAATCAATACCGTATGGGTAAACTTAAATTAACTTATAATTTTAATTTAACGCCTATATACCATCCTAAAAAGTATAAGATATCAGAGCATTTCAAAGTCTTGATTTGATAAATCCAGAAAACCATAGCAACCGAAGAATTAATTACAAAGTAGTTAGAAATGAGAAGTTTGATGTAGGGTGTTGGAAGTTTTATTATAGATTGAAATCTGCTTTGCGCCTTTGCGAGAGTCAATCAATTTTAAATTCTTAATTAGAAATGAAAGTTTTGAAGGTTAGATGTTACGTGTTAGATGACAAAATTGAAAATCAAAAAATTGAAATAAAACCTTTGTACGCACTGTGTATTCATGGTTAAGCAAAATTATAGCTTCATAAATAACGAATATCGAAGTAAGAAATGAGAAATTATAAAATTTAAATTCTTTATAAAAAATAATAAACAGAACTAAAATGAACACCCTTACCAAATTTTTGAGCCTAGGCTTACTGCTACTCAGCCTTAACAACCTACATGCCCAAGTGGGTATAGGCACTACAGACCCTAAAACAAGCCTGCAAGTTGTTGGAGAACCAGCAAGCACGACCACGGCAGATGGAGTGCAGGTACCATCGCTTAGTCTTGCAGAACTCGACGCTAAAGTAGCAGCTTATGGGACTGATCAAAACGGGTCTATTGTATTTATAGATGATATAACCACTGTTACGTCTTCAACTGAAACAGCAAGTATAGATGCTGTTGGTTTTTATTATTATGATGCCGATAACGATACGTGGAAGGTATTAAGTAACAATTCAACCTTGGCAGATGGATCGGTAACCTCGGCCAAAATCCTAGATGGAGAAATCGTTAATGCCGATATTTCCTCGTCTGCAGCTATTGCACAATCTAAAATTGATGGACTAAGCGCCTCACTGGCTAACAAGGCAAATTTAGCTTCTCCTACATTTACTGGCACTGTTTCATCTTCTGCTTTTTCAGGGGATGGTTCAGCCTTAACAGGGGTTACAAATACTAACTTTGATTTAACTGGTGCAGTCGACGGCGATTTATTACGATACGATGCAGCAACTTCGAAATGGGTAAAAGTAACACCAGATTACATTTCAAATGGTGACTCGAATGTGGGATTTGGAGCAACAACTATAGAGTCCTCAGCGGCTTTGGAAGTAAAAAGTACTACGCAGGGGTTTCTACCTCCACGAATGACAACGAATGATCGTAATTTAATAGCCATTCCTGTACCCGGATTGATGATTTATAATACCACAACCAACCAGCTTAATTTATTTAATGCTATCCAGTGGTCGAATATGGACGGCACATCTGCTTCCTCTGCTTCCAATGCACCAGCTATTTCAGGTGTAACCTCAGGCAATGGTAAGGTTGATGTAGCCTTTACGGCACCGGCTGATAATGGAGGATCCACGATAACCACCTACACAGCGACTTCAAATCCTGGCGGTATAACCGGCAGTATTTCTCAGGCAGGAAGCGGAACCATTACAGTTAGCGGTCTTACCAATGGAACAGCTTACACCTTTACGGTAACCGCGACCAATGCTGTTGGCACAAGTGCTGCAAGCGCGGTCTCTGATTCAGTTACGCCATTAGCTCCGGTAACTTACACCATACTTGATCAATACACAAACCGAGTACCCACAGGAACAAGTTATATACAAAACACTGAATATAATGAATATATTGATGCAGGATCTGTTGATGCTTCCCCATTTACTATTACAAAACTAACTTCATATGCAGGCGGTATTGTATTTTATGGTTCTACAGAATTAAATTCACAAGCTTCAGAAAATACGTTTCGACTTTCGGCTAGTACCGGGAATTTTGATTTTATTTCATTTTACCTTGATGACTTAGAACCAAACATAAATAGTGGAACTTCATCAACACTTCCAAGAATAACCCTTACCTCAAGTTCTGGATCTACAGTGACTTATGAAGCTACAGTTATGTTTTGTGATGATTTTATGTGTATGTATATGTATTCTGATACTGGTATCAAAACATTAAATTGGACTAATATAGAATGGGTAGATATTAAAACACAATATGTAAAAGCGAAGACGAAAACCTATGTTTTAAAAACATTATAATAAAATCGTGATTTAATACAACAAAAAAACGAAAACAATACACAGTGGTCAGATAACAGTCTGCAATTTACGAATCATAATAGCAGCAATAGAATAATACTTGCTTATCTACAAATAATGAAAAAAACACTATTTACAATTGTAATCGCCCTAATAGCTATACACACCACCAATGCTCAGGTGGGCATTGGCACTACAACCCCAGATGCTTCAGCACAACTTGAAGTACAAAGCACGACCAAAGGTTTCCTGCCTCCACGGATGATCGCAGCAAAGCGGAATACTATCAGCAACCCAGCCCAAGGATTAATGATTTATTGTACCAATTGTGGCTCAAATGGCGAAGCACAGTTGTATAACGGTACGGACTGGACTAATATGACGGGCGATGCTGCAACCGATGCCCCATCAAATATTTACTGGGTTGAGAAAGCTAATGATGGAACCAATGATGAATTCATCGTTAGAACAGACCTAGATGGAAATAATAAAGTGACTCTAGTTACAAGTGAAGGTTTTGCAGTTCAAAATTTTGGTTCCAACATGCAGGTAAAATAATAGATTTTTTTTTCAATTTGTCTTATAATTTATAGTCTGTATCCATTACTTAATAGTTGAGATTATATTAAAACCTAAAAACTTAGCACACTTAAACGCTTATATACAACAACTCAAAAATTAATATGAATAAGAAGAACATGAAACATTTACTCAACTTAATACTCTTACTTGCGGTTTCAGCGAGTTACGCCCAGCTGCATATAAGTAGCGGCACAGAACTTTACGTAGCAGAAGAAGCTGCCTTTTACACCAACGAAGATGTCAATAACCAAGGAACATTAACCTTTAAGTCAGACACTGAAGTCAACTTTACCCTTGATGCTGGATTAGACAATAGCGCTGGCAGCATTGCTTTTAATGATGCTACTCTAGTAATAGGTAGCGGTACAACCAATGCCAATAGCACCGATAATTTTACATTTGGAACTAACGACGAAGTAAAAAACGTAGTGCTAGACAAAAGTTCAGGAACTACCAACGTTATTGGCGGTCACTTAGGCATTAGTGAAACCTTGAAGCTAACCAGCGGTACACTAACGGCTGGAGACAAGATTACCATGCTTAATCCAAGCGTGGGTCAAGAAGCTTATGTAGTAGAATCAACCGGCGGAACAGCCAACCTTAGTGTAGAAAAATTCTACCCCGCTAAACGTGCCTTTCGGATGGTAGCTAGCCCCGTAAACGGTAGTAGCCTATTTGACAACTGGCAAAACGGCGGTGCTAATGAAACGGGGATTGGAACCCATATTACGGGTTCAGCGACTGGAGCTAATGGTTTCGACCAAACTGAAACTGGGAATCCTTCTTTATTCTATTTTGATAATGGATGGCAAGCCATCGCCAATACCAATGCGACTAATTTAACGGCAGGAACTCCCTACCGACTCATGATTCGTGGCGATCGAGACCCAAATTTACTACTCGATAATGATGCTACTCCTAATCCTACTACTTTACTCTCAACAGGAACGTTAGAGGTAGGCACTGTAACAAAAACCTTTCCAAGTGCTGGAAGTAGTTCAACCTTTGCTTTTGTAGCGAATCCGTACCAATCAAGGATTGATGTGAGTGAAGTTCTTTCCAATAATTCAAATGCTGTAGATGATAAATATTGGGTTTGGGATCCGATGATTAATACCCGCGGTGGTTTTGTTTTGGTTGCTGAAAATAATACTAATAATCCAACGGTATGGGAATTAACACCCAGTGATAATAGCAATACGAGTCCCTTTTCAACTGTTCCCAAATTCATCGAACCTGGACAAGCCTTCTTTACTCAAGTTACCCAAAGTAATCCTAGTATTCAGTTTACTGAAAGTGTAAAGGATGTGACTACTACACTTCCAAAATCAGCGCCATTCAGCGATAATCAGATGAGCATGTTGTTGGATTTAAAAAATGAAGGAAATCAGGTTATTGATGCCATTCGTTTACGCTTTGCTGCCGATGGAATTACTGAAGTAGATGCAGCAGATATTGCTAAAATGGGCAACTTGGACGAAAACCTAGCTTCTGTCAATGAAAACAGCTTGTTTACTATTCAGCGTAGAAACTTCCCTGAAAATGATGAGGTGATCCCCTTATTTACTAACAACTGGCGAAATCAAGACTACAGCTTTATGGCTAACTTAAACAATTTTGGAACAACAGCAGTTTATTTAGTTGATGCGTATTTAGGCACGGAAACTTTGTTAGAAGACGGGCAGACTTATTCCTTTGATGTAGATGAAAGTATTAGCGAATCGGTTGACACATCGCGATTTTCCTTGAAATTTGATACAGAAACCATGGGTGTGGAAGATGAGGACAATAAATTATTTAGCCTCTACCCTAACCCAGCTAAAGACTTAGTGAACATTCAAACGAGCTTGGCTTTAGGTAGCCAAGTAAGCATAGAAATTTACAACATGCTTGGTCAACAGGTACATGCCGAAAAGCAAACACTAAAAGCAAGTAGTTTACAATTAGAGGTAAGCAACTTTACAAGTGGCGTTTACATCGTAAAACTCAATGACGAAGCAGGAAACAAACAAAGCACACAATTAATTAAAGAGTAAAACATGAAAAATATAAGTAAAGTAATATTCACCCTAGCCTTGGTAAGCCTTTTCGGCTTATCAAGCGCCTACGGGCAAGGCCTTGAAGATGCTATGGGTGGTTTTGAAGATAAAGTCAATGATGTGCCCATCAATTTCCTTATTCCCTTAGCTTTACTCGTTGGAGCTTACTTTGGCGTAAAAAAAATGAAAAAATAAGCCATGCTCAAGCGATTAAAAAAACCAATAAGCTCGATGTCATGTCCTATATTTTATACCTAGCTATTGCTATAATTCTTGTAAACATCATCTTCGTTCTTTAAGAACAAATTCAGCTTGAAAAAGAGCTTGAGTTATTCAGGCAAGGCTGGTAAAGCAACAATCTATTTTTAATTTGGTTTTTCAGAAGCCACCCTTTAAGTTTTTAAGGGTGGTTTTTTTATTGTTGGATATAAAAATTTGGCTAAAAACTTTTTCAATAAGCTATAGATGGTAAAAAATTAACCACATGCCTAGTAGTAAGCAGAAATGTTTGTAACTGATTTGAGATTGGAAGAAAAAAGCATAACTCTAATCAAGTACAAAGCTTTTCAAACAAATAATTTAAACTGATTTAGAAGTAAATTAAGCTATACTAACTTGATATTACTTTTTATATTCTATACACCTATGTAGGAAATCTTTTTTAATTGGAACAATGATTTAAGGGGGGGATAATTTAAAAAATGATTTTTATCTGTAAGCTAAGCAGCGTTCACTTTTGGCTTGATGTTGATGATTCGAAATTTTGTTTTTCTATTACCATTATTTTCTTGTTTAACCAATGAAAGATTAGGCTAATTGTTTAGTAATTCTGTGTTAATAGATAGTCAACTAATATATTTCTTTATAGCCTTGTAGGATTATACCTACTTTTTTGAAAAACTAAAAACAGCAATTATGATTAAAAAACTAAAATTTACTCTTTTAAGCCTTGTGTTTATGAGTACGGGAATAGCAATGTCGCAAGGAACCCAACCAAATGGTTCAGGAAGCAGTGTTGACCCCTATAAAATTGCTACTAAGGAGAATTTGCTTTGGCTTTCACAGAATTCATCTACTGAGTGGGATGCCGTTTATGAGCAAACAGCTGATATCCTTTTTGAGGATGCCGACTTTGAAAGCAGCGGCGATTTTTATAACAACAGTGACGGATTTTTACCTATAGGTGATGGTACAACCAATTTTACTGGCTCCTATGACGGGCAGGGAAATACCATCGACGGACTATTTATAGACCGTTCTAGTGAAGCACTAAACGGACTCTTTGGCTACATTGGTGATGGTGGCGAAGTAACCAACCTTGGAGTAGCAAACGTAAATCTAACTGGGCAAAACCAAATGGGAGGTTTAGCAGGCAGAAACAATGGGCGGATTGAGAACAGCTTCACTACAGGGGTTGTTGATGGCGGTGAGCGAACTGGTGGCCTAGTAGGTCACAACGAAGGAACAGGAACAATAGAAAACAGCTACAGCGGTACAGAAGTCATTGCTGGCAGCCAGGGTAACCAAGAGAAGATAGGTGGACTAGTAGGAGATAACAGTAATGCAAGTATTAAAAAATCTTACAGCTTCGGTGTCGTTGACCAGGCAGGTGTGGCCTCACCCGTAGGCGGTCTCTCCGGAAGAGAAGACGGTGGCGATGCCGAAAATGCGGACAGTTTCTGGGATACACAGACATCAGGGCAATCATCGTCAGGCGGTGGTACAGGAAAAACCACTTCAGAAATGCAGGACGTTGCTACCTTTACGAATGAATCCACATCTGGACTATCATTAGCCTGGGATTTTGTGAATGATCCAAACAATGATTTGGGTACAGATGATATCTGGAACATCGATGCGTCGATTAACGACGGTTACCCCCATTTAGATAAGGTCGTTCCGAAGAAAATTCAGTTCGTACTAAATAGTCCAGCAGACGGCAGTACAGGTATCCCAACACCCACAGAACTAGATGTAACAGTCACCAGCTCCTCAGGTAATCCTATCAACATAGAATTCTTCCAAGTTAGTGGATGGGATATCGATACAGCAAGCTACGATGAAATTGAAATTGACACACAAGACACCGGACCAGAAGGCATTCACTTCAGCGCTGATGGTGAGACCATGTATGTCATGGGCTACAGTGATGAAGAAGTTTATCAATTCGATCTCGCTACCCCATGGGATTTGTCCACTGCCGTATTTGAGTATAGCCAGGCAAATGTGAATGCCAACTCCACCGACCTCTTCATAAGTCCAGATGGAACAAACTATTACGAACTTGAAAAAGCAGATGGTGAAATCCATTGGATGGATATGGTCGGTGGCGAAATCAACACAGTGGACACACAAAACATCAACGCAACTATATCTACCCAAAGTTCTGATCCAGAGGACATCTATTTCAGTCCGGATGGAACGATGCTGTATGAGCTAAGCAATAGCAGTATCTATGAGTACGAACTTTCTACGGCCTGGGACATCAGCACAGCGACCTATAGTAATGTGAGTATTTCCACCCAGGATGCCTCTTCAACAGGCCTATTTTTTCATCCAGATGGTGAGAAAATGTATGAGCTCGGCGATGGCAGTAACCAACTACATCAGTTTAGCCTAAGCACCGCTTGGGACTTATCCACGGCTACGCCCGATAATATCTCAATAGACCTTGACCACGGAGATGCCCATAGCTTATTCTTCAACCCAACAGGAACCCAATTGTATTATGTTGGCAGAGGTGCAGAAAGGGCTTATTCATATTCATTGAACGGCACCGGCGAAATTATTGCCAGCGTCTCCAACGTGGATAGTGGTTCAGATGCAACACACACCTGGGAAGGCTTAGATGAATTAACTCACTACGAATGGTACGCCACCGCAAATGATGGCTCAACTAGTACCACCTCTGATAGCTGGAGTTTTAGAACCGGTAGTCCTATCAAGTGGACTGGTGCAACAGACTCGCAGTGGAATACTAGCAGTAACTGGTTGGAAAACAATACTCCTATTAATTCAGATGATGTCCTTATTTTAGGTACGGCAACCAACATGCCAATAGTCTCAACTGATGTGGAAATAAATAATTTAGAAATTGAAAGCAATGCAGACCTAACAATTAATCCTGATAAAATACTAAAAGTCAATCATAACATCACCAACAACGGTCAAATTACCTTTAAAAGCGATGCCACAGGCGATAGCTATCTTGATGAATTTACAGGAAGCATTACAGGAACAGGAGATGTTGTGGTAGAGAAATACTACCCCGCCAAACGCGCCTTTCGGATGGTAGCTAGCCCCGTAGATGGAGGCAGAATGTTCGATAACTGGCAAAACGGCGGAGCTAATGAAGCAGGTATAGGAACGCATATAACGGGAGGTTCAACAGCTAATGGATTTGATCAAACAGCAACTGGGAATCCTTCGATGTTTGAGTTTATTACAGGAACGGGGTGGCAAGCTATCGCCAATACCAATGCTACTAATTTAACAGTAGGAACTCCCTACCGACTCATGATTCGTGGCGATCGAGATCCAAATTTACTACTCGATAATAATGCCACTCCTAATCCTACGACTTTAATCGCTACTGGTGAGTTAAAAGTAGGAACAGAAAGTTTTAATTTCCCAAGCGCTGCATTTAGTGGTACAACCTATGCTTTTGTAGCGAATCCATACCAATCGAGGATTGATGTGAGTAGTGTACTTACAGCAAACACCAATGCTATGAATGATAAATATTGGGTTTGGGATCCGATGATTAATACCCGCGGTGGTTTTGTTTTGGTTGCTGAAAATAATAATACATGGGGACTAACACCCAGTGATACAACCAATACGAGTCCCTTTTCAACTGTTCCTAAATTCATTGAACCCGGACAAGCTTTTTTTATTCAGTTAATAGGAACAGATTCAAATATTTCTTTTACTGAAAGTGTGAAGGATAATACCACCTCTCCAAAACCTGCGCCATTCAGCGATAATCAGATGAGTTTGTTATTCGAGTTGCAAAATGAAGGAAATCAGGTTATTGACGCGATTCGTTTGCGTTTTGCTACTGATGGAATTACTGAGGTAGATGCAGCAGATATTGCTAAAATGGGG
>NZ_JAANAS010000056.1:0-4520 GCF_011089875.1 Psychroflexus maritimus | reverse complement strand
GATGCAGCAGATATTGCTAAAATGGGGAATATCGATGAAAACCTAGCTTCAGTCAATGAAAACAGCTTGTTTACTATTCAGCGAAGAAACTTCCCTGAAAATGATGAGGTGATTCCCTTATTTACTAACAACTGGAGAAATCAAGACTACAGCTTTGTGGCCAACTTGTCTAATTTTGGAACAACAGCAGTTTATTTAGTCGATGCTTATTTAGGCACGGAAACTTTGTTAGAAGACGGCGAGACCTACTCGTTTAATGTTGATGAAAGTATTAGCGAATCGGTTGACACATCGCGATTTTCCTTGAAATTTGATACAGAAACCATGGGTGTGGAAGATGAGGACAAGAAGTTGTTTAGCCTCTACCCTAACCCCGCCAAGGAAATGGTAAACATTCAAACCAGCTTAGCTTTAGGAACAACAGTAGAAGTAAAAATCTACAACATGTTAGGTCAGCAAGTATATACCGCAAAACAAGAATTGAAATCGCCTACCTTAGAAGTCGATGTCAGTGCGTTTAACAGTGGCGTATATAGTGTAAAGCTAACCGACGAAGCAGGAAACAAACAAAGTACACAATTAATAAAAGAGTAAAAAGAAGTAAGGAAAAAGTAATTCATTTAAAAAATGAGTTAAAAGCATATTTTATAGAACTGAAAATTAAAAACCGATTTAACAACTAGATATTAAGTTAGAAGTATTATAAATTAATTTATAGAATAAAAACTACAACTAATAATTTTTTCTATTTTTGATTAGCTTTCTTAAAGAAGTCAACTAAAATTAAATAGTTGATTGAACTAAATTCGAAAATTCATGAAAAGGTTAATGTTTTTATTCGCTTGTTATTTCAGCTTCCTTTTCAGCTTAATGGCGCAAATTCCTAATCTTAAAAAATTAGATTTAATAATTGGTTCAAATAGCTCAGTGGTTAGTAAAATTGAGATTGACCAAGAAGGCTACTTGTGGTACTTAACAAACAATGATTTATTTAGGTTCAATGGAAGTTCGAGCGAGGGGATGAATCGCTTTCTAAAAAATATAGAAACAGCTAGATTAATAGATATTAAAATCAATAAAAATGGGATTTACCTAATTACAGATAAGGAAATTTTTAGCCTATATACCAGCACCTGGAAAACAAAAGAAATCTTGCAGTTAAATGCTGATGAAGAAATTTTAAAAATCACGTATAACAAGCCAAAAGATGTTTTATATATAGGTACCAATCAAAATAACCTGTTTATTATTAAAAACGAAGTTGTCCAAAAACAGATTAGTTTATACGATTCGTTTCCTGAGCAAAAAAAGAACCTTAGGATCAATAAACTAAATCATTATGATAATGAATTATATGTGAGCTGTGAAAATGGCTTAGTCATAAAATTCAATTCAGAAAGTTTTGAAAAAAAGACGTATCAACTACCTACCAATAAAGCTATCAATTCATGTTTTAAGATAAACGGAAAAGTGTATGCAAAAGTATTTGAAGAAGGTATTTTTGAAATCAATACGTTTACAAAATTTGACCATATCCCTGATATTTTTTTTAAAACTGCACATATTCTACAAGTAAAAAATGATGAATTGTGGGGTTTATCTAAAAACCATAGTTTTAAATTGGTAGATCAAAAGAAAACGAATATTGACATACAAATACCAGGACACTTATCGGATGCTATTATTGAAGATGATTTCATTTTTTTATCTACTGGATTAGGTGTTTACAACTTAAATCTTCATGGAGAAGTTCTAAGTCATCAATCTATTCCAGAAAATTTCTCTGTAAAAAGCACTAGAAACATTCACTTTACTAATGAAGGCCTTTGGCTTTCAACCTACTCAGGGAGCATTTTTAGCACATCAGATAGCCTATATTATTACAAAGAAATTTCTTACGCTGTAGAGCCGTTAAATGATTCTACCCTAGCTTTGGGAACAGAGGGTCAGGGAATTCAATTTTTTAACATCCGCTCTAAAAAAATAGATGAAGCTACAGAAATTAACCAATCGCTGCCCAAGTATATAAAAAGTTTATGTAAGAGGAATAATGAGTTATTAATTGGAACAAATCGGGGCTTATTTGTGTATTCGCTTGAAAATGGCCAAATTTCATTTATTCAAAATACAAATAATCTAGTAATTAATAAACTAAGTAAGTCAGATGAAGATATATTTGTAAGTACGGATAGAGGGTTTTTTAAGTTTGAGGATAGAGAACTTAAAAGAATTGTGGCAGAAAATATGAATGTAAAAAGCCATCTCATTACCCCCACAAACTACATTTTAGCTACAATGCATAATGGAATAGTCATTATAGCAAAAGAAGATGAACAAAATAAAACATTCATAAACACAACTAACTACCTTAAAACAAATACAATTTACGACCTAGTTGAATTTAAAAAAATGATCTATGCCTTTACAGAAAAAGGAATTTACGTTTTTGATGAAAAAATTGAAAAGCCCGTTGTTAATTTTGCAGGAGAGTTTGAATTTAATCATAATTCCATTTATCAAAATGCCACAGATTTATATGCCGGTCATCTTGAAGGCTGGAGCAAGATCAATTTTGAACCAACAAATTTAAATTTCAAAACAGATAATACACTAAAATTAAGTGCCTATAATCTCTTTACTAAAACTAGAAGTGACAAAAAATTACTGAATAAAAACAAGAACGAGTTTGAATTAAGGTTACCTAGCCAAACAAATGCCATTGGCTTTGAATTTGCCATTAACCCCAACTATATAAATAATCGACAAGAAATTTATTTTTATAATCTTTCTTCCATTAATGATCAATGGGTAAGTTTTACAAACCAAGAAGGTTTAATTATTGCCAACCTAAGCCCAAGGTGGAATGAAATACGAGTTAAAAAAAATCTTTGGGATAGTGAAGAAACAAGTATAAACATATATAAAGAACCCTATTTTTATGAAACATTTTGGTTTAAATTACTCATCTTTATAGGACTATGCATATTGATCTACAGCATAATTTATTACAATAATTATGTAAATAAGATTCAAAATGATATCAAAGAAAAGATATCTAAAGACCTTCACGACGAAGTGGGCAGCCAACTTTCTACAATTAGCCTACAGACAGAATTTATCAAACTGAATAATAATACTAACCTACACGATAAGTACTTAAAGAGTATTGCTCACACTAGCAAGGAGGCTATTCGCTCACTCAACCATATTGTTTGGTCTTTACAAAACAATAGCATCTACTGGAAAGATTATTTAGAATTGCTCCAACAATATAGCATGAGTTTTTTTGAACTTACCCAAACCAAAGTAGAATTTATTAATAACACACAGTTAAAAAAACAAAAAATTGATAAAAGATTGAATCATAATTTACTTATGATATACAAGGAAATGCTAAATAATATATTAAAACATGCAGAAGCTACAAAAGTAACTATTCAAGTTGAACAAATAAATAACTTGTTAAAGATTCAAATTAAAGATAACGGAAAAGGGTTCAATTTAGAGAAAAATAAGAGTACTGGAAATGGAATTAAAAATATAATAAACCGAAGTAAGCAAGAAAATATAAAAATTGAAATTAATACAGCATTAAAACAAGGTAGCCTTTACTATTTAGCGCTTAATTTATAAAATGAATGTTACTCCAATATTTATACTATGGAAAAAATTAAATTAGGGATTATTGAAGACAATGTAAATGTTGTTGAAGTTGTTAAAAACTACCTTGAATCTACCAACGAGTTTGAATTTACCTTCACCTTAACCAATCCTAATTTTTTAAAATTCAACAAAGATAAAGTCATTGAAACAGATGTTGTTTTGTGTGACATTGGCTTGCCAAATATCAGCGGAATTGAAGTAGTATTGAAATTAAAAAAAATTAACCCCGAGTTAAAAATTTTAATGTTTACCGTTTTTGAAGACAACGAAACAATATTTAAATCGATTAAGGCAGGAGCAAATGGCTATTTGTTAAAAAACACCTCGCTACCTCAACTTAAACAAGGAATTTTGGAAATTGTAAACGGAGGAGCTAGTATGAGTCCTCAAATTGCTTCTAAAGTATTAACCTATTTTAGAAAGCCAAAACTTTACAATAAAGAATTAGAAAAATTAACCGAACAAGAAAAAAAAATCACGGAGTTGTTGTATCAGGGAGATAAATATAAAACAATAGCAACAAAGCTAAGTATCAGCATAGACACGGTAAAATACCACATTAAAAACATTTACCTTAAACTACAAATCTCATCACGAGCAGAGCTATCCAATAAATTTCATTAAAGCTTAGCGCCCATTCTTGAAAGTCCTTCAACATATGTTAACTACCCTTTTGTGTAGGATACACCATTTATGATTCAATTAATTTTGCAAGCAAACTATCTAAGTTAAGTCACTTAGTAAATAAAAAGTTGTGAGTTCTAAATTCTTAATTAGAAATGAAAGTTTTGAAGGTTAGATGTTACGTGTTAGATGACAAAATTGAAAATCAAAAAATTGAAATAAAACCTTTGTAC
>NZ_JAANAS010000055.1 GCF_011089875.1 Psychroflexus maritimus | reverse complement strand
TTCAAGATGTCAAGCAAGAACGCTAACAATCCCAGAGTGGAAAAGGCAAAGAGTAGCGAAGCTTGAGTTTGGGGCGGATGAAGTCGTAGTAGCGAGAATATCCAAGAGAACAGGAGTAATGACCTTGCAAGCGAAGGGCTTCACATAGTGTGACCTATTGTTGTATTACAAGTTCGTTTAAGCGAGCGATGATTTTGGATAGTAGGTTAGGAGTAGAAATACTTTGGACTATGAAGAGCCGTATGAATCGAGAGGTTCACGTACGGTTCTGTGAGAGGTTTAGGGGTGAGATTCCCCTTTACCTACTCGACTTTTAGCTATTATTTAGAAATGATTTTCGCAGTTTTATAAAAATTTGTCCATTTCAGTTTGATTTTAGATGGTAGAGATTCTTCCTTTATTGCACGGTCAACTAAATACATTGACGCATTTCCTTGAATAATTAACCAAAGTTGGGATTCAGGTGTTTTTAATTGACCAGAAATAGGACATTCTATAGAAAAGATTATCCATGGATATTCAATTTTTTTATCCATATCTACTATTGTAAATTTGGCTTTTGGGCATTGTTGTTTTGTCTGTTCGTAAAGTAAATTAGCTCTAAATTCGATATCTTCACCTGTTACACCTTTATAAACGAGCATAGTTCCTATTTCTGTCCAATTTTCAAAAGTTTCGCCATTACGAAGTAGTTCCGTGAATTTTAGTCTATCATTTTCTTGAGTTTCCGCTATTTTCCATTTTTCATCTTCTGGCCATTTCAAAGAGAGTGATTCTTTGTCAATTTCTGTTTCATTACAATATTTAGATATGTATGTTTCAGCTTTTTTGTCGCCAATTTCATTAGCTCTTTTAAAGTCGTTACAACTACCATTATTGTCATTTAGGGCATATTTAACTTGTCCGCGAAGAGTTAAGGCACTCGGAAATTTTTCATCTAGTTCTATAACCTTATTTAGATCCAATAACGCTTTTTTGTATTGCTGTGTATTGACATAAATGCCAGCTCTATTATAATATGCGTTTGTTTGCTTTGGATTTAGTTTTATAGCTTTGTCATAATCTAATAAAGCTCCATCAAAGTCAGATATGGTCATTTTAATAGTGCCACGATTATAATAAGTTTCTGCATTATTTGCATCTTTAGCTATAGACTTTGTAAAATCTACTATGGCTTCTTTGTATTTTTGATTATTTGCTTTTTCGATTCCACTTACAAGTAATTCTTCAGCAGATTGACCAAATACAGTTAACGAAATAATCGTAGCTATTATAGTTAATGTTTTTTTCATATTCTATTATTTTTGTGTTTATATTGGTGCTAACGGTTTGGCTATGAGCAGTTGGGGATTTTTTGCCCTAACTTTTCAGTTTAGCACTCACCTTTATTTTATCTACTATTTTTAATTTAAACACCTAATCCCCAATTGCTTATAGCCTTTGTTAGCAACAGTTGTTTTTAGTTTGTCCAAGTCTCTATTTCGTTTGCATTCACGAATTTTTCACTATTAAAAATGCATAAACCCTGCCATGTCCCGAACCATAGTTGTCCTTTGTTATCTTCAAAAATACTTTGGACAACATTGGTAGTTAATCCGTTTTCAGTTGTGAATTGTGTGAAGCTAACTCCATCGTAGCGGTAAACACCATAACCTTCTGCTGTAAACCATACATTTCTTTTGCTATCTTCATAAAAATTATAGGTTTCTATACCTTCGATAATGCCATCTTTAGTAAAGTTGGTAAAGGTTTTTCCATCAAATTTACTGACACCTCCATAATATGTTCCAATCCAAATATTGCCTTGGCTGTCCTCTAAGATATCAGCAGTATTATTGTCGGTAAGTCCATTTTCAGTTGTTAGATGAGTAAATTCACCTTTAATGTATTTGAAAATTCCATTTCCATCGGTTACAAGCCAAATGGCTCCACTTTTGTCTTCTATAATTTTTTTAATCAATTTATCAGATAGCTTATGTTCCGGATTTTCAACCATAGAGTTAGGCAAAGGAAAGGGTATAAACTGATCTCCGTCAAAATGATATAATCCACCAACGCTTCCAACCCAAAGGAGCTTGTTTTTGTCAATAGCTAATCCCCATATCTCCTCATCAAAACCTTTCTCCCCTTCTGTTATAGAAAATGTTTCAAACTTTTGACCATCATATTTAACAAGTCCGTCAGAAGTTCCAAACCATACATTACCTGCTTTATCCTCTACTATTTCCAAAACTCTTATATGTGGACTGATACCTACAATGTGGATTTTATCAAGTGTTTGCCCATCATAGCGTATAATCCCATCTCCATTTGTTCCAAACCAATAGTTTCCTTTTCTGTCTTGATGGATTGTCCTTACAAATTGTCTTACCATTCCATTTAAGTTGGTGTGAATTTGGGGAAATATCGTGTTTTGCTTTATGGTAAGATGTTTGTCGCTTACTTCATCTTCTGTCTTATCACTAACAGTTTTTTCTTTCACTTGTCCTGTGCAAGCGGAGACTTGAAGTAACATAAGTACTAAAAGTAGTTTACTTGCTTTAAATATTGTCTTACAATTAATGTCTGTCATATCTTTGGTTTCCGTAAATTGTTGCTAACGGTCGCGGCTTGCTATAGTGGCGGGCAAAATAGCAATTCAGTTTTCGGTTAAGTTACAAATTTAGTAAAAAATCCCAAACCTTTTCGGTTGAGCAAAACCCCGCCATTATTGCAAACCGTTGTTGTGCATAGATTATAATTCAGCAGAGGCTTTTGGTTTTATCAATTATCGCCGTTAAAATGCCCAAACTTTTTAACATTCGCCCAAGGAAAGCCAAAATTTTGTCGGTTGAGCAATGACTTTTGCAAATAAGCCTTTCGGCTTTAGAGAACATTTTTTCAGATTTCGTTTGAGCCGAAATTTGCAAAAAAGCAAAAACTCCAACATTCGGAGTAGGGGAGTTCAAAATTTTTCGGTTGAGCAAGGACTTTTGCAAACAAACCTTTCGGCTTTACAGTCCATATTTCAGATTTCGTTTGAGCCGAAATTTGCAAAAAAGCAAAAACTCCCACATTAGGAGTAGGGGAGTTCAAAATTTTTCGGTTGAGCGACTCCCTTAAAAACACAAAACTCCTTAAAAATTAAAAAACTTGAAATTCCGCAGAATTTCATTTTTTTAATTTATGCACAACGGTCGTGGCTATGAGCAGTTGGGGATTTTTTGCCCGAACTTTTCAGTTTAGCACTGACCTTTATTTTATTTACTATTTTTCATTTAAGCATCTAAACCCCAATTGCATATAGCCTTTGTTGCCAACCGTTTTTTATCAGATTATTAATTTTAAAATAAAATATTATGTTCAAAATTAAATTTATTCAGGATTATTTAAAATCAGTTAACAGATACAATTTGAGATTTCTTTCCAAATCGCCCAAAGTCCGTAAGCTCCAGCGAGAAAAGTTCCCAGACCTACCACTACATTATAAATATCGTTCTTAATACGTTTTCTTTTTAGGTCATTTAATTCCTGTTTGTAACCGCCAGAACGATAAAATAAAATTCCGTCATAATTTATTTGAAACATCCATTGATTTGAATCAGACATATTTACATAACCGTCAGAATTTAACTTTAGCAAGACCATATATGCTTCAGTCGGATTTACTTTTAATTCCGCAAAATGACATATCGTTTTACTGTGTTCATACTTTATGTTCTCTTTTTCGTATTCATTATATAAATACGTTAATATTTTGTCTAATTTATCTTCTGGTTTCATTTCAGCGTTTGAGTGATTTCAAATGGTTGGCAACGTTTTGCGTATATGAAAAGTGCGAATTTAAAAATTAAAAATATGAAAGAACCGAAAATGAAGTTTAAAATTTTTGCTACACGTGAGCAAGTATATGTTAATGACTTTGACCCCGTGATAGGTGATAATAGTGGTTATGTAACTAAGCGTTGCTTTAAAGAAGTTGCTGAAAAACCAACCCTTAAAGGTGCAATAGGTTGGAGAGATAAAAAGCAAAAATTTGAAGGCGAATATTTAATTATACCCTGCTACTAAGCATTTTTTATATACGCTGTTACTTGCAGTGCGCCTATCGAGTGTGATTGTTTGGCGCATTGCTATGTAACGTTCAAGTATAAGCGTAGTGCGGGATTAGAAGTACTACACTTTCAGTTTAACCTTATGTTTGTTAAAGTTCAATTCGTTTAAATTTAGTACTTTAGCCCGCATTACGCTTATACAATGTTGTGTGTAGCTATTCTTTCTCGTTAAAATATATTCCGTTTTTCTGTATTTTCCAGTTTTCTGATATAGTGGTGTCACTTTGCATTAATTGTCTGTTGTACTCAATAAGTAAAATTGGTATGTTTGTTAGTTTTGAAAGGTCAGGAAGAGTTTTTATTCCAGTATGTCTAACTGTGATTTTTTCAATAGAGTTTTCGTCGCATTCAAAAAAACTGTTTATGTCGTTCAAATTTATCATACTTTCAAGATAGATGTTTGTTATTTTTGTAATACACATATCGTTTTTTGAATAAACATATGAATGTAAAGTCTCAAGTCTTAGGTTTTTAATTTCCCCAAACGAAAAAATGAAATCAAATTTTTGAGTATAATAGTTTAGTTCCAAAAAAAGATTTTCTAGCCTTAAATTGTATAAATCAGGTTTTCCAACATCAATATCCATACCTGTGAGACGTAAATCTTTCAAGTTTTTATATAATTTTAAGTTTTGAATGTTTTTAAGCTTCCTTCTACTTGGAGATGGTTCTTGTATATACAAAAATGAAAGGTTAGTAGGGAAGAAATCTGGAATTTTTTCAATGTTCAGTTTTGTCAAACTTAAACTGTCCACTTTTTTTAAGTGTTTAAAGTCTTCTGTATATTCTGAAAATTTTGGCAAATCATTTAGTATAATTCTTTCGAGATTTTCTAAATGAAATATTGACTCCAACGAAATTAAGTTTGGAGAATTGGAAATAGAGAAGAACTTTAACATTCTTAAAGGAATGTTTTCTTTTGACAGATATTTACCTTTAAAATTATTGACACTTAATTTCTTTAAATTTTCAAAATATTTAAGATTGGTTATGTCTTTTAGATTTTCAGAACATTCGATTGTAATGCCTGTTATATTGCTAAAATCAAATTTATTGAATTCCTTTGGTATAGAATCTAATTCAATATAAAGTCTAAAATCTTTTTTTATTTCGTTTAGTATGTAAGCTCTGTTTAAATCAGTGTTTTTATCTATTATTATTACTCCAAGATATGGGTTGGTATTTAATGCTTCTTTGGTAATACCATTTAAATTTCCAGATATGGGTGTTGGTTGTCCAAAAGCATAATTGGAAAAGATATATAGAATTAGAAATATGCAGTTTTTAATATTCATTTTTTATAGTTACACACAACGGTCTAGTATAAGCGTAGTGCGGGATTAGAAGCACTTCACTTTCAGTTTGCCGATATGTTTGTTAATATTCAATTCGTTTAAATTTAGCGCTTTAGCCCGCATTACGCTTATACATTGTTCTCTGCTGGCTTTTTCCGTTCTACTTGTCTTTCAGCGTTGGCAAAACCATACTCTTTGACAAGTTTTGGTGGTGCGTTGGGCGGTGCGACTTGGCAATGTGTGTGGTTTTATGTTTTGGCATTTATCTGTTTAACCATAATTCTATCAATTCATCTATGGTTTTTGCATTGCCTTCTACAAGTTTTTTAGGTTCGTGCGCATTGTAGAGTTCCCATTTTCCATTTTTCTTTAAGGCGCAGCCAAAAGTATAGTCGAGATGTACAAATTTAAAATCATCATAAATAGGCTCCATAACCAAGTCAAAATTACCGTTGTAATATCCAACCTTTCCATTTTTCCACACTTCATAAGTTTCTGGATTTCGATGACGTTTGATATCGTCATATTTTGCAGGTATTTGATTAAACGGCATTCTTTCTCCTGCATAGAGTCCAAATAATTTGGTTTTCTTATCTCGAGCTTTGAAATAGTAACCATTTTCATCTAAAGCCACTAATAAATCTAATTTTTTCACCTCCCTTAGATTTTCCATCATTTCCAGCTGATAGCTTTGAAAACCAGTAGCTTCAGGAACTTCTTCAGAGGAATTGTATAAAAAATTTCGGCTGAGATAGATATTGTCACTTGCCATTTCGATTAAACCCCACTTCACACCATTTTTAACGGTAAAAGATTCAAGAGAAGTTTCTTGTTCTTCTTTAAGCTCTCCTTCGGGGTTTTCCACCATAAACGTACCTGTAATCGTTCGGGGTACTACTTGAGTAAAACTCATTTTAGTAATAACTTTACTCTCTTGTAAATTAGTGTAGTAAATTTTATCCTTGCGAAAGGCTAGTGTAAAACCCCTGTTTTCTAATAGAGGCGAAGGGAACTGAAAGCTGTATTTTTTAGCTTCATTAACTAAGAATAAATCATCCTCATAGGAATCGAAAAGCACCCAGTTGCTTTTTTTGTTTTTCAAACGCAAAGGAAAACGTGAGCTAGTATTTGGATTAAACTCGATGGCCCTTGCATTTAGGTCATCTAAAAAGGCCTTTGTTAATTTCTCATCGGTTTGCGGGGTAATTTGGTACTCTTCACCTGTTTTTTCATCATAAAAGATTACTTGTGCTTTAACGTTGGTGACTAAAAACACAACGATAATCAAAATGATATGACCATTAATAATCATAAGTTTATCCTCTAGAAATCTGTATCCAATAGCCAAACCGTCTTCTTTGCCTCTAAATCATAGAGCTCCATTTCCCTATATCTATCTATCAAAGCGTACTTATCATTATAAACCTTTACTGCCCCATATGTATTGATCTCTCTACTCACTTTTGGGATCTCTACTAAACGTTGATAATTGGGGGTCTTGTGTATTTCAAAACTATAACTATTGGGATCTAAATTGATCTTATCCCATAGAACCATAACGCTATCCGTGTCTTGACTAAACTTTTCTATTTCTTCTTCAGATTCTAAATCGTAATCTTCGTGGTTTGGAAAGCTTGGTAATTCAGTTGTACGGAGCCTTTTATAGAGATAGTAATTGGATGTAGAGGAATTGTAGCCGGCAATAAATATTGCTTCTTTTTCATCCTTTTCAAATAGTATCACTTCCTCCTTTATGGGATCGTATAAGATTTGCACTTTTTGGTTCTTTTTTTCATAGCTGTATGAGAAAAGATCGTGCTCACTATGGTAACTAATGTAGGGCGATTTATATTCTTGAAGCTCTGGATATATAGAAGATAGTTTTGGGGTCATAAAGTCTTGAATCTTTTCTTGAGTTCGCAGGTCATAAGAGGTGCGTTTCCCCTCCTTGGAATCACCTATGAAAAACTTGTTTTGGTGAAATCCAGAATAATAAATGTTTGAGGGGCTTAGGTCGTGTAGTATTGAAATAGTATTAGTTTCAATGTTTGCTTTGCACAATAGGTGCTTTTCAGCTTGTTCTGTTTCATCTTCACTTTCTTTAGTTTCTACTCCTGGTCCAGTACCAAATGCCCCAAAACTCCCTGTAGCCTTTTTTTCTTTTCTATTTTCTATTTTTTTGTAAATAGCTATACCCTGCATGCTAATAGCGAGAGGTTTGATGCTTTCTTTTTGCAAATCGTGATATTTAAACTCTCTGATAAGTTCACCGCTACTTACCAAACCTTTATATACCTTATTCCGGCTTAGAAAGTAAAAATGTTCTTCACTTTCACTTACTGTGGCGGCAAAGATCTCTTCTCCCACTGAGGTAAAGGAGACAATACTGCCCTTATTTGCATCAATCAATAAGAGGTTTTCTCCGTTTATTTTTGGAATTATACCTATGTCTAGTTTTGAGTTGTTCTGTCCAATCGAAGTATAAGCTATACAAAGAAAAAACAGTATGCTGGTTAGTTTCATCTTATTCATTTTTTTGTTCAATTCTAATTAGTTCTTAATAAGTTAATGTACTCCTGGTGGGCTACTCGAGCTGCTTCATCGGCTCCAAGAGCCAAATGAATTTTTTCTTCTAAGAGGTAAAATTTTGCTTCTGGATCCTCAATTTTCTTTTTTAAAAGCTTTAAGGCAATCAGTGCTCCTTGATAGTCTTTTTTATGATATCGAATGTAGACATTGTAAAACTCCATTTCCTGCTTTTCTTTCACAATGAAAATTAATGAAATGAATTGGTCTACATCAAACCCATTCCGCTTTAAAGCATTCCTTGTATCAACTAGATAATCCCACTTTGTAAGTGTCTTTTTAGCGTTTGAATAGTCTTGTAATCCAAGATGTGCTAATATTTTCAAACGTAAAAAAACGTGCTTAGGAATTGTTTGTAATGGATTACTAGGTTTGAGTTGTTTAATTATTTCATTCGTACAATCTAAAGCTGCCGAATACTCTTTTAATCCAATATTTAAATAGGCTCTAGCGGTGTTTAATGCAATTTGGCTTTCAGCCAATTCGTCATCTATTGCATCCATGAAAAACTTATGCTCCACGTCTTCTTCATCACCTAATTTTGATTGTTTATTGCGCCATTCCACGGTGTTGTCATGAATGTTTGATAATATGTTAAAGCTTTTTTTTGCTTGGCTAAGTTGTTCTGTTTCTACGGCTGATATTACACCTAACATGAGCAAAATACTGACTTCACTTCTAGAAATTTGATTAATTGACCGCCAACTTATATCCATACCGGGAATGTCTTTATAATAAAGACGTATCTCCTTTTCAGTTCCGAAGTAATCTTCAATCAGATAACTAAAATCGGTAACCGTTTCAAATTTTTGCTGATTGAAGTTATCCACTATGAGTTTAATAGTCTCTCCTATTAGCTTATCATCAAATTTAATTTTAGATCTCATCTCTCTTGCTAATTGAACATTACCCGTTTCTTGATAATAGCGCATCTTATAAAACTGGATGCGATTGAAAGCTTTCTGAAAAGCAAGTTCTTTGTTAGCAATATGAGGGATCTTGGACATCTCATGTCTCTGCTGCATTTGGGCAATACTTGCAACTACTTCCTTCACTGTTTTGGTTGAAAGCCTTTGTACCTCTGCATTATAATCTTTGATATTTGGGTATCCAGGAGCCTCTAGATACCAGAGGTATAAGTATCGATCCTTGCAAGTAAGTTGATTGAACTGGGTGATTTCTTGCTCTTCCCTTTCTAAGGATAGCAGATAATTAGGTTTATCTTTTGAATAAGGCGCAATGGAATTGACCTCGTCATATAAAGTGCGCAGGTTGCGACTTACCTCCATCATATTTTTTCTCACGCTTAGTTGTGATGGACTCAGTCTTTCTTCAAGGCTGGGTTCTTTCCCAAAGATTGCCTTTCCAATGGCTACCACCATTTCTGCATTCTGATAAAAGTTCATCATTTGCCTTGTTTCCTGATCAACGGGAACACCTAAGCTATTGGCGATACGATTAACTCCCGCCTCAACATTATCGTATTTCGCCTGGACCTGATTCATGTTTTCGGCTAGTCGAATGATCTTTGGATTGTCAGAGTACTCAGCCAGCCCATTGGCGAAAGTGGTGAGATCATCACTTATTTGATCGTCTACTAAAGCATCCTCAAGGTTTTTATAAGGGTATCTACTGGGTGTGCCGGACCTTCCACCACCACCTTTTTGCCCACAACTACTGGGAACTGGGCTGAGATCAGGGTCGCCAGCTTGCTTGTAATAATTATAATACCCTTGCCTGGCATCTCTAAGCATCTCCAGATACTCAGATTCGGTATACTTATCATTATAAGTCCCTTGTTCGCAATGGCAAATGAAAATCTCATATTGAAAAGCTCGACTACCTGCAGAATTACTGCTAAAGGTTCGATTTTCGCTTTGATTACCGAATTTTCTTTCTCCTGCCGAGATACAATTGGTGGCTGTTCTACCTGAGGCTTGAGATCCGCTATTTCCCCTATTTTGCCCACCAAGGAATAACTGTACCGCCTCCAAAAGCACCTCATCCGAGGTGGCTTCTTCACTGTCATCAACCACTGTTATTGTCGGACTTTCCGGTATTAAATCCCGAATTTTACCGATGTCTTTGCAATAAACTCCGTAATCATTGTAAGCCTTCTTTATCGCTTTTAATTGTTTTTTCAATCGAACTCCTTGTTCTTCGTAAAGAGGCTCGGTTTTGTACTGACAAAGCATTACATAGAATTTAGCAGCGTTTGCACAGGTAAGTCCATCATCACCTTCATCCATATTTTCTTTGGCAATTTTAGCTTTTCCTTCATTGTAGCAATCGTTTTGCCCTTGCACGGTAAATCCAATGCTTAAAATGGCGAGTATTGCAAATAGTATATGTTTCATTGCACTTTGTTTTTCATTCATTATCCGTTTTTCAGCGTTGGCAAAAAACAGCTCTTTTGGTTTTTCAATGTTAGCTCTCGTATCGACAAAAACCAAATGTGCTGTTTGTGCGGTTGGCTTTTTAGCTTGCAGAGAACTAGTATATATCTACAAATATGCATCACTTTTTTCGTAAATCATACTATTTTCTAGGTTTTTTTTGGGTTTTTTGACTCTAATTCGTCTTGCATAGAATCTAAAGGACTTTTTATTTCATCATATTTCGGCTTGCTTACGCGAGTATATACAGTAGTGGTTTTAATGCTTGAATGACCTAGTATCTTTTGTATGAATCTAATATCTGTACCAGAATTCAAAACATGTGTTGCAAAACTATGACGCAAAGTATGTACAGTTGCTTTCTCTTCTATACCCGCGTTTTTACAAGCCCTTCTCATTACTGATCGAATACTACTAGCGGTGTAGGGCTGCCCTTTAATTTGTCCTTCAAATACAAAACCCTCAGATGGAAACATCTCTTTGTATTGTTTTAACTTTTCTACAAGTACATAAGCCAACATAACTATACGGTCTTTCTTCCCTTTGGCTCCTTTAATATGAATTTTGTGAGCTTCAAAATTAATGTCTTTCCACGTTAAATTAATAGCTTCGCTTATTCTTAAACCAGAGCTGTAAATAAGCATTAATGCTAACTTATGCTTGATGTTGTTTACGTGACTAAAAATAGCCTTAACTTGCTCTTCGGTTAAAACTACAGGTAGTTTTTTCTCTTTTTTAGGCCTCGGAATTTTAAAATCGGTGTCCCGCCAACCAACTACATGCTTAAAATAAAATTTCAACGCATTTATATAGGCTGATAGCGAAGAAGAGGAACTTACTTTTGTGTTTAAATCAGATAAAAATGAAACTACTTCTCGTTCTGTTAATTCTTGTGGTGACTTGTAATTAAAATAACGAAGCAATAATATAAATGAATTGGTGTAGGTCTTTAAAGTTGAATCACTGTAATTTTTAGCAATAATCATGTCCATTAATTCATCTACATAAACGCGTGTATTTTCGGGCACTTGACTAAGTAAAGAATCTTTTGTTTTTAAATAATTAAGCCCTTTTTTGTTAATGTTGTTTCGCTTCTTTAAATATCCTGAAGGCAATCTGTTGTCAATGCAATCTGAATAGTCTTCTAAAACAATATTCAAAGTGTCCATCATTTCTGGTGAAGCCGGAAATAAAAAACAGTTTTTTGTTTTATCCCACCGCATCATGCTTAAACGCTTTACTTGGTCTTTTATTAAAGCATTTCCAATAACTTTTACACGCATAAAGCGAGAATCTGGCGGATAACTACTAAAGTAAATTGAAGCACCATGGTTCAACTTAGCAAATTCATTGTAAAAATAATTTTTAGGAAATATTTCTTCTCCTAAAATAGTGTGCACAAAAGTTCTGTTTTTAGGATGCCTCATAATCATATAAACTCGGTAAGTAGAGTTCCAAAAAATACCTTTATGTGCTAAAAGTTTCTTTTTAACAGCTTCATTGTAGTTCATTTTAACTACCCAATATTTACCAAAATCATATACATATTGAAATTTTAATTCTTTGGCAAGAGAAGTTGTTGCTTGCTTCTCTTTATGTGCAGAAACCATTGAAGAAGATTGATGCGCTTTATCTTTACTCTTCTTTGGTGCTTTAGCTGAATCTTTCTTGGGTTCAACTAACTGCCTTTTGTCGTTAATTTCCTTAGCTACTGAAGCCGAAGGCCGATTAACTTTGTGTGGATGCTCACGAGAATCTTTCCCGGCCACATATCTAACAATATTACCTGTATGATCTTGATACTTTATGTTGTTAAAAGTACGAACTATTTTCTGAAAGTTGATTTTGCTGTATAAAACGTACCAACAAGAATGTGTCTTAGAAAAAACAGCATCAATCTTTCTTAGCTGCTCTCTTACTTCTAAAGTGTATGAGGATTTATCAAAAAAAATCCCAATACATTCTTGATTTCGGTGGACTAATTTTTTCAATACTATTTCCATAACTTCATTATTGACAATAAACTCAAAAAAAATAATGTCAGAAAATTTCTCTAAATGAAAATTTTATAACGGCTCCGCCGCAGCGAGTCCCATATTTAGGGAATTACTGGATGAAATTTTAACAAACATAACAAAAAAAATACTTAATCCCAATTTTTTGAAATTTTTACTTCACCCTAAATAGACTTAACTTGTAATCATACTTCTAATAATTTCAGTTGAATTGCTTTTATAGGTTAAAATTCCCTTTTTTATAAAAAAAAACGGTTTGTGTACCTTTTAGTGGCAACCAAAGAAACCACGCCATTTTTGTTATGCGCTGTTAACACCTGTAATATCTACTTTCAGTTCTTTTTAAGAAAGTCATCAAATAAATCATTAGTCGTAACGATTTTATCAAAACCATTATCTTTTAAGCCTTTTATCAGTTTTTTTTCACCTGTCCATAATTTAGATTTCAGATAAAGTGCGAATGCAACAAATGGTATATCATCCAGATCAGCATCTTTACACAATTCAAATGCTTTTTTGTAGTTCGATTTACCAGCAATTGAATGGTCTAAAATCGTAATATTTTTAAGTACTAACTCGTAAACTTCTAGGAATTCATTATCACCAAGCTTAGCTATATTTTTTAATTTTCCTTGATGGTTAAATATTTCATCTCTTACATACTTTGGCGCATAGAAGTCGTTAGATTTGTCAGAAGTCAATAAAATTTGACCAATTCGACTATTCACATTTAAAATCGCACTAAAAATTATATTGTAGTCAACCATTAGTTTAATCATCAAATCCAATACTTTTTCGAATTTTTTCCCAGCGATCGGATTTAGACTCTTTAACTAATTCATCTACATATTTTTCTTTTGCCTTAGATTTTGAAGTTAGTTCTTTATATCTCAAATAATCTAATATCGATTGGATTCTTGATGCATTCATACTTGCTGTAAATCTTACAAGTATTTCATTATTTTCTTTTTCAACTATTATAACTAGCTTTTTTATCAAAAATAGTTGATATTTTCGATTTATTAGTTCAGATGTCAAATTATATTGGTGTTGGCATTAATACTGAAAAAAACTTTGCGAAACACAATAAAAGTTGTTACTTTGTAATTACAAAAAATTAGATATGGAGACAGCCATTATAAAAATCGGAAATTCTAAAGGTCTGCGTTTAAGTAAGACAATTTTAGAAAAGTACAACATAAAAGACAAAGTTGAAATGATTTTAGAAAAAGGACAAATAATTCTAAAACCCATTGACAAGCCGAGAAATAATTGGGAAAAAGCATTTAGAGAAATGAATGCTAATAATGATGATGAGCTATTGCTAGACGATGTTTTTGACGATGAAAACTTCGAAGAATGGAATTAAAACAATATTCAATTGTACTCGTAAATCTTGACCCAACAATCGGAAGTGAAATAAAAAAAACTCGCCCTTGTGTAATTCTATCACCAAATGAAATTAACAAGTTCTTAAAAACAGTCGTTGTGGCTCCAATGACGACTAACTTGAAGAAATATCCGACAAGAATAAATGTAAAACATAACGGTAAAAATGGAATGATTGCGATTGACCAAATTCGGACAATTGACAAGACTCGAATTTTAAAAAGATTTGACCAATTAACGAAATCTGAGATAGCAGATTGTAAAAGTATAATTAAAGAAACTTTTGTTGACTAAATCTGAATGAGAAACAAACTCTGAAAAAGTTCTAATGCCAACAGCGCATAACAAAAATGGCGAGATTTGGTGCTGAAACGAAAATTTAGGTATTTTTAGAAACTTAAAGTTTAACCGAAAAACTTGCGTATTTCAAGTCGCCACTTTCGTTATGCGCGAGACGCTAAACGCTAAACGGTTTGTGTACCTTTCAGTGGCGACCAAAGAAACAATGAATGAGCTAAATAGCGTCATTTGATGATTAAATTGGTATTAACCTGAGTTCGATTATAATCACAAAGTCAAAATCAATAAGGATATTCAGTTACAAGGCAATTTTTATCAGGATAGCCTTAGCTATCCTGATAAAAATTAACGCAGTAAATGGATGTTCTTATTGAATAAAATAGAGTAATCAGTTTTAAACAGCAATCTACTTTACTTTTTTACTCCGCAAT
>NZ_JAANAS010000054.1 GCF_011089875.1 Psychroflexus maritimus | reverse complement strand
TCCACTTTGAAGCGGAGGAATTTCATTAACAATAAGTTCAAAAGAGGTGAAAGAGAAGCAACTTGTTTCTGTTTCGGTTACTCGAACAAAAATAGTTTGTCCAGCCGATTCAAAAGCAGTAGCATTGAGGATCTCATTTTCATCATTTTCCGCATCGGTTTGGGTTTCGTAATATTGGATTTGGTGGTTGGATTCTTCTAAATCGTTTAAAATAAATTCCTGTTGAGAGGTTATGTCTAAGGTCTGTACGCCATTTTGATCATCATCACAGGCTTCTAGGGGTGGAATATCTTGAGATTGTGCAATAACGGGCAAAAGATTGATTTCCAATTCTAGTTCTGTAAAGGATGCACAGCCGTTGGTAATATCGGTAACTCGTACAAAGAGCGTTTGGGATAAGGCATTTTCGTTGGTATAAGGGCTTTCCAGTCCGTTTTCGATAGTTAAATCTTCCGCATCGACTTGGGTGGTGAAGAATTCTACTTCGTAATTTGGATTTCCGTCGGTGATTTCATCGATTTTAGTGGTTAAATCAAATTCTGTAAATCCGAGTTGTTCTTCAGAGAAATCACATTCAGAAAGGGCTTCAGGAGTGTTGATTTCAGGAGGCGGAAGGGTTTGAATTTCAAATGAATTGACGGCAAAACAATTGCCGTCGAAAATTCTTACCCAGAGGGTTTCATTTTCGCCTGTAATTGTATAGGGGTTAACATCATTGATTTGGTTTTCATTGTTTTCAGCATCAAGCTGGGAGGGGTGAAAAGTGATTTCAAAAACTTCAGAACCTATTGATGAAGTAGCATCATTCAAGTTGAAATCGGTTTGGTTAGCAAGACCACATTCCTCTAGGTTGTTTAGGTTTGGTGGGGGGGGACTTTCAAACATTTGTAAATCATAAATAAACTCATTGTTATTTAAGTTACTTTCATTAATAGGGTTATTACCTGATTCGTCATAATTAACCCTAATAATAATTTGAGTTGACAAGGGCACATTTTCTGGAATAGTAACAGAGAACAATAGATTTTCAGAATCATTGATATCAATTGTGTTCTGAGTAAATAAAGTATCTAAGTACAATTCATTTCCATCATCATCAATCACAAAAATTGAAACTGGAACATTTTCAGGAAGTACAGCAGTAGCATTTACATTAAAGACGGTGGTTGAGAAATCTATGGTTCTGTTATCACAGACCTCTTCATCAACAGTTTCAGTTAACTCTACAGTTGCATCAGGTAGTTCTGAGCTAATGTTTGTAGCTACATGATGTAAAAAAACACCATCTTGTCCAGACGTCATAGTGATAGTAGCTTCTGTATCTCCAACTTCAATAATATCGCTAATGTCTAATACATCCAAATCCATATTCCATAAATCGCTAGAATTGGAGTAGGTATTGGTGCCATTAAACATGTTATTGGCAGGATTCAGTGGTAAATCGCTTAAAATGTTTCCATTGAGTTGAAGTGTTTCATTTACTGAAATTCCCTCGTCACCTTCCCAGGATAAAAAGCCGATTTTTGCTCCAGTAGTTTCAACAACATTTAAATTTCCGAGGAGGATGCTTGCTGTCTGGTTTGACGAATTAACAAATTCAAACCCTTTGTAAATGTTAACTTGATTGGCATCAAGACTCTCCTCTTCATAAACTATGATAATTGCCCAACCTCCATAGTTTAATGCAGAGGGGCAAAATGTACTAATTTCATCAGTTAAATCAAAATCAGATACAGTGTAGAGTGCATTTCCTGTGTTTTGCACCACTTCGGTAATATCTTTAAAAGCACCAAAAAATTCTAACTCATTTCCAAACACATTTATAGTCGCGTTATAGGTTTCTTCTGAGGTTACTGGATCATCATTTAAGTTAATAGTAAGGTTTCCTTCTCCATCTCCTGACCCCGACCAAAATAAGTATGCAGCTTCAATAGTTTGGCTATCCTCTAAGTTTAAACTGGCGCTAGACTCAGTTAAAATTTCGCAAGGAGCAGAAGTACCGTTTTCATCTAAATTAAGTGTGTTACCAATAGCTGTGAAATCATAAGATCCATTAAATTGGCTATGAAGGCTAAATTCGTCTTGTGCCTTTGTATGATTGACTATGAGGAAAAAAAAAGCAACAGAAAGATACAGAAATCTGTTATAGATAGCGAGTGATTTCATTTGATTATAGCGTTTAATCTTTCATCAAAAATACATATATTTTACAATTAAATCCTAAAATTCTATTTATTTATTAACGAATCCTGAAAAATAAATGAATATAGTCTTGTAAAACTGACTATGCGTTTAGTGGTTTTTTAATGAATTGTTTTTTTTGCCATATTTTTTTAGATTTCATTGTTTTTTCAACTCATGAAAAAGAACCTGTATTCAACACTTTTATCTATAAAATAATTAACTTTTAGGTTTGTTTTTTAAGATTTTAAATAGGTGTAATTTTTTTATCATTTACAGTTTATGAATTACATTTGTACTGTTTTTAAATGGTTTTTTTCTTTTGAAAACAAATATAGCGTTAGGGATAGAAGTGGAAATCCCGCACGACTCAAAAAAATAGTTGACTTGTTTTTTAAAAGCGACTTTAGGAGCTATTTAAAAAGCTAAGTAAAACTTTTTTGAGGAGGAGGAATTGAAACGGATAGCCCGTAATACGCCCAAATAAGTAATTAATTTTAATTTTATATAAGATGAAGGTAGCCGTTGTTGGTGCCACCGGTATGGTTGGTCAAGTGATGCTTCAAGTGCTTGAAGAGCGAAATTTTCCATTAACTGAATTAATTCCTGTAGCTTCTAAGAAGTCGGTTGGAAAAGAACTTACGTTTAAAGGAAAAAAGTTTAAGGTGGTTGATTTGGAGACAGCGGTAGGGCGAAAACCTGAAATTGCTTTGTTTTCTGCAGGTGGTGAAACTTCCTTAGAATGGGCGCCAAAGTTTGCGGCTGTAGGAACGCGAGTGATTGATAATTCTTCAGCTTGGCGTATGCATCCGGAAATTAAATTAGTGGTTCCTGAAATTAATGCTGAGGCACTAACGGAAGTAGATAAAATTATAGCTAATCCCAATTGTTCAACTATTCAATTGGTGATGGCTTTAAGCCCGTTGCATAAAAAGTATGGAGTAAGACGCGTGGTGGTTTCTACTTATCAATCTATTACGGGTACGGGTGTGAAGGCTGTTGAGCAGCTTGAAAATGAGTATATTGGAAGAGCGGGTGAAATGGCTTATCCCTATCCTATACATAAAAATGCTATTCCACATTGCGATGTATTTTTAGAAAATGATTACACCAAGGAAGAAATGAAATTAACGCACGAAACAAAGAAAATTTTAGCTGATGATAGCGTATTAGTTTCGGCGACAGCGGTTAGGATTCCTGTTGTTGGTGGCCATAGTGAATCAGTGAATGTAACTTTTGATCAAGATTTTGAAGTTGGTGAAGTAAAAAACTTACTAAAGAATACTAATGGTGTTGTCGTGCAAGATCATGTGGAAGTTAATCAATACCCGATGCCAATTTATGCGGAAGGCAAAAATGAAGTATTTGTTGGAAGAATTAGAAGAGACTTTACTGCTAAAAATTCATTGAATATGTGGGTGGTTGCGGATAATTTGAGAAAAGGAGCGGCTACTAACACAGTTCAAATTGCGGAATATTTGCTAAGTAAAGATTGGTTTTAATTATTTTTTTATTCTATCTTCATTTTGTTTTACAAAGGCATTCCATCCTGTGTACGACTTACTTGATTGGCTGCGGTTGCTGTTGTAAAAGTGACAAACTGCTGCAGCTAAACCATCTGTAGAATCTAAATTTTTGGGTAGTTCTTTTATTTGTAGTGTAGATTGTAACATTTTTGCGACTTGTTCTTTGCTAGCATTACCGTTACCTGTAATAGCCATTTTAATTTTTTTAGGCAGGTATTCTGTAATTGGTATTTCTCTTGAAAGTCCTGCTGCCATTGCTACACCTTGAGCTCTTCCAAGTTTTAGCATAGATTGAACATTTTTCCCAAAGAAAGGTGCTTCAATAGCTATTTCATCAGGATGATAAGTTTCAATTAGGTCTATAGTGCGTTCAAAAATTAATTTAAGTTTTGTGTAAGGATCTTTGTATTTTTTTAGTATTAATTCATTGAGTTGTAGCAATTTCATTTTTTTATCTACCACCTTAATTAGTCCAAAACCCATTATGGTTGTACCGGGGTCAATTCCTAAAATAATTCGTTCTTGTTTCAATTTAATTTTATTTTTTAGCTCTTAGAAAGTACAAAGCTAAACATTATTTTATTGGAATTTTTGGTTAGATGTGGAGAAGGTGCTAAACGTATTTTTAAATAGATACTTCAATAAGCTATTTTTTTGGGTTAATTAGAATAGGTATTTGATACACCGCATTAACCAAAACTCCTCTTTTTTGTGCCGGAAATAACTTGGGGAATTTTTCTAATTGTGCCGAAAATACGGAATGAAGCTGAATTGAGTCAGGGTGGTTGGTTTGCAACTCAACTAAGGACGTTTTTCCTTGGTGATTTACCTTAATTTTTAATTTAACTTCATCAGCTTCAGCAATAGAAACACCTGTTAAATCTAGGTTTAGTAATAAATGTTTTTTTAATTCTTTATAAAAGCAATTGAAGTTAGCCTGACCATTAAAATCGTTACATTTTGGAAAATAAGGATGTTCATCAATTTCATTAAAGGAAATCTGCTGAAGTTCACTTTTTACTAAGCGATTAACTTCCTCACTTGAATTAGTTTCTTTACAGTTAAAAGCGCAAATTATACAAATAAGTAGTCCGATTTTCTTCATGTAGTCAAGCCATTAATTATTTGTTTTTGTAGCTAAGATAGTAAATGTAATTGGCAAATTGAATTTAGCTTCAATGGGTTTTCCGTTTAATCTTGCTGGTTCAAATTTAGGAAATCGTTTTATTGCTTTTTTTGCTAATCGATCTAAAGCCTTATCTAAACTACTTATATTTTGTATTTTCAGTTTACCTTTTTTGTCAATTATTAGTGAAGTATAAATTGTAACTTCATAATCTCTTATAAAAATTTGACCGTGTTTATTTTCAAATATTTCTATGGCTTTGTTGGTTTCAAAATGCTGTTTTATTGCAAATTGAATTCTTTTTTGTGTGCATTTATCTCTTCTATGGGAATTCGGAATTTCTCTACAATTTGTTGTATAAGGCCTTATGAGTTCTATGGTAGTATAATTTTCTGTTTCTTCTGATAAATTAAAAATAAAAGCTTCTTCAAAGTAAAAGCCTTTCGATTTGTAAGGGTGTTCACTTAACTTTTCTTTTAATACTTCAAAGTTGGGTTTGGGTTTCAACGACCACGGCTTAATCTGCAACTCATAGAGGCTAAGTACTTGAATTAACCAGTATTCTGAACGCTTTAATTCGTTTGATGACAATTCTTCTAGAAATTTTACTTCAGTTATAATTTCTCTAACCGCTAGCGGATTATTTTTGTGCTGATTTATATCTGAGATATGATAATCAATGATTTTTCTATCTTGAGTACCAAATTCAATGTTAGACTGCGCCCTGATTGAAAGCGATGATAGTAAAGAAAAACATAAAAAATAGACAATTCTTATCATTAAAATATGTACTTTTAACTATAGTAAACAAAGCTACTGAATTATTTTGATTATGGAATATGCATTACTATTTATAGGGTTAGTTTTATTACTAGCGGGACTAATTGGAAGTTTTTTACCTGTCATTCCTGGCCCACCATTAGCTTGGTTAGGCTTATTGTGTATCTATCTGATACCACAAATTCCTACTAATTATTGGCTTCTGGGAATCACTTTTGCGCTAACTCTTATAATTAGTATTGCTGATTATTTGATGCCAGGCTATTACAGTAAGAAAAAAGGCGGGTCTAAATATGCTTCTTGGGGTTCAACTTTAGGTTTATTAATTGGTCTGATTTTTTTCCCCCCTTTAGGTTTAATTATAGGTGCTTTTCTTGGAGCTTTTTTAGGTGAAATAATTTTTAATCGCCAAGCCACTACACAACAAGCTTATAACTCGGCTGTAGGCGCTTTTATTGGTTTTTTAGCTTCTACTTTAATAAAGTTTATGCTTTGTCTTTGTTTGCTAATTATTTACCTAATTAAACTTTTTGAGTTTAGGGAGCTATTGTTTTAAATAACAAGCGGGTAATGATTAATACTATTCATCATTTAATGCTCCAATTGTTATTAATTAACTTGATTGATTGATTTTTTTAATTTTTTTGAAATATAAGTATTGACTTCATTTGTTTGATTTACGTAAATGAGGACTACTTCAATGTTGTCAATTTCTTGAACTAGGGCAAGAGTTTTTTCATAGCCCATACTCATAAAAGCAGTAGCATAGGCATCTGCGGTCATACAGTCTGAAGCTATTACGCTAGCACTTAAAATATCCGACTTTTCACTTTTACCAGTTTTGGGATTGATGGTATGTACAAATTTATTTCCTTTTTCATCTTCGCTAAACTTTCTGTAATTACCAGAGGTAGCAATGGCTTGATTTTGTAAATCTACCACATAATCATAGGCTCTTTCGTCATTTCCTTCAACGGGCCGATCTATACCTACACGCCAGGGGTTATTTCTTTTTAAGTTTATTCCTTTAGCCACAATTTCGCCTCCAATATCAATTATAAAATTGTTGATTCCATGTTGCTCTAACAAAACGCCAATTCGATCTACAGTATAGCCTTTTGCTAATGCATTAAAATCGATATAAACCGACGGGTGGTTTTTTATAACTTGCTGATTTGAATTTAATTCAACTTGATTAAAGCCAACATACTGCATTAAAGAATCTGTATTTTTATCATTAATTTCGAGGTCTAATTTTTTGGGGCCAAAGCCATAATAATTGACTAATAAACCAACAGTGGGATCAAAGTAAGCATCAGTTTGCTTATAAATTTCTTTGGCTTTATGGAAGTTTTCTACAAACATCTGATCTACGTTTATTAGTTCTCCTCGGTTAATTTTACTTATATCGGATGACTCTATATACGTACTCATTGATTGATTGATAGCTGCAATAGTAGAATCTACTTCTTTAGCAAAGTCTTTTTGTTCGTCTGCAAAAAAAGTCATGCTTAAGTAGGTTCCAAGTGCATCTTGATTATATACCTGTGGCTCGTTTTTTTTGGAGGGGTTGCATGAAATAAACAACAACACAAAAACACCTATAATTTTTTTCATATTAAAGTTTTATTAGTCCAGAATAATTTACCACATAATCATTGTTAGAATCTACAGGTAGTTCATAATTCTGTTGATTTGCTAGGCCTACGCCACCATAAAAAGTTCTAGCGTTAAATTTTGTTGCATGGTCTTTGATTTTCTTCATAAAGACATCATCCATACTTTTAGGGTTATCTGGATAAGTTACAGCACGTACAATAACAAAGTGTAATTTTTTATCTTTAAGTGCCACAAACTGTGGGTTTTTTTTAAGTTTACTATTTACAGCAAGGAATTCATAACCTTGGTTTTTAAGGTCTTTCCCTACTATGTTCATTGCCAAATTATGTAATTGTTGTTCGTCTAAAATAGCCATAATTTAAAAATAATTAAAAAACCCAGGCTTTAAAAAAACCTGGGTTAAATTTATAAGTTTTTTTGGTGATTATCCACCAAAATCATCAAAACGAATATTCTCGTCAGGAATACCAAAATCTTCACCCATTTTTTGAACTGCCTGGTTCATCAATGGAGGTCCACAGAAGTATAACTCAATGTCTTCAGGTTCTTCGTGGTGGTTCAGGTAGTTATCAATGACACATTGGTGAATGAAACCAACAAAGCCATCGCCTTCTTCATCATTAATATCTTTTTTTACTTTCCAATTGTCTTCTTCTAAAGGCTCTGACAATGCCATGTAGAATTTAAAATTAGGGAAATCTTTTTCCAAGGCTTTAAAGTGATCAATGTAAAATAATTCTTTTCTTGATCTACCCCCGTACCAATAAGTTACTTTTCTATTGGTTTTTAGCGTTCTAAAAAGTTCATATAGGTGAGAACGCATTGGGGCCATACCAGCACCACCGCCCACATAAAGCATTTCTGCTTCAGATTCGTTGATAAAGAACTCACCATAAGGACCAGAAATAACACAGTCGTCTCCTTCTTTTAGGTTGAAAATATAAGAAGAAGCAACTCCTGGATTTACATCCATCCAACCATTTTTTTCTCTATCCCAAGGTGGAGTAGCCACACGAACATTAAGCATAATTCTTCTTCCTTCTGCTGGGTAAGAAGCCATGGAGTAGGCACGTTCAACCACTTCATCGTTTTTCATTACCAAGTCCCAAAGCCCAAAGTTACTCCATTCTTCTTTAAATTTCTCAGGCGCACCTGGGTGATCTTCAGGGTGAGCAGTGATATCCATATCTTTAAAGTTCACTACACATTTAGGCACTTCTATCTGAATATAACCTCCCGCTTTGTAGTCCATATCTTCAGGAATTTCTACTACAAATTCTTTAATAAAAGAAGAAACATTATAGTTAGAGACAACTTTAGCGTTCCATTTTTTAATACCGAAGATTTCTTCAGGAATTTCAATTTTCATGTCTTGTTTAACTTTAACTTGACATCCTAAGCGCCATCCTTCGGCAATTTCTTTTCTTGTAAAGTGAGGTTTTTCGGTGGGCAATATTGCGCCACCACCTTCTTTTACAATACATTTACATTGTACACAAGTACCACCACCACCACAGGCAGATGGTAAAAAAAGTTTGTTATCTCCAAGTGTAGAAAGAAGAGTAGAACCAGAGCCTACTTCCATATCTTTCTCTTCGTTGACGTTAATTGTAACTGGCCCAGAGGGCGATAACTTTGCTTTTGCAGTAAGTAGAATAACTACCAACAAAAGTACTAAAGTTAAAAAAACAGCTACACTCGCTAATATTACAGTTAAATCCATTTTCTATTTTTTTTATAAATCAATTCCCATAAAACTCATAAACCCAATCGCCATCAATCCTGTTATGATAAATGTGATTCCTAGTCCTTTTAATGGAGCAGGCACATTAGAATAAGCTATTTTCTCTCGAATTGCAGCAATACCTAAAATTGCTAAAAAGAAACCTATTCCACTTCCAAGTCCGTACACTCCAGCTTCGTGAATACCCACAAAATCTTTCTGTTGCATGAATAAAGAGCCACCTAAAATAGCACAATTAACAGCAATAAGTGGCAGAAAAATACCCAACGAGCTATGTAAAGCAGGAGCAAATTTTTCAACAGTCATTTCCACTAACTGCACCATAGAGGCTATTACTGCAATAAACATAATAAATGTTAGAAAGCTTAAGTCAACTTCTGCAAATTCTGGGCTTAACCAAGTTAAAGCTCCTTGTTGTAAAAAGTAGGTGTCTATTAAATAGTTTACTGGAACGGTAACAGCCAACACAAAGATTACAGCTGCTCCTAGCCCCACGGCTGTTTTTACTGTTTTTGAAACCGCCAAATAAGAACACATGCCTAAGAAATAGGCAAATACCATATTCTCAATAAATATACTTTTAGTAAATAAATTAATTAATTCCATAATTCAATTTTAATTTTTGACGATTTTTTTAATTTTCCTCAATTAGTTTCCTGTTTCTGCTTCGTTGTACCCAAATTACAATGCCCACCACAATTAATGCCATAGGTGAGAGCAAGAAGAAACCATTATTTTCATATCCAGCATCGTATAAACCTGTCCAACTAACTACATCATAACCTAACAAAGTCCCCGAACCAAATAACTCTCTAAAAAAGGCTATAATTATTAAAATTAATCCGTATCCTGCCGCGTTACCAATTCCATCAAGGAATGATTTATATACGCCATTTCCAAGAGCAAAAGCTTCTAATCTACCCATAATGATACAGTTAGTAATAATTAGCCCAATAAATATAGACAACTCTTTACTTACATCAAAAGCGTAAGCCTTTAAGATTTGGTCGACTAAAATTACCATTGCTGCAACTACTACAAGCTGAACAATAATTCGGATTCTACTTGGTATTGAGTTTCTCAACATTGAGATAATCATGTTACTAAATGCCATTACAAACACTACTGCTAAAGACATTACAATTGCCGGCTTTAATTGAACGGTTATTGCAAGTGCAGAACAGATTCCCAGTACTTGAACAGTAATAGGGTTATTATCATCTAATGGGTCTGATAAAAGTTTCCTGTTTGCTTTAGACAAAAAGTGCTCTTTCTCTTCCGAGCTTGAAAGAAACATAATCATTTCTTTCTTTTTCTTTTCTTCAGAACTTGTCTTTGATTCTATATTCTCTTTTGTACTCATCATATCAAAATTATCTTGTTGCAACTTCTATTTTAGAAGACTTTTTTGTTTTGAAATAAGGCATATACCTAGAAAGTCTCTCTTTAATCATATCTGTAACTCCATCACCTGTGATTGTAGCCCCTGAAATATAATCTACCATATTGTCTCCTTTGGTATCTGCTTGATATCCTTTTTTCACAATTACACCAACCAACTCGCCTTCTTCGTTAAAGACTTTCTCATCTTTAAATTGTTCTTGAAACCAATCGGTTGTAATTTCTGCTCCTAAACCAGCGGTCTCTCCTTTGTGGTCAAAAGTTACGCCAGCAATTGTATTGATATCATCTTCAAGTGCAACATAACCCCAAATAGCATCCCATAAGCCTTTACCTCTAAGCGGAACAATGTAGTAGTTAGCCCCTTCATAATCTGCAACGTAAATAGGAAATGCTTGTTCTTTAACGGGTTTTTTTAATTCTCTTGCTAAGTTCACATTAAATGCCTCAACTTCTTTTTTTACATTTCCTTCATGATCTAAGGAAAGTTGTTCTGTAATATATTTGTTAAACAATTCTTCCGCTCCAGCGCGTTCAGTTTCAACACCAATTGTTTTTAATATATTCTGCATTTTTTCTTGCCTCACATTTTCAGCTTGCATAGGCTGAAGAGAGGTAGCTACAAAAGATAAACCTGCAGCCACAACTAATACCATAATAATGGCAAATATAAATGTGTAAGCGTTACTATTCTTATCCATAATTAAGCGGTTTTAACGGTTTTAGCTTGTAAACGTTTTTTACGTTTTTTCACGTTTCCTTCCACTACGTAGTGGTCTATTGTTGGAGCAAAAACATTCATTAATAAAATTGACAACATAATGCCTTCAGGATAGGCAGGGTTTAAGGTTCTTATCATGATGGCTAATAATCCAATCAATAAACCATAAATCCATTTTCCTTTTAAAGTTTGTGCTGCACTAACCGGATCAGTGGCCATAAATACTATACCAAAGGCTAAACCACCAACGATTAAATGATTATACCAAGCAAAGTTGGTTAAATCATTTCCTTCCACGCCTAGACTAGGCAACGCATTTAGCAATAATCCCATTAAAGCAGCCCCAATAAATCCACTAACAATAATTCTCCAATCCGCTACTTTGGTGAGCATTAATAAAAGTGCTCCTGCCAAAATACAAAGTGTAGAAGTTTCTGCAATAGAACCTGGAATTACTCCTGTGAACATGTGAATACTTTCAAAAGGAACTTCCGTTCCTGCAGCAAGTTTTCCCAAAATTGTTTCTCCAGAAATCTTGTCAACAGCACCAGCTTCAGAAACCCATACTTCGTTACCCGACATGTAAGTAGGGTAAGCAAAGAAAGCAAAAGCACGTGCGGTAAGTGCAGGATTTAAAATATTCATTCCCGTTCCTCCAAAAGCTTCTTTACCAATTAAAACAGCAAAGATAACTGAAAGCGCAACCATCCATAATGGAATATCGACAGGCATAATCATTGGAATCAATAAACCAGTCACTAAATAACCTTCATTTACTTCGTGGCCTCGTTTAATAGCATAAATAAATTCAATTCCTAATCCAACAGCATAAGAAACCACAATCATAGGAACAATTTTCCAAGCTCCGTGAATAAAGGCTTCCATAAAGCCAACCTCTTCACCTAATTGCATAAAGTGTTGGTGACCAGTATTCCACATTCCGAAGATTAATGCGGGAATTAAAGCTAATACTACAGTAATCATAGTTCGCTTCAAGTCAACTGCGTCTCTTATATGCGCACCTTTTTGAGTAGTGTGATTTGGAACAAAAAGAAAGGTGTCTAATGCATTTATGGCAGGACGATATTTTTCTAATTTGTTACCAGGCTCAAAAGGTTTTTTAATTTCATCTAATTTTTTTCTAATAAAACTCATAGTTCAACTATTTTAACCAACTTCTGTTATCATTAAATCTAATCCTTGTCTAATAATTTCCTGTGCTTCAATTTTAGAAGTATTTGTATAATCAATTAAAGCAAAATCTTCTGGAGCTACTTCATAAATGCCAAGATTTTCCATCTTTTCAATATCTCCAGCCATACAAGCCTTAATTAACTGCATTGGATAAATATCCAAAGGCATAACTTCTTCCATTTCGCCGGTCACTACTAGCGCTCTTTCTTCCCCATTTAGGTTGGTATCTACATCGTACTTTCGCTTTGGGAATAACCAGGAAAGTGATGTTTTAGACATCGAATGTATATTGTTATCCTTAAATGGTAACCACCCAAACATACGGTAGTGGTTTCCTTCAGGAATAATCGTCAATTCATTAGCGTAATAATCAATATAGCCTTCTTCTTCTACTTTAGCACCGGTAAGCACATCACCAGAAATTAAACGACAACCCGCTGGATTTTGTCCACTTAATAAAGTTTTTACTTCAGCACCAATCAGTGTTTTAAAATACTTGCGTTCTTCAGCAGCATTACCAGCAACAGCAACAATACGTTCAGCATTAAACTTACCTGTAGTAAATTGTTCACCAATAATGGCCACGTCTTCAGCTCTTACTGTCCAAACGCGCTCACCTTGGTTAATCGGTTCAATTTCGTGAATCATTGTCCCCACTAATCCAGCAGGATGCGGTCCATTGATATTTACTACCTCAACATTTTCTACTGATTTCAATTCAGAAGCACTTTCAGCATCAACACCAACGTAAACTTTTCCTTCGGTTAACTGACTTAAAACATTAAGTCCCGTTTGGAAATGTTTCATTTTAGCTTTTAAAACAAACTCAAATGAAGCTCCTAATGGAGCTGTATTGTGTGTAGAAACAAAAATTGATTTAGGCGTATCTTCTGCATTAGCCAGTATATCATAAGGGCGTTGCTGAATAAAAGTTCCTAATCCAGTAGAAAAAACACGTTCTTTCACCTCTTCTTTAGAAGCAGAAAGCGGATCCATTACACCAAAATCCTTGTAATCAATACTTGCATCGGCTTCAATTCTCAATTCTAAAACTCTTCGCTTTGCACCACGAACTATCTCTTTAAGTGTTCCACTTACAGGAGATACAAATCGGGTTTTGTCGGAGTATTTTGAAAAGAAAAGCTCATCTCCAGCTTTCAATTTAGCCCCTTCCTTAACTACCATTTTTGGAACAATAGAGTGGAAATTTGGTGGCTTTATTGTATAAATTTTTGACTTGGGAGCATCAACTAAGATTTTCTCAGCTTCACCCTTCAGGTTTAAACTAAGCCCCCTTTTAACTTTAACGCTTTTAGGCATTTGATTTAACGTTTAAATTTTGAGTGGCAAAAATATGAATTAAAAATACATTTTCCACTTAAACAATTATTTAAGTATTCTTATTTAGATGTGTTCTAAACTATGTTCAAAAATTTATCTTATTTTTGAAAAAAATCTATAATGAGGTTCAGTTTTTTATTCTTTTTTTTAAGTTATTTATGTTTGGGTCAAGAGTTTGAAGTCACACCACCAGATTTTATTAAAACTATTCAGTTTAAAGGCAGCAACCAGTCGCTTAGCGGTACGCCAATCATTCCCTTAAACGGCAAATTGCATTTATCTTTTGATGACCTTACCGCTCAAGAAGCCGATTATTATTACACGATTAAACATTTTAATCATGATTGGACAGAATCAGATTTAGCCAGGAACGAGTATATGGAAGGCTTTGATAATATGCGTATCCTTAACTTTTTTAATTCCTTAAACACTTTGCAATCTTACACCCATTACAAAGTTCAATTTCCAAATAATAATATTAGGCGATTAAAAGTTTCTGGTAATTACATACTTTTTATAAAAGATGGAGAGGGGAGAACAATTTTTTCAAGAAAATTTATTGTTCAAGAAAATTTGGTAAACGTTCCTATAGAAGTGAGGAGATCTCGTGATTTAGATTATCTCAGGGAAAAGCAAGTACTTTATTTTAGTGTGGGTAAAGACGGTTTTATTTTTAGAAATCCAGAACAAACCGTAAAAGTGGTACTGGTACAAAATCAAGACCACAACGAAGCAATCTACGGGTTAACACCCCAATTTACCCAAGGGAATAACTTGATCTATCGATATGATGATGAAGCCTCATTTTTTGGTGGAAACGAATATCTATTTTTTGATAATAATGACATTCGTATGGCTACCCAACGCGTACAACGTATCGAGCTTGACGAATTATATAACACGTTTTTGCGCGTAGATCGAGTAAGAGACGGGAAAAAATACATATTTAACCCTGACGTTAATGGAGGCTTTAAAATTAATACGCAACAAGGAGAAGACCCAACCCGAGAAGCTGAATATGCATGGGTTCATTTCTCCCTCAACAATACCAAAGATTTGGAAGGAGGGGAGTTACACTTGTACGGTCGCTTTAATAATTATACTATAGACGACAATACCATGATGCAATACAACGAAGAAACCAATCGTTACGAAACCAAAAAATTACTCAAGCAAGGATTTTACAACTACAATTACGTGTACCTAGGACCCGACGGAAGTTTTGATTCTGGATTTATAAGTGGCAACCATGATATCACAGAAAATCAATACCAAATTATTGTCTATTATCGAGATATCGGAGAGCGCTTTGACCGCGTTATAGGCGTTGGAGAAGCCAACAGCAAAAACATAATTAATTAATTTTTTTAGAAGCCAGGAACCTGCTTTACGTTTCAAGTCCTCTACCCAAAAGCAAGTTTTTTAAGGCTTGGACAAGAGCTTCCTGCCGGTCGCTTTTCAAAATAAAAAAATCTAATGCCAGTTATTATTTGTAATGTAACAGAAAGGAAAAAAGGGTGTTTTAGTACGGTAATTTCAATTGATAAATGGTATATAGCTTTCCAAAAGCAGGATTTCCACTCCCATCCCTAACGCAAACAAACTTCCTAACAAAAAAACATGAATAGAATTCCAATGCTTCAGATTCCGCATCTCGCTATCGCTCTAACGGAATAACAAACCCCTATTATTAACTTGTCATTCCGGAAAATTCCCCAAAAGCCTTGTAAACCTGTCACACCGCAAAAAATTTCCAATACCCTCATTAACCTGTCATACCGCAAAAATTTCCCCATCCTCATTGAACTGTCATTC
>NZ_JAANAS010000053.1:5641-19447 GCF_011089875.1 Psychroflexus maritimus | reverse complement strand
CCCCATTTTAGCAATATCTGCTGCATCTACCTCAGTAATTCCATCAGTAGCAAAACGCAAACGAATCGCGTCAATAACCTGATTTCCTTCATTTTTTAAATCCAACAACATGCTCATCTGATTATCGCTGAATGGCGCTGATTTGTCAAGTGCAGTAGTCACATCCTTTACATCTTCAGTAAAAGAAATAGTTGAATTTGTTCCTGTTAACTGAATAAAGAAGGCTTGTCCAGGTTCAATGAATTTAGTGGCTGTTGAGCTAGTAGGAGTTGTCGTTCCATTTCCTGAAGAAAATTGATCAATCGTTACAAAACCGCCACGCGTGTTAATCATCGGGTCCCACACCCATAATTGGTTGCTGTCAGTATTTGAATTTGCAGCAAGAACCTCACTCACATCAATCCTCGATTGATAAGGATTCGCAATAAAAGCAAAGGTATTGCTGCCTGCGGTTGCACTTGGGAAAGTTGGTGTAATGCTTCCTACTTTTAAAGTCCCTGTTGAGATTAATTTTGTGGGTGTAGGTGTGGATTCATTACTTGATAAATCAATTCCACGATCGCCACGTACCATCAAACGATAAGGCACGCCTGCTTCTAGGTCTCTGTTTTTGCTGTCAGCAACTGCCTGCCAGCCACTATCGAAGTAAAACATCGACGGATTCCCTGAAATTGTATAATCTATCCCTGTTGTACTATTGTGCTGTCCTACAGTTCCTACTTCACCAGTAATATGGGTTCCAATCCCCGTTTCATTAGCACCGCCGTTTTGCCAGTTGTCAAATAGGCTGCCTCCATCTACAGGGCTAGCTACCATTCTAAAGGCGCGTTGAGCGGGGTAGTATTTTTCAGTGATAACGGTTCCTGAAGTTTTGGTATAGGTTCCGTCAATACTTCCTAAGTAAGCATCGCCGTTAGTGGCATCAGATTTAAAGAGCAAATCGCCATCGTGGGTAAAGTTACCATTAGAAGCAATGTGTTGGCCTGCGGCAATAGTGGTATTGCCTTTAAACTCTAAATTGGCTGAATTAGTAGTTTCTAAATTGGCATTGATATCTATATCATTTCCAAATAACTCAATACCCGCATCGCCGGTGACATCTGCATTAATCGTGATGTTTTTGTCGTTGGTTGCATTACCAATGGTTAAACCTGTACTTGAAGCCGTTAAGTTGGTTATCGGATAAGTTACATCCGCTGAAAAAGTAGTCCCTCTAGGAATGTATTTAAACGCACCTGCTGCGGTAAGGGTTCTTGACGTGGTTAATCCCCCCAATGCATTATCTGTGTAAAGGGAAATATCGCCGCCGTTGGTAGTAGTCAAATCGGCGTTTAAGGTTATGGTTCCTCCATAAGCCGTGATTGGACCGGCGATGCTTGTTGCAGAACCAAAAGTGATGTTGGCAGTATTGCCCTCTTTGCCCAAACGGAGGCGGCTAAAGCCACTCGATACCGTTAAATTATTCGGCGGCCAAGATTGCGCTTCGGAGAAACTGGCGGAATACGGCTCGTATACCAACCCCCCTCCTGCTGTGAGCGTAGCAGTTCCAGAACCATCAATATTGTCTGCCGTTAAGGTAATATTTGCGTTTTGGCCTGCACTTTCAATGTTTAAAGCGTCCTCTAAATTTATAGAATGCCTTGCAGTGATCGTTACATTGCCGGTAAATCCCGTAACTGGAGTAACGCCATTAACCGATTGGCTATCAGAACGCTCACCAACATAAAAGCCCTGTTGTGAAGCGACAAAAAAATCGAATTTATTATTTTCAGTATTGTTAGTCGTAATATTGATATCACCTGCATTACTTAAAATTTGTGTTCGTCCGTTATTGATTCTGTTATGCAGTCCTATATTGCCTTTGGAAGTGCCTGTTATGGTCACTCCACCCCCTATAGCAGCTGTGGATTGAATCAAGATATTACCGCTTCCAGATGTATTGCCCAGGTCAATCCCATAAACATTGGTTGTAGACGTGCCCGTGATAACAATAGCCGCCATCTGTGGACTAGCAGAGGTAATGGCAATATTAGGAGTGTTGCTACCAAGGTTAATGCCTTTTAATCCAGAAGACTTACCTTCTATAACAATAACACCTGTACCTGCATCGATTAAAAGTTGATCCGAAGCTATTATGCCTTCTTTAGTTCCTCCTGCACCTCGTATGAGAATGTCTCCACCACCTGATAGCAGGCTTGCGGCATTCGCTAACTCTATGCCCTGATCTGAGCTGCTTCCGCTATATGAATATCCATCTGGAATTCCATCACTGCCTGTTCCGCCATTACCGCCATCATCTAATCCACCAGCTAAGACAATTTTGCCGCCAGAAGTAGATACGGTATTCGAACCTGCCAAAGTGATGCCGTGATTTCCGGTACCAGAGGTTACATTATTACGATTGGCCCATAAGATGACATCACCGGCATTTGTAGTAATTGTTTTACTTGAAGCCAAAGTTATACTTCCTGATCCCTTGAGTAAAATGTCTTCACCACTGGCAGTCGAAGTGAGGTTTTGGTTAACGGCAATGCTGCCACCATATACCGAAATTGGCCCAGCGATGGTTTGGGCGCTATTAATGGTGATATTGGCGGTATTGCCATCTTTGCCAACGGTCAATCCACTAACATCACTGGATAGCGCTAGATTGCTTGTCAGATCCAGAGTACTGCTGAAACTCGTACTTGTGGGGTTAGGCTGAACAGTCACCGTGCCGGTGGTATTGATAGTGCTTGACGCATTGAAGTTAACAACATCACCTGTTAAATGAACATTGCTAGAGCTAGCCGTTACGCTTGTCGATGCCTCCTTGCCAATAATCGTGACACTGCTTAGTTGTATGCCCTTCGCACCGCCGTCAAATGTAATATCGCCAGATGCCGCGAGTGCATTACCGCCAAAAACGACACCATGGTATGAAGAGTTAGGTGCATTCCCAGTTAGGTCAATGGCACCATTACCTGACACGATAATGTCGCCTGACCCCTGAAAACCTGCACGGGCACCAGTGTCTGACGAACTACCGTTTATCGCAACACCGTTTGCGGCCTTGAGGGTGAACTTTCCGCCATAGGCGCCAAGTTCAATGCCGTGCCATTCGGCACTAGAGCCGGTAATCGAAATTGACCCATTACCTGCATCGATCAAACCATCCTCATCCCATTGCACGCCTTGGTAATTACCACTTGTTGAAACACCACTGAGCGATACATCACCACCACCCGAATAGATGCCGATGTCAGTCGATTGATTTTCCGTACCGAGATGAATGCCCGAAATGTTACTGCCGGTGCCATTGGAGGCCCCAGTTGGTACGACCATGCCGGATGCTAGGGTTCTGGTAGCACTACCACCTCCTAAAACAATAGAGCCTCCGCCCGTTAACTGGTTCGTGGAACCATTGGCCGAATTAATTCCTGCATTGTTGTTGATATCGATGCCGCCAGACGTGCCATCTGCCGAATTGGCCCAAAGAACAATGTCGCTATTGTTTGACTGAATAGTCTTACTGGCAGCCAAGGTAATTTTGCCCGTACCCTTGAGTAGAATATCCCCACCGGCTGCGTTGGAGGTGAGGTTTTGGTTAACGGCGATGTTGCCGCCGTAGACCGCAATCGGCCCTGCAATATTCGTAGCTGTCGCAATCGTTACATCTGCGGTATTCCCCATTTTACCCAGCCTTAAACCGGTTACCGTACTTTCCAAGTTGATATTCTGGTAAGTAAAGGCGCTACCAAAACTAGCCGAAAGAGGTTCAATGCTAAGCTCACCCGTGGTGTTAAAACGAGTAGTGGTTATATCGAAGGTAGCCTTATCAGCCTGAATCAGCACATCGGAACTACTGCTAATTACTTCACTACCATCGGCACCAAAGAGAATGGCATTGGCCGTGCTTGGTCGTAGATATAATCCATTGTAATTGCCCGTCAGACCGGCTGGTTGGCGGTCACGAATGCTTATCGTACCAGTCTCTGAGAGCAGCTGCATACTATTTCCATCCAAACCCAATCCTCGTGAATTCGAACTCGCAGACCCACCCGTCATATCTAAGGTAATAGATCCATTTTCAGTAATAATACTAGCATTACCAGGCTGCATACCCCAGGCTGTATTGGTGGTATTAGGATGGTTGGTCGCATCGGCCGTTAGGCTGACTTGACCCGTGCCTGAGGTGCGTATTTCAGCATCACTGAATGCAATAGTTCGGGTTATAGCACCATCCACCCCACCGGCTCCAAAACTCGCTGTCAGCGAAATATTTCCTCCGTTGGCATTTAATTTGGTTTTATTACCCGAAGACCCGTCAAGTACAATCAATGTTTCACCGGTGCCTTCAGTAACATAACCATTCGCTGTGTAGCTGATGTCGGCGCCTGAAGTAGTAGCATCTATCCCGTCATTCTGAATAATGCGCGGGCCCGTAATGGTTATTCCTGTGCCAGAAGTAGCGGTAGATGTTAAATTAGCATCAACATTAATTTGTCCTCCATACACCGATATCGGACCGGCAATCGAAGTAGCGCTTGCAATCGTCATAACTTGTGTATTGCTGGTCTTCCCTAAGGTTAACCCACTTACAGCAGCATCTAAACTAAGATTACTAATTGGCCAGGAAAATCCACTGCTAAAACTAGTGTTAGATGGCTCTACGGTTACTGATCCCGAGCTAACAATGTCCATTCCATCTGCTCCAATATCAATGGCATCGCCCGTGATGAATACATCACTTGTTGAAGATGTAATAGAACCGCCTTGACCAATATTTATTTCGGATGGACCAGTAGTTTGTCCATTTTTAACAGCGGCTGCTACAACCACACCATTAGCATGACCGTCTAAAGTAATACGGCCTGAATTAGCATAGATATTTGTCAGACCATGGTAATAGCTGCCCGAAACAATACTTCTTCCTGAACCTTGCGCATCACCGCTTATTAAAACATCACCGCCGCCTGAAGAAACGATATTCAAGGTACCACTTATTCCTATAGCATTTCCTGTTCCACTCCCATGGGCTTCTATGGTAATGGCATCAGCAGGAGAAGAAGACAAAATATTGACCGTAGAGGCTACACTAATGTCATGATTTCCAAACATGATTCCGTTATGCTTTCCTGAGTTTACACTATTCTGTGCTTCAATCTGAATGGCTCCAGAGCCAGCATCAATATTAACCGTATTACCATAAGTAATGAGTCCAGCTGCTCCTGTTGAAGCATCAGCAGCAATTTTTATCTCTCCACCAAATGATTCTATGGAGCTGCGTTCTAAATAAACGCCAGCTTCAAAATCACTCCCCCCGTCAGAAGGAGTAAAGAAAGTTCCGGGAACCGCATAGCCCTGTCCTACACTCAAACCATTCCATGTGCCCCCATCGACACCACCTCCTAACCAAACAGAGCCGCCGGTTACACTTGTCGATCCCGTTGTAATGGATGAAGCTTTTCTTAAGGATATACTTCCATTAGCTACCTGATTATCGCTATTGGCCCAAAGGATCACATCGCCACCAGATGTCGTTATCGACTCATTGGCAGTTAGGCTAATATCCCCAGATGCCTTCACTAATATATCGCCATTTGCACCACCCGATGTGGTGTTTAGGCTATTATCCAAGGTAATGTTGTCGCCATACACCGTAACGGGTCCGGCAACATCTATAGAATTCGTAACAGTTATGTCTGAAGTATTGGAAAAGGTAACACCAGTCATTCCAGTGTACTCCCCAATCGTAAAACCACCTAAACTATTGAAAGTATTAATGGTTAAGGCATCAAAGGTGCCACTTACATCAATATTTGGGGAAGCATTGTTATGACTCCAAGTCACGGAACCTCCGTAAGCACCTCCATCTGGCACTAAGTATAAATGCCCCGTGGACGTTAACGTAGATGCACCAGTAAGCACATCTGCTGCTAAGATAATATCCCCTGTTCCTGTATTGACTGATGATGAAGTATGAAAATTAATTCCTTGCGTACCACTACCGTCACCAGGAGCAGCCCACATCAATACATCGCCACCGCTAGTGCTTAGAGTAACCCCATCAAAGTCAATAGCGTTTTGGTTGGTAGACCCATTGTCATTTACAGATGGGCCATCACCAACGGTTAAACCATTCCAGGTTGTGCTTCCTTGGGTAGTTGCACTTCCACCCATCCAAAAATGGCCGCCATTGGTAGTAATGGTAGCTGAAGAACTAGCCGTAGCACCAGCACGGTTATGATTATTGTAATCCGACCATAACACAATATTTAAGGCACCTGAGGTGGATTCAATATCTGCATTAATCTGTGCCCTGCCATATCCTTCGGTATCGGTTCCGCCTGCTCTTAGCGTTAACGTAGCATCTCCACCAGCTGTTTTATCTATGGCGTTAGCTACGTTAATTAGTGAGCCCTCCAACAGTACACTGGTACCCGCATTTAAATAGCCCTCTATCACAGAGGTGTTTACATCTGCTGTACCTGTGGAGGATATGGTAACAGGATTGCTTCCTGAAGCCGTCCAGTTGTTACCAGAAGTTCCAGTTTCACCGCTATTACTAATGGTTAGGGTTTGGCTAAAACTAAAAACAGACCAAACCATTATAGTTATGAATGAGAAAAAATTTAAACACCGCATAAGAATATTTTTTTTCAAAAATATACTTTAGAAAACATATATTTTGAAAAATACACCTCACAAAAACCTACTGATTTACTAAAGCCACCTCACATTTACCTACCGAAATAGTGTTATATGCCTCATTATCAGTTAAATAGATAAAATAAAAATTTGCAAGTTTTCATTGCTTTTCAGCTGTAGTTTTTTTCTTATTTGGCTTCTAGAATTTTCGATAGTACGCACTGAACGGTTTGTAAGTAGGGCAATATCCTTAGAAGTGTAGTTCAATTTGATTAATCACATACTATTAATTCACTTGGGCTTAAATTTGGGGCAACATCTTTTAGCTTGTTGTAGAAGGTAGAAAACGAAATGTCTAACTTGGATTCAAAATCTAAAAATAACTCATTTGAAGTGATCGCTATCAATTTTTGTTTGAGCAAATTAAACTTATTTTTATGCACATTAGGTAAGTCGTCTAGTATTTTATTAAGGTCGCTTAAGAGGTCGTCTTTTACGCGTTGAATGCTTAATTCTTTTATGGTAGTAGAGAGGAGTTCTTTGGACTTAAGCTGCACTTGGTATTGTAATTCTTGTCTTTCTTGCTGATATAGCTGTTTCTGCTTCAATTGCTTTTTATAAATTATAAAGTAAGCCATAACTGAAAGTAAAACAAAAAGCAAAAAGCCTGTGGAGAGCCAGTATTTATTGGAATTTTGCTTTTGTAGCTTACTTTCATAAGCCACACTAAGTTGAAGTTTTTTTTCGCGTTCTCTGGCTACTTCCCACTCGCTAACCACGCTCCTGGGCAAATCTCCTATGTACATGTTTTTATTTTCGGTGTATAATCTATAATAGGTATTAGCCAAATCGGTTTGAGATAAGTCATCATAAATTCTATAAAGCAACTCATAGACCGACATTTTTAGTTTAGGATTATCAGCATCAACAACAAAATCTTTTAGCGGATTGATTTCTGAAAGTGCTTTATCAAGCTTTTTGCTGTCAAAATATAGTTCAGCTCTATTGATTTTATTGTAGAAGATACCAACATCAACCTTTAGTTTTTTGCATATACTGTCTGATAAGCTTAGGTATTTTAAACCCGCTTCAAATTCTTTCTTTTTGCGTTTTAAGTTGCCGTAGTTAGAATAACTTTGGGCTAACAACATCTGATGACTCCCTTGTTTTGATTTCTCAATTATGGTTTGAAATGTTTTTTCAGCCTCTTTAAAATTTTTAGCCTTTCCCTGTATAATGCCTTGTGTATTGTAATAGTATAAAGGAATATCATCAGGATTTATGAGTTCTAAGGTTAAATCTGTATATTCTTTTGCCTTTTCAATATAGTCTAAATTTAGATACATGCTAGCAAGGCTGTGATACAGAACACTTAAGTTTTTAGTATCGGAAGGCTTGGCATAATCGATGGCTTTTTGATAATTGATGGCTGCATCAAAGAACTCACCTTTTAAATTAGCTAAATTTCCTTTATTGGAATACAAGGACATGTATAGCCAAAGTTCATCACCTTTTTCTTGTATGTTTCTCTCGAGTATATCTACATACTTGCCTAAACTATCTGCCTGTTTAGTTGAGTTGTAGTAAGCTACTAAAATGGATGCTGTTGAACTTTTTGTTGCTTTTGGAATTCTTGTGTTTTTAGCTAAAAGTTTTGTGGCATAAGGAACGGCTTCATTTACACAATCTTTTTTTAATAATAAATGGTTAAGTTCTGTTAAGTTAGATGAATTTAGGTTGGTGGTATCTTGTAAAATTGTAGGAAGATTTTTAGCTAACCATTCTTTTTCATCATTTTTATTTTTAAATCTGCCTTTTAGCAAATCGATTATAAAATTATATTTTTCTCTAGTAGCTAATTTTTTATACTCATTTGTCACTTCAGAAGAAAGGAATAACTTTTTTTCAATGGAAGTTTCATTCAATTTGTCTTCTTTTTTTGAACACGAAGTTATCAGTAATCCTATGATTAAGCTGGCTTTTAGCCAGACTTTAAAAGTTTTATTAAAAGTATAGTTCATCTAAAAATAGAAATAATTCTACAAATATAATTAATGAAATTTATCCAACAATAAAAAAACCACCCTTAAATACTTAAAGGGTGGCTTCTGAAAAACCAAATTAAAACAAGATTGTTGCTTTACCTGCTTTGCCTTAGCAATTCAAGCTCTTCTTGAAGTCGCATTTCCTCCTTAACTAGCAAGACAATATTGACTAGAATTATGGCAATGACAAGGTACAATAGATACAGCACAACATCAATCCACGTCAAGTTTTTTAATCGCTTGAGCATGGCTTATTTTTATCCTTAAATGCTTAACATAACTCTAGCTTCTTATTAAGATACGTATTAGAATAAATTAAGAGTTCTCTAAAAAGAACGAATGGCACGAACTCTATGATTGGTGTTCTTATGGCTGGCGAACCAGCCGCCATTGCCGAAGTCCAGCCTCCGAGCGAGTTGATTGTTGGATGCGTGCTCGGTAGAACTCCAATAGTAGGCACTAGCAAAACCGCTGCCTCCGTTTGCCCCTGCGGTAGCATCAATAGTTGCCTTGTTTTGATACATTAAATCCAATTCTTTTTTTGAGGGAAGATACCAGTCGCCATAAGTTACACCGCCTTCTGTAACCGTATAATTGGCACAGACGCCTGCAGCATAATCATTTGAATTACTGCCTTGGTTTGCAATTATTAATAGGGTATTCATTTCTCCTGCATAAACACCATCACCATGAGCTTCTGTATCAGTATCATTACCATTATACCATTGAATAACACTGCCACCATCCTGATCTTCTTTTGCAGCTACCAAACCATGTTGCCCAGTTTCGTCTACCCAAAAAACGATGCCTACCTGGGCAAAGTCGCCTACGGAATAGGTGGTTGTTTTCATGGCATTCCAAACATTATTAGTCGCATCGTAATAATAATATCCCTTAGAAGTAATTTTAGCTGTTTCTGTTTCCGTGGAAGGGGTAGTGACATCATCGATATAGACAATTACTCCATCTTGGTCGGACCCATAGGCCGAAATTTTAGCATCTAATTCAGCAAGCGTTAGCATTGGAGCGCGAACCCCGTCTGCGGTAGTTATCGTTGCAGGGTCACCTTCTATTTGTAAGGTGGTTTTTGGGTCGGTTGTGCCAATTCCTACTTGGGCGTTGGTGGTGCTCAATCCTATAAAAGTTAATATTACTGTAAGTTGTATTTTTTTCATTTGTTTACAAGTATTGTTTTTTTAAGATCAGACCCGCCTGACTTTCGCATTTTGGGCAGATGAGATACGTCCCGATAGCTATCGGGATCATGCTCATATTTGAAGAAGCTTTATATATTCGTGTTTCATCTTTCATTTTAAAATTTAATTATCCTGCTCTCTTTTTTTAATTATATTTCAGCTTATTCCTACTATTATTATTTTCAAATGGTTACCAACTTACTTTAATTGATATTCATTTGCAACAGATATATTAATAAAAAAATTATGGCATCAAGATATTGTAAGTGACTATATAACTGATTTCCGAATAACCATTCAAAAAGGTTTTAATGGAGTATGTAGCATGTTCACTAATATTAAAAGAACCTTGTTCATAAATTTGTTCATAAATTTCTATATGTATTTCATTATAAGAATTTAAACCAACGGGAGGATTATTTCCACTAGTTGTATAAATAGGCTTCCATTGAGTTGAACTATACTGTGTCTCATAACTTGAAGTTAGACTTCCAATATAAGTTTTAAAACCATCAGTATTAGAATAATGCTTCATGGTTGCTTCGTAGAAATTTGTACTTGAAACCGTTTTAACTTCAAGGTAATGATTATTTGGATTCCATCTAAATTGTAAGTTCCCAATTGTTCTCTCTGAAGCTGCAGTTGAACTCGCGTCATTGTATAGCCCTAACCAACCAATTATTTCAGGTGCTCGTGGTGAAGTAGTGCCTCCCATGCTTTTCCAAACATCATTAGAAGCATCGTAGAAATAATAACCTGTTGCGTTAATGTTAGCCGTTTGTGTAACCGGTGTAGTAGATACATCGTTGATATACACAATAACCCCATCTTGGTCGGAACCATAGGCCGAAATTTTAGCATTTAACTGGGCAAGTGTAAGCATTGGAGCGCGAACACCGTCTGCGGTTGTTGTCGTTGTGGGTTCCCCTTCTATTTGTAAGGTGGTTTTCGGGTCGGTTGTTCCAATCCCTACTTGTGCTATACTCAGATTCAGCGAGAATAGGATTATAAAAATAGAAATTACATGTTTTTTTAAGTTAAAAAATGTTGTAGTCATAAGTTTGTTTTTTGACAAAAATAGGGGAGCACTCATTTTTTTTATTCTTATTTGAATGCACACTAGTACCAAAAAGCTAATTTGACACAACTTTTATTTCTTTTAGGCTTTAATTTTAGAAGGAAAAGGATTTTTGTTATCAAAAAACAAAATAATAAGCCTCTTTTGTGGTGCACCAATCCAGGGAAATTAGATAGCTAATTTAAAACCCCTAGATTGAATATATAGATTTCCTCAGATAGGTAATCAACAATTTTATTATTTTTTTATTTCGCGATTCTAAGATTTCATTTCTCACTTACCTGGGTGTTTTTTTTGCTATTTGTTATTGATAAGTCTAAATTTTGATATACTACCAAGACACAGATGCACAAAGATTTTATTTCAGATTTTAATTTTTTGATTTTCAATGTTGTCATCCAACACCAAGCATCTTTCATCCAACACTTTCAACTAGGTTATTTCTATTTTTTTTCACGTAGAGCTCACTAAGATTGATCGCAGCGTTCACAGAGACTTATTACGTTTAAATTTTCTTAGTTCTCATTTCTCACTTGATTATTCGATATTCGTTATTAAATTCCTAGCTGCAGCGGGGTTAGGGCGCTTCACACCCCGTATCCAACATCCAACTTCCAAAGCCTTCATTTTACATTAAAAGTTAGGATTTATAAGCTGATAGCTCAATTTTTTGTAAAGGTTTGTTATTGTCCAGTTAAAAAATGCTAATCCTTTTAACCCGATTTAAATATTTTCATAAACTATAATTTTAGGCTATCTTTGTAGATTTTTAGGACAAATGGATTTCTACAAGAGTTAAAGTCCAATGTTAAAACTAATTTAATTGGTTTGTTTGCTTACATTGAATAATAGGTTTATGATTATAGATTTAATTTACTTTATAAATATCGTTTTATCCTTTATTGTTGGATTTTATTTGTTTTTTCAGCTACAACCTCTTCACCATAAATTACATACCAATGCATTAGCCCTTTACTTTGTGCTTAATGCATTTTGTTTTAGTTTCTATCTACTCATTAAGTATGAGTATATTTTGTATGTTCCCTATTTCTATAAAATTCCTGCGCCCATAACTTACCTAATTGGCCCATTTGCTTATTTTCATTTACGTTTTATCATTTCTAAAAAAATTCAAATCAAATCATATGATTGGCTTCACTTTATACCATTTGTCTTATTTCTGATTTCTTATTTGAAATTCTATTTTATGGATTTAGCAGAAAAAGAAGCCTATGTACGTTTACTAATTTCAGACTTTAGCTTAACTTATACAGATCATGTTGGTATAATACCCGAATATGTTAATAGTATTGGTAGGCTTGTACATCCTTTACTTTATGTGGTATTACAATGGATTTTGATTTATTCTACTGATGCTAAGGCACTAAAAGAAAAAGATAAAAAACTATATAAATGGGGATTCAATTTTACCTTGCTTCAAACTATTTTTGCTTTGAGTCTTCTTGTTACGGTATTTACTTTGCCTGGAATTACTGAGGAAGTACAAAACTCTTTTTTAAGTAAACTACCCGCAATTCTTACCATAAGCTTTTTTTTCACCATAAGTATTTATCTTTTATGGAAGCAAGACATCTTGCGGAAGCTAAAATATTTTAAAGTTGAATACCCCGAAGACGACAATGAAAAAACAAACAAATTAGCCGAACTAACAAAACTTGTAGAAGAAAAGGCTTATTTTACCGATGTAGATTTGAGCATTAGCAAATTATCTGCTTTGCTTCAAGTTAGTCAACAAGAATTATCAAACTTAATCAATTCTGAATATTCAAGTTATAACGAATGGATTAACCAAATTAGAATCAACTATTGCATTTCATTACTTACCAATGACTTTTTAAAAACTTATGATGTTGAATACCTAGCTACAAAATCTGGGTTTAACTCTAAAAACACCTTTTACCGTTCGTTTAAAAGAATAACCAATACTACACCCACCAAGTTTGTTCAATCAATTCAAACTGAAAACGAACTGCTGTAGCTTGATCTCAATGAATAAATACGCGCAATTAAATTACTTTAAAGCTAAATTTTTGCATCCATCAACAAAGAACCACCCTTAAAATTTAAAAAGTGGTTTTCTGGACACTAAATTAAAATAGATGATTGCTTTACCTACTTTGCCTTAGCAATTTGATCTCTTCTTGAAGTCGCATTTCCTCCTTAACTAGTAAGACAATATTGACTAGAATTATGGCAATAACAAGGTGCAATAGATACAGCACAACATCAATCCACGTCAAGTTTTTTAATCGCTTGAGCATGGCTTATTTTTTTATTTTTTTCACGCCAAAGTAAGCTCCAACAAGTAAAGCTAAGGGAATAAGGAAATTGATGGGTACGTCATTGACGTTATCTTCGAAACCACCCATAGCATCCTCAAGACCTTGAGCATAGATGTTTGTTAGGGTAAAAAAACTTAGTAGGTTTACGGTAAATATTTGTTGTGATTTTTTCATCTGTTTATATTTATTGTTTTTTAGTGGTCAGATGCGACACGTATAATCATCATCCTGTGTGTAGAAGCTTTATACATGCGTGTTTCATCTTTTTACTCTTTTATCAATTGCTTACTTTGTTGATTCCCTGCTTCGTCGGTTAACTTTACGCTATATACGCCACTGTTAAACGCACTGACATCGACTTCTAAGCTAGGTGATTTCAATTCTTGTTTTGCGGTATATACCTGCTGACCTAGCATATTGTAGATTTTTACTTCTACTGTTGTGCCTAAAGCCAAGCTGGTTTGAATGTTCACTAAGTCTTTAGCTGGGTTAGGGTAGAGGCTAAATAATTTATTGTCCTCATCTTCCACACCCATGGTTTCTGTATCAAATTT
>NZ_JAANAS010000053.1:0-5591 GCF_011089875.1 Psychroflexus maritimus | reverse complement strand
TCATCTACATTAAAGGAATAAGTCTGCCCGTCTTCTAACAAGGTTTCTGTGCCTAAATAATCATCGACTAAATAAACTGCTGTTGTTCCAAAATTGTTTAAGTTAGCCATAAAGCTGTAGTCTTGATTTCGCCAGTTGTTGGTAAATAAGGGAATCACCTCATCATTTTCAGGGAAGTTTCTTCGCTGAATAGTAAACAAGCTGTTTTCATTGACTGAAGCAAGGTTTTCATCGATATTCCCCATTTTAGCAATATCTGCTGCATCTATCTCAGTAATTCCATCGGCAGCAAAGCGTAAACGAATGGCATCGATGATTTGGTTGTTTTCATTTTTTAAATCCAACAACATGCTCATCTGATTATCGCTGAATGGAGCAGGTTTTAGAGAGGTGATATTATCCTTCACACTTTCAGTAAATGAAATTTCTGAATCTGAATCTGTTAACTGAATAAAGAAGGCTTGTCCAGGTTCAATGAACTTAGTAGCTTGAGAAGTGCCACTGCCAACAAGCGGAGTAGCCGCTCCATTTCCTGTAGAAAGTTGATCAATAGTCACAAATCCTCCACGTGTATTAACATCTGGATCCCACACCCATAATTGGTTGCTGTCAGTATTTGAATTTGCAGCAAGAACTTCACTAACATCAATCCTCGATTGATACGGATTAGCAATAAAAGCAAAGGTAGTTGGGTTATCTCCTGAAGTTGTAGCACTTGGGAATGTTGGTGCTATGTTTCCTACTTGTAAAGTTCCTGTTGAGATTAAAGTCGTTTCTCCAAAAGATTCATTGGAGTCTAGGTCAATTCCACGATCGCCACGAACCATTAAACGGTAGGGTTTTCCAACTTCCAAATTAGTATTATTAGTATTGGTAACCGCTTGCCAGCCATTATCAAAGAAAAACATGGATGGATTACCTGTAGCCGAATAATCTAATCCTGTAGTTGAATTAGGTTCTCCTTCTGTTCCTGTATTGTCTCCCGTAATATGTGTACCAATCCCCGTTTCATTAGCACCGCCGTTTTGCCAGTTGTCAAATAGGCTACTACCGTTTACGGGGCTAGCTACCATCCGAAAGGCTCGTTTAGCGGGGTAGTATTTCTCTACCACAACATCTCCTGTTCCTGTAATGCTTCCTGTAAATTCGTCTAAATAGCTATCGCCTGTGGCATCACTTTTAAAGGTAATTTGACCGTTGTTGGTGATGTTACCGTTGACTTTAATGCTTTTGGTTGGTAAGACCACCAAATTCCCATCTTCATTTTCAATAAATAGAGTAGCAATTTCGAAGTCTTCATCCACCTCTAAGCTAATATTGTTTGAAGCAACTTTAGAAGGAATACGAACTGTTGTTAAGGATGTTGGTACTGAAGCTTCAGACCAACTTGATGGGTTAGTTAGAAGACCAGTAGATGTTCCTAAATAGATGTGATCAGAATCAGAAACATTATCCTGGTATCTTAAAAAAGGATAGCTATTGTTATCATTTTGATTAATTCCCCAAATTTCATTTGATGATGTAAAATCCCAATTTGCTTCAAGAAATGTGCTTGCTTGTTGCATTTCTGCAGTGGTTTTGCCACTGCCGCCAATAGCGCTAACATTTAAACCACTTGTTTCAGTATCATAAAAACTATTGGTAACGCTACTCCCCCCAGATGTTCCATTATCTCCGCCAACTAGTCCGCCTACATTACTAGATGCAGTACTAGTTACCGCCCCAGTTGCGTAAGAATTGGTCACTGATGAATTGGCTAATCCGCCAGTGAGCCCACCCACAAAATCAGAGTCATTCTGAGAAGTGACTGCTCCGGTGGCGTAGCTGTTGGTAATTGAACTACCATTATCACTATCGAACGTGCTGTAGCCTACCAGTGAACCTAAGCTTCCGCCATTTGAATCGATTGTAACACTACTATAGGATACTGAAACATCACTAGCTACTAAATATCCTACAATACCACCTACCTGGCTATAGCCTGAGTCAGCACCATAGGCAGTACCGCTTGCTGATAAACCACTAAGACTAGAATCATCTGCGCGACCTATAATTACTGCTGTTCTACCTTGTCCTCTTACTTCTCCATTACTGAGCTCCAAATTGCTAATATTGGCAGTTTCTACCCAGCCGAAAAGACCAACACCTAGACTAGAAGTACGATCTATGTACAAGTTAGAAATAGTATATCCTTGACCATTATAGCTTCCAGTAAATAAAGCATCTGCATTACCAATAGGTGACCAGCCTTCTGTATCAAAACAATTTTCATTGGTCTTAGTAGCCCCTGCATCAATATCTGATGTTTGTATATAGTACTTATCCCAACGTGTAGAGTCTTCTGTAATCCATAATAGGTTTTCGAAAGAAGCTATTTCGTAGGCTGTGCTTGCAGAAAGTCCATCTCCTGATGCTGGTGCAGTGGCAGAAATATCACAAGGGCATGATTGATTAAAACCAAATTGAGACAAAACGGGATAATCATTACCTTCATCGATACCCCAGATGTTAGCAGTGCCATTAGCAGCTTCACATTGAAAATCCCAGTTGGTAAAGGTAGCTTGTTGTTGCATTTCTACAGTTGTTTTAGCGGTGCCACCCCCTGTAGTTTGTCCGGTAGCATCACTGTCATAAAAACTGTTGGTGATACCGTTACTGCCTTGGGTTAGACCCCTACTTACAGTTACAAACCCAAAACCTGTACTATATTGCTTAAAAGCTACACTACCAGCAGCGTAACAATTAGTGATGGTACTGGATGAATTGACACCCACTAAACCTCCTGAATAATTAATATCAGCGTCACCACCTTCTACAGCCACAATAGCATAAGAATCAGTCAAACTTGACCACAACAACTGACCGATTAATCCACCAACACCTGAACCTCCAGCGCTTACACTCCCTCCAGTAGCAAAACACTCAGAAATACTCGTTCCATTATCAGCCAATCCTACAAGTGAACCAACATTTGAACCCTGTCCAAAAAATCCGGTCCCTGTAACCGTAATATCTGGATCAACTATGCCTAAACGCTCAATCGTTGCACCATCGGTTTCGCCAAATAAAGCTATTCTCTGTTCATTAGGTCTATTGATAAAAAGATTTGAAATGGTGTGTCCGTCTCCATTGTAGGAGCCAGTGAATTTTGTGGAAACATTTCCAATAGGTAACCAGCCCGCTCCACTGTTATAACAACTTTCACTTGTAACTGCAGCATCAATGTCTGCCGTTTGAATAAAATCTGCTCCCCAACTACTTGAGTTTTCGCTGATCCAACTTAGGTGATTGAAGGTGGAGATTTGGTATACGCCGTTATCTAGTGTGGGTGCTTCTGCTGCGAAATTATCACATGGATTATATGGTAAATTCTGCAGTAAATGCGGATAGCCATCATTAATAGTTGGATCAATTCCCCAAATTTGGGTAAAATCCCAGTCTGGATAATTACTCTGTATTTTCATGTTTGATGTGCTTTTGCCATCAATGGATCCGTTAAAAGATCCATACTGTGTGTTTATCTCTCCGATTCCGTCTAAAGAAATAAGATCATTGTCAAAGAAAACACCATCGCTTGCTGAAGCCTCGGCAACGGTTCCTCCAACAACTGCTCCTTTTGTAGTTCCTGCTGAACCTATAAAATCTGCTATCGAATAGCATCTAGAGATATCAGCAGGACTCTGATACGCATTCAGGAAACCGATAATTCCTCCAACCATTGTATTGTTTGAGCTCCAATTAAGGTTGCCTGTATAGTAACAATCTTCAACACTTCCAGTAGCAAGCCATCCTATTATTCCTCCTATAAAACGGTCATTATTCGGACTAGTTGAATTTATATGAACCGAAGACCAACTTTCTGTGATACTTGGACTGGTAGATCCATATCCTGCAATACCACCTGTAGCACTATTGGTACCACCGCTGTGGGTTATATTACCGGTAGTGAAACATCGCTCAATTTTCGAATTAGTTACAGGTCTAGCAACTATTCCACCAACATAAGAACCTGTACTTCCCGTTTCAAATGAATAATTCAAATTAACTAGCCCGAGATCTTTGATGACAGCATTAGCTCCACTTACAATTCCAAACAGACCTCCATATGAACCAGATGATCTATCCATGTGAAGGTTTGAAATAATTTTTCCATTACCGTCATAAACTCCATAAAAATATGGAGTAGTCGCAATAGTAGGAAAACCCTCACCAGAGAACCATGTAGATGTAGCAGCAGCATCAATATCTGCCGTTTGAATATAATGTTTTCCGGATCCCCATTCTCCACTATTTTGCGATATCCAATACAAATTTTCTAAGGTAGCAATTTGATAAGGATTGGCTGAAGTCCCGGCACCTGCGGGCGCAGTTGCGGTTTGCCCATAACTGCTTAATAAGCTAAAACAAATTAGTATAAAAAACCCAATTTTTTTAAAAGTATTTTTAAAACTCATAACATATATTTTTGTAGTTCCAAATTTCAAGTAATTTTCATGATATTCAACTTTTCTGATATAGATAAAGTATAAATAGAAATAAAAATGAATTTTTTAAATAACTTAAAATCAAATACTTATAAAAAAATATTTTTGTCTATACTATATCTATATAAAAATTATGTAAATAAACGTCAGAACTTCATCCTTGAATTTTGGCACACAAAAAAACCACCCTTTATGGGTGGTTTTTAAATCAACTGCAAAATGATTTTGCTATTTTCTTAGTTTATTTATTCCTAAATATCCGCCAATGGCTAAACCAAGATACACCAGCATGTGTATGGGCACATCATTGACGTTATCTTCAAAACCACCCATAGCATCCTCAAGACTTTGAGCGTGGATGTTTGTTATGGTAAAAAAACTTAGTAGGATTACGGTAAATATTTGTTGTGATTGTTTCATCTGCTTATATTTATTGTTTTTTATTGGTCAGATGCGACACCTAGTAGATTTTTAGTACTTAAAGAATCAATTTTTTAAGGTGTTTCATCGGTTTATATTTATTGTTTTTTATTGGTCAGATGCGACACGTATAATCATTCTCCTGAGTGTAGAAGCTTTATACATGGGTGTTTCATTTGCTCTATTTTATTGTTAATCAGTTGTCAAATGCGACACCTATTAGATTTTTCGTACTTAAAGAATCAATTTTTTAAGGTGTTTCATCTGTTTACTCTTTTATTAATTGTGTGCTTTGTTTGTTTCCTGCTTCGTCGGTTAGCTTTACACTATATACGCCAGTGTTAAACGCACTGACATCGACTTCTAAGCTAGGCGATTTCAATTCGTGTTTTGCGGTATATACTTGCTGACCTAGCATATTATAGATTTCTACTTCTACAGTTGTGCCTAAAGCTAAGCTGGTTTGAATGTTTACTACTTCTTTAGCTGGGTTAGGGTAGAGGCTAAATAATTTATTGTCCTCATCTTCCACACCCATGGTTTCTGTATCAAATTTCAAGGAAAATCGCAAAGAGGCAACCGATTCGCTAATACTTTCATCTACATTAAAGGAATAAGTCTGCCCGTCTTCTAACAAGGTTTCTGTGCCTAAATAATCATCGACTAAATAAACTGCTGTTGTTCCAA
>NZ_JAANAS010000052.1 GCF_011089875.1 Psychroflexus maritimus | reverse complement strand
TCCACTTTGAAGCGGAGGAATTTCATTAACAATAAGTTCAAAAGAGGTGAAAGAGAAGCAACTTGTTTCTGTTTCGGTTACTCGAACAAAAATAGTTTGTCCAGCCGATTCAAAAGCAGTAGCATTGAGGATCTCATTTTCATCATTTTCCGCATCGGTTTGGGTTTCGTAATATTGGATTTGGTGGTTGGATTCTTCTAAATCGTTTAAAATAAATTCCTGTTGAGAGGTTATGTCTAAGGTCTGTACGCCATTTTGATCATCATCACAGGCTTCTAGGGGTGGAATATCTTGAGATTGTGCAATAACGGGCAAAAGATTGATTTCCAATTCTAGTTCTGTAAAGGATGCACAGCCGTTGGTAATATCGGTAACTCGTACAAAGAGCGTTTGGGATAAGGCATTTTCGTTGGTATAAGGGCTTTCCAGTCCGTTTTCGATAGTTAAATCTTCCGCATCGACTTGGGTGGTGAAGAATTCTACTTCGTAATTTGGATTTCCGTCGGTGATTTCATCGATTTTAGTGGTTAAATCAAATTCTGTAAATCCGAGTTGTTCTTCAGAGAAATCACATTCAGAAAGGGCTTCAGGAGTGTTGATTTCAGGAGGCGGAAGGGTTTGAATTTCAAATGAATTGACGGCAAAACAATTGCCGTCGAAAATTCTTACCCAGAGGGTTTCATTTTCGCCTGTAATTGTATAGGGGTTAACATCATTGATTTGGTTTTCGTTGTTTTCAGCATCAAGCTGGGAGGGGTGAAAAGTGATTTCAAAAACTTCAGGATCTATTGATGAAGTAGCATCATTCAGGTTGAAATCGGTTTGGTTAGCAAGACCACATTCCTCTAGGTTGTCTAGGTTTGGTGGGGGGGGAGGATCTAAAATATCAACGAAGAACTCAGATTCGTTTTCACATACTGGCTGAACAACACCATCTGTCTCAGGACCTGAAGAAGCATAAATATAAATGCTTTGCGATTCAGTAATTAAATCATTGGCTTGCAATTCATTCCCTTGTCCATTAGGAGCTGTAAAATAATTTCCATTTTCCAGTTCAGGTAATGTATAACTAGAACATTCTGAAACATCATCTAGTATATCTACTTCATCTAAATTATAAATGTTAACTTCAAATGAAGCTTCTTCAAAACCTTCAAAACATGAATCTGAATCATCATTATATACATATATAGTGGTGTTTTCAGTAATTTCTGCTCCAGGAAGTAAATTTGTTCCTTGTCCGTTTGGTTCAGTAAAATATTGTCCTACATTTACTTCAGGTAAAATATAAGAATCACATTCAAATGCATCAACCACTTCTGGAATTTCAAAAACTAAACTAGAACCTTCAATAAAAACTGCAGAATCGTAAAGAGAATCCGTGTAATCGGCAACGGCTAATTTTATGGTATAAGTTTCTCCAGGGATAACTGTAGCAGATACATTAAGAGGAACTGTCATTCCCGAATATCCAGAAGAGATATTATCAGCATCAAAAAAATCAGGATAGGCAACAGCACCTGGGGATGTTTCACTACAATTTGGATTTTCATGAACATTTGTGATAGACACAGGAATACTGGAGTCAGGAAGTAAGGCTAAGTTAAGTCCTCCTACGTTTATTTCAACATCTGGTGTATTTGGATCACCATCTACATTATAAAAATTTGAATCAGGAATACCTGGTCCACTTAAAATAAATGCAAAAATATCACTAAAATTACAAACAAAAGTCGGGTATTCATTTGAAGCAAATACGTAATTGAAGTTTAGCTGATCAACGGTAGGTACAAATTCAAATTCGATAACTGTAGCATTGGATGTTAGTGGATCAGGGGAAAGTAAATCTAAGTCATCATCTCCCAGCCAAACTGAACTTCCACTTATAGAACCGCCTAAATTACCAGAGCTTAAAACAATACCGTCTTCAAATGGAAATTGGGGATTTGTAGTTTCAAAATACCCATAGCTCTCAAATCCTTGATTGGTGATTTGAGAATTGTTTGGGCTAATTACGCTATTTACATCATAACATTCACCCTCTATTAAAACATCAGTGATTAATTCTGTTAATGTATAAGTTTCGGTATCATATTCAATTTGTTGACTAATTACATTCTTGCTGAAAAGAATAAAAAAAGCTATTGAAAGGAAAAAAAAACTCTTATTCATAGTCAATAATTTCATATGATTAACACTTAATCTTTTTTCCCAAAAATACGTTTATTTAGTAATAAAGTCCTAAATTTTTATTTATTTTTTGCTGAAATTTAAAAAAAAAGTTAACGTAAATTTAGTAAAAGGGGTGGTTCGCTTTAGCGTTTAGTAACAAAATTATAGATGAACTTAAAACGTAAAAATCACTTTTAGGGCTAACTTTAAGTATTGTATTACAATAAGTTAGGCACAATAAAAACAAATCCAGCTTTATTTTAAAGTTGAAGCCGGATTATGCGTGTTCTTTTCAATAGTAGTTACTTGTACGGCATCCATATTTCTAATAAGGTTTTTCCGTCAGTTTGTCTGCCTGTGTGGTTCCAAAGACCGTCAGAAATCTTTAAGTCGAATTCTAAAGATCTGCCAACATTAGTAGAATTTTTAGAAAAGAAGGCTATGTTTTCTATGTACTTAGCTGAATTTTTAGTGTTTGAACCACCGTTTGATCCTACAAAATAATTGGATTTAGTTTTAGACCAAGTACCTCCACTTGACCCAATAAATTGTCCTGTTTTTTTATTAAAAGCTAAAACTTGATAGTAGTTATCCGTTAGCATTTTGATTGTTTTTCTAGGCGCATATTCTATTACTCTCCAATCTAAATCACCTTCGTCTTGCTTTTTATGAATTCTCCAGCACTTCGCCATTTCTTTATGATTAGCAGTATCTATGCGTTTCCAAATTTCATACTTTGAAGAATCCTTCATGCTTGTTAATTTGATTTTGTCTTCCTCGAGTTGTAAAAATTTAAATATGCTAGAAGTATTAGATAACGCAGGATTATCAGAATCAATTTCAATAAACATTTGCAATCTAAAATTTTCTAAAAGATAAGTTCCGCCTCCGGCCCTAACAAAATCTCCAGTTTTTTTGTCGTATTCACTAAATGTATAGAATTGATCGCTAAAAAGTTGAATAACATGTGTCTCAACTTTTTTACCGTTTACCTCGTCTAACTTCCAGGCACCATTTAAGTTGTTTGCATAGCTAAAACTATTGAAAAATAAAATCGATAAAATTAAAACTACTCTTTTCATAACTAACTTTTTAAATTGACATCAATTAATTTATCAAATTTAGGCTTAAAAGTATGATTTAAATTTTAAGCCTAGGGGATTCTCAAATATTTATGGGTTTGTAAAGATATTTTCCAGTTTGGATTTTTCATTATATAATCAACAATTAATGGCATCATTTTTTCTCTTACACTCCATTCTGGTTGCAAATATAAGATGGCATTTTCATTGGTTTTTAGTGCTTGATCTTCAGCAAACTTGAAGTCATGCTTATTATAAATTATTACCTTTAACTCATTTGCTTCTTTATAGGCTTCTTGAGTGGGTAGTTTGTTTTTTTTAGGTGAAAGACAAATCCAATCCCAACTTCCTGTAAGCTTATATGCTCCAGAGGTTTCAATATGAATTTTCATATTTTCATTTCTAAATCCTTTCGTAAGTGGAGACATGTCCCAGGTTAATGGTTCTCCGCCTGTAACTACAACTGTATCGGACCATTGAGCGGCTTTTTTTACAATTTCTGAAGTTCTGGTTGGAGGGTGTTTTTCAGGATCCCAACTTTCTTTAACATCACACCAATGACAACCCACATCGCAACCTCCAATGCGAACAAAATAAGCGGCTGTACCTGTATGATGTCCTTCTCCCTGTATAGTATAGAAATCTTCCATAAGAGGAAGCATTTCGCCTTTATTTACTAAGTGTTTTATCTCTTCTAAATTCATAGTCTGCAAAGATAGGGAATTAAAAAACGAAATTTTTTAAAATAAATAGAAGTTGTTTGATTAACCTATAATCATTCCAGCAATGGTAGCAGAAAGAAGCGAAGCGAAGGTACCCCCGATTAAAGCTTTCATTCCAAATTCTGACAATAATTTACGTTTGCCAGGTGCAAGCGAACCTATACCACCAATTTGAATACCTATTGAAGCAAAATTGGCAAAGCCGCATAACATATAAGTAGCCATAATTACTGATTTTTGGTAATTTAAGCTGAGTAAATTAGCTGGGTTTTTAAGTTCAGCTAGCTGAATATAACCAACAAATTCACTAGCTGCCAGCTTAATTCCTAGTAATTGCCCCATAAGCATTACATCTTCTTTTGGAACACCGATTAGCCACATAACAGGGGCAAAAATAAAGCCTAAGATTGATTCTAATGAAAATGAATTATAAGGGGAATTTTGGGCTATGATTGAATTTAAACCAACTAAATTTCCAAAACTTTCAAGCGAATAGTTAATGAGTGCAATAAAAGCAATGAAAACTAATAACATAGCTCCTACATTAGCAGCTAACCGAAGCCCTTCAGAAGTACCATTGGAAATTGCATCTAAGATGTTTGATCCAATTTTTTCTTGTGAAACTTCTGCTGTGCGTTGAATTTTTTCCTGTTGCGGATAAAGTATTTTGGAAACTACAATAGCCCCTGGAGCGGCCATTACAGATGCAGCTAACAAGTGTCTTGCAAATTCAAGTCGTTTAGCTGGATCACCATCACCTAAAAAACCAATATAGGCAGCTAGTACACCACCTGCCACAGTAGCCATTCCGCCAATCATGACTAATAAAATCTCTGATTTGGTCATTTTCTCTAAGTAAGCCTTAATCATTAATGGAGATTCAGTTTGACCTAAGAATATATTTCCTGCTACGCTAAGACCTTCAGCTCCAGAAATATTCATCAGTTTTGTGAGAATCCAAGCCATTCCTTTAACAACTACCTGAATTACACCTAAATAAAACAGTAGAGAGGTTAGTGCTGAAAAGAATATAATAGTAGGTAGGATTTGAAATAAAAAGATAAATCCATAGCTATCCACATTCATTAGGTCGCCCAATAAAAATTCACTGCCCTCTGCTGTAAAATCTAGTATTTTTACAAAAATTTTGCCCACAAATTCAAATATAGCCTGTACAAAAGGTACTTTTAACACGCCAATAGCTAAAATAAGTTGAGCAGCAAGACCTACACCCACCGTTTTCCAATTGATAGCTCTTTTATTTGCACTAAATAAAAAGGAGAGCAATAGTATGCTAAATATGCCAATTACCCCTCTGTAAAAACCTTCTAGTGTAAAGTTTTGATTAGGAATTATTTCCTTTTCTTGTGCGGCTTCTTGTAAATTGCTGGTAATAGGTTCTTGCTTTATTTTACTTAAGCTTAATGAGCTATAATCATTTTTTAAGCTGAGTTCATGATTCCTATAATTTACAAAAAAAGCAAAATTATTTTTCGAATTACTTAGCAATAAGCTGTCGTTCTTAAGTTGAAATGAAAATTCATAAACTCTCGCAGCATTCGAGACAGATAGGATTGAATCTGAAAAAAAAAGGCGTGAATTTTCATCAAAATAAGTAGATAATCTATCTTCTGAAGAATTTAAATTAGTTAGTTCAAATTCTCCATTTATAGATTGAGGGTGTAATGAAAAACAGGTAAAAACGAGAAGTAAAGTGATTAATTGCTTCATTCGTTATTGTCGTTTTGATATTTCATCACGAATACTTGCAGCTTTCTCATAATTTTCACTTTTCACTGCATCCTCAAGCATTTCATTGAGTTTTTTAAGGGGAATATTTTTAAAACTTCCTTCTTTAGTGCTTTCACTTCCAGTAGTTTTTTCTTGGTTAGAGAGCTTTGCATCAAACATTCCTGCAGCGGTTTTTGGAGTTAACTGAACTCCTGCTTTGTCAATTATGTTTTTATAGGTAAAAATGGGTGCATCAAATCGTAAAGCTAAGGCTATAGCATCACTTGTTCTTGCATCGATGATTTCCTCAATTTTATCACGCTCACAGATTAAGCTAGAATAGAAAATACCATCTACTAGTTTGTGAATAATCACTTGCTTTATTGTAATGGAAAAATGTTCAGAAAAAGTTTTGAATAAATCGTGAGTAAGTGGTCTAGGCGGTTTAATTTCTTTTTCTAGGGCAATAGCTATAGATTGAGCCTCAAAAGCACCAATCACTATAGGCAACTGCCTTTTACCATTGATTTCACTCAATAAGAGGGCATAAGCGCCATTTTGAGTTTGACTGTAAGAAATACCTTTTATGTTTAATCGTACTAAGCTCATAAGTGCAAAAATAAAAAAGCGGTCTAAATATAAAAGATAAATCTAGGTATTTCAGACCGCAATTTTAGTTTGCTAATATACGAACTTTTAGGCATTGTTAGCCTTAAATTCTTTAAGCTTTTCAGTAAGTTTTGGAATTACTTCAAAAGCATCTCCAACAATTCCGTAATCGGCAGCTTTAAAAAACGGCGCTTCAGGATCATTGTTGATGACAACTTTTGTTTTTGAGGCACTAATTCCTGCTAAGTGTTGAATAGCTCCTGAAATTCCAATGGCAATATAAAGGTTGGTAGCCACAGGTTTACCGGTTTGACCAACGTGTTCGCCGTGGGGTCTCCATCCCATATCACTCACTGGTTTAGAGCAAGCTGTTGCAGCATTTAAAGTTTCTGCTAAATCTTCAATTAAATGCCAGTTTTCCGGACCTTTTAATCCTCTTCCTCCAGAAATTACAACTTCTGCATCTGCTATACTTACTTTGTCTGTGTTTTTGTCAACTGATTCTACATTTATTTTGAAATTTTCATCGGTTACAGCACCTTCAAAACTTATTATTTCAGCTGAAGTTTCGCTCTCATGAACTCCGAAAGAATTAGTAGAAAGACCAATGATTTTTGTACTTGTATTAATTGCTGTTTCATTAAAAGCTTTGTTTGTAAAAGCTGTTCTTTTTACGGTAAAAGCATCTTCAGTATTTGGTACTTCTACAACGTTTGAGGCATATCCTGCTTCAAGATTTACGGCCAAAAGTGGTGCTAAATATTTAGCATTGGCACTTTGACTAACAACGATAATAGAAGCTGTTTCTTGTTTTGTAGCTTCTGTAATGACTTGTGCGTAAGCGTCGGCGTTAAATTTTTGTAATTTTTCGTTTTCTACATGTAAAACTTTATTTACACCATATTTTTCTAATTCTTGCGGATTAGCAGCATTAAATGCCACTGCAGTTACACTGCCACCAGTTTGGTCTGCAATTGCTTTTGCATAAGAGGCAACTTCAAAGGAAGCCTTTTTAAACTTACCGTTTTCTGTTTCTGTATATACTAAAATAGACATATCTTTTATTTTTTAAATTGCTTTTGCTTCGTTATGTAATAAGTTAATTAATTCATCAATATTTTCTGCATCAACTAGTTTAACTTCTCCTTTAGGTGCAGGTTTTGTGAATTTTTTTGCTTCAGTGCTAACTTCATTTCCAATAGGCTCAACCACATTTAAGGGTTTTTTTCTAGCCATCATAATTCCACGCATGTTAGGAATCTTCAAATCAGATTCTTCTACCAAGCCTTTTTGCCCTCCAATAACTAGTGGAAGTTCAGTTTTAGAAGTTTCTTTTCCCCCATCAATTTCTCTAACTGCAGTTGCTGTATTTCCATCAATTTCTAAGCTTACACAAGTATTAATAAAACCGTAGCCAAGCATTTTAGCAAGCATTCCAGGAACCATACCACCGTTGTAATCAATAGATTCTCTTCCTGCAATAATTAAATCATATTCTCCATCCTTAGCCACTTTAGCCAATTCTTTAGCTACTTGGTATCCATCAATTGGAGCGGTATCAATGCGTATTGCATTGTCGGCGCCAATAGCTAATGTTTTTCTAATGGTTGGTTCAGTATCTTTTAAGCCTACAGTAGCAACATCTACTGTAGCACCTTGTTTTTCTTTGAACCACATAGCTCGAGTTAAACCAAATTCGTCGTTAGGATTAATGATAAACTGAACACCATTTGTGTCAAATTTGGTGTCATTTTCAGTAAAATTAATCTTTGAAGTGGTGTCGGGCACATGACTTATACAAACTAATATTTTCATTTTTCCAATTTTAAATTTATGTGTTGCGAATATAGTAAGATTCTTTTAATTTTATTATGCACGCATAGTAAAATTTTACTAAAATTTATTTTTAAAAATAAGCTTAATTTGATTTTTAAGGCTAGTATTTATAACTTATTTTTGCTGTTTATGAAATTTAAATCATTAGCATGAGGACAATACAATTTAGAGAAGCTGTTTGCGAAGCAATGAGCGAAGAGATGAGAAGCGATGAGTCTGTTTACTTAATGGGCGAAGAAGTTGCTGAATACAACGGAGCTTACAAAGCATCAAAGGGAATGTTGGACGAGTTTGGCCCAGAACGAGTGATAGACACCCCTATTGCCGAGCTCGGTTTTGCTGGGATAGGAGTGGGGTCTGCCATGAATGGCAACCGACCTATCATTGAGTTTATGACGTTTAATTTCTCATTAGTTGGAATTGATCAAATTATAAATAATGCGGCTAAAATGCGTCAGATGTCTGGTGGGCAGTTTAATATTCCTATTGTTTTTAGAGGACCTACAGCTTCAGCAGGACAATTAGGGGCAACGCACTCTCAGGCCTTTGAAAATTGGTATGCCAACACTCCTGGTTTAAAAGTAGTAGTACCTTCTACACCTTATGATGCTAAAGGACTTTTAAAATCGGCTATACGCGATAACGATCCTGTAATTTTTATGGAAAGTGAACAAATGTATGGAGATAAAGGTGAAGTTCCTGAGGAGGAATATACAATTCCCTTAGGAAAAGCAGACATAAAAAGAGCTGGAGAAGACGTAACTATTGTTTCCTTTGGTAAAATTATTAAAGAAGCTTTGAAAGCAGCTGAAGTTCTTGCAGAAGAGCATGCTATTTCTGCTGAAATTATTGATTTGAGAACCGTTAGGCCTTTAGATTATGAGGCCATCATCCAATCCATTAAAAAAACCAACCGAATGGTTATTCTTGAGGAAGCGTGGCCTTTTGGAAATGTTTCAACAGAAATTACTTACCGAGTTCAGCAAGATGCATTCGATTTTCTAGATGCGCCTATTGTAAAAATTAATACTGCCGATACACCCGCACCTTACTCGCCAGTACTTTTAAAAGAGTGGTTGCCAAATCATGAAGATGTGATTAAAGCAGTAAAGAAAGTAATGTACTTGGATTAACAGGTATTTGTAAACTCAAAAAAAATGCTGTTTTGAAATTCAAAACAGCATTTTTTTGTTCTTAATTTAATTTATATCAACTTAAACTTAGTTAAGTATTGTTCTAACTTAAGCCTTATTGTTTTTTACTATTCTCATATACTTTTACTAATTCAACTTGAAAAAACAAAGGTGTGTTAGGAGGAATAGGTCCTCTTCCTGCTTTGCCATAAGCTAAGTTAGCTGGAATTAATAATTCGGCTTTTTCTCCTTCGTTAAGCAGTAATAGACCTTCATCCCAACCTGGAATAACAAAGCCTCTGCCAACTTCAAATTCAATTGGTTCGTCACGATCAAAAGAGGAATCAAATTTATTTCCATCTAAAAACATTCCTGTATAATGTACAGCTACTTTTTGGCCTTTTACAGGTTTATTTCCGCTTTCATTTTCTGCGGTAATCTTGTACCTTAAGCCAGTTTCTGTTTCTTCAAAACCTTCAGACATTTCATCAAATAACTTCGCTTTTTCTTCTTCTTCGGTTTTACGTTGTTCTTCTACTATTTCTATTCCACTGGTAAATGCGTTCGACGCGTCAAAATTTTTGGCTTCTCGTCCTTTTCTAATAATTTCAATGCGTTCTATTTTTACTTCTTCTTTAGGTTTATCCATCGCGGCAGTTTCAACTTGTCCAATTTGGTCAACTACTTCTTGTCCTTTAGCAACTTTACCAAAAACAGTATGGCGTCCGTCTAAATGTGGGGTTTCTTTTAAGGTAATAAAAAACTGACTTCCGTTGGTGTCTTTTCCTGCATTGGCCATAGATAAAACACCTTTAGAATTATGCGTTAGATTTTCGTTGATTTCATCTGGGAATTTGTATCCTGGTCCTCCTTGGCCGTTGCCGTTTGGGTCTCCTGTTTGAATCATAAAATCTTTGATTACACGATGAAAAATTATACCATCATAAAAGTTTTTACCTTCAAATTTTTCATCAACTTTAGGATTGTTTCCTTCTGCAAGGCTAACAAAATTACCTACTGTCATAGGCGTTTGGTCATAGTGAAGTTCAATGATAATTTCTCCTTTGTTAGTGTTTAGTTTGGCATATAAACCATCTTCTAACTCAGGGTACTCATCGCATGAGGTTACAAAAATAGCTACTAGGGCTAACAGCATTAATTTAATTTTCTTCATTTTATTTGTTTTTGATTAAATTATTTAGGGTTTATTTCTATTAATTCTAAGTTTACTTGAATAGGGGTGTTGGGAGGGATTTTTTCTCGATCTCCTGTAGTTCCAAAAGCTTTAAACGATTGAAAAATAAAACTTGCTTTCTCTTTTTCTTTCATTAATTTCAATCCTAGTCTTAAACCAGAAAAAATTACTTCTTCATCAATATAATATTCTTTTTCGCCTAATTCTTCTTTACTGTAAATTTCATTTCCGCTTAAATCCAAGATATTATAAGTAAATATAACTTGGTCTCCTTTTTTTGGAGTAATAGTATCGTTTTCATTTTTTTCTAAATAAGCATACCAAAATCCATTTTCAGATTTATTGTATTCTAATAAACTATCTTTCTTAATTAGCGATAAAATGGCTTCTTTTTCTTTTTTAGCAATTTTTCTGTTTCTTTCTGAAGATTCTTTCATGTAAGATCCAGATTGCTGACTTATTGGTTTTCTTGGTTCTTCTGGTGTTTGACAAGAAATCAAATTAACTCCAATAAGGGCAATTATGATTAATTTTTTTTTCATTTTTCAAATTTTTCGTTTGGTAGAACTGCCAAAAATTGATTTATAGTTTCATTTAAACTTAAGTTACTTCTTCCACCTGCAGCATTTTTATGTCCGCCTCCGTTGAAGTATTTTCTAGCAAATTGATTAACATCAAAGCTGCCAATAGAGCGAAATGAAATTTTGATAATTCCCTCTTCTTTGTTTTCAATAAAAATTACTGCAAAGTTTATGTTTTTTATGGATAAACCGTAGTTCACAAAACCTTCTGTGTCTCCTTTCTGAAAGTTGTGATTGTTTAACTCATCTTGACTTAAACTAAGGTAAGCTGTTTGATAGTTTTCAACTAATTTTAAATTTCTAAGGGCTTGACCAAGTAATTGGAGCTTACTGTATGAATTAGCATCAAAAGTTTGTTGGTGAATTTCTGCATGTTTAACACCTAAATCAATTAAATTTGCAATAATTTGATGTGTTCTGCTACTTGTTGATGGAAACCTAAACGACCCCGTATCTGTCATAATACCAGTGTAAATTACAGTTCCAATGTACTGATCAAGTAAATCTTTATTCCAGGTTTCAAGCAATTCGTAAACAAGTTCACAAGTAGATCCAATTTCCGATTGACTTATAATCACGTTGGCAAAATTGCTTGGTTGTTGATGATGATCAATCATTACAAAATCTGCCTTTGATTGTTCTAAGTCATTTTGCATATCACCAACTCTAGACAAATCATTGTAATCTAAGCTAAAAATTAAATCACTTTGTTTTATGTGTTTTTTAGCTTGTTTATTGTTTGATGTATAAAATAAAATATTTTCCTGCTCAGGCATCCATTTTAAAAAATCAGGATAAGGGTTAGGAAGAATAATTTTTACATTTTGATGAATTTTTTTAAGAAACAGGTAAAGCCCCAAACTTGAACCTACGGCATCTCCATCAGGATTTCTGTGGGAAGTTATGCAAATTTGTTTTGCACGATTCACTAAACCTTCTATTTTTAAAACCTCTTTTTTCATCTCAACAAAACTACAAATTTATTTGAGGTTTTATTTTATTTGCTTCACTTATTAATAAGACTTTAAATGCAAAGCTTTAAAAGTTGAATTGAACCTAAAACTTTTTAGCTAAATACTTTTTGATTTGGCATCTTTTAGTAATTTTGCGCCAATTTTAAAAACGAAACTAGAATGTCAGGAAATAAAACATTTACCATGCTGAAGCCAGACGCTGTTGAAAAAGGACACATTGGTGCTATTTTAAATCAAATTACTGAATCAGGCTTTAGAATTGTTGCTATGAAGCTTACACAAATGACTGAAGCTGATGCTAAAGAATTTTACGCTATCCATAAAGAGCGGCCGTTTTTTGGAGAATTAGTAGAGTATATGACGAGAGGACCAATTGTTGCCGCTGTTTTAGAGAAAGAAAATGCAGTTGAAGATTTTAGAACTTTAATTGGTGCAACTAATCCAGCTGATGCAGCTGAGGGCACTATCCGTAAAAAGTATGCAGCTTCAATTGGAGAAAATGCTGTACATGGAAGTGATAGTGATGATAATGCAAAAATTGAAGGTGCATTCCATTTTGCAGGAAGAGAGATGTTTTAGTCTTAACACTTTAAAATAACTTTTAAAAAAGCAACTTGCTAATCAAGTTGTTTTTTTTAGTGATTTTCAGCTAGGCTTTCTTTTTTAAACTGAGCTTCATAAAGTTTTTTATAACTGCCCGTAGTTTTCTTAATCAGCTCATGATGTTGACCTGTTTCAACAATTCTTCCATCTTCCATCACTACAATTTTATCTGCATTTTTAATGGTTGCTAGGCGGTGTGCAATTATGATAGAAGTTCTACCGGCTGTAATTTTCTCGGTAGCTTTTTGGATTAGTTGCTCGCTGTAGGTGTCGATTGATGAAGTAGCTTCATCTAAAACTAAAATACTTGGTTGACTAACATAAGCTCTTAAAAATGAAATGAGTTGGCGCTGACCAGAAGACAACATGGCTCCTCTTTCTTTTACATTGTAGTGATAGCCATTGGGTAAACTAGCAATAAATTGATGCACGCCTATTTCTTTAGCGGCATTCATTACTTCTTCTTCAGAAATTCCTTCTTTGTTAAGGGTAATATTGTTCATGATGGTATCGGCAAACAAAAATACATCTTGAAGAACGACAGCAATTGAGTTTCTCAACGAATTTAAATCGTATTTTTTCAAATCCACATTATCTACAAATATATTCCCGTCATTAATTTCGTAGAACCTACCCAATAAATTGATTATAGTGCTTTTCCCAGCTCCTGTAGCACCTACAATGGCAATGGTTTCGCCGGCATTAATCTTTAAATCTATTCCTTTAATTACTTCTTCATCTGTTTTATAACCAAATCTGACTTTAGAAAAATGGATGTTTCCTTTTAAATTTTTGGCTTCAATTTTTCCATTATCTTCAATGCTAGAATCTGTATCTAAAATTTCAAAAACTCGATTGGCTGCCACCATTCCCATTTGAAGCGAATTGAATTTATCGGCAATTTGACGCAAGGGCCTAAAAAGCTGTTGCGCTAATTCTATAAACATAATAATAATTCCTAGAGAAAGTACTTCATTAGAAATTAAGCGTAACCCACCATACCATATAATTAAGCCAATAGTTACTGAGGTGAGCATTTCAACAAAGGCAAAATAAATTGAATTGTACCAAACTGTTTTAATCCAAGCTTGTTTATGTTCTTCGTTAATTTGATGAAAAGTTTCTTGTTCAACACTTTCTCTATTAAATACTTGTACAATTTTCATTCCTGTAATTCGCTCTTGAACAAAGGTATTTAAATCGGCTACCTTGGTTCTTACAACTTCAAAAGTAGCTTTCATTTTTCGTTGAAAGAGGCGAGTAGCGTAAATAATAATTGGAAATACAATTAAAACAATTAAGGTAAGTTCCCAGCTTTTCCAAAACATAAAAATCAGAATTGCTGTCATTTTTAATAAATCGCTTACAATCATGAACAAACCTTGGCTAAAGATGCTAGCAATAGTTTCAATATCACTTACTGCTCTTGTCACTAATCTTCCTACCGCAGATTGGTCAAAGTATTGCTTTTTGAAATTCATCATATGTTCAAAAAGCTTTACTCTTAAATCTCGCACTACTTCTTGCCCTAGCCAATTGGCAAAAAAAATAAAACTCAATTGAAAAACAACTTCAGCAATTAATGCGGCCAACATTAAACTAATGAAAAAGATAAGTTCTTCGCTATCTTTTGGAACAATTGCTAAATCTATTGTCCATTGAAGTAATTGCGGACGAATAACGCCAACAACAGCAAGCATAATAGCGGCAAAAGCCACAAAAATAAAGGTAGCTTTATAGGGCTTAGTAAAATTTAAAAGCCGTTTAAATAAGCCGTAATCAAATGCATTTCCTTTTTTTGAAGCCATTAATTCTTGATTATGTAATCGGGATAACCTATTTCAATTAAAAACAATGCTTTTGCTGGTACAGAAGTTCCCGCATTACTTCTGTTTTCGCTTTCAATAATTGATTGAAAATCTGAAAGCGATAGTTTACCTAGACCAATTTCAATCATAGTACCAACAATAGCTCTAACCATATTACGCAAAAAACGATTCGCTTTAATTTCAAAAATTATAAGTTCGTTTTGCTTATACCATTTAGCTTCTATAATTTTACAATCGTACGTATAAACTTGAGTTTTTACCTTGGAAAATGATTTAAAGTTTTCATAACGAAACAAAATTTCACAAGCTTCGTTCATCAAATCAAGGTCTAAATCTCGAATAACATAATGCGAAAACTCTAAGTTAAAGGGGTCTTTTTTTGATCTAATTTGATAAATGTATTTTCTGTAAGTGGCGTCAAATCTGGCATGCGCTTCTTGATTAACTTTTTTAATTTGATGTACTACAATATCTTTAGGTAGTAAATTATTAATCTTGAAAATAAACTCTTCTTTTGTGTAATTAAATTGTTCTAACTCAAAATGAGCCCAGTAATTTTTTGCGTGAACTCCCGTATCTGTTCGTCCACAACCAACTAAATCAACTTTTTTTTGAAAAGCTATTTGCAAAGCCGATTCTATTTTTTCTTGCACGCTTATTTGATCAGGTTGTATTTGCCAACCATGATAATTAGTGCCTTTGTATGAAAGTTGAATAAAAAACTTCAATCTATTTTTTTTGAACCTGCAAATTTAAGCTTTTGAATTGAAAAACATCTCCGATTTTTCAGTTTAGCTATGAATCATTAGATTGTTAACCCTTTTTATTTATCTTTTTTTAAATTCAAAAATAAAATTTAAAGTAGATCAAATGATTTTATAATATTATAGAAGAGTTTTTATCTATTTCCCATTTATTAGAAGTAATTCTTCTAGCAATTTTCTGGAATTGGAGAGCCTAGGGATTTTATGTTGTCCGCCTAATTTATCTTTCATTTTTAGCCATTGATAAAATAAATCTTTTTTGGCTACATTAAGCTTCAATTCGTTTAACGTCATGTTATTGCGTCGTTTAGCCTCATAGTCACTGTTTATTTGCTGAAGCTTTTGGTCTAAGACTTTTGCAAAATAATCAGGGTTTTTAGGGTTTTCTTTGAACTCAATAATCCACTCATGTGCTCCTTTTTTCTTTCCTTCCATAAAAATAGGGGCAGCGGTATAATCTAATATTTCTAGACCTTCAGCTTGGCAGGCTAACTTTAAAGCCTGTTCAGCATTTTCAATAATCAACTCTTCGCCAAAGGCATTGATGTGATGTTTGGTTCTTCCAGAAACGCGAACGCGATAAGGGGAAATTGATGTAAATTTTAGGGTATCACCAATTTTATATCGCCATAAGCCACCGTTTGTGGTAATGACTAAAGCGTAGTTTTTACCGACTTCAACTTCGCTTAACGGGATGATTTTTTGCGCTGATGTTTCATAGGTATCCATAGGAATAAACTCATAAAAAATTCCGTAGTCTAAAAGCAAAAGCATATCATCACTAGCGTTTCTGTCTTGCGCGGCAAAAAAGCCTTCAGAGGCATTGTAAATTTGGTAATAATTAAAGGATTGATCACCAATAATATTAGTGTATTGGTGTTTGTAAGGTTCAAAGCTAACACCCCCATGAAAATAGACTTCTAAAGAGGGCCAAACTTCTTTTAAATCTTTTTTTCCTGTTATTTCAAGTACCCGTTGCAATAGTACCATCATCCAAGAAGGTACTCCTGCTAAACTAGTTACATTTTCTTGTATAGTTTCATGGGCTATGGCATCAAGTTTAGTTTCCCAATTGCTCATTAATGAAACTTCTGCACTAGGCGTACTGCTGAAGTCTGCCCAAAAAGGCATATTCGCAATAATTAAGGCCGATAAATCGCCAAAAGAAGTTCCTCCGTTCCTGTAAATTTCCTTACTTCCACCTAATCTAAGACTTTTACCTGTAAATAAGGACGCCTCAGGATTGTTATTTAAATACATACACAGCATATCCTTTCCAGCAGCAAAATGACAATCTTCTAAAGATTCTTGACTTACGGGAATAAACTTACTTTTTGCACTTGTAGTACCGCTTGATTTAGCAAAAAGTTTAATAGGTGAAGGCCAAATTAAATTAGGTTCTCCATTTCTGCAACGCTCAATAGTAGGTTGCAAACTTTCGTAGGTTTGCAGAGGCACTTTTTTAGAAAAATCTGAATAGGATTTGATATTAGAAAAGTCAAATAACATTCCGTATTCTGTTTTTCTCGCTTTTTTTACAAGTCGCATTAATAATTCATGTTGCACTTCATTAGGATATTTCATAAAAAGCTCCATCTGATGAATTCTTTTTTTCAAGAACCAAGAAGCAATAGAATTTACAATAGGAATAGGCATAAATTAAATTATTAATACGAAATTTGTAAATGTAAAAAAACAACAATAAATTAAAAAAACAAAGTAATATGTCGCAATTTGAGGGAGTTTTGCAAAAAATGATCACCGCATATCAAAAACCCATTCAATACTACCTAAGTTTAGATAAGCACTTTTTGCATGTAAATCAATTACTTGGCAAAAAAATAAAGATTGAATTTCAAAAATATCAATGCTTAAATTGTGGCTCAAATAAAAAGATTTTTAGACAAGGATTTTGTTATGATTGTTTTGTTGAAACCCCAAGGGCAGGCGAGTGGATTATGAAACCTGAATTGAGTAAGGCGCATTTAGGCCAGGAGGACCGCGATTTAGCCTATGAGAAAAAAGTACAATTACAACCGCATGTTGTTTATTTAGCTAATTCTAGTTCGGTAAAAGTTGGTGTAACTAGAAAATCTCAAATTCCTACACGCTGGATTGATCAAGGTGCTCATGCAGCTATTCAATTTATAGAAACTCCAAATCGTTATTTAGCTGGTATTGCTGAAGTAGCTTTAAAAAAATACGTAGCCGATAAAACCAATTGGCGTACTATGCTTAAAAACGATAATAAAGATGAAGATTTAATGGCTAAGGTTAACGAATTGAAACCTTATTTACCTGATGAAGTCAAGGCTTATTTGCTGAAAGATGAAAAAGAGTTTTTGATTGATTTTCCTGTTGAAAGGTATCCTATTAAACTCAAAAGTTTGAACTTATCAAAAAATCCTGTTTTTGAGGATCGACTCGCAGGAATAAAAGGTCAATATTTAATCTTTGAAAATGATGTAGTTTTCAATGTTAGAAATTCTGAAGGTTTTTATGTAAAGATTAGTCTGTAAGATTTGCTTTGTTGAAGTCTTATTTTTCACAGCCCTTATATTTACAGTCATTCCGCACGCTTCCCTTCCTTTTTGTCTTTCCGCATCCCCCCTTTACTTTTTGTCATTCCGCACGAGCGATAACGAGATGCGGAATCTTATGATTTGGAATTCTGAATGTGTTTTTTGTTAGGCAGTTTGTTTGTGTTTTCATAACGGGGAGATTGCGGATAAATTTCTCAGGAAATTTTCCGGAATGACAGGTTAATGAGGGTATTGTCACACCGAGGAATGAAGTGTCTCCATCTTGCTAATCACGTCCTGTTTTTAAGTTTCCTCCCCAATGGGGGAGGGTTAGGGAGGGGTTTTTAGCCCTGATTGTAGTGAAAAGGTACTATCTTTAAATCCAAACATTTTTTTAATTTTCAACCATAATTTTTTTATCTTTGATTTTACCGAGAGGAAGCATACTTTGATCACTCACTGGATGTTTACCTTGTATAGCCAAACTTTTTGTTTGGCTATTTTTTTCGCCTCTTTCAGAGGCGTACCGAGAGGAAAGCTCCTTCTCCTCCTCTTGGATATTTTTATTTCCTTTATTTTGATAATTAATATCAAAGGGTTCGTTTTTTTTCCACAAGTAATAAATTGTTAACAATAATTTTTTTTGAACAGCGACAATACCTTTCATTTTGATGCCTGTTCTTTCATAAACTCTAAGGTAAAGGTTCTTAAAAACTGTCCCTTCTGAACCTATTGCTATTAACGATGGCATGTGTAAAATTCGTCTAATCCTTGAGTTTCCCTTTTTCGATATTTTTGTCTTGCCTTTATGAGAACCTGATTGATTTTCTACAACATCATACCCAGAATAACTCACTAGTTGCTTGTAATTTTTAAACAGATTAAATCCATTTGTTTCTGCTATAACAGTAGCTACAGAAAGTATTGATAATCCTCTAACTGTGCAAATATTCTCTACTTTTAATTTTAGCTCCTCATCACTTTTTATGACTTCTTCGATAGCAATTTCTGTCTTTGTTTTTTGCTTTTCTAAGAAACGTATATGGCTTTTCATTTGCTTAATCACATGCTTGTTTGATAAAGCTGATTGTTCTTCTGCATGTAGCTTATTCTTTTCTACCGTAATCGATTCCTGAATGGATTGATACTGTCGTGTTAAAGACCTTAGGCTTACAAAAACATCTTTAGGTCTAATCCATTGAGATAAATTTTGTTCTGCCCCCATTTGTGCCAAACCTTTAGCGTCTATTTTATCATTCTTACTTTTTAAGCCAATAGATTGTAAATACTTTTTTGCTTTGTTTGGTAAAATAATAGAAACTCTATACCCTGCATCATCTAGATAATAAGCAAGTTCTTCGTGATAAACACCAGTAGCTTCTAAGCTAACAACTATTGGAATAGACTCTTTTTTTGTCCATTTATCAATCCATTTTACTAGCTTTAAAAAGCCTGCTTTTGAATTAGAAACACTACAAGAAGACTTAACCTTCACGCTTTGATTACAGTCTATCGTGCTTATACAAGCATCTACTTTTTTACTTGACACATCAAGACCTACTGAAAATTTTAAATTCATAATAAAAGTATTTTTTGCGTAATAATCATTAAAATTTTTCTCTAAGACTTTGCTCATGTAATACAATATCTATAACTAAATTATAGTATTTAGGTACTATTGAATCTTTAAGAAAAAGACTAGGATAGATTTGCCTTTATCAGCATTATCAATCAATGATTGTAACTAGCCCGCAAACAATTTGCTACCCTAGCTTTAATGATTTAACTGTTTAAAAATACAAAGATATGAGCCCG
>NZ_JAANAS010000051.1 GCF_011089875.1 Psychroflexus maritimus | reverse complement strand
AGGTACTATCTTTAAATCCAAACATTTTTTTAATTTTCAACCATAATTTTTTTATCTTTGATTTTACCGAGAGGAAGCATACTTTGATCACTCACTGGATGTTTACCTTGTATAGCCAAACTTTTTGTTTGGCTATTTTTTTCGCCTCTTTCAGAGGCGTACCGAGAGGAAAGCTCCTTCTCCTCCTCTTGGATATTTTTATTTCCTTTATTTTGATAATTAATATCAAAGGGTTCGTTTTTTTTCCACAAGTAATAAATTGTTAACAATAATTTTTTTTGAACAGCGACAATACCTTTCATTTTGATGCCTGTTCTTTCATAAACTCTAAGGTAAAGGTTCTTAAAAACTGTCCCTTCTGAACCTATTGCTATTAACGATGGCATGTGTAAAATTCGTCTAATCCTTGAGTTTCCCTTTTTCGATATTTTTGTCTTGCCTTTATGAGAACCTGATTGATTTTCTACAACATCATACCCAGAATAACTCACTAGTTGCTTGTAATTTTTAAACAGATTAAATCCATTTGTTTCTGCTATAACAGTAGCTACAGAAAGTATTGATAATCCTCTAACTGTGCAAATATTCTCTACTTTTAATTTTAGCTCCTCATCACTTTTTATGACTTCTTCGATAGCAATTTCTGTCTTTGTTTTTTGCTTTTCTAAGAAACGTATATGGCTTTTCATTTGCTTAATCACATGCTTGTTTGATAAAGCTGATTGTTCTTCTGCATGTAGCTTATTCTTTTCTACCGTAATCGATTCCTGAATGGATTGATACTGTCGTGTTAAAGACCTTAGGCTTACAAAAACATCTTTAGGTCTAATCCATTGAGATAAATTTTGTTCTGCCCCCATTTGTGCCAAACCTTTAGCGTCTATTTTATCATTCTTACTTTTTAAGCCAATAGATTGTAAATACTTTTTTGCTTTGTTTGGTAAAATAATAGAAACTCTATACCCTGCATCATCTAGATAATAAGCAAGTTCTTCGTGATAAACACCAGTAGCTTCTAAGCTAACAACTATTGGAATAGACTCTTTTTTTGTCCATTTATCAATCCATTTTACTAGCTTTAAAAAGCCTGCTTTTGAATTAGAAACACTACAAGAAGACTTAACCTTCACGCTTTGATTACAGTCTATCGTGCTTATACAAGCATCTACTTTTTTACTTGACACATCAAGACCTACTGAAAATTTTAAATTCATAATAAAAGTATTTTTTGCGTAATAATCATTAAAATTTTTCTCTAAGACTTTGCTCATGTAATACAATATCTATAACTAAATTATAGTATTTAGGTACTATTGAATCTTTAAGAAAAAGACTAGGATAGATTTGCCTTTATCAGCATTATCAATCAATGATTGTAACTAGCCCGCAAACAATTTGCTACCCTAGCTTTAATGATTTAACTGTTTAAAAATACAAAGATATGAGCCCGTAATACGCCCAATAACTTTTATCAATTGAAATTACCGCAATAAAACGCCCATTTTTCATTTACAATAATTCCAAATAATAACTGGTATTACTTGCTACTATTCTTCTACCAGTAGTAATCCTGCACGTTTCAATAAGGCTTCTGGCTTTGGTTCTTGTCCTCTAAATTTTTTGTACAATTCCATTGGGGCAATGGTACCTCCTTGACTTAAAACCGTAGCTTTAAAAGAGGCCGCCACCTCCTTATTAAAAATTCCTTTTTCCTTAAAGTAAGCAAAAGCATCAGCGTCTAAAACTTCAGCCCATTTGTAGGAATAATAACCTGAAGAATAACCTCCCTGAAAAATATGACTAAAGGCAGTACTCATGCAATTTTCACTTACATCGGGGTAAAATTTGGTGCCTTTAAATGCGTTAATTTCATGACTTTTTACATCGGTAATTGAAGTAGGGTCTATGCCATGCCACGTCATATCTAACCGACCGAAACTTAACTGACGTAAGGTTTGCATGCCTTCTTGAAAATTGGAAGAGGCTTTAATTTTTTCTACTAAATGCATCGGAATTACTTCACCGGTTTGGTAATGCTTAGCAAAAAGTGCTAAGGCTTCTTCTTCATAACACCAATTTTCTAATAACTGACTTGGTAACTCTACAAAATCCCAATACACGCTAGTACCAGATAAGCTAGCATAAGTTGTATTGGCTAGCATTCCATGTAAAGCATGACCAAACTCGTGAAATAACGTAGTTACTTCATTAAAAGTTAGCAATGAAGGCTTGGTGGCTGTTGGTCGAGTAAAATTACACACAATTGAAATATGTGGTCTTGAATTTTCTCCAGCTGTTATTTGTTGATTTTTATACACCGTCATCCAAGCCCCATCTCGTTTTCCGGGTCTAGGATGAAAGTCAGCGTAAAAAACAGCAATAAAATTGCCTTCAGTATTGGTGACACGATAGGTTTTTACTTCTTCGTGATACACGTCAATGTCATCAACTTCTTCAAATTTTAAATCAAAAAGCTTACCGGCAATGGTAAACATACCTTTAATCACATTTGATAATTCAAAGTAAGGTTTTAATTCTTCTTCGTTTAAATCAAACTTTTTTTGCTTTAATTTTTCAGCATAATAAGCGGCATCCCATTTTTGAAGTTGGTCTATTTGGTCTTGCTCTTTGGCAAAATTACTCAATTCTTCAAATTCTTTAGTGGCCGCTGGTTTTGCCTTATTCAACAGGTCTTCCAGAAAGTTGTTAACCTGGGTTGGTGTTTTAGCCATGCGTTGTTCTAAAACGAAATGAGCGTGGGTTTCGTACCCTAAAAGTTGAGCTCTTTTAAATCTTAAATTAGCTACTTCAAGTACAATTGCTTCATTGTTGTTTGCATTATCTTGAAAGCCTTTTCTTCCAAAAGCAAGTGCCATTTCCTTTCTCAAATCACGGTCTTTCACGTATTTCATAAAAGGCAAATAACTAGGGTAATGTAATGTAAACAAAAAGCCTTCTAGCCCTTTTTCTTTTGCAAGTTGTGCCGCTGTTTCTTTTGCGTCGTCAGGAAGACCCTCTAACTTACTTTCTTCCAAAACAGTTAATTGAAAGTTGTTTGTTTCTGCCAACACATGCTCACCAAACTGTAAAGATAGTTTGGCTAATTCTTGGTCAATTGCTCTAAGTTGCTCTTGTTTATCTTTGGGTAAATTAGCTCCATTTCGCGAAAAATTGGCGTAAGATTCTTCCAACAACTTCGCTTGTTCAGTGCTTAAGGCTAAGGAATCTTTAGTTTCGTAAACCGATTTTACGCGTGCAAATAAAGTTTCATTTAGTATCAAATCGTTACTAAATTCACTTAACCAAGGAGAAACTTGTTGAGCAATCTGCTGAATTTCAGTGCTAGTTTCAGCCGAATTCAAATTAAAAAGAATACTAGCTACGCGGTTTAATTGTTCGCCACTAGCTTCAAGTGCTTCAATGGTATTTTCAAAGCTTGGTGTAGCTGTATTTTCAGTAATCTTGTTAATTTCCTCCTTCGCTTGCCTTAAGGCTTCTCTGAATGCAGGTTCAAAATGCTCCGACTTAATTTTTGAAAAAGGAGCTAAATCGAACTGACTTAACAATGGATTTTGCATAATTTATTTTTTTTGCAAAAGTAGAAAAATGAATAGGGCAATGCGTTTAAAATTCCTTAATTTCAATGACAAAGCAAAAAAATAAGCTAAGATTAAGCAAATTAACTCAACAACTTCAATCACTTTCCTATTTTTGTTACAAATATGCATTTATGAAATCAGATTTAGTAATTCAACATATTGTAGATTGGCTAAAAAACTATCAATCAACAAGTGGTACTGAAGGTTTTGTGATTGGGGTTTCTGGAGGTGTGGATTCTGCATTAACCTCTTCACTTTGCGCAAAAACAGGTTTACGCACCTTGTGTGTAGAAATACCTATACATCAACACCCTGATCAAGTAAGCAGGGCTCAAAAACACATTGCTGAATTGAAAAAGAAATTTACCAATGTAACTCATGTTAAGGTAGATTTAACTCAAACTTTTGAAGCATTGAAAAATGCACTTCCCTCGGCTAATAATCATGAAAATCTTGATTTAAGTTTGGCTAATACACGGGCGCGCTTAAGAATGTCAACGCTCTACTATTTTGCTGGTTTGCATCGGTATTTAGTAGCTGGAACAGGGAACAAAGTAGAAGATTTTGGGGTTGGTTTTTACACTAAATATGGCGATGGCGGAGTTGATTTAAGCCCCATTGCCGATTTGATGAAATCTGAAGTTTTTGAATTAGCTGCCTACTTAGAAGTTATTCCTGAAATTTTAAATGCCGCTCCTACCGACGGGCTTTTTGGCGATAGCAGAACAGATGAAGACCAAATTGGCGCTTCGTATGATGAATTGGAATGGGCCATGAATTATGTTAATCAAAAACAAAATCATGAATTGAATAACAGAGAAGAAGAAGTCCTGCATATTTACAAGAAGCTAAATGCTACTAATCAGCATAAAATGCAAGCTATACCAGTCTGTGACATTCCCGAAATTTTAAAAAATTAACATGCAAGCAACCTGGGATTTATACGTGATGGCAGTAATGTATATGTTTGCTGGCCTAATGCATTTTATTAAACCAAAACCTTATTTGAAGGTCATGCCTCAATTTTTGCCAGCTCACAAAACATTGGTTCTTTTAAGCGGAATTGCCGAAGTTATTTTGGGCGTAGGTATCCTATTTGCCGAAACAAGAAATCTTAGTATTGTTGGAATTGTTGCAATGCTGGTCGTCTTCTTTTTAGTTCACTTCAACATGCTTCGTGGCGGCAAACATGCGGCAGGCGTACCTTTATGGATTTTAATTTTAAGAATACCTCTTCAATTTCTGTTAATTTGGTGGGCAGTAGTATATTGGATATGAGTTTAGAAATAAAACATTTTAACTTACCCAAGGCTGAATTGATTTTTGTGCCCGATTTTTATTCTCCTTCCGTAAGTCAAAAACTGTATGACTATTTATATTCAAGCATAAAATGGCAACATGACCAAATAAAAGTTTTTGGAAAGGTTTATGACCAACCAAGACTTACGGCACTTTATGCTGAAAACAACAAGCCTTATTCCTACTCCAATATCGTGATGCATCCTCATCAATTTACGGATGAATTACTTGAAATGAAGCAGAAAATTGAGGCGTTTTCGAAGGAAAAGTTTACGACTTGTTTATTGAATTTGTACCGAACTGGTCAAGATTCTAATGGTTGGCATGCTGATGATGAAAAAGAATTAGGTAAAAATCCTGTTATTGCTTCGCTTAGTTTTGGCACAAAGCGAAAATTTAAAATGCGAAGAAAAGACAACACAAAAGAAAAATTTGAGCTTGAGTTAACCGATGGAAGTTTGCTCTTGATGAAAGGCGAAACGCAACATTATTGGCATCATCAAATTCCAAAAACAGCAAAGAAAATAACGCCTAGAATTAATTTAACTTTTAGAAACATACAATGAATTATAAAGAGAAATTTACCGAAAGAGAATTAGACAGAATTATTGAAATGGCTTGGGAAGATCGCACTCCGTTTGAAGCTATTGAATTTCAGTTTGGGGTTACCGAAACCGAAGTAATCAAAATAATGGAACATGAAATGAAACGCTCAAGTTTTAGAATGTGGCGTAAACGTGTACAAGGCAGAAAAACCAAACACCGTAAATTGAGAGGCGAAGAAGTAAAAAACTTTAGAAGTAGCCGCCAAAGACATATTTCAGGAAATAAAATTTCTAAGCGTTAGGCGTCTTTTCTAGGGTGATATTTAAGAACAGCTTCTTTTAAGTGACTTCTATCTAAATGCATATAAATTTCTGTGGTGGTTATACTTTCGTGTCCTAACATTTGTTGAATAGCACGCAAGTCGGCTCCATTTTCTAGTAAATGAGTAGCAAAAGAATGCCTAAAACTATGCGGACTAATTTTTTTGTTTAAGTTAGCTTCCTTGACAAGCGATTTAACTATGGTGAAAATCATGGCTCTTGTAAGCTGTTTTCCTCTTCGATTTAAAAATAGTATATCAGAAAATTGTTCATTAATAGGTTGATGCGGTCTAACTTCATTTTTATAGATATTGACCTGTTTGATAGTGTAATTGCCAATAGGAATTAAGCGTTGTTTTTGCCCTTTTCCTTCCACGCGGATAAAAGACTCTTTAAAGAATAAATCAGAAATACGCAATTCAATAAGTTCACTTACGCGCAAACCACAACCGTAAAGCAATTCAATAATAGCTTTATTTCTGTGGCCTTGTGGGTGAGATAAATCAATAGCCGCAATAAGTAAATCTATTTCTGTAGTGCTTAAAGTATCGGGAAGTTTCTTGTCTAACTTAGGACTTTCAATTAAGCTAAGCGGATGGTTTTGACGCAAATCTTCAAAAACCAAATAAGAAAAAAAGCTTTTTAATCCTGAAATAATTCGAGCTTGAGAACGCTTATTTACTTGTTTTGCAACATAATAGATGAAACTTTCTAACGTTTTATGATCAATGCTTAGAGGAGATTCTTCTAAATTAAACTCTTCTAAATAAGCAATAAGTTTTTTGACGTCAAACAAATAATTTTGAATAGAATTAGGACTTAAGCCTCTTTCAAGTTGTAAGTAATTTCTGTATTCCTTTAAAGCCTGCCCCCAAGTCATCAAATTGAATTAAAAAAACAAATATAATTCAAAAAAAATGAAACAAGCTTTATTAAAAAAGCATAAATCTTAAACAAAAATCGACTTCTATATGAATAAAAATTAGATACTTAAAAAATTAATTATCTTTGTATATTAAACTTGAATTATGAATAAAAAGGAAAAAAAAGAATTATTAAAATCATTCAAGGAATATTCTGAAAAGGTTATAGCTTCTAAAAAAGAGTCTAAAAAGTTTTTAGTAAAAACTGGAATACACACTAAAGAAGGTAAGTTAACCAAGCAATACGCAAGCTAAACTTATGTATTCTAGAAAAAGAGGTTTAGTTATTGGCTTTCACGGATGTGACCAAGAAGTCAGGGATGAGATAGTTTCTCAAAAATTAAAGAATTTAAAACCTAGCGAAAATCTCTATGATTGGTTAGGTAATGGAATATATTTTTGGAAAAACAATTACGATAGAGCTCTTCAATATGCTAAAGAAATAAAAAAGAATCCACAAAAAAGCACTTCAAGAATAGAAACCCCATCAGTACTTGGCGCGGTGATTGATTTGGGTTATTGTATGGATTTATTAGATTCTAATTATTTAGAACTTTTAAAAATTGGATATAAACTTCTAACAGAAACTAATAAAAAACACGGCTTAGAAATTCCAAAAAACAAACCAATTGAAAAAAATGGTGACTTATTATTAAGACACCTTGACTGTGCTGTTATAGAAACTGTACATCAATTTATTAAGGAAAACAAGGAATCAAACGAATTTGATTCTGTACGTGGAGTTTTCTTTGAAGGAAATGAATTATATAAGAATGCAGGTTTTAAAGAAAAAAACCATATTCAAATAGCCATTAGAAATCCAAACTGTATAAAAGGCTATTTTATACCAAGAATACTAAACGAGAAATACCCTAAAACCTAAATAAATGAAAATTCACATTATAAATGGCCCAAACCTAAATCTCTTAGGAAAAAGAGAGCCTGAAATTTATGGAAAGATGAGCTTTAACGATTATTTTACAGAGCTTCAGTTCAAGTATAAGTCGGTAGAAATTTCTTATTTTCAATCAAACATAGAAGGAGAATTAATTTCTGAAATTCAAGAAGCAGACCACAATGTAGATGGAATTATTCTCAATGCTGCTGCTTACACGCATACATCAATTGCTATTGCTGATGCTGTAAAAGCCATTGAAACTCCGGTTATTGAAGTTCATATTTCAAATATTTATGCGCGTGAAGACTTCAGAAAAAAATCTTATATTAGCCGAAGTGCAATAGGAGTAATTGCCGGTTTTGGTTTAAAAAGTTACGAGCTAGCCGTAGAAAGCCTTATTGAATAAGCGCTTATTTACAAGCTTTTAAAAACATCTAAAAATTCAATAATGCTTTTACAATTTAAATTATTTAATAAAAAAACTATGAAAAGAATTCTAATTTGCGTAAGTCTAATTGTAACTTTTATTGCTTGTAAATCAAGTAAAGAAATCAATAAAAACAAGATGCTTTTTGAAGGCTGTCCAGAAGGAGGTGAATGTACATTCGAAATGATTGAAAATACACGTGTTTTTATGGCTGGTGACGAGCAAATGGGGTATTTCCCGAAACTTGAAAACAGCGAAAGTACACATACCGTTAAAATCTCCTACATAAAAGAGACGGAGGAAGGAATTATGGATGATGAGTACAGAGAGGTCTTTTATTTTTCTATCGGTCAAGAAGAAAGCCAAATGAGGCTTACCAATGAAAATCTTGAAAAGGCAAGTTTAATATACGGAAGGATTTGCGCCTGCAGAGGGCAAACTGGTTACGAAAAAATCAATCAAGGCACCCTAAAAGTTAATCTAACTAAACACTACAATAAAGTTGATTTTAAGATTAAAACTAAAAAATTTCCTATTTTAATGAGTGAAGCCAAAATTGAAAAACCAAACTAAAAAGAAAGTTTTAGTTAAACAGCTATTCACCTATTTTACCAATTTGATTATTAAATTGGTCGTTGCTTAATTCAACTTTTTTTGAAGCGAAGAAAGCAAAGCTTCAGTTTTTGAGGAAGAAACATAGTATCGCTCATTGTTATGCTTTAGTTGAAACGAAATACAAGGCCTAAAACCAATTCTAAATAAAGTTCGATTGCCGCTTCCTTGCTTATTTCCAAACCCAAACCACCAAGGTAACTTTTCAATTTGAAGGCTTTTTGCATCAATTTGATGTAAAAGAAATTCGTTGGTATTGAAATTAAAACCCATACTTATTAAAAGTTCCTTTTCTGTTACTTCAACTTTCATTTTACCCACCATATACATAAAAAAACTAAGTAAAAGCAGCGTAGCTAAAAGCATAATAGCCAAACCAGAGTTTTCTCTATTAAGCATAGCTACAAAAATAGCCATCCCTGTCAAGGCAATAAAAATAACATACAAAAACACAAAAGTGTAGTTATACTGAGTTTCTGAATAATTATTAGCCTGTTCATTCATTTGTTTACCAATTTATAAGTTGTTGTATTTTTTCTTTCACTTTAGCTGTTGAAGGAATCATTGTTTCTTCCAATGTTGAATTTAGTGGTATTGCAGGCATATTTTCTGAACCAATCGTCATTACAGGACCATCTAAATACTTGAAACATTCCTCTTGAATTTTTCCTGAAAGCGCTCTAGCAAACGAATTGTCTGAAGGTTCTTCAGTCACCACCAAACACTTTCCTGTTTTTTTCACTGATTCTATTATGGTTGCTTCATCAAGTGGATGTAAAGTTCGTAAATCTACAATTTCTAGTTGGTTTTTTAGACCTAATTCTTCAGCTGCATTCATTGCCCAATGAACTCCCATTCCATAAGTAATAATGCTCATGGTATCTTGATTTTCTTGTGGCCATATTTCATTCAATATCCAAGCTTTTCCAAAGGGAAGCACATAATCTTCGGCAGGTTCAACCGAGGTAGCTCCTTTTGTTCCAGGAACTTTACTCCAATACAAACCTTTGTGCTCAAAAATCACTACCGGATTTGGATCGTGATAAGCTGCTTTCATCAAGCCTTTTAAATCGGCTCCATTACTTGGATAAGCAATTTTTAGTCCTCGAATATTAGTCACTACACTTTCTACCGAAGAAGAATGGTAAGGCCCACCGCTTCCATAAGCTCCAATCGGTACTCTTAAAATCATTGAAACTGGCCATTTTCCATTCGACAAATAACAGCTTCTACTTACTTCTGTAAACAATTGATTAAGTCCTGGCCAGATATAATCAGCAAACTGAACTTCAACAATGGGTTTTAAACCAACCGCCGACATACCAACGGTAGATCCAACAATAAAAGCTTCTTGTATAGGTGTATTAAACACCCGGTGATCACCAAATTTTTGAGCTAAAGTAGCAGCTTCCCTAAAAACTCCGCCTAATCTTCCACCCACATCTTGACCATAAAGTAAACATTCTGGTTCAGATTTCATTAATTCTTCAATAGCAAAAAGTGCGCAATCTACCATCACCACTTTTTCCGCACCTTTTGGAGAACGAGTTCCGCTTTCTTCAGTAATTGAAGTAGGTGCAAAATCATGGGTAAACAAATCTTCTGGAGCGGGATCTTCTGCTTGTAAAGCTAACTGATAGTCTTTTTCAACATTGGCTTTTACCGCCGCTTCCATAGCCTGTATTTCATCATTTGTAAATCCATTTTTCAACATCTGCCTAATTAAAACAGGATAAGGGTCTCTTGTTTTAGAGTCTTCCAAGTCGTCTCTATAAAACTCCATTCGAACTCCCGAAGTATGGTGATTTAATAAAGGACAAGTAGCATGCACCAAGAAGGGTCTGCGCTCTTCTCGAACGGTTTTCAATACTTGCTGAAAGGCTTTATACGAAGTTTCGAAGTCTGTTCCATCAATGCTAATAGCTTCTAAACCGTGAAATCCTTTGGCATATTCAAAAGCGTTTTGCGCGCGTGTTTCTTCGGCGTTTGCCGAAATATCCCAACCATTGTCTTGTACTAAATAAATAATAGGCAATTGCTTTAAAGCCGCCATTTGAAGGGCTTCTGCAATTTCTCCTTCGGTTACTGAAGCATCGCCTAAGGAACAGACCACCACAGGTTTCTCCTTTTGATTATAAGTGAATGGCGTGGCTTTATTTTCTTTGTACCAAAACCCCATCGCGGCACCCGTAGCTGGAATGGCTTGCATTCCCGTGGCTGAACTTTGATGTGGAATTTTCGGTTTGTCGTCATCTCGTAAACTAGGATGCGAATAATACGTTCTTCCGCCAGAAAAAGGATCATCTTTTTTGGCTAATAGCTGAAGCATCAAGTCTTTCGGTTGCATGCCTAGGGCAAGTAAGATTGAATCGTCTCTGTAATACGGATAGACATAATCTTGAGGAAGCAACTGCATTCCAACAGCGGTTTGAATTACCTCATGCCCTCTGGAAGTGGCGTGTACGTATTTAGAAACTACTTTAAAATTTTGTTCGTAAAGCTCAGCCATGGCTTTTGCTGTGGCCACGTTGTTGAATGCTTTTTTATATATTTCTTTGTCCATTTGTATTTGATTAAATACTTTTTACAATTTTATCTCGTAATTTAGGGGCGATTTTATTCACAAAATCAGTATATTACTATTTCACACAGAGCGCACAGAGAAATTCGCAAAGTTTCGCAGAGAGTTTTTAGCTCCAAATCCTGTAAATACTCAAAAAATTAACTTCTCATTCCATAATTTAAACATTGTTTTCTTTGCATGAAACATTTGACTACATACTTTTTAATTTTCTATTCCATTAGCAATTCTATGAATGCCTGATTTTAAAACTTTTGTATTGAAATTCATTAAAAGCCCTAACTTTTTATCAGACAATTTAAGGTAAGTTAAAAGTTGTGAGTAATGAACTGGTGCTAAATTCTCAACTGATTTAATTTCAATGATAATAGTATCTTCTACAAGTAAATCTATTCTATAACCAACGTCCATTTTAACTTCTTTATAAACAAATGGCATTGGTAATTGTTGTAAAACTTTGAAACCTTTTTCCCTTAAATCATAAGCTAAGGCATTTTCATAAGTTGACTCCAACAACCCAGGGCCTACAGATTTATGAATATCTATAGCTGTCCCAATTATTTGGTATGACAGTTCGTTTAAATTCATTTCCTATACTTTGTGTTCTTTGCGAAAAACTTTGTGTTCTCTGCGTGAAACAAAACTAAATCTATCTCAATTTTCACCTTTTCTCCTCCAAATAATCTGCAATTCTTCTTAAAAAGCTTCCTGCCAAAAACCCATCTACAATTCGATGGTCAAAAGAAAGCGAAAGATACATCATCTGACGAATTTCAATTTTATCTCCCTCCTTATACTCCATAACTTCGGCCCGTTTTTTAATAATTCCGGTAGCCAAAATAGCCGCTTCTGGCTGATTGATAATTGGTGTGCCCATTAAACTTCCAAAGGTACCCACGTTAGAAATAGTAAAGCTACTCCCTTTGGTTTCATCAGAAGTTAATTGATTATCACGCGCCTTTTTCGCTAAGGCATTCACTTCCTCAGCCAATTCTTCTAAATTCTTTTGGTCGGCATTTTTTACTACAGGCACAATTAAATTCCCAGAGGGTAGCGCCGTTGCCATCCCAATATTAATAGCTTCTTTCACAATGATGTTCTTTCCATCTAAGGATGAATTAATCATTGGAAAGTCTTGAATGGCTTTAGTTACCGCTTGAATAAACAAGGGAGTAAAGGTTAACTTCTGACCGGTCTTTTCTAAAAACGAAGCTTTGTTAGCGTTTCGCCAATTGACTAAGTCTGTTAAATCTGCTTCTACATAAGCAGTAACATGTGGCGAAGTATGCTTAGAAAACACCATGTGGTCGGCAATCATTTGACGCATTCTGTCCATTTCCACGAGCTTCCCTTTCCCTTTATCCAACTTAAGATCAGGCACTTTAAAACCAACTTCTTTTTCAATAATGGTCTGGCTAAATTGATACGGACGTCCCGCATCAATATAATCAAAAACATCCGATTTCTTTAACCTACCCTCGTTTCCCGTAGCCGGAATTCGTGCTAATTCTTCATAGCTAATGTGATATTCTTGCGCAATTTTTTCAACTAACGGTGAAAAAAATCGCTGTTCACCTTTAGGTCTTCCTTGGTCATTAGTAAGTTGGGTAAATTCGTTACTGAATTTAGTATTTTTTGAAGGCGAAGTTTTTGGTTGAAAAGTTTTAGCAGATGGAGAAGAACTTGTTTTTGAATCTGATTGTTTTTCAGAAGGTGATTTTTTCTTTTGAATTTGTTTTTCAGTTGAAGCTTCTAAAACGGCAATTACTTCACCAATTTTCACGTTTTCTTTAGCTTGAAATTTGATTTCTAGAAGTTTTCCAGAGCAAGGTGCAGGAACTTCGTTATCTACTTTGTCCGTACCAACTTCAACCAAGGTGTCTCCTTCATTAAAAGATTCTCCTTCTTGTACCAACCAGTTTAAGATGGTTCCTTCGGTGATGCTTTCCCCCATTTTAGGGAGCTTAAATTCAATTTTATTTGTTGTGTCTGTACTCATTCTTTATCTAATTCCTTAGGCTAATTTAATCCATTAAATGAACTTTAAAGTTAGCTTTATTTTTTTCGAAATGTGTTTAGAGTTTCATAAAAATCCTCCTGTGTTGGTCGGTTTTTTGGTATTTCTCTTAAGGGTTTCACTTCCTGCATACTTTCCTGACAATCGGCAGGCAATCGCTGATAAAGCTTTGTTCCTGCAGTTTTCCACTGCATCATTTCATCGGAGACTTGCTTAATGATTTTAGCAGGATTACCTACCACTAAAGAACGCGCTGGAATTTGCATTTCAGCTTTCACAAAACTCAACGCACCTATTATAGACTCTTTGCCTACTGAAGCATCATCCATAATCACGGCATTCATTCCAATCAAGCAGTTTTCACCTAAGTTAGCTCCATGAATAATTGCTCCATGCCCCACATGTGCACCTTTTTTTAAGGTAATACTTTTTCCAGGAAACATGTGTACGGTGCAATTTTCTTGAACATTAACTCCATCTTCTAAGATAATCTCGCCCCAATCTCCACGAATAACTGCACTTGGCCCAACATAGCAATGTTTTCCAATAATTACATTTCCGATTAAGGTAGCTTGCGGATGAATAAATGAAGATTCATCGACAACAGGTATATGTCCTTTGAAGCTGTAAATCATTTTTATTTAAAACGTTTTAATTTCTCCTTAGTAAATTCGCCTAAAACAAGTTTACCACTAATTTTAGCTCTTTCCATAAGCAACTCATCCCAATCTTCAGTACCTCGCCAAAACATTTGTTTCATGTGTTTCACGGCTTCAGGATTATAATTCGTGAGGTTTTGCGCAAATTCTTCAACCGCTTCATCAAGTGCTTCAGTCGATTCAAAAACTTGTGCGTAAAGTCCTTTTTGGCGCGCCCATTCGGCTTCGTAAAAGCTATTTGCATCGATAGCAATTTGCGACATACCACTTACGCCCAATTTACGTTCAACGGCGGGACCAACAACAAATGGACCAATACCAATGTTTAATTCGCTTAACTTAATGGCTGCATAGTTAGTAGCCATGCAATAATCCATAGCCGAAGCTAAACCAACGCCACCGCCAACAACTTTTCCTTGCACACGACCAATGATAAATTTTGGACACTTTCGCATGGCATTAATGACATTAGCAAAACCGCTGAAAAATTGCTCACCAGTCTCTTCATCCTGAATATTGATTAACTCTTTGAAGCTTGCTCCCGCACAAAAAGTACGATCGCCGCCAGATTTTAGAATGATGACTAAAACCTCTTCATTTTGACCAATTTCTGTAATCGTAGTTGTCAATTTTGCTAAAATATCACTTGGCAGGGAGTTATGAGCAGGGTGAAAAAATTCAATAGTCGCTATTTGATTATTAATTTCAGATTTTACGTAGGCTTGTGTCATAAGTATAAAATTTACTAAATCGATATAGAAAAATCCCAAAACTAAGGATTGTTAGACTAAACTACAAGTTTTTGACAGGAATAAGAATGAATTAAAAAGTGATGTTATTTTAATAAAAAAACAAATTACTTAATTAGGTAAACTCGGCATAAGTTTTTTATAAATAAGCAACAAAAGACTTATCAAACTAACTGCATCAAAGGTTTTTTAGTTTGTTTAGCCCACAAAAATCTTTTATGAAAACTTGCTTGGTATTAACTTAAAATATTATTTTTATGAAGAATTTAGAATTAACGCAAATGGAAGATTTGCAAGGGGGTGGTCCTTGTTTTAATGAAGTAGCGTGTGGTACAATTGCTGTAGCTGCTGGTTTTTTTGCTCCAGTTGTCGGATCTATAGCAATAAGTGGTGTTTGCATGTTTTTAGTAGAGAGTGATGGTGGTGAAACAAATGGAGGTGCAGAATGGCGGTAATAATTTTTATTTTATGAAGAAAACAGAAAGAAGATTAATTTTCATATTACCAACAATACCTATATTTTTAATAGTTGGTATTAAAATTGCCATGATTTATTTAATCCTAGTTAACATATTGATTTATATTTATGAAAATAGAAAAAAATTGATAGGAAAAATTAATTAATACAACACTCGGTTACTAGGCTGCAAACAATTGTTGAATCTTTATACGAATGATAAAAATACATTTCAAAGAATAGCGACTTTTATTGTGTTTTTTGAATCATTATTAATTTTTAAAAAAACATCTAATAGCCTTAGAGTTTTTTTATTTTTAATCACTGATGCAATCAAAATGATTTTAAAATTTATTTAAACATCCTTCATGAATAAACACCTTTTCATCTTTTGTCTCTTAATTTCTGGTTTGGGTTGGAGTCAGTCTAATCAAGAAGTGTTTTTTTACAGCGCTGATTTTGAACGTACATTAAGTTTTGCTGAAGAGGTTAATCGTCCAATTTTTATTGATTTCTATGCTGTTTGGTGTGGTCCCTGCCGAAAGATGTCTAAGGAAGTTTTCACAGATCCTAAAATTGCTAGTTTTTTCAATGCCAACTTTATCAACAAAAAAATCAATGTAGAAAAGGGAGAGGGAATTGAATTAGCTAAAAAGTTCAAAGTAAAATCCTATCCCAATTTAGTTTTTTTAAATTCAGAAGGAGAGGTCATCCTTAAAGCAAAAGGCTATAAAAATGCAAGAAAATTGAAACGTTTAGCTATTAAAGCTTTAAAGAAAATGTAGTAATACCATTTATCAATTGAAATTACCGCAATAAAACGCCCTTTTTCCCTTTCTGTTTCATTATAAAAAGAAACCATAGCTATGGCTATGCTTGATTTTTCTAATTTACATAAAGAAAAAAATCTTTCCCGAAACGGTAGGGACCGGCTATTTTCTTTTACAGCAATTTCAAATAATAACTGGTATAAAGTTTATTATGCACTTTTAATTAACTACCAATCCCAAGAATTCTAATGTTATCTTGCTAGATTCTTCGAGTTCTTTAGATAGCTTTTCATGATACAATTGCTTAATTTTTTCAAGTGTCTGCTTGTCTTTTTCTAATAAGGACTTGGTTTTTTCAATTTTTTCTAATCTTGATTTAATTAATTTTTTCTGTTTGCTTTCTTTGTTATTGTCCTGCTTACTTAATTTTAACGTAGTTAGATTTTTAGAATAATTTCTTAACACCTTTTCTTCATTAAAATTCTCATTTTTATCCTCTTTAGTCTTTTTACCTGTTTTTTCTTCTTCTGGCAAATCGTTAAAAAGATTATATTGATTATTACTCATCTACTTTCTATTTAAACATTAATTTTACCTCACTCCGTGCATTAATTTCTTCAGTAAGGGATTAAGTATAATGGCTAAAAAGCCAATTCCTGCGGGGACTAAAGTAAAAATTAAGAAGAAAGTCGTCATGGAATATTCTTCCGTAATTTCATCAATTTTCCCACCCATGGTTCCTGCAATTTTGTTTCCAATAGCAATAGCAATGTACCAAACTCCAAACATCATAGCAATCATTCTTCCAGGAACTAATTTACTAATGTAGGATAAAGCTACAGGTGATAAGCATAATTCTCCTAAAGTATGAAACAAATAAGCTAAGACAAGCCAGATGATACTTACGGAAGCTACTTTAGCCCCTTGTTCAATTCCAAGTGAACCAAAAGCTAACGCCCCAAAACCTAAACCGAGTAAGATAAGGCCCATTCCGTATTTCATTGCTCCTGAAGGGTTGCGTTTACTTTCCCACCATTTAGAAAATAATGGCGCAAACATGATAATGAACAAGGAATTCAGAATTAAAAACCAAGTGGCTGGAATTTCAATTTCATTTTCTTTAATTTCTTTAATTTCTGCATTGACAATTCCAGTGCTTTCTCCTTCTGGAGTGGCTTCGCGAATTGTTTGTTCGGTGGATTCGTTCAAGTAAATATAATTTCCTTTTTTATCTACATCAATCACTTTCATTTGATCGCCAATGCTAAATTCAATAGGTTCTATTATCGTTACTTCGCGTTTTACTACTTCATCAGAAGCAACTAAGTTATAGTCTTCCGTGATTGGAATAACTTCTATTTCTGGATTTCCTTCTTCGTCTAAAACAGGCTGGCCTTGTTCGTCAACAACAGCTTTTTCTACTACTTCATAATGAGCAATATAAGCCGAAGAGTTTAAATCACGATTAATCATCCAAACTACTAATCCCCAAATAATAACAAAACTTAATCCTAGGGTAATATTGGCTATGGGGTAATTTTTAAAGGTTTGCTTAAAAAGTAAAATAAGTACCCAAGTAATGATGGCTACAGGAACAGTGGTAATTAAAATGTTGGCAATTAAAAAAGCAGTTGCCCAGCCTCCAGACATCACACGATTGGTATAATCTTTTGCAAAGATGGTCATGGAACCGCCAGCTTGTTCAAAAGCAGCCCAGAAACAAACGGTGAAAACAGCAAAGAAAATAATGGCAATCATACGGTCACGAATGATAGACGGATAACGAACTATTCGCAATATCAACACCAACAAGAAACTAACCAATCCTGCTATTGCTGTTTGATTAGACAAATCAACACCCCCAAATTCTAAAAAGTTGAAATTACCTATTTTGGAAGTAGGGTCATTAATAATCCAAAGTAAACCAAAAGCTACTGATAAGGCGATTAAAATTTTATCCAATAAATTAAATGGATTTAAACGATCTCCTTCAAATTCTAATTTAGCTTGTTGAGCTTCTTCGTTAGTATCTTCGTCTTTAGTAGGTTTTTTGCCAGCATTACCAAAAATATTTCTAGCAAAATAAAATTGAAGCATACCAAACAGCATAAACACTCCAGCTAAGCCAAAACCATAGCTCCAGCCAACTTTTTCTCCTAAGTAGCCACATAATAAGATTCCTAGAAAAGCTCCCGCATTTACACCCATGTAAAAGATAGTAAAAGCACCGTCTTTTTTTTCAGGATGTTTTTGGTATAATTCGGAAATAATTGAGGTTATGTTCGGTTTAAAAAATCCATTTCCAATGATAAGACCTGCAATACCTAAATACATGAAAATGTGTGCAATTTCTATAGCCATAAAAGCATGACCAAGAGTCATAATTAAAGCACCTACTATTACAGCTTTTTGGTAGCCCATGTATCTATCGGCTAAATATCCACCTAAAATTGGGGTTAAATAGACTAATGCTGTATAAGTACCATAAAGTGCTAACGCATGTTCTCTTGGCCAATCCCAGCCGCCTAGACCAAAAGAACTGACTAAAAACAATACTAAAATGGCACGCATTCCATAATAAGAAAAACGCTCCCACATCTCAGTAAAAAATAATACAAATAATCCTGCAGGATGCCCTAGTACTTGTTTATCAAAAAAATTGAAAGGCTGTTTGTGTTCAAGGTTGGTTTTCATCTATTTTGCATCTATTTTATTAGACTGCAAAATAAAACATTTCTACAAAAAAAATAAATATTACATAATAAAAGAAATAGATTGTCTGACTTGAATAGAATAATTCGAATATAGGTCCTCTGTAAATGATTAAAGTTGTAGTTGAATGAAGGCTTGGTATAACTTTTCTGAAAAAACATTAATTATAAAAAAGCCTGCTTTGCAGCAGGCTTGAAATAAACTAAAGTGAATTTAGTCTTTCGACTAAATCGCCTAATTTTTGATCAATATCTTGATTGACTTTTTTTAAGTGTTTTTTTCGATTTTCAACTTCTTTATTGTTGATTTTAGAAATTAACTCGTCAAAAGCTGCAATACTGTCATCAATGAGTTCATCAGTTTTAGAACTATCTTCTTTTGAATTCACCATCTGATGAATCATTGTCCCTTCAATAACTTCTCCTATAGCGTTATTTAGGTCTCTTTTTAATTGTTTAATACTTGCCATTCTACAAAATTTTGTTGCTACAAAAGTAGTGTATTTTGTTGCTTAAAATAAATTATTTAGCCCAATTATAGACATATTTGACAAAAAATGGAGTAGCCGTGGTGTCTGCCACAACTTTACTCATAAATAAGGTTTTAAAAATATCTCCTACTACATTAGCATTGATGTAAGTAGAATCGGTAATTCTTCCGTTGGTAACATCGGTATTCGTGCATTCCTCTCTCTATCGGTCGTCGGATGCAGGTGCATAATCTAACATCATATCCGATTCAATACATTGTTTTTCTAGGCTATCAAATATTGGGTTGATTTTGTTGTTCATCCATTATGTAGCTTAATCCGTATAATTTATTACAACACATACCATTAAACAATTGAAACTACCGCCATAAAACACCCTTTTTCCGTACCCCAAATTTAAAAAGTCAAGATGAACAACATAAAAAATCCCACTTAGTTAGGTGGGATTTTCTATTGGCCAAAAAAAGGATGAAAGCGTAATTCAAATAGACACACTGTCTTTGTATATTTTGATGGTTTTCATTGCGCTGCTTTCTTTCTACAAATTTAGAAGGTGTTGTAGTTTAAAAATATACCCCTTAATGGGTATATTTTGTTAAAATTTGGA
>NZ_JAANAS010000039.1 GCF_011089875.1 Psychroflexus maritimus | reverse complement strand
GTCTTCGGTACAGTGAGATTCCGCACTTCCCTTCCTTTTGTCATTCCGCACGAGAGATAGCGAGATGCGGAATCTTATGAATTGGAATCCTGAACATGTTTTTTAGTAGGAAGTTTGCTTTGTCTTCGGTACAGTGAGATTCCGGATAAATTTCTTAGAAAATTTTTCTGGAACAACAAGTAAAGTGGGGAATGGAAAAAAATTAGAAGGCCAAAGCATAAAAAAGATTTTACATATTGATCTGTAACTCAAGTTACTTATAATTGCTCTAAACTTTGGTATTTTTGCCTAAAATTAGAGTTATGAAAACAAGTTTTAATGAATTGATCCAGTCAGAAATTCCAGTTTTAGTTGATTTTTTTGCAGATTGGTGTGGTCCATGTAAAATGTTAGCTCCCATTCTTCAGGAAGTTAAAACTGAATTAGGTGAACAAGTAAAGATTGTAAAAATTGATGTCGATAAAAATCAAGCGCTGGCAAGCCAATTTCAAGTAAGAGGAGTGCCAACTATGATGCTATTTCAAAAAGGTGAACAAAAATGGAGACAAAGTGGAGTCTTATCTAAAGATGATTTAGTTAGTATTATTCAACAAAAGGCTACAACATTAGCCTAAAGTTTTAGTTTTTAAGTTTTAATAAGTTTGTTTTGACCCACTCATTAATTTTTAAAATTAGTGAGTGGTTTTTTTATGGGAAATCTTATTTTTGAAAATTCAAATCAAAATTAATGCAACCTAAACGCTATACCTACCTTATAAAATTTCAATATTTAGGATTTCGATACCACGGGTGGCAACAGCAACCAGATGTAAAAACCTTAGAAGGTAGAGTAAGAAAAACCTTGAAGTTTGTTTTTGAAGGAAAAAAGTTTAACGTAATTTCTGCTGGAAGGACTGATGCCTTAGTCTCTGTTGAACAAACCTACATTCAGCTTTTTACTTATCATGAACTAGAGAAGGATTTTCTATCTTTACTTAATCAAAATTTACCGCCCGATTTAAGAGCTTTATCGCTAGAAGAAAGAGAAATCAAGTTCAATATAATTCAGCATCCAAAATGGAAAGAATACTTGTATTTTTTTGCTTTTCCTGAAAAAATTCATCCTTTTGCCGCGCCTTTTATGGCCAATATTTCAAAAGATTTAGATTTGGATCTAATGAGAGCTTGTGCAAAAAAGTTTGAAGGTGAAAAAGACTTCTATTCCTATACGTTTAGACCCACACTACATACCATTACTCTTGGGGAAATCAAAACTTGTGAAATCATTGAAAACACCTATTTTCAAGCTAGTTTTTTTCCTGAAAAATTACATGTTTTAAAAGTAGTAGGGAAGGGGTTTAAACGCAATCAAATTCGTTTAATGATGGGCATGCTAATTGATTTAGGCAGTAAGGAAAAATCAGTCGATTTCTTTGAAGATACCCTAGAAGGAAAGAACAAATTAAAGCTTGAACATATAGCTCCAGCTTCTGGACTAATCTTAAATAAAGTAGAGTTGGTATAATTAAAGTGGCGTAAGCATTATTGAAAAAAACAACCGTCTAAACAAAATTTAGACGGTTGCACCCTAATTGAATAAGTACCTATACTTTTAAATTTTGGCACAATCTTAAAATGGATAGGTGTTCTCGCTAACAACTTTTTCAGCAACGAGCTCTTGTAATGCAATTATATTAGGATAATTGTCATATTTTGTGAAGCGTTTTAAGCCGACTAACATCATTTTTTGTTCGTCGCCTTCTGCAAATGAAATAATAGCTTGTTTAGCACGCTGATTAACGCGTTCTACTGCATAATATAAATAAAGTTGCGCCATAGCTACTTGGTATTTAGCTTCTTCTTCGCTAGTTTTTTCAGCATTTTTTTGGGCTCTTAAAATAGCCGATTCAGCCATATAAATTTCCATTAAAATATCTGCAGAAGCCATCAGTAATTGTTGGTGTTCTTCAATTTCCTCACCATATTTCTGCATAGCGGCTCCAGCTACCATTAAGAAAGCTTTCTTCAATTTTTTTATCATTGCTCTTTCCTCAGAAAGTGGAGCTGAATAATCGGGGGTTTCAAAAGAAGGAATACCAGTTAACTCTTCCTTTACTTCATTAGCTGGACCTAATAAATCAACATGGCCTTTCATGGCTTTTTTAATCATCATCCCTACAGAGAGCATTCGATTAATTTCATTGGTGCCTTCATAAATTCTTGAAATTCTTGCATCTCTCCATGCGGCTTCCATGGGTGTATCTGCTGAAAAGCCCATTCCTCCAAAAATTTGAATTCCTTCATCTGTACATTTTTGGGCGTGTTCTGAAACAATCACTTTTAAAATAGAACATTCTATAGCATATTCTTCAACTCCTTTCAATTCTGCTTCTTGGTGGCTTGCTCCAGCCTCTTTTCTTGCGTTAATCCTGTCTTCAATGTCTTTTGCTGCCCGGTAAGAAGCCGACTCATCAACAAAGGCACGAGTAGCCATTTCAGCTAATTTTTCGCGAATAGCACCAAACTTTGCAATTGGAGTTTTAAATTGAACTCTGTCGTTAGCATACTTCACAGCTGTATCAATCACTCTTCGCTGAGCGTCTAAACAAGCAGCCGCCAATTTAATTCTACCCACGTTAAGGGCATTCATGGCAATCTTGAATCCGCCACCTCTTTCGCCTAACATATTTTCAACAGGAACTTTGGTTTCATTGAAAAATACCTGACGAGTAGAGGAGGAGTGAATTCCTAGTTTTTTCTCTTCATCACCCATTGAAATTCCATTCTCTAAATCTTTTTCAACAATAAAACCGGTGATGTATTTATCATCCTCAATTCTTGCAAAAACAATAAATAAATCGCAAAACCCAGCATTAGAAATCCACATTTTCTGTCCTGAAATATGGTAGTATTTTCCATCTTCAGACAAAACTGCTTTAGTTTTTCCAGAATTAGCATCCGATCCAGCTCCAGGTTCGGTTAAGCAATATGCGCCAAACCATTCGCCTGTGGCTAACCTAGGAATGTATTTTTTCTTTTGTTCTTCAGTTCCGTATAAGGTGATAGGCAAAGTTCCAATTCCTGTATGCGCACCAAAAGCAGTGGCTACGGATCCTGTTGCTCCAGAAATATAATCACATACCAACATGGTAGAGACAAAGTCCATTCCCATTCCATCGTATTGTTCAGGAACAGCTACGCCTAAAAAACCAAGTTCTCCTGCTTTACGCATAATTTCTTCGGTTAGGGCGTAATTTTTCTTCTCAAATTCTTCTTTTTTGGGCCATATTTCACGATCCACAAACTCTTTTACCGAGTCGCGCATCATTTTTTGCTCATCTGTAAAATCTTCTGGTGTGAAGATAGCTTGAGCATTAGCTTCTTTTACCAGAAACTGACCACCTCTAATTACTTCTTTTTCTTGTGTTTCCATTTTTTTGATTTTAAGTCCCCCTTTCGTCCCCCCAAAGGGAGAGACATTTATGTTACGACTAATTGGGAGGAATTAGCATTTTTATATTTTTCTTTTAAGAATTTAGATATAAGAAATGAGAAGTAAGACTTACAAAGTCTCAATAAAACTCATTGTCATTCGCTGAAATTCGTTGTTTTTGTCATCTTGTTCTTTATAAATTTTATCTGATATATACTTTGCGTGATGTGCTGCAATTAGTTGGGTTCCATGTTCAAATGAAGAACCAAGTGAAATTTCTAAAAAATGACTAAAAGCCTTATCAGTTCTAGCTGAACCTTCAGCTTTATTGCTCGGCATAGATACTGCACATCCAGTAAGTTGCGAAGTGAGTCTAAAATTTTCCTTTTTTGGAAAAGTTGAAGTGATGTCATATACATCTTTCATGATTTCAGTCCCAAGTTGCCAAATTTTTAAGTTTCTATGATTATGTCTTTTCCTTTTTACCATGATATTTTTTTTAGTTAAAAAAAAACTTTAATAAAAAATTTAAATTCTCACCTCTCATCTCTCACCTCTCATCTCTTAATACTTTGTACTTAATACTATTTAAAACACCTCATAAATTCCAGCAGCACCTTGTCCCGTTCCTACACACATAGTAACCATTCCGTATTTATTTTTAAGGCCTCGCTGATTCATTTCATCAAACAACTGGACGGTTAATTTACCTCCTGTACATCCTAGAGGATGTCCAAGTGAAATAGCTCCTCCGTTTACGTTTACAATCTCTTGATTTAAATCTAGTTCTCTAATTACAGCAAGTGACTGAGAAGCAAATGCTTCGTTCAATTCAATTAATTCGATGTCTTTTTGTTTTAATCCCGCTTGCTCTAATGCTTTTGGAATGGCTTTTACAGGACCAATTCCCATTATTTTTGGCTCAACACCAACAGTGGCATAGCTAACCAAACGAGCTATTGGCTCTAAGTTATGATCTTTCATAAATTGTTCACTTACTACCATCACAAAAGCAGCACCGTCACTGGTTTGCGAAGAATTCCCAGCGGTTACGCTTCCACCTTCAGCAAATACTGGTCGTAATTTGTTTAAGGCTTCAATACTTGTTCCTTTTCTTGGTCCTTCATCTTTGGTCACAGTATAACTTCTATCGGTTTTTTTGCCATTTTCATCCAAATAGACTTCATTCACATCAATAGGAACAATTTGGTTTTGAAATCTATTTTCCTCTTGTGCTTTCAAGGCTTTTTTATGAGAATTATAGGCAAATTCATCTTGATTTTCTCTGTTTACCTTGTATTTGTTAGCAACGGCTTCAGCGGTAAGTCCCATTCCCCAGTAATAACTTTCGTTTCCTTCTTTACCTATTTGGTAATTAGGAACAGGTTTATAACCACCCATAGGAATGTAACTCATGCTTTCTGCACCTCCAGCAATTATACAATCGGCCATACCTGTTGAAATTTTTGCACTGGCCATAGCAATAGTTTCAATTCCTGAAGCACAATATCGATTAACGGTTACGCCTGGTACTTCTTCGGTTTTTAATCCCATTAGCGAAATCAATCGACCTACATTTAAACCTTGCTCTGCTTCGGGCATGGCATTACCTACAATGACGTCGTCAATTTTTGTTTTATCAAAATCTGGCAATTGTTTCATCATGTACTGAATGGTTTCTGCGGCTAAGTCGTCTGGTCGTTTAAATCGGAAAACGCCTTTGTTAGCTTTTCCAACTGCGGTTCTGTATCCTTTTACTATATATGCTGTTTTCATAAGTTGCCCCCTATCCCCCAAAGGGGGAACTTCTATTAGGGGTGAATAGGGTTTTATGTTATTATATTCATTTACATTATATTTCTCCCCTTGGGGGAGATGCCTTTAGGCAGAGGGGCCATTAATTTCTCAACGGTTTCCCTTTCTTAATCATGTGCTGAATACGCTCTAGCGTTTTTCGTTCTCCACAAAGCGATAAAAAAGCTTCGCGTTCTAGGTCTAATAAATATTGTTCGCTTACCATAGTTGGGGCGGATAAATCGCCTCCCGACATTACATAAGCTAGCTTGTTAGCAATTTTCTTATCATGTTCACTAATGTATTTTCCAGCCATCATCTGGTCGGTTCCTACTAAAAATGCACCTAAAGCTTGTCTTCCTAAAACCTTTACATTGTTTGTTTTTACAGGTTTTGTGTAGCCTTGTTCAGCCATAAGTAAAGCGTGTTTTTTAGCAGTAGCAATTCTTCGGTTATCATTCACTACAACAATATCTTTTCCTTTTTGAAGAATATTTAAATCGTAGGCCTCATGAGCCGATTTAGCTACTTTTGCCATTCCAATGGTAAGGAAATGCTCACGTAATCGGTTTAATTCAACGTCATCTTTTTGGAAAGTTTGTGCAGCTCTCAAAGTCATTTCCTTTGAGCCGCCACCGCCAGGAATAACACCTACACCAAATTCAACTAAACCAATATAGGTTTCTGCAGCAGCTACTACTTTATCGGCGTGTAAACTCAACTCACAACCACCACCTAAAGCCATTTTATGCGGTGCAGCAATAGTGGGAATGGAAGAGTAACGCATACGCATCATCGTGTCTTGGAAGTATTTAATAGCGCCGTTTAATTCTTCGTATTCTTGTTCAACCGCAAACATAAAAATCATTCCAATATTAGCGCCAACTGAAAAATTTTGTCCGTTGTTAGCAACTACCAACCCTTGGTATTCTTTTTCAGCTAAGTCGATGGCGTGATTTAAACCATTAAGCACATCACCATCAATAGAATTCATTTTACTTCTGAATTCAACATTTAAGATACCGTCGCCCAAATCTTGAACAGATACACCTTTATTTTCAAATACTTTTCTGCTTTCGCGGATGTTGTCTAAGATGATGAATGCATCCTGACCTGGCACTTTGGTTTGCTCTTTTGAAGGAATATCATAAAAGTAAGTATTCCCATTTTTTATGGTGTAGAATGTATTTTGCTTAGAAGCCGATAAATCTTGTATCCATTGAGCTATTTCGTAACCTTCTTCCTTCATCAATTCGATACCTTTTTCTAAACCAACGGCATCCCAAATTTGAAAAGGGCCATGTTGCCAGCCAAATCCAGCCTTCATGGCATCATCAATTTTGTATAATTCGTCAGAAATTTCAGGAATTCTATGTTGTACATAAGCAAAAAGAGCGGCAAAATTTCTTCTGAAGAATTTACCAGCTTTACTACTGTCTTCTATTAAAACAGGGAATCGATCGGCTACATTATCAATCGATTTTGTTTTATTCATGACTTCAAAACGCGGACTTTCTTTGTCACGGTATTCCATTGAATTTAAGTCAAGCGATTTAATTTTACTAGCCCCATCTTTATTTTTCACTTTTTTATAAAATCCTTGACCAGTTTTGCTTCCTAGCCACTCATTTTTCATCATGGTTTCAATAAAATCAGGAAGTCTGAAAAGTTCGTTTCGCTCATCATCAGGACAGTTTTCGTATAAACCATTGGCCACATGCACTAAGGTATCTAAGCCAACCACATCAACTGTTCTAAAAGTAGCAGATTTTGGTCTTCCAATTAGAGGCCCCGTGAGTTTATCAATTTCCTCAATGCTCATATCCATTTCTTTTACTTGATGAAAAAGCGACATAATAGAGAATATTCCAACTCGGTTTCCTATAAATGCGGGAGTATCTTTAGCAACTACGGAGGTCTTTCCTAAGAATTTTTCGCCGTATTCATTCAGAAAATCGATTACATCTTTAGAAGTATCAGGCCCTGGAATTACTTCAAAAAGCTTTAAGTAACGAGGTGGATTAAAAAAATGAGTTCCACAGAAATGCTTCTTGAAATCATCACTTCTACCTTTATTCATAAATTTAATAGGAATACCAGAGGTATTGGATGTGATAAGGGTTCCTGGTTTTCTGTGTTTTTCTAGATTGTCAAAAACTTGTTTTTTAATATCAAGTCGTTCAACAACTACCTCTAAAATCCAATCGGCGTCTTTTACTTTAGCAATATCGTCTTCTATATTTCCTGTGGTAATACGTTGTGCAAAATCTTTGTGATAAATAGGAGAGGGTTTCGATTTTAGAGAAGCCTGTAAAGCCTCATTTACAATTCTGTTCCTTACATTTTTATCTTCTAGCTTTAACCCTAGCTTTTTTTCTTTTTGGGTAAGTTCTTTAGGAACTATATCAAGTAACAAGACTTCAGCTCCAATATTGGCAAAATGACAAGCAATACCGCTTCCCATTATACCAGACCCGATGACTGCAACTTTATTTATTCTTCGTTTCATATAATAGTAATTAAAGTATGATTAATAAATTTTTCTATTTGAAATTAAATCAATGATGGTATTAGCTACTTCAATAAAAGTTTTTAAATCTACATCACTTATATTTTCTTTTACTTTTTCATCAAACTTGAGAACAACCCCTTTAGAATATTCTCTCATTTCTTTTCCAAAATCTGTTAGCTGAATAAGTACGCTTCTTCCATCTTCAGGATTTCTCTGTCTAGAAATAAGCCCCTTGTTTTCCATGGTTTTTAAAGTACGCGAAAGACTTGTTGCTTCCATCCCCATTTTTGGCCCTAAAGATGTTGAGGGAGTTCCATCTTCAGGATCTATGTTTAGTAAAACAAAACCAGTAGCCATTGTGCTTCCTTGTTTACCAGCCTCTTCGTTGTACATTTTTGCTACTGCCATCCAAGTGGCACGTAAAACATAATCAATTGTTTTTTCTCTCATTTAGCTTAATATGACAAGCCAAATGTAAGAAAAATTTACTATGCACGCATAATAAAAAGTTAAAACTTATGTGAAAAATAGATTAAGAGAAAATAATAATTTTTATTTGTTTAAATGAAACAAAATTTAGATGAAAAATTTGCTCAAATATAATGATATTTTTGTTATCGCATTGTTGGTAATTAAATTAAAACAGGTTTTTGCTTAAAAGATTAATCTAATTGAAAGTTTTGAAAGTGAAGTAAAAAAATAATTGCGTAAATAATTAAAGAATTTTATATAGATTTGTTGAATAAAAACACAAAAAAATGAAAACAAACTACTTTTACTTAGTCTTATTTTTTATCGCTCTTTTATTTGGTTCATGTTCTGTAGAAACGGAGTCTCATCTAATTGAAACTCCTGTTTTAAAGTTGAAAGCTATTGGTCCTATGTTTGAAGGGTCTAACACTGCAACTGTTTCTTGGGAACTTGATATTAATTCACTTTTAGGAGAAGAATTTTCAAGCGAAGACTTTGAAGATGCGAGAATCCATGAATTAAAAATTTCAACTCCAGAGGACGAAGATTTTCCGAAGATAAATAAAATGGTAATGGAAATGAAGTCTAAATATACAAGTATGAATCGCATTGGGCTTTTAGAAGAAAATATTCAGCATAATCGGTCTTATTCACTAAAAATAGCAGATAAACAGGAAGAAGTGTTAAAAGCTTTAAAGGATGAAAAAATCACTTTTGTTGGTGATTTCGATTTGTTAGAAGAAGAATTTTATGAAGACATCAACTTTAATTTACAGGTGGTTATAGAGCTTATGGTGAAAAAATAAATGGAATGAGTATTGATAAATAGTAATTGAAAACTTTAAATTAAAACAAAATGAAAAAAACAATTTTATTAGCTGGTGTATTTTTAATGAGTCTAACAGGGTTTGCACAAGATGCAGATGCCTTAGTTGGTGTTTGGGAACCAGGACACGGTAAAGCTAAAGTAAAAATTGATCAAATTGATGATAAATTTTACGGTAAAATAGTATGGCTGAAAGAACCCAATGATCCCGCCACAGACAAACCTAAGTTAGATAAAAATAACCCAGATGAGAGTATGCGAGATGTTCCTTTGAGAGGCTATAGAATTTTGAAAGATTTTCAATATAAAGGTGATGGCGTTTGGGAAGATGGAACTATTTACGATCCAGAAAAAGGCGAAACTTACGATTGTGTAATTACAATGAAAGATGATAATACCTTAGATATTAGAGGTTATATTGGCGTTAAAACTTTTGGTCGTTCAGATACTTGGAGAAGGCTTAAAATGAAAAAGAAATAACATTCACTATTTTAAAGCTGTTGATTGAAGATTCAATCAACAGCTTTTTTTAACTTTAGCACTATGAAACACACTTACTTAAAATTAATTTTCAGTTTTCTGCTCCTTGGTAGCCTCGTTACTTTTGCTCAAGAGGACGAAGAAGATTGGGATATGTATGACGATTTTGAATTAGAAGATGATACCCCAATTAAAAGATATGCAGCACCAACACTCTCAGGAATGAGTCCGCAACGTTTTATTAGTGTAAGTTTTGATGCGCAAATGCCTTATGATTACGAATTCTCAGAAGTTCGTTTTCCTGAATCTTCAGTTGAAGGCTTTGATGTAGATGAAACTAATCCAAATGTAAACGAATCGGGAAGAGCTGACTTTACGGGCGGACTTCGCATTAATACCAAAATTCCTATTATTTCAAAAAGTAGCTTTGTTTGGCAATCAGGAATAAATTTTATGGATACGCGTTATTCCATTAGTCCAGATGCTGAATTTGGTGAAAGTAGATTTACCTTGCCTAATGGTAATGAAGCAAGAGGTTTAGGACAAATTTTAAATGAAGATGGTCTGCGTAATATCAATTGGACCAACACCTTGTTTTTTCCTATGAATGAAACTGAGTTTATTGTTTTTCAGGGGCAAATGGACATGAGTGGAAACTTTGCATTAGATAGCTTCCAGCCCTTAAACACCATTCGATATAGTGCTGCCGCTGTTTACGGAAGAAGAGTGAATGACTACTTTAGATGGGGGATTGGTGTATCAAGGACTTATCGCGTTGGAAATCTAAATTATGTGCCTGTAATTATGTATGACTGGACTTCTAAAAATAAAAAATGGGGTACAGAAATTTTATTTCCTGCACGAGCCTACCTTAGGTATAACTTCAATAAAAACTCGTTACTTTTAGCTGGATTTGATTTAGAAGGTCAGAGTTATCATATCGATGAATATTCCATCAATGGAAATTCTTACGAAATTAGACGTGGAGAGGTAAGACCAAAAATAGAATTTCAAACAAAGTTAACAGGTTATATTTGGGCGAGTATTCAAGCAGGCTATCGTTGGGATTGGTCCTATGACGCCGATGAATTAGATGGGAGTCGCGATTTTTTTAGAGGCTTTTTTGGCAATCAAGACTTTGGTATGATTAATACACTTGAAAATCCATTATATTTTAATGTAGGATTAAATTTTGTTAGTCCTTAACAAAATAATGAATATACTACCACAAAACTCATCATTTGAAAAATTCGGATGTTGAGTTTTTTTATTCTTAATTCAAAAATATCAACTTTAAGATTGACTCACTTTTTAGAAAAATCATCTCTAAAGTTTTAAAATTCTTTTATTTCTTCTACTCTTTTTACATTTTGTCACTGACAAAATTGCATAACTTTTTTTTAAAATTTCAAATTTTACTCCAATAACCTTTAAGTAGCCTATTTAAAGCTTAAAATTCACTTTTTATGTTATTTTATTGAAATTAATTAAGAAAAACTTGTTTTTCGCATTAATCTTGCATACTTTGAGGCAAATAATAATTTTAAAATAAATTATATAGAATGAAAATACTTGTTATTGGAGCTGGAAATATGGGCTTAACCTATTCCGAAGGAATGGCTATGTCGCCTTTATTAGGTAGAAAAAAATTAATGATTCATGATTTATCTGCCGATTTAATTTCTTTGCTCAACAAAAGAGAAGAATTTGATGTGTATGGTCAATTAGAAGATTGCCTACCTGAAGCAGATATTGTTTTTATTGGAGTAAAACCCTATCATTCAGAAGATTTATTTAAAAGCATGTTACCTCACATTCATCAGGATCAAATCTTTGTTTCATTAATGGCTGGAATTACCATTAAGCAAATTCAAGATGGTTTAGGCGTAAAAAAGGTAGTAAGAACAATGCCAAACTTACCTGCAAAAGTTGGTAAGGGAGTTACTTCTTACACAGAATCTAAAGAAGTTTCTCGTGTTGAATTACTCACAATTCGCGGACTTTTAGATACTACAGGTGAGTCTATTCGTGTTAAAAATGAAGAGTTTATTAATAAATCAACTGGAATTTCAGGAAGTGGCCCAGCCTATGTCTTTTACTTTATGCAATCAATGCTTGAAGCAGCAAGAAAAATGGGCTTTTCTGAAAATGATTCTAAAGTTCTAGTAAGCACTACTTTTGAAGGTGCTGTAGAATTGTTTAATCAATCCGATTTAACCCCTAAAACTTGGATGAACAAAGTTGCTTCTAAAGGTGGCACCACTCAAGCAGCCTTAGATTCTATGGACGACAACAATGTAGAAGAATTAATTAAAGAAGCAGCTTATGCTGCATTTAATAGGGCGGTAGAACTAGGAAACGAATAATAAAAACATGACAGTTAAAGGAAATTTTAAACAACGTGTAGTAGTAAAGGTTGGAACCAATGTAATGACCAACAGAAATAATAGAATTGTTGGACCAATTTTAAAAAACCTGGTAAGACAAATCGCTTACTTATATGAGCGCGATATAATTACAATTTTAGTGTCTTCAGGTTCTGCCATTGCTGGTAAAGAGGTTTTGGGAGAATGTCTAGCTGAAGATAAAACAACGAGAAGACAGATATATTCTTCTGTGGGTCAGCCAAGAATGATGCGCCATTATTACACTATGTTCCATGATTTTGGAATGCGATGTGGTCAAGTTTTGGCAACAAAACGTGATTTTGCACCAGGTAAATACCGTGAAAACATGATTAATTGCTATGAAGGCCTGCTAAACGAAGGAATTATTCCCGTTGCTAATGAGGATGATGCCGTGTCTTTATCTATGTCTATGTTCTCTGATAATGATGAGTTGGCAAGTCTCGTAGCTGAATTAGTTGGTGCCGATAAATTAATCATGCTTACCGATATTGATGGACTTTATACCGGACATCCTGACGACGATAAGTCAAAACTTTTGCATGAAGTAAAAGTACATGATCAAGTTGAAAAATATGTTCAGGAGAATGAAAAAGCAGAAGGTGAAGGAAGAGGCGGAATGGAATCTAAATTAAAGATAGCCAAACTTACCGCTTCAAAACATATTCCTACCTATATTGCTAATGGAAAAGACGAAAATATCATCATCGATATTTTAGAGGGAAAGAGAAAAGGAACTGAATTTAAACTATAAAAATCAATAATTAATGCAATTATTAAGTACTGATAAAAAAAATGCCGTTTTAGAATCAATGATTAACCTTATTGAAGAAAGACGAAAAGAAATTATAGCTGCAAATAAAAAAGACTTAGATACTTTTGATCGTGATGATCAAGCACTTTACGATCGCTTAGTTGTTAACGACACTAAAGTAGATGATATGAAGCGTGCTGTTCAAGAAGTAAAAAATCAAGAAGACCCCGTAGGTAACGAAATTTCAAATATAACGTTAGATTCGGGTTTAAAAATCATCAATAAAACAGATCCTTTTGGAACTATATTAATTATTTATGAATCTAGACCTGATGTTACTATTGAAGCCGCAGTTTTGGCCTTTAAAGCTAATAACAAAATTCTTTTAAAGGGAGGTAAAGAAGCTTTCCATTCTAATGAAGAACTTGTGAAATGTTGGCACATGGCTTTAGAACAAAATGGATTAGCTAAAGATTGGATTAAAATGTTGGTGATGAATAGACAAGAAACTCAATCCTTCTTAATGAAGCCAACTGAAAAACTAGATTTAATTGTGCCAAGAGGTGGCGAACGTTTAATCGATTTTGTGAAGCAATATGCTAAATGTGCCGTATTAATTAGTGGTCGAGGTAATAACTTTATGTATGTCTCTAAAAACGCCGATTGGACAAAAACAGTTAAGGTTTTAATCAATGCAAAAACCGATAAAATATCAGGCTGTAATGCGCTAGACAAGGTTTTAATCGATGATAATTTACCCGATTTTAATACAAAAGTAAAAGACTTGGCCAAAACTTTAGATTCGGCTGGAGTAGAAACTCTAGTGGATGGAAAAGTGGCTGAAGTATTAGCAAATCATCAAAAGTTAGAAAATGAAAGTACCTGGTATGAAGAATTTTTAGCCATGAAAATTTTAATTACCTCAGTTAATAGTCAAGAAGAAGCACATCAAATGATAAATACTTATTCAGGAAAGCATTCTTCAGTGATTTTAACTGAAAATGAAACAGAAGCCAAAAGATTTATGGAAGAAATTGACTCAGCTGCTGTTTACCACAATGCCTCTACAAGATTTACCGACGGAGGACAAATGGGAGTAGGTGCAGAGCTTGCTATTTCAACTGATAAATTACACCACAGAGGACCACTTGGGCTTAAACAGTTAGTAACCAACAAATACTATGTTTACGGTGATGCACATATTAGAGAGTAGTTATCTAATTTCAACTAATCTCAATTATTCTTAATGAATTTAAAAGTATAATTAAGGCAAAAACTATAAAAAGGAGCAAAAATTAAATTTTGCTCCTTTTTTTCTGTGTATTTAATATTCTGCATTGATTAAATTTCATTAAGACATAAAGAAAAAAATATGTATTTTTGAACTATGAATTTAAACAACCTAAAATCTAAAACTTGGTTAAAAATAATTAGCAATAAATACGTTTTTGTTGGATTGTTGTTTGGTATTTGGATGTTGTTTTTTGATGCCAATTCCTGGCTTAATCACAGGGAGTTAAATCAAGATAAAAAAGATTTACTCAAAAATAAAGAATATTACCTCAAAGAAATTGAAAATGATCATAGAATTTTAGAAAACCTAAATGATTCTATAGAAATTGAAAAGTTTGCTCGGCAACAATACTATATGAAAAGACCTGATGAAGAGATTTTTATTATTGAATATGCCGACAGCCTAGAAAGATAAACTATGAAAAATAAATTGTTTAAGGATTTTGAAGCGGTTTCTGCTAAAGCTTGGAAGCAAAAAATTCAAGTCGATTTAAAAGGAGCCGATTACAATGATAAGTTAATAACCAAGACCCCACACGGTATTGATATCAAACCTTTTTATCATAAAGATGAAATCAATGAAAAGTTTAGTTCTCCACAAAATAATACTTGGGAAATTGCTGAACAAATTCTTTTTGATCACGGAATTCAAAATGCTATAAATTTCACTAAAGACGTTGTGAATAGAGGAGCTGAATTAATTTGGGTTGTTATTTCAAATTCTAATTTAGATTACAAAACTTATTTTGATGCAGTTTCTGATTTAAACATTCACTTCTTTGTAGAGTATCAAAACCCTACTCATCAACTTTCAGCAATTATAATCGATTCAGCTAAGCATCATATAGCAAAATTTGAAATTGGAATTGACCCCCTTCATCATTTTGCTTCCACAGGAAATTGGTGGGAAAATTTAGAAAAAGATCAACAGCAATGGGCCAATTTATTGACTAATTCAACGGTAGTAGCAAACCTAGACGCCCGGCTTTTTCAACAAGCAGGAGCAACAATTCCTCAGCAGTTAGCCTACACTATGGCTCAATTAAATGAATATTTAAATTGGGCTAATCATTTAAAAATAACAAAACTAGAAGTAAAAGTAATCAATGCCGTTGGTTCTAATTACTTTTTTGAGATTGCTAAAATAAAAGCCCTTCCTTTTTTAATCGAAAGCCTTTTAGAAGCTTATGAAATAGAAGTTGATTATACTTTTTTCACTACCCCGTCTAAACGCAACAAAACTTTATACGACTACAACGTTAATATGTTGCGAACAACCACAGAATGCATGTCGGCTGTTTTAGGAGGAAGTCATGTAGTGGCTAATTTAGCTTACGATGAAATTTACCATAAATCAAACGACTTTGGTGAGCGAATTTCTAGAAATCAATTGTTAATGTTGAAAGAAGAAAGCTATTTTGATAAGGTAAAAAACCCTACCGATGGAGTGTATTACATCGATTCGTTGATAAGTCAATTCAATGAAAGTGCTTGGGAAATTTTTAAACAATTAGAGCAAGGTGGGGGGTATATTCAACAACTATTTGATGGGAAAATCCAACAGAAAATTAAGGCTTCCTCATCCGAAGAAATTAAAGCTGTAGAAACGGGTGAATTAATATTGGTGGGAACAAATAAATATAAAAATCCAGCTGATCGAATGAAAAGGGAATTAGAAATTTCACCTTTTATAGAAAAACAAAGTAGAAAAACACTTATTGAACCTATCATAGAACGTAGAATTGCTGAAGAAATTGAGCAGGAAAGAATGGGTAACGAATAATTGAAAAAGAAATGAAACGTAAAGATATACAATCACTTAAATTAAAATCACCTCAAGTAAATTCAGCTGTTTCTGGTAAAACTTTTCAAACTGCTGAAAAAATTGACTTGGAAGCTACTTATTCTGAAGCTCATTTAGAAAATTTAGAGCACCTTGATTTCGTGGCTGGAATTCCTCCGTATTTACGCGGACCTTATTCTACGATGTATGTTTCTAGGCCTTGGACAATTCGTCAGTATGCTGGTTTTTCAACCGCTGAAGAGAGTAATTCTTTTTACCGAAGAAATTTGGCAGCAGGACAAAAAGGACTTTCAGTGGCTTTTGATTTACCCACGCATAGAGGATATGACTCAGACCATGAAAGAGTAGTAGGAGATGTAGGAAAAGCTGGCGTGGCCATTGATTCTGTTGAAGATATGAAAGTGCTTTTTGATCAAATCCCTTTAGATCAAATGTCGGTTTCTATGACTATGAATGGAGCCGTACTACCTGTTTTAGCCTTTTACATTGTGGCTGCAGAAGAAAGTGGAGTTCAACAAGAACAACTTTCAGGAACCATTCAGAATGATATTTTGAAGGAGTTTATGGTAAGAAATACCTACATTTATCCTCCAACCCCTTCCATGAAAGTAATTTCAGATATTTTTGAATTTACTTCTAAAAATATGCCAAAATTTAATAGTATTAGTATTTCTGGTTACCACATGCAAGAAGCTGGAGCTACCGCAGATATTGAATTAGCTTACACGTTAGCTGATGGTTTAGAGTACATCAGAAAAGGAATTGAAGCTGGGATGGATATAGATTCGTTTGCGCCTAGGCTTTCTTTTTTCTGGGGAATAGGTATGAACCATTTTATGGAAATTGCTAAAATGAGAGCAGCGCGAATGCTTTGGGCTAAATTAGTCAAGCAGTTCAATCCTAAAAACCCGAAATCTCTTTCTTTAAGAACCCACTGCCAAACCAGCGGATACAGTCTAACCGAGCAAGACCCATTTAATAACGTTGCTAGAACTTGTATTGAAGCTTCGGCGGCAGCATTTGGCGGAACCCAATCTTTACACACCAACGCTTTAGATGAAGCCATTGCTTTACCTACTGATTTTTCTGCAAGAATTGCTAGAAATACCCAGTTGTATTTGCAAGATGAAACAGGAATTACCAAAACCGTTGATCCTTGGGCAGGTAGTTATTACGTAGAAAAATTGACTCATGAAATAGCACATAAAGCTTGGGAATTAATTCAGGAAGTTGAAGAGCTTGGTGGAATGACAAAAGCTATTGAAGAAGGCATTCCTAAATTGCGCATAGAACAAGCAGCAGCAGTTAAACAAGCTAGAATTGATAGTGGCGTAGAGACAATTGTTGGGGTAAATAAATACCGACTTCCCAAAGAAGACCCAATTGTTACTTTGGAAGTTGATAACCAAACGGTAAGAAAGCAACAAATTGAAAAGTTAGAAAAAATCAAAGCCACTAGAAATTGCGATTTGGTGAATCAAAAGTTGAAAGCTTTAACTGAAGCAGCACAGACAGGAAAAGGAAATTTACTTGCCCTTGCAGTAGAAGCTGCTAAAGAAAGAGCAACACTTGGAGAAATTAGTGATGCTTTAGAAGAAGTTTTTGGAAGACATAAAGCAAAAATACAATCCTTTAGTGGAGTTTATAGCAGTGAAATGAAAGAAGATGTATCCTTTAATAAAGCACGAGAATTGGCCGACAAATTTGCCGAATTAGAAGGAAGAAGACCACGAATTATGATTGCTAAAATGGGGCAGGATGGTCACGACAGAGGAGCAAAAGTTGTAGCTACAGGCTATGCCGATGTAGGATTTGATGTAGATGTTGGTCCTTTATTCCAAACTCCATCAGAAGCGGCTAAACAAGCGGTAGAAAATGATGTTCATATTTTAGGGGTGTCTTCTTTAGCTGCGGGCCATAAAACCTTAGTGCCTCAGGTAGTTGAAGAACTAAAAAAGTACAACCGTGAAGATATTATGGTCATTGTTGGTGGGGTTATACCTTCAGCAGATTACGAATTTCTTTTTGATGCTGGAGCGGTAGCTGTTTTTGGTCCAGGTACAAAAGTAAGCGAAGCTGCAATTCAGATTTTAGATATTTTAATTGATGAGTGATCAATTAGTTTACTCAAGCTTAAGTCTAAAATTATATTGTGTTTTTGGTATGGTTTAAAAACAAATATGTAAAAATTGCCAAATTCACTTAAAAATTGGTTTTAATTAAAGCTATTTAGTATCTTTGTATCATGGAATTATTTTTAATCACATTCGCAATTTTAGGACTATGTTTTGCAGGCATTGCTATCAAAATATGGGGTAAGAAAGATGGTAAATTTGCTGGAACTTGCGCAAGTCAAAGTCCATTCCTTAACAAATCTGGAGAATCTTGTAGTTTTTGTGGAAAACTACCCGATGAACAAGACTGCAAGAAAGATAATGTGAGTAAAGTATAGTATAATTTTCAAAATTCGACTTTTACTTGCTGTTGTAAACGTTAAAATGTTTTCCATTGATACTATTTAAATATTGCATAGTTATAAATTAAACTCCATCATCTTATAGGATACGCTTTGATAATCTACTATTTTTCACTAAACGAAAAAGTAAATAATTAAATAAATTTACGCTTCTTGTGTTATTTATAGTACGGTTTTTATAGCGTTTAAGTATCTTTAAATTAAATCTTTTTAGAAATTAAATTTACAAACATCTTTCCCCATGCTAGAAAGTGATTACATCAATATAGCAAAATCAGGCGATTATGCGGGATATAATTATCTGCTAAAAACTCATTGGGAATACGTTAAAAACTATTTGATTAATAAATATAAAGACTCATATTTAGCAGAAGAAATTTGTATTCAAACTTTTGCTAAAGCCTTTGATAAAATTAATACTTATAAAGAAACCTATGCATTTAGGACTTGGCTGATTCAGATTGCAAGGAATTTAGCAATTGACGAAAATAGAAAGAAAAAAATACGCACTGAGCCGATGTACGAAAGTACAAAAAAACAAATTTCTGACGAAGTTCCTTCTATTGAAGACGAAATGATTAAAAATCAATATGCTAATTTGTTAGTTCTAGAAATTAAAAAACTACCTGCTCAATACCAAGAAATTATAGAATTAAGATACTTTAAGGAAATGAGTTTTAAAGCTATCTCACAAGAGCTTGGTATTCCTGTTAATAATTTAAAAGTAAGATCTTTAAGAGCAAGAAAAAGCTTATTCAAACAATTAAACCCTATGTCATAGACTTAAGATTCCTTGTTACCCAATTGGTAGCAATGCTGGTAAACGCCACAATACTCACCGAACTCAATGGCATTAAAATAGCTGCTATTACAGGCATTAATTGCCCTGTAACTGCAAAATATAAACCTATCACATTATAAAAAAACGATAGTACAAAAGCAGTTTTAATGATTTTCATCCCTTTTCTGGAAAGTTTAACAAAATCATTTAGCAAAGGTAAATTTTTAGCATCCAGAATAGCATCGCAAGCCGGCGTAAACACATTGATGTTTTCAGCAATTGCAATTCCTACATCGCTTTGTTTTAAAGCTCCTGCGTCATTTAAACCATCGCCAATCATAGCCACGTGTTGTTGGTTTTTTTGAAGTTTGGCAATCTTCATTAACTTATCTTCTGGTTTTTGATTAAAAAACACTTGTGTTTCAAAAGGCAACTTTTCCTCTAAATATTGTCTTTCTCCACTATTATCTCCAGAAAGAACTAAAATTTGATTTTCTTTCTTCATTTGATGAATTAAATCCCAAACCCCTTCACGGTAAGCCGATTTAAAAACAAATTTACCCTTGTAATTGTTATCTTTAGAATAATAAACTGCGGTTTCTTGTGCTGTTTGCGTCAACGGATTTTCAACAAAATTGCTTGAACCTAATTTAATGTGTTGTTGATTAATTTTAGCTTCAATCCCTTTACCAATATGTTCGTTATAGTCATCTATGGTTTGTATGTCCTGCGATTGCAGAAATTCATATAATTTTCTACTAAGAGGGTGATTTGAGTTTCTAAGCGTACTTTTCACCAAACTTTCTTCCTCATTGCTTAAATCAACGCCTTCATAAGTAATTTTACTTCCTGCATTTGTAGTCAAAGTTCCTGTTTTATCAAAAACAAAAGTGTTTAGTTCGGCCATTTTTTCAAGGCTTGCTGCGTCTTTTACATAGAAACCGTTTTTTCCAAATATGCGAAGTAGATTGCCTAAAGTAAATGGGCTTGCTAAGGCAATAGCACATGGGCAAGCAATAATTAAAACTGCCGTAAACACATTCAAAGCAAGAGACGCATCATAAATCAACCAAAAAATAGTAGATAAAAAAGCAATTGTTAATACTACTAAAGTAAAGTGCTTACTTATTTTATTAATTAGTGTTTGGTATTCTAATTGATGATTTTTTTGAAAAGCATCTTTCGACCAAAGTTGAGTAAGATAACTCTGCTCAACAGACTTATCGGCAATAAGTTCAATAACACTCGATTTTTGTTTTCCTCCGGCGTAAATTTTATCACCTAAGTTTTTTTCAACGGCTTTAGCTTCACCGGTAACAAACGAATAATCTAAGCTAGCTTTTCCTTTAACCAACACCCCATCTACGGGAATTAGTTCGCCATTTCTTATAAGAATTCGATCGCCTTTGTTAATGTTATAAATCGGTAGATTTTCTTCACTACCATTCTCATTAATTTTAGTTACTGCAATTGGGAAATAAGATTTGTAATCCCTTTCAAATGAAAGGAATGAATAGGTTTTTTGTTGCACTAACTTTCCTAATAGTAAAAAAAACACTAAACCAGTTAGGCTATCAAAAAAACCAGTACCTAAATCAAATAGAATTTCAGCTGTACTTCGAATAAATAAAACACTAATACCCAATGCAATAGGAGTATCGATATTCAGCGTTTTTGATTTAATCCCTTTGTACGAAGAGATAAAGAAATCTTGCCCAGCGTAAAAAACAACTGGTAAGGAAAAGGCAAACATCAGCCACCTAAATAAGGGTTTGTATTGTTCTAGCCAATATTCACTAACTTCAAAATATTCTGGAAAGGAGAGAAACATGACATTTCCGAAAGCAAAACCTGCAATTCCAATTTTATAAATAAGACTTCGGTCTTTAATTTTTTCGCTTTTATCAAAATCTTCTAGACTAATGTAAGGTTGGTAACCAATAGAAGCTAAAAGGATAACCACTTCTTTTAAACTTACTTTTTGTTTCTTATAAGTTATACTTACAGTCTTTTCAGGAAAATTTACTTGTCCGCTAATAATTCCAGCATTCAGTTTTTGTAAATTTTCTAAAATCCAAATACAAGAAGAGCAATGAATATGAGGAATATAAAGTTGAACAATTTCGGTTTCACCATCGGTAAATTCAATCAGTTTTTCTTGAATTTGTTCATTCTCAAGAAAGTTAAATCGATCGTCTGTAAATTCGGGAGTTGCTCCAGGATTCTGTTCTAAGTCGTAGTAGCAACTTAAATCGTTTTCAGAAAAAATTTCATAAACAGTTTTACAACCCGAACAGCAAAAATCTTTTTCGTCTTTAACAATTTCCCCTGAAATACATTCATCTCCACAGTGGAAACAATTTACCTTAGTAGTCAACTTTTCTTATTTTGATACAAATTTCAGATTAAACCGTTTAATTTAAAATGATGTAAATCAGTTTTTACGCATTAATTTAAAGCGACTACAACAATTGAATTATGAAAATCTCATATTTTAACTTACATTTGCTTCAAAACTAAAAACAATGATCAACCATGACCATATAGCTGATTTCAAAAAACGTCTCACTGCTTTAAACCAATATCTTTGACTTAGCTAATAAGCGAGTTGAAATAGCAAACGAAGAGGAGAAAACTTTATCTCCCGATTTTTGGGATAACCCACAAAAAGCACAAGCCTTTATGCAAGAACTCAATGCGAAAAAGCAATGGGTAAAAGATTTTGAGCTTTGCGAAGAATTGGTAGAAGATTTAGAGGTGATTTTTGAGTTTCACAAAGAAGGAGAATCCACAGAAGATGATGTGATGAATCGCTTTGAAAAAGCCAAGGTGCATATTGAAGAATTAGAATTTAAAAATATGCTTTCTGAAGAAGGCGACCAACTTTCGGCTATTGTTCAAATTACCGCAGGAGCGGGAGGCACTGAAAGTTGCGATTGGGCACAAATGCTTATGCGTATGTATATTATGTGGGCAGAACGCAGAGGCTATAAAATTTCTGAACTTAACCATCAAGAAGGCGATGTAGCTGGAATTAAAACTGTTACTCTTCAATTGGATGGCGAATTTGCTTTTGGATGGCTGAAAGGCGAAAATGGTGTTCACCGCTTAGTGCGAATTTCTCCTTTTGATAGTAACGCTAAACGACATACCTCTTTTGCTTCAATATATGTATATCCATTAGCCGATGATAGTATTGAAATTGAAATCAACCCGGCTGATATAAATTGGGATTTTGCACGCTCAGGTGGTGCGGGAGGGCAGAATGTAAACAAAGTTGAAACCAAAGCTATTTTGACTCACCATCCCTCTGGAATTGTAATTCATAATTCTGAAACTCGTTCGCAATTAGAGAATAGACAAAAAGCTATGCAAATGTTGAAATCTCAATTATACCAAATTGAATTAGAAAAGCAACAAGCAGCTAGAAAAGAGATAGAATCAAATAAGAAAAGCATAGAATGGGGTTCGCAAATTAGAAATTATGTCATGCATCCTTATAAGTTGGTGAAAGATGTTAGAACAAGCCACGAAACAGGAAATGTAGATGATGTGATGAACGGAAATATCGACCCCTTTTTGAAAGCTTATTTGATGATGATGGGGCAGAATGAAGTAGGAGAGGAGAAGCTTTAGTTTTTTAGTTTAAGGTTTGAAGCTTAGAAGGTAGGAGTGTTGGTAAGTTCAACGCTTTTCAACTTTTATCTCAGAAACTTTTCGCCTTAGTGGCTTTGCGAGAATAAATCTGTTCTGGATTATCGAAAATCACCCGATTTGTCATTCCGTAAAAATTTTCATTTCAAAAATTTTATACGGAATCTCTATAGGTTAAAGCTATAAACACACTCTGTAACTAAATGCATGTTCTGAAATCCAAATCTAAAGATTCCACATCTCGTAACCTCGTGCAAAATAACAAATGAAAGTATGATTAGTAAGATTGAATATTATTTATAAATTTTGAATGAGTTTCACTGTGTTCTTTGTGCCTCTGTAGCTAACAGGTTTAAAGTGTTATTACTTTGCGTCTTAGTGGCTTTGCGAGAGTAAATCAATTTTAAATGAGTCTCTCTGTGAACGTTGTACCTCTGTGGTTAACAATTTTAAAGTATTATTAATTAACATCTTATCGACTTTGAGTCAAATGTATTTAAGGCTAGTTATTTTTAATTTTCCAAATTGAAAGTTACTTACTTTCATTAGATTTGTAAAACAAAAATCAAAAAATGAAAATATACCATAACCCACGTTGCAGAAAATCGAGAGAAGGATTACAAATCCTTGAAGAGTCAGGAAAAGATTTTCAAGTAATCAAGTACTTGGTTGAAGTTCCAAGCAAAGAAGAGTTGAAATCAATTTTAGAAAAACTTGACTATAAGCCAGCTGAATTAGTGAGAAAAACTGAAAAAGTTTGGAAGGAAAATTACAAAGGCAAAAATTTAAGTGATGATGAATTAATTGAAGCCATGCTAACCTACCCCAAATTAATTGAACGCCCAATTGTTGTCACCTCAGTAAAAGCAGTAGTAGGAAGACCCCCTGAAAAAATAAAGGAGTTATTTTAAAAGTTTAGCACTACAATTTTTAATTTTAAATGAATCTCTCTGTGAACTTTGTGTCTTCGTGGTTAACAGGTTTAAAGTATTATTTCTTTGCGCCTTAGCGGCTTTGCGAGAGTAAATCAATTTTAAATGAGTCTCTCTGTCAACTTTGTGCCTCTGTGGTTAACTGGGCTAAAGTTTTATTAATTCTGAATGTGAATTTCAAAGAATTGCATCTGACTTTTAATTCGTTCTATGCAAAGGTTATTAATTCGTTTGTTGAAAGCCTTGTAATTTGACGTATAGGTTTTGTATTCTTGTAATGTAAAATGACCAATAAAGACCCCTTGAAGCTGTCTTCTTATCTTGGAGTCTTTTTTTATTGACTCCTCAATATATGTGCTTTTCTTGTCAAGATTTAACTCATGATATACATTTTTTCTGTAATCAATATAAACGCTATAAATATGCAGAATAATATCGTTTTGAAACTTTGCAATAGGCCGCAGACATTCATTCTGAAAACGCTCTTCTTGAAGTGTGTCTTTATAAACTTTAGCATTTTTTAATTCTGGGCGTATTTTTTTTAGTAAATAATCTCGTTCTTCCATAAATCAAATGTATAAAAAGCCATTGAAATCAATATCAAATAAACGTTAATAACCAAACTCAGGTTAATAATTAAAAAAACCGACTAATACTATTAGCCGGTTTTTTTAAATTTTCATCTACATGAAAATTAATACTGCATTTCAATCATTAAAGTGAATTCATCATAAATAGTTTTGTCTCCTAAGTTGTCAAAGAAGCTTCCAGAACCATAACGAATATCGTATTTTGTTCTATCAATTTTAAATTCGGTAGAAGCTTTTCCGTTAACCATATTCAGGTCAAAAGCAATAGGATTGGTTTTTCCTTTAATTGTCATTTCACCAGAAACTCCGTAAGTATCTCCTTTTTTAGCTACTGTATTAATGGTGAATTTAGCATCATTATGCGTTTCAGTTCCAAAAAAGTCATCAGAATTTAAATGACCTTCAAGCTTAGCTTTACCATCACCTTCTAAATCGGTTACTTCGATAGTAGTCATATCAACAATAAACTCACCTCCTACAAGGTCTCCGCCATCCATTAAAAAGAAACCTTCTTTCATTTGGATAACTCCGTCATGAGAACCAGTTAATTTTTCTCCTTCCCATTTAATGGTACTTTCTTTTACGTTTACTTTGTCTTGCGCATTTACAGTATTGAACGATACTGCAGCAATAATTACTGAGGCCATAAGGCTTTTTAAATAATTCATTTTCATTTCTATTTTTATTTAGGGTTAAAATTATTAGTTTTATTGTTTATAACCTATGAAATAACTTTTCTTTAGGTTTTCTTACTTTCTTAGCATGTTGAAGTTGATCTTCTTCACTACGATAGCCTACGGTTGCAATAACTGCCGTAGCTAAATTTTTTCCTTCAAGCTCTAGGATTTGGTTAAATTGAGTAGGATCAAATCCTTCCATCGGACAAACATCTATTTTATAATGGGCCGCAGCTGAAAGTAAATTGCCTAAGGCTAAATAAGCTTGTCTTTTTGCCCATTCAATTTTGTTTTCTTGAGGCTGACTAATCACTGCATTCATAATCATCTCTTTCATTCCGCTTAAATCTTCCTTTTTCATCCCTCTAGTTGAAACAATATTTTCAACATATTCATCAAGGTAAGCTTCATCAATAATAGTGTTAGCACAAAATACTAACACATAAGAAGCATCAAGAATTTGTGGTTGTTCAAAAGCCGCCGGATGCAGTTTTCGTCTTGTTTCTTTATCTTTAATAACCAAAACTTCATAAGGTTGCATGCCATAAGAGGAGGCTGAAAGCTGAACGCTATCCAAAAGAATCTCTATTTTTGATTCCTCTAATTCTTTATCAGAATCAAATTGCTTGGTGGCATATCTCCATTTTAAATTTTCAATGTAATCACTCATAACTAGTTTCTCAATTTATTCAATAATGCATTTAATTGTTCTATTTCCTCTTCATTCAAGTGCTTGGTAATATTAGCTTCTCTATTTTCGACCACTTCATTAACTTGATCTAAAAATGTTAATCCAGAAGCAGTTATTAAAATTTCTACTTTTCGCTTGTTACTTGGACATTTCTTTTTGCTAACTAATTCTTTGTTAATCAACTTATCTACTAATCGTGTGGTATTACTATTTTTCGCAATCATACGCTCTTGTATGTCCGATAAATTAGCAGGATTGCCATTTCTGCCCTTTAAAATTCGTAATACATTAAATTGTTGTGCAGAAATATCAAAATCTTTCAAAACTTCACTTATACAGTCGTTTAACCAATTCCCCGTATATAATACATTAATAAGCATTTTTTTATGAAGACTTAGTGTTTTGTTCGATTTTATGTGATTTTCAATTTTCATTTCAATAATTGTAGGTACAAATGTATGATTATTGTATATACAAATATGTTGTAGTAGTGTTAAATATTTATTTGAATTGGATTGCAATTTTTAAAAAAAAATAGAGCTTATGAATTTAGATAGTAGCAAGGTTTTATGAAAATGTAAGAGGAATATCAAATAAAAAACAACCCTGCCTAAAAGGCAAGGTTGTGATTGTATAAATAAAGAAAGGACAAGATTAACAATAAGTTTAAATCAGTAGTTCAAGTCCTAAGCTAAAGTTTTTACCTAAATTAAATATGTAAAGCACGGTCTTCTGTAGCAGCCAATGCCGCTTCTTTTACAGCTTCAGCATAAGTTGGGTGAGCGTGACTCATTCTAGCAATATCTTCAGCACTTGCTCTAAATTCCATAGCTGTTACAGCCTCAGCAATTAAATCGGCTGTTCTTGCACCAATCATGTGAACACCAAGCACTTCATCGGTTTGTTTGTCAGCTAATATTTTTACTAAACCAGCAATATCACCACTTGCTCTAGAACGGCCTAAAGCCTTCATCGGAAATTCACCAACTTTATAGTTTGCACCTTCCTCTTTAAGTTGCTCTTCAGTTTTGCCAACCGAGGCAACTTCAGGCCAAGTATAGACTACATTAGGAATCAAATTATAATCAATATGTGGTTTTTGTCCTGCAATTACTTCGGCCACAAAAGTTCCTTCTTCTTCGGCTTTGTGAGCCAACATAGCCCCTTGAATCACATCACCAATTGCGTAAATAGTAGGAGTAGTAGTTTGCAATTTATCATTTACTTTCACTTGGCCACGATTGTTAATTTCAACCCCAGCATTTTCAGGATTCAATCCTTTAGTAAAAGGCACTCTACCCACCGAAACTAAGCAATAATCACCTTTAATCTCTACTTCATTTCCTTTTTTATCCTTAGCTTTAACAAGCACTTCATCGCCTTTGCGTTCAACAGATTGAACTTCATGAGAAAGTTTTAATTCCATGCCTTGTTTTTTCAAAACCTTACGCATTTCTTTACTCATGGCTTTATCCATTGTAGGAATTATGCGATCCATGTATTCAAGCACAGTTACCTCGGCACCAAGTCGGTTATAAACCTGACCTAATTCAAGTCCAATAACTCCGCCACCAATTAAAATTAAATGCTTCGGAATTTCTTTTAAAGAAAGGGCTTCAGTAGAAGTAATAATACGTTCTTTATCTATTTCAATACCCGGCAGCGTTCTAGGCTTGCTTCCGGTGGCAATAATTATATTTTTTGCTTCAATACTTTCCTCTTTTCCTTCCTCAGAAGTAATAAGAACTTCGTTTTTACTTTTAAACGAACCCACGCCTTGAAAGCTGTCAATTTTGTTTTTATCCATTAAAAAGTCAATTCCTTTAGTAGTTTGTTCTACCACAGAATCTTTTCTCTTCATCATGTTTGCAAGATTCACTTTAATTTCGCCGGGGATATCTATTCCATGCTCTTCAAAATGTTTCACTGCATCTTCGTAGTGGTGAGAAGAATCTAAAAGCGCTTTAGAAGGAATACATCCAACATTTAAGCACGTACCACCTTTGGTAGCATATTTTTCAATGATTGCAGTTTTCATCCCGAGTTGTGCACATCTAATAGCCGCAACATATCCGCCGGGACCGGAGCCAATTACGGCAACATCATAAGATTTCATAAAATTATTTTTAAAATTTCATCTATTGGTCAACAAAAATAACACATATAATCAATTTAACCTTACTTAAAACAATAATTCGTACTAGATTTTTAAGTAAAAAAGTAGCCTTATTTTTTGAAGCATTAATCCCGCTATACGTTTCAAATCCTCAATCACCAATGCAATTTTCTAAGTCCTTGCCAAGAGCTTCCTACCGGTCGCTTTGGCAGGACAAGAAAATAAGCATTTGTTATTTCCGGGTTTTCCACTACTATCGGGGCTAGGATTTACAACTAAAAAACATATTGCATTTTTATAAGTGTAAGTAGCATTAGTTTTAACTACAAATTACAACAGGCTTTCCAAATGGCATCTTCTTTATTAACAGGAGCTTTTATGCTCAACTCTCCTTTACGAACAGGATGAATAAATTCGATCTTTCTAGCGTGTAAATGTATGCTTCCATCTTTATTACTTCGGTCAAAATCATATTTTAAATCGCCTTTAATTGGACATCCAATTTTAGACAATTGAGAACGGATTTGATGATGCCTTCCGGTAGCTAAATTAATTTCTAATAAATAATAATTAGTTAAGCTTTTTAAAAGCTGATAATCTAAAAAAGCCTGCTTAGATCCATTGACTTCTTTGGTATGTGCAAAGGATTTATTTTGCTTTGGTTTTCTCAGTAAATAATGAATTAATCGGTCTGCTTTTTTAGGGGGTGGATTTTTAACTACCGCCCAATAGGTTTTTTTAGGTTCTTTATTAGCAAATGCTTGATTTAACCTAGATAAGGCTTTAGAGGTTTTAGCAAAAATAACAGCTCCTGAGGTTGGTCTGTCCAATCGATGAACTACACCTAAATACACATTTCCTGGTTTTTGATCTCTTTTTTTGATGAACTCTTTAATAATTTCGGCTAAAGGAGCATCTCCTGTTCGGTCCCCTTGCACTAAATCGCCCGCACGTTTATTCACCACAATTATATGGTTGTCTTCAAAAAGTATTTGTAAATTATCTAAGTTTGTTTTCATTTTTTTTACTTCTTTGTTTCAAATTAGGTTGTCAAACAACTTAAGGCACAATTTAAGAATCTAAGTGCAAATATAGCTGCTTTAAACAGTTCTGGTAATGTATAAAAATATCGAGATGAGGGGGTGGTTTTCATCTCTATTAAAAATAATTCCTCACTTATAAGCGGAACTAAATTTCTAACTACACTAAAAAAAAAAACGTCCTGTTCTCTGCTACAAATATCGCTATTTTTTCGAGCTGAGTAATGGCTTGTACTAATTTTACAAATCAATATCCTCTTTTGATGTAACAAAATTATTCATCAACTCTTCCTTTTTGCTTAAACTAGAGAAGAATCGAAGCTGGGTTTAAATCATTGATTTAACTTTTTTAGCTTAGTAGTGGCATCAAAAAAAGGATTATCTTGGTTAAATTAAAGATAAAGCAATTGGGTAATTGGGCTAGAGCTTACAAATAAATGTAAATTAGCCGTTTTTAAAATCAGATTGACAAGTTACACTATGAAAGATCATTTACTTGAAGTAAACCCAAAGGAAAACATCATTATAAAAGGAGCAAAACTTCATAATTTGAAGGATGTTTCAGTGGTTATTCCTAGAAATAAATTAGTAGTGATTACAGGACTTTCGGGTTCTGGAAAATCAAGTCTAGCGTTTGACACACTTTTCGCAGAAGGGCAGCGCAGATATGTAGAAAGTTTGTCTTCTTATGCACGTCAATTTTTGGGCCGATTAGATAAACCTCAAGTAGATTACATTAAAGGTATAGCTCCAGCTATTGCCATTGAACAGAAAGTTAATTCCACTAACCCAAGGTCAACAGTTGGAACTTCCACAGAAATTTATGATTACCTTAAACTTCTTTATGCTAGAATAGGCAAAACCATTTCGCCTAAATCAGGACAAGAGGTTAAAAAAGATACAGTGACCGATGTGGTTAATCAAGTAAAAAAATTCGACTTAAAAACTAAATTACTCCTTTTAGCTCCTATAGAATTAGATGCCAAAAAAGATTTTAAAAAAAAATTAGAAATTCTTCAACAACAGGGATTTAGCCGTTTAAAATTAGGTAATGAAGTCATTCGAATTGATGATGTTGATGCCAAAATTCAAGCTACAAAATCTTTTTCAATTGTTGTAGATAGAGTGGTAGTGAAGGATGATGAAGATTTTTACAATCGGCTTGCAGATGCTATTCAAAACGCATTTTACGAAGGTAAGGGGAGGCTTTATCTCGAAAACTTAGAAAAAGATAAAACCTATGAATTTAGCAATAAATTTGAGCTTGATGGAATGCAGTTTTTAGAACCTAATGTTCATTTTTTCAGCTTTAATAATCCTTATGGGGCATGTCCTAAATGCGAAGGTTACGGAGATGTAATTGGTGTTGATGAAGAATTGGTTGTGCCAAATACGAAACTCAGTGTTTTCCAAGAAGCCATATATCCTTGGCGTGGCGAAAAGCTTCAGTGGTATAAAGACCAACTTATAGAAAAAGCTTCGTTTTTTGATTTTCCTATTCATAAGCCCTATTTTCAACTTTCAGAAGAACAAAAACAAGTACTTTGGGAGGGTAATAAATACATTACTGGAATTTACGAATTTTTTGAAGAAGTAGAGTCAAAAGCCTATAAAATTCAGAATAGAGTCTTGCTTTCGCGTTACCGAGGAAAAACTAAATGTGGTCAGTGTAAAGGAAAACGATTAAGAAAAGAGGCCAATTACGTTAAAGTAGGAGGCAAGAGTATATCTGGTTTAGTGGATTTGCCTATCGACCAACTGGCTTCGTTTTTTAGTCAATTAGAGTTGAGTGAGAACGATTACAAAATAGCTAAACGTTTGCTGTTAGAAATCAAAAATCGACTTCAATTTTTGATGGATGTGGGCTTATCTTACTTAAGTTTAAACAGAAAATCTAACAGTCTTTCTGGTGGAGAATCGCAGCGAATTAACTTAGCCACATCGCTTGGAAGTAGCTTGGTTGGGTCGATGTATATTCTTGATGAACCCTCTATTGGTTTACATGCAAAAGATAACGAACGACTCATTTATGTTTTAAAAAAGCTTCGTGATTTAGGAAATACAGTAATTGTTGTAGAACATGATGAAGAATTAATGAAAGCTGCCGACCAAATTATTGATATTGGTCCTGAAGCAGGAACCTTTGGTGGCGAAGTTGTTGCAGAAGGCAATTACAATGAAATTTTAAGGCAAAATTCACTTACTGCAAAATACCTAAATGAAAGTTTAGCTATTGAAGTTCCGAAAAAAAGAAGAAAATCTACACGCTATATCCAAATTAATGGCGCAAGAGAAAACAACCTTAAAGACATTGATGTAAAAGTACCTCTAGGAGTATTAACTTGTATAACAGGAGTTTCGGGAAGTGGAAAAAGTACCTTGGTTAAAAATCTACTTTATCCAATTGCAATGAAAGCTTGTGGGAACTATGGGATTAAAGCTGGGCAGCATGACGGTCATGAAGGAAAATTTAACCACTTAGAGGCCGTTGAATACATTGACCAAAATCCTATTGGTAAATCTTCACGGTCTAATCCGGTAACTTATGTGAAGGCTTACGATGAAATTAGAAAGCTATTTTCAGAGCAAAAATTAGCTAAGCTTAATCGATTTCAACCGAAGCACTTCAGTTTTAATGTGACAGGAGGAAGATGTGAAAAATGCGAAGGCGAAGGTGAAATTACTATTGAAATGCAATTTATGGCTGATGTGCATTTGGTGTGTGACGCTTGTCATGGTAAACGTTTTCAAGACAATGTATTAGAAGTGAAGTTTGAAAGCCAATCTATTCATGATGTTTTATCAATGACGGTAGATAATGCCATTGATTTTTTTGAGCATCATCAACAAAATAAAATCACCAAACGCTTACAACCGCTCCAAGATGTTGGTTTGGGTTATGTAAGTTTAGGGCAAAGTTCTTCCACACTTTCAGGAGGAGAAGCTCAACGGATTAAACTCGCTTCTTTTCTAAGCAAAGGAAGCAGGGCAGAAAACACCTTGTTTATTTTTGATGAACCTACAACAGGCTTGCATTTTCACGATATTAAAAAACTATTAAAATCCTTTGATGCTTTGCTTGAAAATGGCCATTCAATTGTGGTTATTGAACATAATATCGATTTAATTAAGTGTGCAGATCAAATCATAGATATTGGTCCTGAAGGTGGTGAGCAAGGAGGAAATTTGGTAGCCAAAGGCACACCTGAAGAAATTGTTAAACAAGCCAAAGGTTATACCCATAAATATTTGGCCGAAAAATTAAAATCATAACCAGAGGTCATCGTATTTATAAAAAGAACCTTGTTTACAAAAAATAATCTCTTGCTCAATGAATAAATTTTTATAGCTTTGTTTACAGGAAATGCAAACTCAATGTTAGTTCACAACTTAAGCAAGAATAATACTATTTTAAATCAGTTTATAGCTGAATTAAGAGACAAGACTATACAAAAAGATAGTATGCGCTTCAGGCGAAATATTGAGCGAATTGGTGAAATATTTGCCTATGAAATTAGTAGTCGCTTTGATTATTCAGCTGAAAATATTCAAACCCCACTTGCTGAAACGCTGATTAAATTACCCAATTATCAATTGGTTATTGCTTCCATTTTGAGGGCAGGAATTCCCTTGCATCAAGGTCTTTTAAACTACTTAGATCAAGCAGAAAGTGCATTTATTTCTGCCTATCGAAAATACGAAAGTGAAACCAAGTTTAAAATAGCTATTGAATATGCGGCAAGTCCAGATTTAACTGGTAAAACGCTTATTTTAGCTGATCCCATGTTAGCTTCTGGAAAATCTATGTATAACGCATATAAGAGCTTAACTGCAAAAGCAAAAACAAAAAAAATACATCTAATTTGCATTTTTGCTGCTCCTGAGGGAATTGCCTATTTGAAAGAGCACATTAACGAAGAAGTTGAATTGTGGGTAGGAGTAATTGATGAAAAATTAAATAAGCATTCCTATATCATTCCCGGTTTAGGTGATGCAGGCGATTTAGCCTACGGAGAAAAAGTATAACAAGAAGAAATATAATTTAAGTAATGAAGAAAAAAATTGGATTAGTAGGACTTTGTATCGCCTTGAGCTTTGGCTCATGTGTTTCGAAAAAGAAACTTACACAAGCAGAAAACAAGTTGATGCAAGTAGAGTCTAGACTAAGCAAAGAAACAGCTGAGAAAAGAACACATAAAGAAGAAAAAGAAGCCCTTGAAGCTACGGTAGAGAATTACAATCAAAAGATTTACGCCTTACAAAAGGACAACCAAAACCGAGTTGAAATTGGGAAAGACGGAAGTGTGATGTCTGAAACTTCAAAGCAAAATATGCGTAGAGTCCTCCAAAAAATGAACCCTGATAAAGTGGCTGGAGCAAAAACATTAAATGACTCCATAAACTTAGCTGTTGCCTACAATATACAACAAAGTTTAAATGATTCATTTGGAGCTGACGGACTTGAACTTGATGCCAACGGAAATCCTATAAAAAAAGAAGGCTTAGAAGTAAGCGTAGCTCAACCTGTGGTAAAAATTACAATCAATAATAGTATATTATTTAAAAGTGGAAGTGCATGGGTTAATAAAAACTCTCACCCACTCATTGAAAAATTAGCTAATTTGATTAAATCAGAGCCTAATATGGAGGTTTTAGTAGAAGGTCACGCAGATGCTACACCTGTTGTTGAAGGTTCTTATTTAGGAGATAATTGGATGATGGCTTCTAAACGAGCTATAGCTGTAGTTCGTTTGCTAGAAGGTAAGTTTGATGTATTAGGTGAACAACTAGCCGCTTCTTCTAGAGGAGAACACAAACCCGTTGCAGAAAACGAGACTTCAGAAGGAAGAGCAAAAAATAGAAGAACAACCATAACCCTAATGCCTAATATGGAGAAGTTTATGGAAATGATGAAGTAAAAGCATTTAAATAGTAAAAACACAAACCACTTCTAAGCTGTATAGAAGTGGTTTTTTTATGGCTTATACAATTCACTCTTTGCTTTCTACAGTTCATCATTAAATAGTTTTTTAAGCTTAACTTTGCTTGCATTTTTGTTGAAAATTAAAAAAATGAAAACTTTAAAAACAATTTTACTGCTGTCTGTATTTATCTCTTTCTTAATTCACTTTATCAATTATGCTGCCTTAGGCTTTGATCAAGACTTTCTATGGAATTGGAAAACCCCCTTGATAAACTTTGTTTATGCCGCCTGTATTGGTTTAACCAATATTTTATTTTTTAGCTACTTAAACAGACTTTTTTCTTGGGAGAAATCACCTAAAAAAATGCTTTTTATAGGTGTTTTTGGTTCTGTATTTCTATCCACATTAGCTTTTTTTGTAGCTCGTATGACTCACTTTGTGGCTATAGAAAATTATACTTTTTCTCAATTTTTAGAAATCGAAACTTATGGTAATTATCTTTTTGCTATGCTCATTGCTTTTGTGGTTACCTTGTGTTTTCATTTATTTTATTTTGGGAAAGCACTTCAAGAAGCCAAGCTTAAAAATCAACAAATAATAGCAGAACAAAATACAGCTAAATTTGAAGCATTAAAATCTCAATTAGATCCTCATTTTTTATTTAATAGCTTAAATGTATTGACCTCTTTAATTGAAGAAGATCAAGAAAAAGCCTCTCAGTTTACTACTTCACTATCACACGTATATCGTTATGTTTTAGAACAGCGAAATAAAGATTTAGTGAAAGTAAAAGAAGAAATTGATTTTATAAAAATTTATGCAAAATTAATTTCTATGCGATTTGAGGATGCCTTTGAGTTGCAGCTATCAGACTCTATTAATCAAGAATTATTAATGCCTCCTTTAGCCCTACAATTGCTGGTTGAAAATGCAACAAAACATAATAAAATAAGTGTAAAACAACCACTAAAAGTAAGTATAGAACAAGAAAGTGATTATTTGATAATAAAAAATACGCTTCAGTTGAAATCGCATTTTTCTTCTGAAAATACAGGTATTGGACTGGCCAATATCAAAAGTAGATATGCTAACTTTACTACCTCAGCTATTCAAATCTTTAATGATAATAATTACTTTCAAGTATCTTTACCGCTAATACCTACTAAAAATGAATAAGTTAAATTTAGTCATTATTGAAGATGAAAAACCAGCTGCGCGAAGATTGAACAGAATGCTTCAGAAAAATAATTATCCCGAAGCTTTTCTATTGCATGATATTCAATCTTCTATAGAATATTTAAATAAAAATACTCCCGATTTAATTTTTTTGGATGTGCAGTTGAGTGACGGGCTTTCGTTTGAAATTTTTACAGATGTTGAGGTGAATTGTCCAATCATCTTTACCACAGCTTATGATGAGTTTGCTATTCAAGCTTTTCAGCTCAATAGCATTGACTATCTCTTAAAACCAGTGGAAGAGGATAAATTAATGCAAGCTTTATATAAGTGGGAAAGAATAAAGCAAGATGCTTTCAATGTAGATGAGTTACGAAATTTTTTGGGTTTTCAGATTAAGAAATCTTCTTATAAAAATCGGTTTACTGTACAAGTAGGACATAAGATTATTGTTGTTGAAGCAAAAGACATAATTGTGTTTTATAGCGAAAATAAGTCCACTTTTTTGTTAACAAGTTCTGGAAGGACATACGATCTTGATTCTTCGTTAGATCAATTAGAAAACAAACTTAATCCGATTGTTTTTTTTAGAATTTCAAGAAAATACATCATCCATAAAAATCATATTCAGGAGATTTATGCGCATACAAATTCTAGGTGTAAAGTAAAGATGCAAAAATCTGATTTTCAAAACATGATTGTAAGTAGAGAACGAACCAAAGAATTTAAAGTTTGGCTAGAGGAATAAGTTATTTATTCCAAATTTTAATTTGTTTATTATACAAGGTGCACGTTTTTTAACCTGAGTTCGATTATAATCACAAAGTCAAAATCAATAAGGATATTCAGTTACAAGGCAATTTTTTGAAGGATAGCATTAGCTATCGTGATAAAAATTAACGCAGTAAATGGATGTTCTTATTGAACGAAATAGATGATTCAGTTTTAAACAGCAATCTACTTTACTTTTTTACTCCCCAATATCCAGATATTACGTCTTAAAAAAGTTCGTAACTTACTATTTAAAACAGTTTTGACAAAGTGAGAATAATCGAACTCAGGTTTTTAGGTTTATTTTTCAGCATTCTTTACTTACTGCTTAGCAAGAAGTTTTTTGACAGAAAGATTACTTTTTATTTTTTTTTCTGTTATATTTAACGAAAATTTACAAATCATGAAAAATATTTACCCCCCCCCCATTAATTTTTGATGAATCCTCAAACTTTTTAAATTGTGATACTAACTTCCAAATTGATCCAAGCCAAGATACAACATCAATTAATATATCTAATTTTCCTGTTGGCTACTACGTAATAGTTTTAGTTTGTGATGGAGAGCAAGTAGATAATAAAATCATACAAAAATTATAAAGTCATGAAAAATCAATTCAATATAATAACACTATTTCTATTAATTAATCTTATTTTATCTAATCATACTAACGCCCAATATGAATCTATTTTTGGGGAAGAATCAACAAGAATGCAATTGTTGATTATAGATAATATGCCAGTAGAATTTACCACGAGTTTTGATGGTTTTTATTCTAATAATACTATCATGGTTGAAGATACAATCTATCATGAATTTGTATGGTTTACAAAAATCAATAATGATGAATGGACTGAGATGGCTTTGGTTTATTACTTGAGAGAAGATTTGGAGAACGGAAAAGTTTGGTTATTACCACCAGCATCATTAAACACACCACCCACATCAAAAGAGGATGAAGTATTAGTGGTTGACATGAGTTTAGAAATTGGTGATGAATTTACTTACTTTCGCGACCCTGTGGAAGATCAAAGTCTCACAGAAACAATAACTGTAGTAGATGTGTATTCTGAAAATGATAAAAAACATATTGTATTTGACAGAGAATTTGACCCAAGTTTTGGTCAAGGCTTAGAAGGCTGGGAAACACAAAGCTTGATGTTTGTTGAGGGTTTAGGCTCTACTTATGGTTATTTTCATCTATATCAATATGCACTGTTGACTTGTATAGAAAAAGATGATCTAATTCACGAGAGTATTTATCAACCTTTAGCCGATTTATGTGAAACCGATACTTTTTCATCACCTAACGAAGAATTTACCAACACAAGTTTGTATCCCAATCCCGCAATTACTTATTTTCAAGTTAATTACCCTTCAGAAATTGGAACAAGTGAGTTAAAAATTTTTAATTTACAAGGAAAATTAATCCTTCAAAAGCCAAGCTATCAACAAGAAAGTCTTGATGTCACTAATTTTTCATCGGGAGTCTATTTTGTAGAACTCACTAGTAGAGAAGGAGAGATTTGGCGGAAGAAATTGATTAAAGAGTAGGGTTTTAAACAATGCTTTGGATAATAAAAGTTATTAAATCCTATTACAAGTTGTGCTTCAATTTAATCTCATTTTAAAATTCAATTGATATAAAATAAAAGTGAGCTTCAATAAATGAAGCTCACTCAATAGTATAACAATTACCTAATTACTTCACTTCGATCAACTCCACATCAAAAAGTAGTGGAGAGTTAGCAGGAATGACGCCACCAACAGCTCGATCGCCGTAGGCCATGTGAGGAGGAATAACAAATCTAGCTTTGCTACCTTCTTTCAACAAAGCAATTCCTTTGTCCCATCCTTCAATTACTTGACCAACACCTAGAGGAAAATCAATGGGTTTTCCACGTTTGTAGGAGTTGTCAAACTCTTGTCCGTTAAGCAAACTTCCTTTGTAATGAACGCTAACAATCTTTCCTTTCTCAGCTTGTTTTCCTGTACCTTCTTGTATGATTTGGTAACGCAAACCTTCATCTGTTTTCTGAAAACCTTGGCTAACCTCTTCCAATTTCTTTTCAGCTTCAGCTTTTGCTTGAGCCTCTCTTTCTTCTTTTGCTTTTTTGAAGTGTTCAAAAGCTTCAACAGCATCAAAATTTTCAGCTTTTTCACCAATGCGTTCAATGACTAACTCCTCAATTTTGTCGCCCTGCTGAATGCTGTCAACTACTTCTTGTCCTTCGGCTACAAAACCAAAAACCGTGTGCTTATTGTCTAACCACGGAGTTTCGTTGTGGGTGATAAAAAACTGACTTCCATTGGTTCCTGGGCCTGCGTTGGCCATAGATAAAACGCCTGCTCGATTGTGTTTTAAGTCAGGGTGAAATTCGTCTTCAAACTTATATCCAGGACCTCCAGTTCCAGTTCCTTTGGGGTCTCCACCTTGAATCATAAAACTCTCAATTACTCGATGAAACTTAAGTCCATCGTAGTAGGCTTCACCATCAGCCTTTGCTGAATTTTTGATTTTTCCTTCGGCTAAGCCAACAAAATTCCCCACTGTACCGGGAGTTTTTTGATAAGTTAATTCTACTTTTATACTTCCTTTTGAAGTTTTGAAATGTGCGTATAAACCGTCTTGCATTGTTTAAAATTTTCAGCAAAAATAAGCAAATTGATATGTTTTAATTCAAATTTCTGAAAATAGTGAACAGAAGGACTAAAAATAGCAAACTACCAAATACCCATTTATTGTTGAGCGAAGTTTTAATAATTGGATATTTCCTGCTGAGGATTTTAAGCAAAACCACAAATAGAACAACAAAAATAAGTGGATTGAGCTGAAAGGCTTGAATGAAATTTCCGTGTAGTAATTCGTGAAAGGCACGTTGTCCACCACAGCCCGGACATTGGTAACCGGTAAAGCTGTGGAATATACAAGGCAAATAAAAAACTGACGAATGACCAAAGAAAAAATAATAGCCAACTAGGAGAAAGCCGGCAAAAATTAGTAGAACCCTGAGATGTACATTTTTAATATTTCTCAACATCTCCTATTCTTTGGTCTAAGTAACTTCCTATTATCCACCATTTGGGATGCTTGCCTTGTTCTATTTGATAGGCTGAAACAATGGCAAAAACACTTTCAATTATAACAAATATGATTAAAAAAGCAGCAAAGTATAAATACTTATTCGTGATTTCTTGACTGCTCATCAAAATTTGAATAGACCACCCCCAGAAAACACTGGTAAAAGCCAACAAAATAAGTTGAGAGAGTACAGCCTGCCAACAATGAAACCGTACAAAATTTGAATACTTTTGCTGTACTTTAGCATAGCCTAGAGTAGCTAAAAATCCAGCAATAGGTAGAGGTAAACTAGCTATAACAATAATCAAAGAAATGACATAAGCTAGACTAGCTTTTTGCTTTTCAGTAGCATCTAGTTGCCGAGAAAGTTGTTCAATTTGCATTAGTTGATAACCGCTATTAAGTCTTGTTTGTTTTTTTCTTTAGTTAAGCCCATAATTAAAAACCAATCTACAATGGTCCAAATACCACATCCGCCAAGAGTGATTAATTTTAAAACACCATTAAGTGTTTGCCCTAACAAAAAACGATCAATTCCTAAGCTACCAGCAAATATTGAGACAACAAGCATCAGTGTTGGGTCTTTAAAAGTTATACTTCTTAAAATTGGCCACTTAGTGTCAATTGCACGTTCAATACTTGGGGACAATATATTCAAATCACGTGCTTCAAAGTATTTGGAATTGCTAATTAAAAATTGGTCTAATTTAGTAGAATCTTTCATTTATTTTTATTTTTAAAGTCGAACCACTTAGCGTTCGATAGGTTCAATACTTATTTATATCCCAATGAGTAGGAAATAATTTCTTAAGCATTTTGTTAATAAATTTAACGCAATATAAAAATTGTTTCGAACATACTTCTTGAATATTCAGTTTTTGTGCAAAACTTGATAACTTTTTTAAATACCTTTGTAGAAATTGTGATTGTAATGAATACTAAGAGTCAAACTATTAATACTTTTCTTATTGTTATTGGAGCAGCTTTATTGATTTATAGCTTAGTTTATGAACAAGAAGAGGCTTATTTCCAGATTGCAGGACTTGTTGTTTTAATGTATGGATTGTACAAATCAACGCAACAATGGGTTTCCGACAATAAATCTGATGCTTCTGAAGATCAACCCAAATCAAATAAAGACCATAAAGAAGATGTAACTGTTGAAAATCACGAAGAAAAAAGCTAATATTTACTTTCTAACAAATGGCGAAAAATAAATTTCTTGTAGGTGATTTTGTTGAATGGATTGATGATGTAATCAAGGGGCAAATTGTCAAGATTTCTTCTGAGGGAATTGAGGTGGAAACGACCGAAGGTTTCTTGGTAAAAGCAACTCCCAAACAGTTGATTCATACACCAAAGGAAAGCATTACAATTGATTATACTGAATTGAATGTGCAACGTGCCATCGATTTGCAAAAGGAACAAAAGAAGCGTTCAAAGAAAAGACCAAAAGATAAACTTCCTCCACCTATGGAGGTCGATTTACACATTGAAAAACTCACTGATCATTGGCAAAATATGTCGAATTTTGAAATCCTAAATCTGCAACTCGATACCGCTAAACACAAAATTGAATTCGCCTTTAAGAGACGAATAAAACGTGTGGTTTTAATTCATGGAGTAGGAGAAGGGGTATTAAAAAACGAAATAGATACTTTATTAAGGCGTTTTGAACATTTGGATTTTTATGAAGCCGACTTTTACGAATACGGAAAAGGAGCTACCGAAGTTTATTTTTTTGAACACTAATTTGGATTGTTTTTAGAGGTCTTTCGTCATTTGAAAATGATAGTAAATAAATTTTAAATTATGAATTTTAAATAAATTTCTTTGTGTTCTTTGTGTCTTTGTAGTGATTTAAGCGTGAAAAAAGAATTAAGTAGTAAGTACAAAGAATTAAGATTTAGTAAATTATAAATTACAATGCTTTGCGCCTTTGCTCCTTAGCGAGAGTCTATAAATTATGAATTTTAAATAAATTTCTCTGCGTTCTTTGCGTCTTTGCGGTGATTAAAACGAAGAGTTTGGAAGCTTTGCGGCATTGCGCCTTTGCGAGAGTCTATAAATTTTAAATAAATTTCTCTGTGCACTTTGCGTTTTAAGCTCTGTGTGCTCTGCGTGAAATAAAGAAGAAAGCTTGGAGGAGAGGGTAAAAATTAATTCCAAAATTTGTTTACTTTTGCGCGAAAATTAAAACTATGCTAATAATAGGAATAGCTGGAGGTACAGGAAGCGGAAAAACCACTGTGGTTAACCATATCATCAACGAATTACAACACGATGAAGTAGATGTGATTTACCAAGATTCCTATTACATGGACACCACTCACTTAAGCTTTGAAGAACGAAAAAAAATCAACTTTGATCACCCTAAATCCATTGACTTTGAATTACTTCACGAGCATTTACTTTCCTTAAAAGCAGGTGTTCCCGTAGAACAGCCCGTATATTCATTTAAAGAACACAATCGCACCGGAGAAACCGTAACAACTTTGCCCAAAAAAGTAATGATTGTAGAAGGAATTTTAGTTTTAGCCCACCAAGACTTACGCGATTTATTTGACATTAAACTGTTTGTGCATGCCGATAGTGATGAGCGTTTAATAAGAAGATTAAAGCGAGACATTCAAGAGCGAGGCAGAGACTTAGATGAAGTTCTTCAGCGTTACCAAACCACCCTCAAACCCATGCACCAACAGTTTATTGAACCAACAAAAGAATATGCCGATTTAATTATTCCAAACAATAAATACAATAATGTGGCGGTAGATATAGTGCAATCGGTAATTAAGGAACGTTTAGTATAAAAGAATTTGTCTTTTTTTGCTAAAACTATAGTTTAAAGAAAATACTGCTAAGCTTAAAATTTTAAGGCAAACTAACTATCTTTACCCAAAATTAAACTTACATGGGTGTTGTAGCTAAGCAATCCATTACTAATTTGTTTTCAACTTATTTTGGTTTCATTTTTGGAGCTGTAAATGTGCTTTTTTTATATCCAAAATTTCTTACACCGGACTATTACGGTTTGGTAACTTTTTTGCTTTCAACATCCAACTTAATTTGGCCCTTTATGGCTTTTGGTGCGCAAAATACCTTAGTTAAATTCTTTAGCGCATATACAGAAAAAAAGAGTCAAGACCAGCTTCTAAGTTTAAGTTTAATTGTTCCTTTAATTTTTGGCGGAGGATTAGGTATTATTGGATTTTTAGGTTTTGACTACATTGCTAACTATTTTGAAGGAAGTAATGAACTTGTTAAAAAACACGCTTGGTTAATTATAGTTATTGCTATTTCCATAGCTTATTTTGAAATATTTTACGCTTGGTGTAAAGTTTTTATGAAAAGTACCTTTGGAAACTTAATGAAGGAAGTTTTTCATCGTGTTTGTATTGTAGTATTGCTCCTCGGTCTTTACTTTAAGTGGATTAACTTAGACGCTTTTATCTATGCCTTAGTAGGTTTGTATATTATTCGTACTTTAATTGTAATGATTTATGCCTTAAACACTTACCAGCCAATATTTAATTTCAGCTTTCCAACCAACCGAAGCAATTTAATCAAGTATTCCTTTCTCATTTTTATTGCTGGTACGGTGGCTGTTTTCCTGTTTGATTTAGATAAAACTATGATTGAACGTTATTTGCCTTTGAGTGATGTAGCCACTTACGGAATTGGCGTTTATATTGCCGCCGTAATTGGCGTGCCCCAACGTGCTATGCATCAAATTACTTATCCCATAACTGCGAGTTTACTCAATCAAAATAAAAAACAAGAATTAGATAATCTGTATAAAAAAAGCTCCATTACTTTAGTAGTAGTAAGCGGTCTCATTTTTTGCTTAATTTTGGTAAATATTCAACAGCTATATCTACTTATAGATGAAAATTACCGCGCCGGTGTTAGTATTGTTTTGCTTTTAGGAATTGAAAAATTATATCAAAATCTACTTGCCAACAACAATAGTATTCTGTTTAATTCGGATTATTACCGATTTGTCTTAATATTAGGCGTACTAATAGTTGTTTTAGCTGTTATTTTGAATTTAATAATGATCCCTGCTTACGGCATTTACGGAGCTGCTTATGCTACATTTATCGCTTATTTTTTATACAATACGGTGAAATTAGTATTTGTTTACTTCAAGTTTAAAATGCACCCCTTTAGTTCATCTACGGGTTGGATTTTCAGTATATTATTTGTTTTTTGCTTTGGTTTTTACTTCTGGGAATTCCCATTTCATCCTTTGTTGAACATCGCTTTAAAGTCTCTTCTTCTTGGTTTAGCTTACTTATATATTGTAATTCGCTTAAATCTTTCTGAAGACATTTCCAACTTTGCTTTTCAAATGACAAAATACTTCAAAAAATAAAAATTCAATTTTTTACTGAAGCTTTTTCACTTAAAAATCAAAAATTAGCCATCAATTTAATATTTTAGCCTAAAATCAATATTCATGCAAATTATTTTATTCGATCAACATAGAACAAGTTTACTCCCTTTCACTTTTACGCGCCCTGTTGCTGAAATTAGAGTAGGAATTCTAAGTATTTCAGAAAAATGGGAAAAGCTGTTTCATTGCGAAGTTGGATTTTTAACTGAAGACTACTTACAAGCGAAATACCCTAGTTTGAAAGCTGAAGGAGAACATGTTTATGTCAACGCTTCTTATTTGCCCAATGAAGCATTTATAGCAGAAATTAAAGCTTTAAAAACTTCAACTTATCTAACCGATAAAGATGAAGTGGTGGCTTACAAAGCATATCAAAAAATTGAAGATTTTAGTGCTTTAGAAAAAATAGAACTTTCGGCTGAAGTGATTAGCATCAAATACACCTGGGATATTTTTAGTAAAAATCATGAGTGTATTAAAGCCGACTTTGATATGCTCACAAAAGGAAGAAAATCGCAAGCTATTCCACAAAGTGTTTTTACTGTTAATTCAGAAAATATTTTTATTGAGGAAGGCGCAAAACTTTACAACGGAAGTTTAAATGCTTCAGAAGGGCCGATTTACATTGGGAAAAACGCAGAAATCATGGAAAATTGTTCCGTTAGAGGTCCGTTTGCATTATGTGACTCTTCCACCTTAAAAATGGGAGCAAAAATTTATACAGGAACCACTGTTGGTCCCCATTCAAAAGTAGGAGGTGAGGTAAGTAATTCGGTTATTTTTGGCTATTCAAACAAAGGACACGATGGCTTTTTAGGAAATTCGGTTTTAGGTGAATGGGTGAATATTGGTGCCGATACTAACACTTCTAATCTTAAAAATAATTATGCACCAGTGCGTTTATGGAATTATGCAGAAGAACGATTTGCTGATACAGGTTTGCAGTTTTGTGGCTTAATGATAGGAGACCATTCAAAATGTGGAATCAATACCATGTTTAATACAGGAACTGTAATTGGGGTAAGCGCTAATATTTTTGGAGCAGGTTTTCCTAGAAATTTTATTCCAAGTTTTTCCTGGGGTGGAAGTGCAGGTACAACCACTTACAAAACTAACAAAGCCTTTGAAGTAGCTAAACTAGTGATGGCAAGAAGAAAAATTGAATTTTCTAAAGACGATGAACAAATTTTATTGCAGGTATTTGATATGAGTCAAAAATTCAGGCGTTAATTAAATTTAAACTTCATTGGTATTTAAACTAGCTATTGATTTTTTTTTACTTTCTAATTTCTAAGGCATATAAAGCAAAACTTCCTAACCAATGTGAACCTTCGTAGCTATCGCCAAACAAATTTGGATAGGTTTTAATAAAGTGAAAGTCACCTAAATCACTAAGGTGCTTAAGTTCTTCAAAATTTTGACTTAACTCGTAAAAGTTCCAAGCTCTTGAAAAGTTTAAACCATCTAAGTGAACCAATTTACCGTCTTTTCTATCACTTACCTTCGCGTAGTCAAGGTAGAAATCGTCATCGGCAAGTTGAGGAAGAAAATCATTAATCCATACCATAAAATCCTTTTTCTCAAGTACTTTACTCATTAATCTTGCCTCTTCAAGGCATGGCGACAGGAAATCGAAGCCGCTAGGTTCCCAACTTATAGGACAATTCTTGTCGTTTTGGTAAAAATTTAAAGCTGATTTTTTGATTAATTCTTCCAATTCTTTATGTTGAACTACTTGCGCATAATCTAGCATCAGATTAAGAGCAAAAGCCGTATTGCTGTGTTCACCAACGCGAATTGGCTGTGTTAGTTTAGGAAGAAATTCTAGGCTTTGCTTTTCAAGTAACTCTAACAAAGGCTTTAAATTATTAAGCAAGTCTTTAGCTAGTGGGTTTTTCCAAGTTTTCAATTCAGTAGCTAATTGAAACAACCAAGCCCAACCGTATGTTCGTTCAAAACTTGTATTATTTTCAGAAGTAAAAAATTCAACTTCTTTTTCAATATTTGACCGGCTCAAATTTTTAATGAGCTTTGTTTTAATTTCTTCGGCTTCAGGAAGGTCTGGAAATTTTTTTAATAAAACTACTAAAGACCAATGACCGTGTACTGCTGAATGCCAATCAAAACAACCATAAAAGCTAGGGTGAATTTCATTAGGAGGAACAACATCTTCATCAGCATTGTAAACAACAGAAGTTTTATAAGGATACTTTTGGTCAATACACTTTAGTGGGTTATCAACTAATAAACTAGCTTCCTTCAAGTCAATTTCTTTAAATTCTAGACTTGGTTGGGGGGTATTTTGTTTTTCATTTGACTCGTTTAAGCAAGCAGAAAAAGAACTAATAACTAAAAATGATAAGATGAATTTAAACAGTTTCATTTTTTTGCATAAAAATATAAAATATGATTTTAAACACATCTCATTTATTCCTATAATTTAAGCTGATCTAGTCTAAAATAAACTATTTTGTAATTAATGCCTTAATAGTGCCAGAATATCAATTATCAGATCGAATAAATGCCGAATTAATTTGATTACTCAACTGACCAATAAGAAAAAACGCCTGTAGTTGTAATTAGTGGACGTGATTAAAAAACGCTAGAATCTTGGTTAGGAAAACTTCTTATTGATTTAGTTTCAGACCACGGTGTGTATTATAAACCCAAGCTGGGCAAGTGGAAAATGACAGAAAACTTGAAAACCGAATGGATACCAAGTGTACTTTCTGTTTTTGAAAAATTTGTTGACCGAACACCAGGAAGTAGTATTGAAAAAAAGAAATTTTATTTGGCGTGGTATCACCCTATAGTTGATAAAGAGCTAGCTCGAAAAAGTCTAACAGAAATTAAGACTGTTTTGAATAGTTTTATAGCAAATACCGATTTAACGATGCTAGACGGAAACAAAGTTCTTGAAGTTAAAAGTACTAAAGTAAGTAAGGGGAGGGCAAGTACACAAATTCAAAAGCAAGTAAACTTTGATGAGATTTTGTGCTTTGGTGACGATTGGACGGATGAATTTATGTTTGAAGACTTACCTGAAAAAATTCATAGCATCAGAGTAGGTTTTAAAAAAAACAAGCGCAAAGCACAATGTTCATTCGCCTTGCGAGTTAGACGCATATTACAATATTTATTATAAAAAAAATCCCAAACTTTTCAATTTGGGATTTTCTAGGAATTTAGATTAGATTAATTATTGTATTTTAAATCAAATCTGTCTAAGTTCATCACTTTATTCCAAGCATTTACAAAATCCTTTACAAATTTTTCTTTAGCAGTTTGGGCTGCATAAACTTCGGCTAAAGCTCTCAATTCTGAGTTAGAACCAAAAATTAAATCTGCTCGAGTAGCTGTCCATTTAGTTTCATCTGTATTTCTGTCTTTGATTTCAAAAACTTCCTTATCCTTATCAATAGCGACGGCTTTGTTATCCATACTTAATAAATTAACAAAGTAATCGTTAGTTAAAGCGCCAGCATTATCGGTTAGAACTCCGTGTTTAGCGCCGTCATAATTAGTTTCTAAAACTCTCATCCCCCCAACTAAAACGGTCATTTCTGGTGGAGTTAGCGTTAATAAATGCGCCTTATCAATCAATAATTCTTCAGTAGAATAAGAATATTTTTTCTTCTTGTAATTTCTAAAACCATCGGCAATTGGTTCTAAAACATCAAAAGAAGACTCGTCGGTCATTTCAGCAGTAGCATCCATTCGTCCTGGATTAAATGGAACTTCAATATCAACTCCAGCTTGCTTTGCAGCTTTTTCAATTCCTACGTTTCCAGCAAGCACGATTAAGTCAGCCATTGAAATTTGCTTATCTCCTTTTGCCTTTTTGTTGAATTTTTGTTGAATTTTTTCTAACTCAGCAACCACCTTATTTAATTGTTCAGGATTATTAACCTCCCAATTTCTTTGTGGTTCTAACAAGATTCGAGCTCCATTAGCACCACCTCTTCGGTCTGAATCTCTATAAGTTGAAGCAGAAGCCCAAGCAGTAGAAACCATTTCGCTAACACTCAGGTTAGATTTTGAAACTTGTTTCTTCAATTTTTCAACATCGGCCTCAGTCACCAAGGTATGATTTACTTTAGGGATAGGGTCTTGCCAAATAAATTCTTCCTTAGGAACATCAGCTCCTAGATAAGAAGAAGAAGGTCCCATATCTCTATGTAACAATTTAAACCAAGCTTCAGCAAAAACTCTTTTAAACTCATCAGGGTTTTCTAAAAATCTTCTAGAGATTTTATCATAAATAGGATCCATTCTTAAGGATAAGTCTGTAGTTAGCATGTAAGGTTTTTGGTACTCACCATCATGAAAAGCGTGTGGAATAATTTTATCAGCATCTTTAGCTACCCATTGATGACCACCAGCTGGACTTTTCATTAATTCCCATTCGTATTCATATAAAAATGTTAAGTAATCATGACTCCATTCAGTTGGCGTAGAAGTCCAAGTTACCTCAACAGGAGAAGTAATAGCATCTGCGCCTTTTCCTGATTTGTAAGAACTCATCCAACCTAATCCCATTTCTTCAATTCCGGCGGCTTCTGGCTCGGGCCCTAAATGTTTGTCTTCTGCAGCCCCATGTGTTTTTCCTAAGGTATGTCCACCTGCAATTAAAGCTACAGTTTCTTCATCATTCATCCCCATTCTTGCAAATGTTTCACGGATATCATGAGCAGCAGCAACTGGATCTGGTTCGCCATTTGGTCCTTCAGGGTTTACATAAATTAAACCCATTTGAACAGCAGCTAGTGGATCTTCAAGGTCTCTTCCTTCCGAGTAACGCTCATCTTCAAGCATTTCAGATTCTGGCCCCCAATATACATCTACTTCAGGTTGCCAAACATCCTCACGACCACCAGCAAAGCCAATGGTTTCAAAGCCCATATCTTCATAAGCTACATTACCAGCAAGAATCATTAAGTCGGCCCAAGAAATTTGCTCTCCATACTTTTGTTTTATTGGCCACAATAAACGTCTAGCTTTATCTAAATTAGCATTGTCTGGCCACGAATTTAAGGGAGCAAAACGTTGTTGACCTGCACGCGAACCACCACGACCATCACCGGTTCGGTAAGTTCCTGCACTGTGCCATGCCATTCTAATAAATAGTCCTCCATAATGACCAAAGTCTGCTGGCCACCAGTCCTGAGAATCAGTCATTAATTCTCTTAAATCAGCTTTTAAAGCTTCTAAATCTAGTTGTAGAAAAGCTTCAGCATAATTAAAATCTTCTCCCATAGGATTCGATTTTTCAGAATGCTGTCTTAAAATATCTAAATCTAATTGATTAGGCCACCAATCTTTATCGCCTAATTTTCTCTTTTTCCCATCCCGATTATCAGCTTTGTCCTCTTTGGCGCTTTCACCTGATAAATAAGGACAAGAACTTATATCACCAGAAGGCTGTGCGGCCATCGTGAAACCGGCTAATAAGCTTAATGATAAAATTATTTTTTTCATTGTCTTTGTTTTTTAAATTCAAATACAAATATACGTTATAAAATAAACAACTAAATTTTCAAATTTATCTTAAAACATTATCATGCCATAAGAAAAAATTATTTTAAAAAAAATAATTATAAGGTTAATTGATGTTTTATGATAAAAGAATGATATACATACAACACATGAATTGCTATTAAAAAACCTTTATGCAGAAGAATAAGGGTAAATAGTCTTATTGTATTCATTATTAATTATCACTTAAACTTATTGAATATAAATTGTTGTTAAATGATTGTTATCTGCAATAAACAATATATTTTTGCAGTTATTAAATAACAAATTAAAATAAGACAATGAAAAAAGGATTCGCTTTATTAGGAATTTTAGCTATTTTGTCATCATCTTGTGTTTCTAAAAAGAAATTCAATGACTTAAATGACGATTATGAAACTACACAAAACGATTTAAAAGCTGCTAACATGCAATTAAATATTTGTGAAGAAGAGAAGAAAAACCTGAAGGAAGGGTATGAAAAGCAAGTTAAAACCTTGGAAAACACCAATGCTGCTTTATTAAACACGCAAGCTGAAATTGTTACTATTTCTAAAACTGGAGCTCAAAACCTTGAGAAGTCATTAGAAAGTATGCAAGAAAAAGATTTGCAAATAAAGACTATGCAGGACGCTATTACTAAAAAGGATAGTGTAACACTTGCACTTGTAACTAGCCTCAAAGGTGCCCTTGATAATGTAAATGATGAAGATATTGAAATTAGCGTTGAGAAAGGAGTTGTTTTTGTATCGATTTCCGATAAGCTTTTATTTGGTAGTGGAAAGTACGAAGTTACTCAACAAGCTAGAAAAGTATTGGAAAAAGTTGCGCAAGTAGTAAATGATAAAAAAGAATTTGAATTTATGGTTGAAGGCCATACTGATACAGATCCAATAGCTAGAGAAGTGATTACTGATAATTGGGATTTAAGTGTAAAAAGAGCGACTTCTGTTGTTCGAATTTTACAAAATGAGTTTGATGTTGATCCAAAGCGTATGACTGCAGCAGGTAGAGGTGAGTATATGCCAATCGCTTCAAACGATTCGAGAGATGGTAAAGCCAAAAACAGAAGAACAAGAATAGTTGTACTTCCAAAGTTAGACCAGTTCTTCGGTATGATAGAAGATGGAATGAAAAACATGAAATAAGCAGTTTTTTATTGAACTTATTGAAAATCAAAATGTCCCGAGTTTCGGGACATTTTTTTTGAAAAAATATACTTTTTATTTCTATAAACACTTGGTAAAATAAAAGGAAACATTATCTTTGCGATCGCTAAAAGGTCGCGTAGCTCAGTTAGATAGAGCATCCCGACTCTAATGTCGGGACGGTCACAGGTTCTGAGTTAGTTGAAATAATAAAAGGTCGCGTAGCTCAGTTGGATAGAGCATCTGCCTTCTAAGCAGACGGTCACAGGTTCGAATCCTGTCGCGATCACAAAGCCACATCAATAATGATGTGGCTTTTGTTTTATATGTGCAAGTTATACATTTTACATTCCAAAAGTTTAGATAAGTTTTATATTGGTCATACCTGTGAGGAGATAAAAGAAAGAATCAGAAAACACTTATCTGATCACAAAGGATTTACTGCCAAATCAAAAGATTGGATGCTAGTTTATTCTGAAGATTTTGGAAGTAAATCAGAAGCCTATGCACGGGAAAGAGAAATTAAGAACTGGAAGAGTAAGAATAAAGTAAAGCGTTTAATTGAAAAAACTGGATAGAGCATCCCGACTTTTCAAGTCGGGACGGTCACAGGTCCGAATTCTATCCCAACCCCACAAACACAAAACCACACTTGAAAAAGTGTGGTTTTATTTTTATTTAAACGTCAAATGCATTAAGCATTTGTAAGTGCAGGATTAAAAACAAAAAATCAGTTTTGCTAAAGCAGTGTTCTTGTATTTTTTATCAGAGAAAGCGTTGAAGCTATTAAATTATCTAAAATCACTAAGTGGAGATTAAAAAAAAACTCGCTCTTAAATATTAGTGGGTTTTAATATTCTTTCAATTTTAAGACGGACTTAATTCTTTAATTCAGGTGCTAAATCGTTTAAAGCTTGAATCGTGAAATCTAAATCCGCATAGCTTAATGCATCGTTTAAGAAATAGCTTTCAAAAGCACTAGGAGGGAGGTAAACACCACGCTTTAACATACCGTGAAAATATTTTTTAAATGTTTCATTATTAGCTTTAGCAGCCGAATCAAAATCAACTACAGGGTCTTCGTTAAAATGCACAGAAACCATTGAACCTAGTCGATTGATGCTATGCGGTATTTCATGTGCCGTTAGAACTTTAGCTATTCCTTCATGTAAGTATTTTGTTTTATCGGCTAAACTTTTAAAAACTTCGTTGTTTTCGTTTAAGGATTGAAGCATAGCTAAACCTGCCGCCATAGCCAAGGGGTTTCCGCTTAAGGTACCGGCTTGGTAAACGGGGCCTTCAGGAGCTAAATGATTCATAATTTCTTCTCTAGCTGCAAAAGCCCCCACAGGTAAACCACCACCAACTACTTTTCCAAAAGTAACTATATCAGCTTGTACGTCTAGTAATTCCTGAACCCCTCCTTTGGCTAGTCGAAAGCCGGTCATTACTTCGTCAAAAATCAATAAGATAGAATGTTGATGACAAAGTTCTCTTAAACCTTCTAAAAATCCTTCCTTAGGAATAATACATCCCATGTTTCCTGGAACAGGCTCAATAATAATACAAGCTATTTCACCTTGATTAGCTTCGATTAGTTTTTTTACCCCAGCTAAGTCGTTGTAATTTGCTAATAGAGTATCTTTTGCTGTTCCTTTTGTTACGCCTGGACTATTTGGAGCGCCAAAAGTTACTGCACCACTTCCCGCTTGAATTAAAAAGGAGTCGGAGTGCCCGTGGTAACACCCTGCAAATTTGATAATTTTATCTTTTCCTGTAAAGCCACGCGCTAAGCGTACAGCACTCATACAAGCTTCCGTTCCGCTATTTACAAACCTAATTTTATCAATTCCAGGCACCATTTCAACGGCTAACTTGGCAATTTGTGTTTCTATTTCAGTAGGAATTCCATAGGAAGTTCCTTTTTTTGTTTTTTCAATAACAGCATCTACAACGGGTTGATAGGCATGGCCTAAAATCATGGGTCCCCAAGAAGCAATGTAATCAATTAATTTGTTACCATCTTCGTCGTATAAATAAGCGCCTTTGGCTTCTTTTACATAGATGGGTTCGCCACCAACGGCATTAAAAGCTCTTACCGGCGAATTTACTCCGCCGGGTATGTATTTTTGTGCTTCCTTAAAAAGTGCACTACTTCTTTTATAAATCATAAAATCTAATTCTTAATTTTCAATATCAATTCTTGTCCAATACTTAAATTGTCGGAACGCAGTCCATTTATTTTTTTTAATTCTTCAACCGTTAAATTGTATTTTGTAGCAACTTTATACAAGGTATCTCCTTTTTGAACAACATAAGTTTGACTTTCGTAATTCACACGATTGTCAGGTTTAGGAAAATATGTTGGGGGAGTGCCATCCACCACTTCTTGGTCTAATTCATACAATTTATAACGTTCAATTAAGCTAATTAATTTATCCGGATATTTTTTATCGGTAGCATAACCGGCTCTTCGTAAACCTCTTGCCCAAGCTTTGTAATCCGTAATCTCGTAATCAAATAAAAAGGCATACCTAGAACGTTCATAGAGGAAAAGTGAGTGATCTCTATAGGAATACTTTGGATCAACGTATTTTCTGAAACATTCTTGTAACTCATCATCATCATGATAAACGCGTTCCCCTTCCCAATCTGAACACTTAATTCCAAAGTGATTGTTAGAGCGCGATGCTAAATTGCCGTTAGCCGATCCCGATTCCAAGATTCCTTGTGCCATTTTAATACTTGCAGGAATTCCATAGAGTTTCATTTCTTCTTGAGCTACGCCAGCATATTCCCAAATATAAGCTTCTACGGGACTAGTAAAAGTAGGTTTTTCATTGCTGCTTTTGATAGCTGATTTCGAAGAGCTTTTTTTCACTAAAGCCGATTTATCTTTATCAACGTTTAAAGCTCTATCAGAAGTAGTTTTTTGAGTTGAAGTTGGTTGCGATTCAAAAACCCGCTTTTTACTTCCACAGGAAACCATTAAAGCAACTAGTATAAGTAATCCGAATATTTTTTTCATTGTATGCTAATCAATTAATTTTAAACCTTTTGCAGAGCGTACTTCATTCATTCCTTTAACCCCTTGAAGACCTCCTGTATGAATGGCTAAAATACGAGTATTTTTCGAAAAATAGTCCCTTTTTATAAGGTCTTCTAACCCAAACATCATTTTTGCTGTATAAATAGGGTCTAATCTAATTTTCGTTTCATGGTAAAAGTTGTTCATCCAAATCACTAACTCATCACTCACTTTAGCATATCCTCCAAAATGATAATCGGTGATCAATTCCCAATTTCTTTTAGCGCTTAATTGCTGTATTTCATGCTGAAGAAAATCGCCTTTCAATGCAGAGAAACCTAAGATTTTTTGAGTATTTTCTGAAGCTTCTATAAGTCCCGCTAAAGTTCCTCCCGTTCCACAAGAAACCGCTATGTAGTTGAATTTTTTATCCTCTTCTGAAAGCATTTCTTGACAACCTTTTACTGCCCATTGATTAGTCCCACCTTCAGGAACAAAATACGAATGAGGAAATTTTGAAGCCCATTCCAGCTGAAGCTTTTCTTTATCTCTATATGCTTTTCGACTAACAAATTTGAATTTCATTCCGCATTGATGCGCAAACTGAAGAGTAGGGTTGGAGGCAAAATTTTCTTTTCCCAAAGATCTTAGTTCTTCACCTCGAATAATTCCTAGACAATTTAAATTCAGTAATTTACAAGCATAAGCCGTTGCTGAAACGTGATTAGAAAATGCTCCTCCAAAGGTGATTACTTCCTTGAAACCTTTTTCAAGCGCAAATTTTAGATTGTATTTTAATTTTCTGAATTTATTCCCTGAAACAAAAGGATGAATTAAATCTTCGCGTTTTAGATAGACTTCTATATTTTTTTTAGGGAAATACCATACAAAATCATTTTTTATAGGCAGTTTATTATTAAATATACTTTTTTCAAAATTCAATTTAAAATTTTGGATTCAAAATTAACTTTTTAAATTCAATTTACGCGAAGTAACCAAAGACTATTTATCCTAAATTCAAATTATTACTTGAAAAATGTAACGTTTTGTTAAGTAAATCGTCTTACCAATAAATATTTATTTTGGAAAAAATACTTAACGTTCATCAACTTACTAAAAAATTTAGACAATTAAATGCCGTTGACCAACTTAGTTTCAGTATTGAAAAAGGTCATGTTTATGGACTTTTAGGTCCCAATGGAAGCGGGAAATCGACTACCTTAGGAATGCTCTTAAATGTGGTTAATCCAACCTCAGGGAGTTTTCAATGGTTTGAAAATAAATGTGCTACTCAAGAAGCCTTAAAAAAAATTGGAGCTATTATTGAAAGTCCAAATTTTTACCCTTCTATGACGGCTTTAGACAATTTAAAGTTAGTTGCCAAAATAAAAGAAATTCAACAGCCCGACTACGAAGCTACTCTGAGACTTGTAGAGCTTTGGGACAGAAAAGACGAAGCTTTTAAGAATTTTTCTTTAGGAATGAAACAACGTCTTGCCATTGCTTCGGCACTACTAAACAAGCCTGCCATTTTAATTCTTGATGAACCTACTAACGGATTAGACCCTAAGGGAATACGACAAATTAGGGATATAATTTTGCAAATAGCACAATCTGGAACTACCATTTTATTGGCTTCGCATTTATTGGATGAAGTTGAGAAAATTTGTACACATGTAATTGTGCTTCAGAAAGGAAAAATGATCTATAATGGCAAGGTAGATGAAATGAAAGCTAGCTATGGGTTTATTGAGTTAGCAAGCGAAAATCAAGAACAGTTAGTTCAACTCTTACAAAACTTACCAGAAGTAAAAGATATTAATCAAACTGAATATAAATTTGTGAAAGCCATACTTAAAAGTGAATTAAAACCTGCTGAAATTAATCAATTATGCTTTGAAAAAGGAATAGTGCTGACTCATTTACAGTGGAAAAAAGACACCCTTGAAGACAACTTTTTAGCCTTAACCAAATCAGAAAATCATGCGTAGATTATTATCCATCGAATTATTTAAATTAAAATTCAGCAAATCTGCTAAAGTACTGAGTATTATTTACTTTTTACTATTTTTTACTACGGCCATTTTCTCTATGATTAAGTTTAAGTTTGGTGATTTTGAGTTTCAACTTGCCGAACAGGGCATTTTCAATTTCCCTTATATTTGGCATTTTAACACCTACATGGTGGCACTCATCAAAATATTTTTAGCGGTAGTTATTGTTTCTATGGTTTCTAGCGAATATACCAACCGTACTTTAAAACAAAACTTTATAGATGGCTTGTCAAAAAAAGAATTTGTTCTCTCTAAATTTTATACCATCTTAGTTTTTGCTCTGGTTTCCACCTTATTGGTTTTTATTGTTAGCTTAGTACTTGGTTTAATCTACTCAGACTACAACGAAGCAGGTATAATTTTTAGCGATTTACATTTTCTGTTAGCTTACTTTATAAAACTTACCGCTTTTTTTAGTTTGTGTATGTTTTTAGGTATTCTGATTAGGAAATCAGCTTTTGCACTTGGCTTCTTGTTTTTACTTTTAATTATTGAAGCTATTGCAATGATTAGTTTAAGAAATGAAATTCCATGGCTCAGTAATTTTTTTCCTTTAGAATCTATGGCTAATCTAATTAAGGAGCCATTTACTCGATTTAATGTGGTTAAATCGGCTTCTACAGCAATGGGTACAGATTTTTCAAGAGATGTAAAAACCTATTGGTATGAATATTTAATTCCTGTAGGTTGGACATTTGTATTTATTTTTGGTTCATTAAAGGTGCTTAAAAATAGAGATTTGTAAGTTTTTTTAATTCTTGAAAAAATACCGTTTCGCCAACAAAAACGAAAGACGTTCAATTATAAATAGAAGCCATTTAGCGCATAGTTAATATGTTTTAGTACCTTAACATATAAATAAATGTTCTAGCCACAAGAGTTTGTCTGTATCAAATTTAAATTTTCCTTTTTTACTTTATGTTTCATTATAAAAAATACATCTAAAAAAAAGATATCCCCAGTTGTTGATTTTTTATAAGGTTTTTTGCTGAATTGAATGGTTCAGTTCAACCTTCCCGTCTAAAACAGGACGCGATGACCAGAACTTTTTGAAAAGCAAAAAAGCCACACATTTTTGTATGGCTTAATTAAGTCGGGGTGGCAGGATTCGAACCTGCGACCTCCTGCTCCCAAAGCAGGCGCGATGACCGGGCTACGCTACACCCCGAATAGTGTATTGAACAAGATTTCCTTAAAAAAATCTTGCGGAGAGACAGGGACTCGAACCCTGGAGACACTTTCGCGTCTACAGATTAGCAATCTGCTGCATTACCACTCTGCCACCTCTCCAATATTGTAAAAAAGAACTTCTTTCTTTGCGGGTGCAAATATACAACCCCAAATCATTCTTGCAAAACTAATATCGACTTTTTTTGAATTAATTTTTCTTTTTTTAAGTAGTTATTTGTGAATCAGAAAACTAATAACTCAACTCAGGTTAATGATAAAAAAACATTATGATTTTGAAATCTTTGCACATCTATTTGAAATAAACTTATTTTGCATAAAAAAATTGATAAAAGACCCATGTGTAAAGCTTCTTCACACTGAAAGATGATTATACGTGTCGTATCTGACCACTTATAAACAAATAAAATAAATAGATGAAAGAAATTGTTTTTGCTACACATAATATGAATAAGCTGAAAGAAGTTCAGCAAATGATGCCTACTCATATAAAAATCAAAAGCTTAACCGATATTGGATGCAACGAAGAAATAATTGAAAATGCGCCAAGCATTGAGGGAAACGCAAAAATCAAGGCAGATTATGTTTTTAACACCTATGGCTTGGCTTGTTTTGCCGATGATACAGGTTTGGAAGTTGAAGCTTTAAACGGAGAACCAGGAGTAAGAACCGCAAGGTATGCTGGTGAAGCGAAAAGTGCTTCAGCGAATATGAATAAACTGTTGAAAGAATTAAGCAATAAAACATCTAGAAAAGCTCATTTTAAGACTGTAATTCATTTTAAGAATTCAACGGTTTCTAAATCTTTTATAGGCATTTGTAAAGGAGAAATTTTAGAGGAGAAAAGAGGCGGAAAAGGATTTGGCTACGATCCCATTTTTCAGCCAGAAAATTACTCTACAAGTTTTGCAGAAATGAATACTTCAGTTAAAAATACGATAAGTCACCGAGCTTTGGCTTTTAAGGAATTCTTGCAATTTATATCAGTTATCAAAACAATCGAGTAGGAGCGAACTTCCCATTCATGTGAGTGCAAAAGGTGTTTTTTAACATAAAATATAGCATGGAGGTCATAACTAGCTTTGAAATTCTTTCTTTTTATCTTCTAAAGCTTTCAACTGGTCACGAAATTTGGCAGCTTCCATAAAGTCAAGTTCTTTGGCTGCATTTTCCATCAGTTTTCTTACTTTTTTCATTTGCTGATCCACATCTTTCTTCGTAAAGGTAGAAAGTTTTTCTTCAGCAGCTAATAATTGTTTACTTTCAATTTGATAGGCTTTGTTGTCTTTTCGGTTTCCGCTTAAGGCTGAATCTAGTTTCTTGTTTAAGGCCTTGGGAGTAATGTTATTCGCTTTGTTATAACCTATTTGTTTGTTTCTTCTATATTCGGTTTCGTCAATGGTTTTTTGCATGCTGTTCGTGATTTTATCGGCATACAAAATAGCTTTTCCTTCAAGGTGCCGGGCAGCTCTACCAATAGTTTGGGTTAGGGTTCGGTTACTTCTTAAAAACCCTTCCTTATCGGCATCTAATATGGCAACTAAAGAAACTTCTGGTAAATCCAAACCTTCTCTAAGCAAATTAACTCCCACCAAAACATCAAAAATTCCTTTTCGTAAATCGGCCATAATCTCAACTCGCTCTAAGGTGTCAATATCGCTGTGTATATAGCGCGTTCTAATATCAACACGTGAAAGGTATTTGGTTAATTCTTCGGCCATTCGCTTGGTTAATGTCGTTACTAAAACACGTTGGTCTTTTTCTACTCGCAAATGAATTTCTTCAATTAAATCATCGATCTGATTTTGACTAGGACGAACTTCAATCACAGGGTCTAGAAGCCCTGTTGGACGAATGACTTGTTCCACATAAATCCCTTCTGTTTTGTGTAATTCGTAATCAGCGGGAGTGGCACTTACGTAAACAACTTGATTCTGTAGGAGTTCAAATTCCTCTAATTTAAGCGGTCTATTATCTAATGCAGCAGGAAGTCGAAATCCATAATCCACAAGGTTTTCTTTCCTTGAGCGATCACCACCATACATGGCTCCCACCTGAGGAATAGTGACATGACTCTCATCCACCACCATTAAATAATCATCGGGAAAATAATCTAACAGACAGAAGGGGCGTGTGCCAGGTTGTCTGCCATCTAAATAACGTGAATAATTTTCAATTCCAGAACAATAGCCAAGTTCCTTAATCATTTCTAAATCAAAGTTGGTACGTTCCTCAATTCTTTTAGCTTCTAAGGGTTTTCCAATTTCTTTAAAGTAGTCAATTTGCTTTCCTAAATCGATTGCAATTTGATCTATGGCTTGATTTAAAACATCTGGTGAGGTCACAAAAATATTGGCTGGATAGATGTTGAGTTTGTCGTATTTTGATAAAATAGCATTATTTTGTACATCAAAAGCTTCAATTTCTTCAATTTCATCACCAAAAAAATGAATTCGATAAGCATGATCGGCATAGCCCGGGAAAACGTCAAGCGTATCTCCTTTTATTCTGAAGTTACCATGATTAAATTGTACTTCGGTTCTTGAATATAAACTTTGTACTAAACGTTTAAGTAATTGTGTGCGAGGAATTTCCTGTCCAACTTCAACTGAAATGACATTTTTTTGAAACTCCTGCGGATTTCCAATACCGTATAAGCAACTTACCGAAGCAACAACCAGTACATCTCGTCGTCCTGAAAGTAGGGAAGAGGTAGTGCTCAAACGTAGTTTTTCTATTTCTTCGTTAATTGAAAGATCTTTTTCAATATAGGTTCCTGAACTAGGAATAAAGGCTTCTGGCTGATAGTAATCGTAGTAAGAAACAAAATATTCAATTGCATTTTCAGGGAAAAAATCTTTGAATTCAGAATAAAGTTGTGCAGCCAAAGTTTTGTTATGCGCTAAAACTAGAGTAGGGCGTTGTACTTCTTTTACTACGTTGGCCATAGTGAAAGTTTTTCCAGAACCAGTCACTCCTAATAAGGTCTGAAACTGCTCACCACCTTCAATTCCTTTTACCAATTGTTGAATAGCTTTTGGCTGGTCTCCAGTAGGTTGAAATGCTGATGATAATTTAAATTCCATGACTTATCGTTTTAAAGTAAGGTTAGATTTGTAGGTGCTTCCATCGTTAAAGACAGCTTGAAACCAATAATCGTTAGAAGGCATAGGTTTACCGTTGTAAGTTCCATCCCAAGCATTACCAGGAGCTAGGCTCACCAAACGTTTTCCAAAACGATCAAAAATATCAATACGAACTAAATCAGTTCGATTAGGATTCAAGCCCCTAGGTCGCCAACCGTCATTTTGTCCATCTCCATTAGGAGTGAAGAATTTAGGGAATTGAATAGCAACAAAATTAACCGAAACAATTCCACATCCACCTAAATCTCTGATAAAAGCAATATTATTAGATTGCTGAACTTGGAAGCTATTAGACGACTGAAAATTATAATCATTTAAGGCATACTGAAATTCGCCTTCCCCAACAACATTAACAACAGCCTGATAACTTCCAGGATTACCTACAAGCGAGACGCTGGCTGATTCTATTCCTGAGGAAATCACTTCAAAACTTTTAAAATCTTCGCAAGAAACCACCTCTCCATTATTAGTTGTGATAGAATTGGTAACAATCACGGAATACTCACCAGGCTCATCAACAAAAATACTTTCTGAAGTTTCTCCAGTATTCCATGCATAAGAAGTTTCTTGAGTAGCATTAATCACTCCTGCATTAATTTCTAAATCTTGACTTTGATTAGCACATAACGCAAAAACTTCTTCATCTGTAAATTGAGGTATTCCGGGAGTCCTAAATTCAATGGGAACAATTCCAGCACATTCTCCCAAATCATCTAAACGCACATAATAAGTAGTAGGTAATTCATTTTGTTGAAGTGAAAAATTATCGGCTATAATTTGGTTCTGCCCTAAAACTGCATTAGTTAAACTGGTGAAAATTTTAGCTGAAGCAGTATCAAAACCAATTTCTTCAAAAACTAAGTTTCTTAATGCATTACTGTTGAAACTTAATTCTAAATCATCAAAATCGGGACATTCAATTACCTCAATAGGGTCAAAAAAATCAGTGGTAGTAGCTAAAGTAACAGGAACAATTATTTCGCAGTCTCCAGGATTGACTAGCCGAACAAAAACCTGATTAAGATTGGCTTGTGGACTAAAGCTTTCAGGGTTTTGTATAGGGTTTTGATTGTTTTCAGCAGCAGTTTCGGTAATAAAGAAGTTATCGATACTCAAATTTTGTTCTGCATCAACTACCTGAGGTTGAATATCAAAGAGATTAAAATTAAACACCTCACTATTTGCTGAAGCGCAAGTTGTAAGGCTAAAATCATCTATGGGAGCAATATTTTGATAATCAATTACAATTTCGTCTTGGGCAATACATCCCCCTTCTAATTCAACTTCTATGCGGTAAGTTCCTTCTCCTAAATCATCTTCAGAAACCAATAATGAAGTGGCTTCATTTTCAATTGGATTATCGTTATAAAACCAACTGATTTCATTATAGTTATCACCTAACACTTCAAGTAAAAGTTCATCACCTTCACAAACGGCATTATCGCCTGTTCGGTCTTGTCCTAAATCTACACCAACGTCAAAACTTCCTGCCTCTAAATACACCGCCGAATCATAGCGGTAATTCCCTTCATCGGCGATAACTAATTTAACTTCATAAGTTTCTCCAGGAGTTAAATTAGCAGTAGCCGTTAAAACCTTTGTTTGTCCGTTAAAATTAGTTGGAGAAGTGGAAGCATTTTCACCTTGATTAAATTGTCCAAACCATTCTTCATTTAAGGCTTGACAACCATTAGGAATATCGGGCCGCACGGTAGTTACTTTTACTGGCGTTTCTGTTCCAGGGACAAGAGCTACATTTTCAAATTCGCCACCAATAGGACGAATTAAAAAAGTAAATACATCTGAAAAAATACAAGTATTTGAATTATTTTCTTGGTATTCTTCGGAAGCAAAAATATAACGAAAACTAAGTTGATTAGCTTGAGGAACAAAGTTAAAAGTAATGGAGGTTGCATTGGTAATCACTTCTTCATCTGGAATATCAAGCGCATCACGTAAATCCTGATCACCTTGCCAGCCTGGCGCATCATCATCACTAAGCATATCATTAGGACCTTCTGTATGGTCTAGTCTTCCCGTACTTAAAACTAGTCCGCTTTCAAAAGGAAAATCTGAAGCATTTGCATTAAAACTACCGTAGCTCAACATACCATCGTTAAAGTTTCCTGAAATAGCTTGAGTTACAGTAATATCATCTACACAATCGGTATTACCAAATAAGACTTGTTCAATAAGCTGTTGAGAAGAAAAACTTTGATGCTCGACGGTGACAAAGCTTTGACTAAAACTTAATTGCAAAACGCAAAAAAATAAAATATGAAAGTAAAATAATTTATTCAAATCCTGTGGGGCTATACTAGTTAAAAAATTTAAACAATGAAATGTACTTAGGGATTAATCGGCTATTTTTCTAGCCATTCCTTGTTGTTTATTGGAATCTCCAACAATATTATATTCAAATTTATAGGTGTTAGCATCGGTCTCTAAAATCTTAAACTGCATCCATTTTTGATCTTTCATGCTTTTGGGGTTAATTGATTTTAAAATATATTCGCAATCACTTACCCATCGAATACTTGAAGTATCTGTTTTTCCTTGATAAGTTTCTATTTCAAATGATTCTCTTCGCTCAAAGGTAGTCTTTACAACTTCAGAACCTAAGACCGTTTCAAACTCAAATACACCTGTTTGAAAACGCTCACAATCTCTCTCGTAATCGTAACACGAAAAACATAAACACGATAACAAGCCAAGCAAAACTGATTTCATTTTTGATTTTTCAGCAAAATTAAGATATTCTATCTAGAAACACCTAAAAATTAATCAAGAGGCTAATAAAATTAACTATTCATTAGGGGTGAATGAATCAAAACTTCCGTCGTTATAAAAAATAATCACCCGTTCTATGGTTTTTTGCTGAGCAGTTGCGCCTGATTTGTGGGTTGTGTTTATGGGATTTGTAGTTGAAAGTGAATTTTTAGTATTCGGATTTTCAATTGAAGCCTTTTCTTGAGGAGGAAAACTCTTTGTAGAAATAGGAGAGGAGGGAATGACTTCTGATTTCGGGAAATTTCCTTTACCGTTTAATAACCAATATAACTCAACTTCTGGAAACTCATTTATAATTTTCATTACAAAATCTAAACTTGGTTTATTTCTACCTGAAAGAATATGAGATATTGAAGCACGACCAACACCAACTTTTTCAGCAAAAGATGAAGCATTTAACTCATAATAGTCGAATACCTTTTGTAAACGTTTAGAAAACTCCTTACTGTTTACCATTGTAAACTGATTTAGGTTAAACTTTAATTTTCCAAATGTAAACAAAATATTTAAAGGGGACAAATCTTTTAAAAAGCGAATGCTTGATATTAAATTTTCACTTTAGATAAAACAACATAAGTAGCTAAAATAAAGCAATTTATGATATTTAAATGTTGTTTTTAGGATATTTTCCAAACTTAAGTAACTTAAAGTTTACAAGTAGGAATTAAATTGATTACAAATGTAAATTGATTAAGCTTTTGACTTGTTTACATTTGTAAAAAATACTTTGTTTACTTTTGTAACACTAAATAAAAGCAATGAAGTTACAGCATTTTTTAAACACCTATACCGACTTTAAAAACAAGTCTTTTTGCAGTCGTTATTTTACTTACATCGAAGTTGAGCAAGAGCTCAAAAACTTAAGCCCTATTTTTGGTTTAAAAGAAGAAGGTAGCACAGTAGAAGGGAGAAGGATTTATAGTTTAAATTTCGGGACTGGTAAGAAGCGGATTTTAGGTTGGTCTCAAATGCACGGAAATGAAACAACTACTACTAAGGCTTTATTTGATTTTTTTGAATTTATTCAATCTGAAGAGTCCTTAGCCAAGCAATTTTTAAATAACTTTAGTTTTAAAATTTTCCCTGTGCTAAATCCTGATGGAGCTCAGGCTTATACGCGAAAGAATGCTAATCAAGTTGATTTAAATCGTGACTCGGTCGATTTATCGCAGCCAGAGAGTCGTTTACTTCGTAAAGCGTTTGATGAATTTTCTCCAAATTTATGTTTGAATTTACATGGTCAACGAAGTATTTTTGGAATAAAGGAGAATAAGCAAGCCTCTAGCCTTTCTTTTTTATCGCCTTCAGTTGATGCGAAACGTCAAATAACCGAAGTCAGAAAGCAGTCTATGCGACTGATAAGCGCAATTAATGATTCTCTACAGGCGTATTTACCAGGACAAATTGGTCGTTATGACGACGAATACAATATGAACTGCATAGGTGATTATATGCAAACTTGCGGAGTACCTACAATTTTATTTGAAGCAGGACAAATCAAAGACTATCAAAGAGAAGACACTAGAAAATGGATTTGGTTAGCTTATATAACTGTTTTGAATGCTTTTGCGGAAAATAAACACAAGCTAGGTGAGTGGGTGTCTTATTTGGATATACCTGTGCATGAGAAAAACTATTTTGACATTATTTTAAGAAAAGCTAAAATTAATGAGCTAATTATTGATATTGCAATACAATTTGAAGAAAAGCTTGATAATAACAAAATTGAATTCATACCTAGAATTAGTAAAATAGGGGGATTAGATGATTTTAATGGGCATAAGGAGTTTGATTTAGAAGCAAAAAATATTATGATAAATGGAGGATTATTACATAAAACACCACAAATTAATGAAATTTGGACTACAATTTGGGTAGAAAATAAGAATATTGTATTAGCGCAAGGTTAAAAATTGCTTGATATTATGAATGTTTAAATATATTCCCTATTTTTGTAAAAATATTACGAATTTAAAAAAACAATTATGGCCAAATTTAAGTTAGATGATACCGATCACAAAATATTGGATATGCTAATTGACAACACGCGTACTCCTTTTACAGACATTGCAAAAAAACTCCTTATTTCTGCGGGAACTGTTCATGTACGTGTTAAAAAGATGGAAGAAGCTGGGATTATTACTGGATCTAGCTTATCTTTAGATTATAAAAAGTTGGGCTATGCATTTATTGCTTATGTGGGTATTTATTTAGAAAAAACTTCACAAACACAGTTTGTTTTAAACCGAATAAACGAAATTCCTTACGTTACGGTTGCTCATGTTACTACTGGTAAATTTAACTTATTTTGTAAAATTAGAGCAAAAGATACAGACCATGCCAAAAATGTTATTTTTCAATTAGATGATATTGATGGAGTTTACAGGACGGAAACCATGATTTCTTTAGAAGAAAGTTTAAACGACAAGAAACGATTGATGAAATCTATTTTTGACGAAATGACGAGTTAGAAAATCTACATATAAACAAAAAAAACCGCATACTTGCGGTTTTTTTTGTTTTAAATACTAAGTTTAATTACTCATCTTCTTTCATATTGTGATAGACGTTTTGAACGTCATCATCTTCTTCAATTTTTTCAAGCAGCTTATTTACCTCTTCTTTTTCTTCATTAGTAAGTGTTTTGTAGGTTTGAGGAATACGTTCAAAACCGGAGGAGATAATTTCAAAAGACCTAGATTCAAGTTTTTGTTGTAAGGCGCCAAAGGATTCAAAAGGGGCATAAACCAATATAGTTTGGTCTTCTTCATCTAAAAAAACTTCTTCAGCACCAAAATCAATTAATTCTAACTCTAATTCTTCAACATCAATGTTTTCTTCGGTTTTCAATTTAAAATTGCAAGTATGGTCAAACATAAATTCAACTGAACCAGAGGTTCCTAAATTACCATTACACTTATTAAAATACGAGCGAATATTAGCCACTGTTCGGTTGTTGTTGTCGGTAGCAGTTTCAACTAATATAGCAACTCCATGAGGGGCATAGCCTTCAAATAAGGTGATTTTATATTCGCCTTGCGATTTATCTGAGGCGCGTTTAATGGCACGTTCAATGTTGTCTTTCGGCATATTAGCCGACTTACAGTTTTGGATAACAGCTCTTAGTTTAGAATTGGTATCGGGGTCAGGGCCGCCTTCCTTTACCGCCATAACAATATCTTTTCCTAATCGAGTAAAAGTTTTGGCCATGGTTGACCAACGTTTCATTTTTCGGGCTTTTCTAAATTCAAAGGCTCTTCCCATAGTCTAATTTTAAATTGAAAAATCTTCTAAAAAAGCAATGTAACTCCTAAGTTCTTGCTTATTGATTGGGTTACCAGGTTTTTTTATCAAATTGATAAAGTAAAGCATACTCTCTGTACCTGTAATTTTTTCTGGTGGATTTTCCTCATCATATTCATCTTCAGTAGGAATAGGGGCGGCAAAAGTTTCAAATTCATCTAAATGTTCAAAAGCTAGACGAAGAGCTTTAGCTACGACGGGCTTTTGTTCTGCTACAGCATGTTCTCTTAACTTCTTGAGGTTTTCTGACAAGGTATTATAAATGATTCCGTTTTGTTCTAAATCGTTTACAATGTTTCTTATAACTTGGTTGGCTCTTTTGTTATCTTCCAAAGTGAAATTGTTTTTAGGTTCAAGAATTGCAAAATTAATGGATTGAAACCAAAAAACCTTCACTTTGAGCAGAATAAATTTTATTTTTCAATTTAAGCTTATTTAATGCTTAAAAATTTCGGTAAAGCTGTAAATCTAACTATTTTTGCAAAAATTAAAACAAGCACACAACTTAGGTTTATGCAAGAAAATCAAATGACTGAAGAAAAAGTTGAAGAAAAAAAACTTTACGGCTACCAAGAAAATGATTTGCAAAATATTTTTGAGCGTATTGAAAACTCTCCTGCTAACTATAATTTACTTTACCAACTGCCAACTGGTGGTGGTAAAACAGTTGTTTTTTCTGAAATTGTAAGAAGATATATTGAAAAGAAAGGAAAAAAAGTTTTAATCCTTACTCACCGTATTGAGCTTTGCAAACAAACCTCTAATATGTTGAAAAACTTTGGCGTAAGAAATAAAATTATTAACTCTAAAGTAAAAGAACTTTCAGATAATAACGATTACATGTGTTTTGTGGCTATGGTCGAAACCTTAAATAATCGTTTAAGTGACGAAAAACTGAATGTTGACAATATAGGATTAACCATTATTGATGAAGCTCACTATAATTCATTTACCAAATTATTTAAGTACGTAGAAGATAGTTTTGTGCTAGGGGTTACAGCAACGCCACTTAGCTCGAATATCAAACTACCAATGAATAAAAATTACGACGAACTAATTGTTGGAAATTCTATTACTTCGTTAATTAACAAAGGCTTTTTAGCAAAGGCGAATACATATACTTATGACGTAGGCTTAGGTCAACTTCAAGTTGGAATTAATGGCGATTATACCGTTAAATCTTCAGAAGATTTATATACAAATATGGATATGCAACACAAGCTTGTCCAAGCCTATGAAGAACACTGTAAGGGTAAAAAAACACTTATCTTTAACAATGGAATAAATACCTCTTGGTATGTTTATCAAACTTTTAAAGATGCAGGGTACAACAATATAAAGCACTTAGATAATACCCATTCCAAAAAAGAGAGAAATGCTATTTTGAAGTGGTTTAAGAACTCGCCTGATGCTATTTTGACTTCGGTAAGTATTTTAACTACAGGTTTTGATGAACCTACAGTTGAAAACATTGTCTTAAATCGAGCTACAAAATCCTTGACCCTATATTTTCAAATGATTGGGCGGGGGAGTAGAAAGCTACCTAATAAAGACACTTTTAATGTAATTGATTTAGGAAATAACCTGGCTCGTTTTGGCCCTTGGGATGCCGATGTAGATTGGCACTTAATTTTCAAAAATCCAGATTACTTCCTTGATAATATGATTACTGATGAAGAAATTGAAAGTCAGTTTAAATATGAAATGCCAGAGGAAGTTAGAAAGCTGTTTATAAACACTGAAGAAATCAACTTTGACATCAAGAAAAGGTATAACCAAACCGTGAATAACGGCGAAAAATCTAAGTTAGTCTTAGAAGAATCGATTGAACAGCATGCCAAAATGTGTGTTGATAATGCTGAAGATGTTTTTGATGCCAGGATTCTAGCACGAGAACTAAAAGAAGACATTGCTGATCGAGTAAATACGTATTCAAAATGTATCATCAATAACACGAAGAATTATAAAGAATGGTTAATTGAAGATTATAACAGAAAACTAAGAACTAGAATCAACGAAATGTTCATGTAGAAGCTTTCAAGAAGGAAAGGTTTAAAATTTGTTTTCTCACAACTCATAATTGTTTTATTTAAAATAGAAAATTTATTCCTATGAAAATTAGTGAAACAACTTATCAAAAAATTAAGTATGGTATTTTTTCAGGCTCCTTATTTGCTTTACTCACAGCATTAATTGACTTTCTTATAAATAATGATTTCATCTTTGTTAAATTTATTGTCAATCTCCTTATTTTTGGTTTTATAATTGGATTTACTTATTCTAAACCAATTTCTAAGAATATAAATAACAATAAAGATTGATTTTACCCAAAACTAATTTTCATTAAGACTTATTAAATGAATTAAAGAATGGTTGATGTTACTTTTTCAGCAACTAATCATTTTAATTAAGTCGATATGCTTTATAGTCATATTTCCTAAGAGTGCTAAGCTGTAGAAGTGGACTTGATTTATTTCTATTTTACATAATATATATTATGATTAAAAAGTATAAATTAAAAAAGCCTTTAATAATTAAGATTAAAGGCTTTTTAGAAACAACAACAAAATAGGTTAATTCAAATCAAATTGCTTGGTCAAATTTTCAAGTACTTCAGTATCCATTTTTTCGGCCATTTTCATGGTTTGGTAAAAATTAGTTGGATTAATATGCTTGCCTAATACGCGAGCTACAATCATTCCCATTTCGTCATTCTTACCTAGGAAAACTAATTCGTTGACATTATTAACATCATTTCCTTCAATATTCATCATCATAGACCCATCTTCAGAATTGACCTCAATCAAGGATGAATATGAAGATTGATTCAAAATTTCTGATACTTCTTTGTACTCGATGTTCATTTTATCTTGATTAGACGAATTAAGCACCAAAACATTTAACTTACTAATATTTTTGAGTTGCTCTTTTTCTTCTTTTGTAAGCTCTTCAAAGTTGCTAAATAAAGTTTTAGTTGATATATCTAATGCAGTAAAATCAACATCTTCGTGTTTATCTACAAAATACTTCTGAATGCTTTTTTCTTTAGAACAAGCCGTTAGCAATAAAACTAAACCAGCTATTTTTAATAGGTTTTTCATAGCTGCTTATTTTTCAAGGTTTTGAAGATTAGATGAGCCTGGTAAATTAAATTTATTTGCAAAGTTACCAATTTGCTTTAAATCAATAATTCCATCGATGATAATTATCACATCTTCTTCACCGCTATTTACATGCATAAATAACTGATTTACAAGATTGTTTTCTTGATTAGATTTGATGTAAATCTCAACTAATTCACTTTCTTCAGAAACACGCATTAACTCTTCTAGTTGCTTGGTTTTTACATAAGCTTTAGCATCTTGTTGAAAGGATTTTTTTAGCGCTGCTTTTTTAGTGGTAAAAATTTGGATGTTGTTTAAGTTTTCAACCATTTTAATCATTTCTTTCGCCTCTGGGTCGTCTATGTCTAATTCCATAGCGCTCATTAATTCAAACATAGTTTGATTAATCACTACAGAGGTTACGCCATTTTGTCCATCATACTTAGAGAAATCCTGAGCTTTTGATGTTAAGCTAAAAAATGCTACGATTGCAGCCATACTTAATTTAATTAGTGTGTTCATTTTATTCATTATTTATGTTAATATAAGGTGATGTAGTTTGTTTATAAATTTCTAAGTAATTCACTTTTTCTTTTGCTGTATTCATTTTAGAACCAACAAAATGCAAGGCTTGTAGGGTCTGTTCGTAAGCCATTTCTGCTTTTGCTTCTTGGGTATTATTTTGTTGGAAATTACCTAAGTAAAATACGCTAGCTATAATTGCAAAAACAGCAGCTACTTTAAAGACGGCTTTCCAAGGAAGAAAATCATTGTTTGGCAGATTCCCTGAAAACTCTTCATCTATAAATGAAAAATCGATTATATCTTCTGCTTCCTGTGTTTTTTTGTTAGCTTCAATTGCTTCAAAATAGTTTTTATAGAAGTTGTTGGAATAAAAATTTGTTTCTTCCAATAATTTTTTGAGGCGTTGTTCTTCATTCAAAGATGTTTTGCCTTCGTCAAATTTTGTCAATAAGTTATTTAATTCACTAGTTACGTTTTTCATCATGAATCATTTTTTGGTGGTATTCTATTTCCTCGTACATTTTTTTCAATCGTTTTCTTGCTCGAGACAGATTTACTCTCACACTCCCCTGCTCCATTTCTAGGAGTTCAGCAATTTCTTCAAAATCAAAGCCTTTAAAATCTTTTAACTCAATGATTATGCGTTGTTTATCAGGGAGTTCTTCAACTAAAGATTCAATTGTTTTGTAGCGTTTATCTACGTCATTTTCTGTTTCACTTTCTTCTTGATTTTCAGTCACTTTGCTATATACTAATCGCAAATGATTATTCGCTTTTAGCTGAAGCTGATCAAAACACCAATTTTTAATAATTCGCATACAATAAGCCTCTTTGTTGTTTACTTTAGCAAAATAATCTAACTGATTCCATAATTTTATAGCTACTTCTTGAAGTCCATCTTTTACCAAGTCTTCATTTTTCAAAATAGCAAGCGCCAAAGCTTTCATTTTGGGCGTATGCTTTTGAATTTCAACTACAAAATCTCTCTTATCCATTGTTTTGATTTCACTATGAAGACGTGTTACTTTAAATAATGTAACATCATTCTTCAAATATTCAAATAATCTCTTTAAATTTACTGCTTTAAATATATCTTTATGAAGCTTTTAAAGTCGATTGTATTTATTCTAACAAGTGTATTGTTTTTTAGTGCTTGTCAAGATGATTTAGATGACCGTATTTTTCCTGCAGATACAAAGTCATTAAACAATTTTATTTGGAATGCCATGAATATATTTTATTTGTATAAGGGTAATTCACCAGATTTAGGCGATAATCGTTTTTCTTCAAATGAAGATTACAATGAATTTCTAGAAGGTTTCAACAGGCCTGAAGATTTATTTAATCACTTAAAAGCAGAGCAAGACCGCTTTAGTATTATTGTTTCTGATTTTAGAGAGTTAGAAAATGCTTTAAATGGTATTCGACTAGATAATGGTATGCGTTTTGGTTTAGTGCTTGATAGCGAAACTTCGCAAGTTTATGGCTACATTAGGTATGTGGTTAGCGGCTCATTTGCCGATCAGATAGGTTTAAAAAGAGGAATGATTTTTAACCGTATTGATGGACAAATACTTAACGAAGACACTAATTTTAATGCATTATTTTCTCCAGAAGTTTACACTGTTGGTTTTGCTGAATTTATTAATGGTGAATTAACAGCAACTAATCAAGAAATTCAATTAATAAAATCTGAAACTACAGAAAACCCTTTGCATTATCATGAAGTACTTGATTTTGAAGGTACAAAAGTTGGCTACCTAGTAATGAATAATTTTAGAAGAAATTTTGATAACCAACTAAATGATGTTTTTGGTGAATTTAAAACAGAAGGAATTAACGAACTTGTTTTAGATTTACGCTACAATGGCGGTGGCGATTTAAGAACTGCCATAGATTTATCCAGTATGATTACAGGACAGTTTACGGGCGATTTATTTGTCAATCAGATTTTTAATAACAATTTTGATAATTCATCGGCAAATTTTACAGAGAAAAACCGAAATGATGTAAACTTAAATTCGCTTAATTTAGATCGTTTATACGTTTTAACCACTTCTTCTACAGCTTCAGCTAGTGAAGTAGTTATTCTAGGTTTAGCCCCGTATATTGATGTAATTCAAATTGGAACAACCACCGTAGGAAAATTTGAAGCCTCCACTACCCTATATGACGCTCCTGATTTTAGAAGACAAGAGGCAAGTATTCATCATAACTATGCCTTACAACCAATTATTTTTAAGCTAACAAATGCAAATAATAATGGAGGAAATAGTGAAGGTTTAGTTCCTCAAATTGAAATTCAAGAAGAATTTGAAAACCTAAAACAATTTGGAGATACCTCAGAAACTTTGCTTAACCAAGCATTAATTGAAATAGGAGTAATTTCGGAAAGAGAAAACAAAATTCAAAACTATCCAAAAACAAGAGAAATTATTGAGGAAGATGGAAGCACAAGTATTGATTTCCAAAAAATGTATTGGTTTTTTGAAAACAATTGATTTAAATGAGTAAAAAGCTATCTTTCTTTTTCTTTGTTATAAGTTTCACGCAAGGTGTTTTCGCACAAGATTTTATAAATACTTGGTTCAATGAAAAAAACCTCCCTCAAAATTCAGTAAAATCGATAGCCAAAGATTCCTTGGGATTTGTATGGTTAGCTACTGAAAGTGGTTTAGCTAGGTTTGACGGAAAGGATTTTAAGATTTTTGGCGAATTAAAAAATTTAAGTACAAATAGATTCAATTTTTTTTATAATAGAAATGATTCGCTCTACGCACGTACTATATATCAAGAAGATGTACTAATTACCAATAACCAAATCCAAAAAACTAAAAGGCGAAAATTTTCAAAAAAAGAACTCCCAATTAAACATGAATTAATCAGCAAAAAAATTGGTCATGTTTTAGAATTGAACCAAACAACTAGCTATATTTTACCAAAGTCTGAAAAACAGCTTTTTTTAAAGCACAACGAATTAGAACGTAGCTTCAGCTTTAAGAATAAAATTTCTTCGGTAATCAACTTTAAAGACCAAATATATGTTATTACCGAGAGGAATTTTTTTAAAATCAATCTTAATGAAGCCAAGTTAATAAAAATTGATTTATTAAATCCTTTAAATACAGAGGACAAAGAGTTGAAAAAAGACAAGAAAATTAATTATATATTCGATTTTAACCAAAAGTCTATTTACCTTAATCTAAATAAAGAAGTTTATCATTACTGTATAAAAAAAGATGAGTTAACAATTATTCATAATCAATTAAACTTTAAAGAAAAAAATATTATCACAGCCTACTATGACGCATCAAGAAAAACTAGTTATTTTGGAAGTGGGTACAAAGGTTTTTTAGTATCACGTCCTAATTTATTTAGCATTTATAAAGCAGAGACTCCTTATTACGTTCAAAACTTGATTTATGCTTTTGATGTAATAAATAAGGATAAGATTATTACTTCTAGAGGCTTACTTTTTGACATCAATACTAAACAAGTTAAAAACCTAAACTATGTAAATAGCCTTAATTCATTGTCGATGGAAAAAATTGACGATTACAGGTATGCACAAATTCTTCATAAAAGTATAGTAATCATTGATTATACAACTAAAAATGAACCTCAAAAAATTTTTAAATTTAAGGATGATTTAGGGGTTTTACATTATTCAAAAAAAAACAACCTAATATACTTTAGTACTAAAAAGTTTAATTCAAAAATAAATACTTGTCTTTACACCTACAATTTTAAAACCCAAGCGATAAAAAAAATTGCTACTACCAAGCACAATGTAAATATTATAGACCAGTATGATGAAAATCAGTTGTACTTAGGTACAGAAAACGGAGCTTATATTCTCAACTTAAGTAAGAATGAATTAAGATTAATAGAAGGAACGTCTAAATATAATGTAAGAGCTATTAATTTTCAACATAATTATGCCTGGATAAGTACTTATAACAAAGGCTTAATCCTAAAAAAAGGTAACCGGTTTTATGAATTTCCTGTAATTACAGAAAAGGTTTCTAAGTCGGTGCATCATGCTATAGAAGACGATTATGGTTACTTATGGATATCAACCAATAACGGTCTTTTAAGAGGGAAGGTCAAACGATTACTGAATACTTCGAGTGATGAGGCTCATTTTTTTAATAATTTTGGAACGGATGATGGATTACTTACTAGTGAATTTAACGGAGGTTGTAAACCCTGTGCAACTAAACTTGAAAGCGGTGAAATATTATTTCCTAGCCTTAACGGAATTGTAAAATTAAATCCAAGTGATTTCCTCTACTTAGATGATCATGTTGAAAACATTACATCTATGGTGTTTATTAATGACCAGAAATTTGAGTCAGAAGATTTGTCTGGAAACTTATTTTTTCCTAAAAATACGCAGAAAATAAAATTTGAATTTGACTATGTTAAAAGTAATTCTGTCTTTGATTTTAAGTATCGTTTAAATGATGGAATCGTTTCTGAAATCACTAATAATGAAATTACATTAAATAATTTAGCTCCTGAAGATTATACGTTGAGGCTTTTTTTACCTGATTATCCTGATAAAAGCAAAATTAATTTTTCAATAAGTCCGAAGTTTTACCAAACTTTTCAATTTATATTGTTGGTACTTTTTTTAATAGCGGTTTTGGTTTACTTTATTGCTGTTTTAAAAATAGCAGCAGAACAAAAAAGAAGAAAATACCTAAATAATCTTGTCAAGGAAAAAACTTCACTTCTTAAGGATGCTATTACTAACCTAACTGAGATAACTAACTACTTAGAAAACAAAATAACAAGCCAAAAGAAAACAATAGCGCTAATTTCACATGATATTAGAAGTCCATTGCAATATATTAAATTAAGTACAGAATATTTAGAATCTGAATTAGCAAGTAAAAACTTGGGGCCAAAGGTAGAAAAGAATATTTCTTCTCTAAATGAAGCAGTAACAAAATTACAAGCCTTTACAGACCACATTTTAACTTATTCTAAGGCCATGCTTAGTGAAGATAGAAACAAGTCTGAAACTTTTAATCTTTATGATTTAGTCAAAGAAAAGGCCGAACTTTTTGAACAAGTAGTTAATTTGCAAAAAAACCATTTAGAAATTGATATTACTAAAGATTTTTATATCAATTCAAATAAAAATCTTTTAGCAATTATTATTCACAATATTCTAGATAATGCATTAAAAAACACCTCTCGTGGAAGTGTTAAGCTTTCAGCTAAAAAAATTGCACAAAAAATAATTTTTAAAATTGAAGATACAGGAAATGGAATGAACAAAGAAACGCTAAACAAATACCGAAGTGTTTTTGAAAACACCAAATATATAAAGCAAGTTTCTGAAGCCGGATTAGGGCTTTTTATGGTGGCAGAAGCGGCTGAACTTATAAAGGGAAACGTTGAAATTGAAAGTGAAAAAAATAAAGGAACTCAGTTTTATTTAGTAATCAAGCAATAAAAAAGCTAAATTTCTTTGGTAAAAAACTTATACTTATCAACTAAATCTAGTACATTGGCAACGTCAAACTTTTCCATTAATCGTTTTTTGTAAGTACTTACCGTTGAATTTTTTAGCTTAAGTTTATCTGCAATTTCCAAATTTCCGTAACCATCCAAAATAAAGTATAAAACCTCAAGCTCTCTAGTTGATAATTTTTCTACAGGGTTTTTATATTTTCTTAACTTTTTTGATTCTACTTTAGATTTAAGTTCATCACTCATATAAATGTGGCCTTCTAAAACTTTTTCAATAGCTGTAATAATTTCATCTGCTGGTTTATGTTTACTTAAAAAACCATTTACATTAAGTTTTATATATCGTTCACCGTATTGCGCTTCATTTAAACCAGAAAACATTAGAATTTTACAGCTTGAATTCTTTTTACTAAATTGTTTCACTAAATCTAAAGTGCTACCACCAGGTAATTTTATATCGATTATAGCTAGCTGAAAGTTAGTTGAATTAAATTTTTCAATGGCGTCAGGAATATTGGTTGCATGCTCTATAGTTACTTTTGGAAAAGAATTTTTTATCACATTAGCTACTCCTAGCCTAACAATGCTGTGATCATCTACAATTAGTAAGTTTTTCATTATTTAATTTCTGTAATTGAATGACTAATTAAAAAACCAAAAGTAATAATTTTTATTAAAGATTTTAAAAAATCAATTGAAAATTTAATAAGTGTAGTCATAAAAAAAATCTTTCCATGCTAAAATCAGAAGATTTCTTACCTAATAAATATATACAAATAAGGTTGATTTTCAAAAAAAAACATTAATTGTCTTTTACATTGCCTTCAAATGGTGGTGGTCCAGAAAATTTTGGTTGAGTAGAATCATCTTTTGCATCCCCTTTTTTTGGGGTAAACACGTTGTAGGGGTACTGTTTTTGTACTTTAGCTCTCTGTTTGCAATTTAAATTTACATAATCTTCATTGTATTTACTTTGGGCATAGTTGTTCCATAAAAAATAATAAACTTCTCTAATCTGTTGTTGTACAACTTCAAATTGATCGGGTTGATTGTAATGAGTTAAGCTAATCATAGCTTTTTTTGGTGTTTTTGCCCACTGCTTAGCTTCATCTGGATTTTCAATAAAAGCATACAAATAATCTTTAAACTTCTTTCCTTTTAATAAGCTAAAATCTTCATCGTTAACCATCAATTTAGCTTCTTGGTTTATAATAATCACTAAACGATTTCTTTCTGAAGTCTTTTCTATATCATCAGCATAAACTTGAGTCTCAACTTTACATTGTTGGTCTAGCCATTGTTGAGCAAAACTAAACTGAAACACAAATAACAAAAGTATCCATCTATAATTTTTCATGAAATTTATTTAATTTTAAAAACGTAAAAATACACTATGAATTGTAAATATGGCTAAATAAAATTCACGTATTTCATTAACATTTATTCAATTTTTTTGTGTTTTAATTAAACAAGATACTGGCTTTTTAAATTAAATTTGCGCAAAAAATTACTTTTATGGAAACCCTTAAAGCTTTAGAGTGGAGATATGCAACAAAGAAATTTGATGCTACTAAAAAAGTGGAAGACAAGAAAATTAAACGAATAACGGAAGCTTTTAATCTAACCCCAACTTCTTATGGTTTGCAACCTATAAAATTAATTGTGGTAAGAAATCAAGTCATAAAACAAAGGCTCTTACCTCACTCCTACAATCAGAATCAAGTAGTAGATGCTTCTCATCTTTTAGTTTTTTGCATTGAAGATATCATCGACAAAAACTTTGTATTAAATAATTTCGACTTAATTAAATCGGTACGAAATACTCCCGAAGATATTCTTGCTCCATTCAGAAACTTTTTGGTAGATCATTTTTCTAAATTATCTCAAGGTGAAATAAAGAAATGGGCTACCAATCAAGCTTACCTGGCTATGGGAAATGTATTAACTATTTGTGCGCTAGAGGAAATTGATGCTTGCCCTATGGAAGGTTTTGTTCCTGAAAAATACAGCGAAATTCTTCAGCTTGAAAAACATAATTTAACCCCTGTCTTGGTTCTTCCTCTTGGATACAGAGCCCATAATGATGAGTTTTCTTCAATGAAAAAGGTAAGAAGACCTTTAGAAGAAACCATTATTGAGATTGATTAAAAACTTTTAAAAAAAGCGTTTCAGCATACCAGCCATTTAAGCATTAAATTTGACTATTTGATTGTTAACTTCCTATATCTAATCTTCCTTTTTCAATTTTTTCAATTACTGCTAACGCGGCCGATTCGCCGTTTAGCATGGCAGCATTAAGCGAACCATTAGCTAAATGATCACCTGCTAAAAAAATTTTTTCCTTCAACTGAGTTTCGGATTTTGGTAACATATAAGATACACTTTGCATTTTAGGAAGCGCATTTTTTATGCGATATAGCTTTTTGAATTCAACGACTCTAATTTTAGCTATATGCTCTAGTTCTTTAATTACTTGATTAATCAATTCCTGATCACTTAACTCATGCGCTTTAACAACGCTCACTGATAATAAATAATGGTTGTTTATTAAAGAATTTGAATAATGTATGTTATTGACTAAACTTTTAAGTTGATTGCTCATTAATCCTATAATAGTTGAATCTATAACTTTGTTTTCTACTTCAAAGTATAAATTTTCAACCGATTTCCACTCTTGTAAATCGGGAAGGTTAGGAATTATTTTAGCGGCTTCGGCTGCAATTATTACGTAATCAAATTTTGCTTCATCGCCGTTTAAAAGACTTAAGCTAGTATTGTTTACTTGCTTCACCGGAGTATTAAAATGAAATTGGGTTTGTTTTAATTTTGCAGAAAGCTGATTGGGAATTGCTTGAATTCCTTTTGAAGGAATAGCTGCACTGCCCGTGGAAAATAATTGATACACAAATTCAAATTTTCTGCTGGAAGTTACCAATTGATTTTCAAGAAAAATTCCAGTAAAAAAAGGTTGAAAAAAATTCTCAATCACTTGGTCTGAAAAGCCAAAATCTTTCAAATACTGAAGTGTTGTTTTTTCTTCAGCTCTAAAAATATCATCTAAACTTTTCTTTTTTATTTCATTTCTTAATTTTAGAATTTTAATTTTATCAGATAGCGTTCCTATTTTTGAAAAAATTGTAGAAAAAAGTAAGCTTTTGTCACGTAAGGGGTCGCCAATAATCGCTTTAGCGTTTTTATAAAAAATTACAGAACCAGGTCTAAAATATACTAAGTCTAACAATTCTAAATCTAAGTATTTTTTAGCTGCTGGGTATTCAGTCAGTAATACTTGAAATCCATGATCGTAAGCTAAGCCATCAATATAATCGGTTTTTACCCTACCTCCTACACGATCTGAGGCTTCATAAATAGATGGCTTATACCCATGCTTTTCTAGGTTCATAGCTGCAACTAAACCGCTCACACCAGCGCCAATTATTGCAATTTTAGTATCCTTACTCATCCTTTAAATTTGATATCCAAAAGTAAAATTTATAAATGAGAAAATTCTTTAAAAATTGATAATTTCAAAACTTAATCTGATTAATTCGCAAAAAATTTAATTTCAGTTAAAAAAACAAACCTTTCTGTATTTATCTAAAAAATGCTTTACTTAGTGACTCGCAGGTTAATATAAAATTTAAAAATATTCTATGGTGACTGATAAAAAATTAATTCAAATTTACTGTAATCCTAAAGATTTTCTCACGGAGAAATGTATAGCAGTAGCTAAAGCTTCAAAAGCTTCAATTCAAATTATAGATATTGCTAAAGATATTCTAACAGGAACAGACTGGAAGTGGTTAGCTGAAATGCTTGATATTGAAGTAAGTGATTTAATAAACACAAATCATATTAAATACATGGAAGTATATGGAAGCAATGCCCAAATTGATGAAATTGGTGCGATAAAAATATTACAAAACTCGCCAGAAGTTTTATACTACCCTATTGCTGTTCGAGGAAAAAGAGCTATTCAAGCAAAAAGCGAAACAGCTATTTTAAAACTTCACAACTCAGCTACGGGTGAAGTGCCTATCCCTTAAAAAATTAAATCGAATGAATTAATCAGCTACTATTCATCAGCTGATTTTTTTTTGAAATAATAAGCCAATTTATCTATCAAATCAATATTTGTAATCTGATAAATAATAGTAAATTCGCAATATTATTTAGAAAAATGATTAAAGCTACAAATATTTTCAAACACTATGGCGACTTAAAAGTCTTGAACGGTGTTGATTTACAAATAAACAAAAAGGAAATTGTATCAATTGTGGGTAAATCTGGTGCTGGAAAAACCACTTTACTTCAAATATTAGGTACATTAGAACATGCAGATTCTAACCAAAATTCTTCAATTGAAATTAATGCTACCGATGTAACTCAATTAAATACGCGTCAATTAGCTGAATTTAGAAATAAAAATATAGGTTTTATTTTTCAATTTCATCAATTATTACCCGAATTTTCAGCCTTAGAAAATGTTTGTATTCCTGCTTGGATAAAACAATTAAGTACTAATGATGCGAACAAGAAAGCCGAAGAATTATTAGATTTTTTAGGTTTAAAAGATAGAATGCATCACAAACCAAGTCAGTTAAGCGGTGGCGAACAACAACGTGTAGCGGTAGCTAGAGCTTTGATGAACAATCCGTCTGTTGTTTTTGCAGATGAACCCTCAGGGAATTTAGATTCGTTTTCAGCTGAAAATCTACATCAGCTTTTTTTTAAACTTCGCGATGAATTTGACCAAACCTTTGTTATTGTTACACACAACAAAGAGCTTGCAAATATGGCCGATAGAAAATTACAAATGCAAGACGGAAATATTTTGAGTTAATTGAAAAAATCTGAATTAAAAACATTTCTAGACCAAAAAGTAATAGACTATAACCAAAAGTCGTTTATTTCTTCAGACCCTATTTCTATTCCGCATCTTTTTACACAAAAGGAAGATATTGAAATTGCAGGATTTCTTGTCGCCACTTTTGCCTGGGGAAACAGAAAGAGTATTCTGAATAACGGAAACCTACTGATGAAGCTTTTAGAACACCAACCTTATGATTTTGTGCTCAACCATAAAGCAAGCGATTTAAAAACTCTTCAAAAGTTTGTTCACAGAACATTTAATGGAAACGATTTAATCTATTTTATTCAATCATTAAAGAACATTTATAAAAACCATCAAGGACTTGAGGCAATTTTTGCTTCAAATCATAATTCCATCAATCTTTTGCCTTCTATAGAAATACTTAATGAAATCTTTTTTGAACTTCCACACCAAAAAAGAACAGAAAAACACGTGAGTAATCCAGCAAAAAACTCAGCTTGTAAACGACTTAATATGTACTTGCGTTGGATGGTAAGAAATGATAAAAACGGAGTTGATTTTGGACTTTGGAAAAGTATCTCACCCAGCCTACTCTCTTGTCCGCTTGATGTTCATTCGGGCAGAGTAGCTAGAAAGCTTAAGCTCCTCAAAAGAAAGCAAAACGATCTAAAAGCACTTCAAGAATTAGACAAAAACCTAAGAAAATTAGACCCCAATGATCCTGTAAAATACGATTTTGCACTTTTTGGCCTTGGTGTTTTTGAAGGCTTTTAAAAGCCAATTATCGGTTATTTTATAAATCTTAAGACAGATTTTTTTAAGAATTTACTTTCACATGAAATCATAAACTGTTTTAGATAAACAGATCAATTTATACCTATTTACATGTGAATTATTTCACAAAAACTAATCTATTTTTAATTACCTATCAAAATAAATTTCCTTACCTTGCAAACAGATATATTTGTATGAAAAAAGCTACACTTACTAAAGATGAAAAAAACCGATTAGTAGCCTTAAGGAAGCTTGATATTATTGATACTCAACCAGAAAAGCAGTATGATGAAATAGCTGAACTTGCGTCATATATTTGTGAAACACCTATTGGTTTAATTTCTATTCTAGATAACGATAAACAATGGATGAAAGCTTGTGTTGGAGTAGAAAATTGCGAAGCAGAAAATAATTTTACTTTTTGCCAATATGCAATTAAACATGAGGGTAATTTATTTGAAGTAAATGATGCTAGAACCGATGAACGCTTTAGAAATAAAGCCTTTACATTTGGTGATGATCCTGTGGTTTTCTATGCGGGTGTACCGCTTAGAAATAAAGAAGGATTAACTTTAGGCTCTCTTTGTGTGATTGACCATGAAGCAAGAAGTTTAACTGAAAAACAAAGAAAATCGCTTTTATATCTAGCGAATCAAGTGATTAATTTATTTGAAATTAGGATTAAAAATAACACCTTACGAGAATCGCAAAAATTACTCAAAGAAAAAAACACTCAACTTAAAAATTTTGCCGGAGTTGTTTCTCACGATATGAAAATGCCACTTGCTAATATGATTGTTACCATAGACATTATTAAAGCAAAATACAGTAAGCATTTTGATGAATCTGGACTTAATTACATCAATAATCTTAAGCAATCTGCTTTTAAATTAAGCGATTATATTTCAAACATACTTACCCATTACGAATCAGATTCTATTACTGAAGAAAATGCTCTTGAAGAATTTGATTTAAATGAATTGCTTGAAGACATTGTTGAGATGTTAGATATAAATGAAGATTGTGAAATTAATTTACCAAAGAAAAATCTCCAAATTGAATCTAATCGTGTAGCTTTAGAACAAATTTTCTTAAATCTAATTGGTAACTCCATTAAGTATAACGACAAAGAAAAAATAAAAATTGATATCGGTTGCAGTTTTGACGATTTTTACTATCATTTTTATGTAAAAGACAATGGTATAGGCATTCCTGAAAATAAACAAAATGAAGTTTTTAATCTTTTTACCACAATAACAGAAGCCGATAGAAAAGGGAACAAAGGAAATGGTATTGGTTTATCTACGGTAAAAAAGATTATTCATAATTTAGGTGGTCACATCGAATTAGAATCAAAGTTGGGAGATTATACCAAATTTAAATTTCAAGTTGAAAGACCTTAGCATAAATTAATCTATATGGCTTTTCAGTACCCTCAGTTTCTTTACGCATTATTTTTACTGATTATTCCTATTTTAATTCATTTATTTCAACTTAGAAAATTTAAAAAAACTGAATTTACTAATGTTGCTCTGCTCCAAAAAATTAGTATTCAGAGTAGAAAGAGTTCTATTGTTAAAAAATATTTAGTTCTCTTGTCAAGACTATTGGCAATAACCGCTTTAGTTTTTGCCTTTGCACAACCTTATCTTCCAAATCAAAATACAGAAGAAAATCAAGAAACGGAATACGTAATTTATCTTGATAATTCTTTTAGTATGGAACAAAAATTAGGTACAAAAACAATTTTTGAACATGCTCAGCAAGAACTGGTAAAATACCTTCCAGAGGATTCCAAAGTAAGCGTATTCACAAATAATGAAACACTTAAAAATAATCAAAACTTAGCTAACGAATTACTTTCTTTAAAACTAGCTCCCGAGCATCTTAGTTTAGAACAGGTGCTTTTAAAATCCAACACTTTATTCTCAAAAACCGATGACCTAAATAAAAAACTATTACTAATTTCAGATTTTCAAAGTCAATCTATTGAAAAGCTGAACTTTGATGAGTACTTGTCCAGGAACCAACATCTTGAATTTGTTCAACTAAAACCTGAACAACCTAAAAATATTAGTATTGAAAAGGCACTTTATCAAGAGGAAGAAAACCAAATTGAATTAGACGTAGAGCTTTCTGCTGAAGGCTCTAATTCAAACCCCATAGACATTTCTATTTATTATGATGAAGACCAACTTATTGCTAGAAAACAGGTTGAATTTGAAGACCAAAACAAGCTTACTACAAATTTTAAAATTAGTAAGAAAGCCTATCCAAAATCAAAAATTGAAATAAAATCTGCTGGCTTAACTTATGATGATACTTACTACTTTAGTATCAATCAACCTTCAAAGCTAAATGTACTTAGCATTAATCAAACAGAGGACGATTTTTTAAAACGTATTTACAATAAAACTAATTTCAACTATTCATCTTATAGTTTAAGTAACCTACCCTATTCTTCAATCAATCAATCGGATGTAGTTATTTTGAATGAGCTAAAAACTTATTCAAATAATTTCACTAACGCACTTTCAAAATTTCTTGATGAAGGCGGAAATTTAATTGTTATTCCTTCAACAGAAACCAATGCTTCGCTGAATCAGTTTTTGCTTAAATACAACCTACCAAAGTTGGAAAAAACAATTGATGATGAAATTCAGTTAACGAAAATAAATTTTCAACATCCTATTTATAAAAATACCTTTATTGATGAGATTTCAAATTTTGATTATCCCAATTTCAAAAAAACCTTCCAATTAAATCTTTCTACAGCTTCGGCCTTAAGTTTTTCAAATCAAATGCCTGCGCTAATTAGTAAAAACAAGATTAGCCTTTTTACGGCAGCTTTAAACTTAAACAATTCAAATTTTCAAAATTCGCCCTTAATTGTGCCCACTTTTTACAACTTAGCAAACCTCAATCGTTCAGCAAACGAATTGCAATTTACGGTGAAACAACCCAATTCCATTAAAATTGATTGGGCATCTAAAACTGACGAAGTTTTGGAATTAGTACACACCAATAAAACACGTGTAATTCCACAACAGCAAAAATATTTAAAGTACGTAGAAATAAGTACTTCCGAAGTACCTGAAATAGCCGGTAATTATGCGGTTGTTGCTCAACAAGATACGCTTCAGTACTTAAGTTTTAATTACGAAAGAAATCAAAGTCAACTAAATTATTATTCATTTTCAAATGAAGCTTCTGTTTTCGAATCTATAGAAGGATTGTTTGAAGAATTAAGAAAGCAACAAGAAACAAAAAGTTTTTGGCATTGGTTTCTTATTTTTGCGCTTATATTTTTACTAGTAGAAGTATTACTTTTAAATTATTTTAAACCTTAATTGATGAAAACGCTACTAAAAGCTGTTCAAATTCTTGATGTTTCAAGTCCATTCCATAAGCAAATTAGGGATGTATTACTAGAAGGCAACAAGATTTTAAAAATTGATAAAGACCTTTCTAAGAAAGAAACCTATGAAATTTATGAAGCTAATGATTTAGTTTTAAGCCCCGCTTTTTTTGATCCTAATGTACATTTTGGAGAACCAGGTTTTGAAGAACGCGAAACAATTACTAATGGTTTAAAAGTAGCTGCTGAATCAGGATTTTCTGAAATTGCACTTGTAGCTTCTACGCAACCTGTTATAGACCAAGCTTATTTAATTGAAAATCTGCAACAAAAAACTAGGAATTCAAAAGTAAAAATTCATCTTGTTTCAGCATTAACCCAAGGTTTAAAAGGTGAAGATTTAGCTGAATTATTCGAAATGCATAACTATGGGGCAATTGGTTTTAGCGATGATGATTCCCCTATTCAAAATGCCAACTTAATGAAACTGGCATTACAATACACTCAATCGTTTAATGGGTTGGTACATTCTTTTCCTGCTGAAAAAAACATTCTAGGTAAAGCCCAAGTTCATGAAAGTCCTACATCTACTCTATTAGGCTTAAAGGCTGCTCCAAGCTTAGCTGAAACACTTCAAATTTCAAGAGATTTAGCCATCTTGAAATATACCGGAGGAAGATTACATATTCCATTGATTTCAACAAAAGAAGCTGTAAAATTAATCAACAATGCTAAAGAAGATGGGCTAAATGTTTCGTGTAGTGTATCTATTAATCAATTATTTTTTACCGATGAACGCTTGAACGAATTTGATACCAACTTCAAACTTTTTCCGCCATTGCGCGAAAAAGTTGATCAAGAAGCCCTAATTTCTGGAGTTTTAGATGGTACTATTGATTTTGTAACTTCACACCACAGACCGATTAACATTGAGCACAAATTTCTTGAATTTGAACATGCTACTAGCGGAAGCATTGGTTTAGAAAGTTATTTTGGAGCCATGAATACTTTATTTGGAACCGAAAAATCACTTGAAATTATTCAGCGTTCTAGAGATGTTTATAATTTGAATAAACCTGTAATTAAGGAAGGAAATGAAATAGCCATGAACCTTATTAATCCAAAGCTAGAGTGGTGTTTTACTAAAAACGAAATTACCTCGAAATCAAAAAATTCAATTTTCTTAAATGAAAATTTACTTGGTAAAGTAATTCAAAACTTTTATTAATGAAAATGCCCGAACCCGAAAAAGCTGGTAAAACACCAGCAATTGTTGCTTACTTAACCATTTTTGGAACTATTTTAGCCATGTTTCTAAATTCTGAAACCAAGAGCAAATTTGCTAATTTTCACATAAGACAAGCCCTAGGAATTAATTTAACGCTTATTCTTTTTGGAATTTTAGTCAATGGATTTGGAGAATACTTCTCTGATAGCATGAATTTTATGGTAGGTTCAGCTTTTTATTTGTGTTATTTCATACTTTGGATTTACGCGTTTATTGGTGCTGTGAGTGGTAAAAAAACTTTAATTCCTCTTGTCGGTAACTTTTTTCAAAAATTTTTTCAAAAATTAGCTTTCACTAATGACAACAAAAAACCTTAGCTTAGACCATTTAATAAGACCTGCACAAACTGATGCTGTAACATCACCTTTAATTTTAATGCTTCACGGATATGGAAGCAACAAAGAAGATTTATTTTCTTTTGCCAGTGAGCTCCCTAAAGAATACATTGTTATTTCTGCTGAAGCTCCTCTATCTTTAGGTTTTGGTGGCAATGCATGGTATTCTATTGATTTTAATGCTGCGGGAGATAAATTTAGTAACACTGAAGAAGGCATTGACTCAAGAAACAAAATCAGTCAATTTATTGATGAAGCTGTAGCTCATTATCCTATAGACGAACAAAACATTAACCTACTCGGATTTTCACAAGGTTGTATTTTGAGTTTTGCTTTAGCTTTGTCTGAACCTCAAAAATTTAAAAATGTGATAGGTTTAAGTGGCTACATCGACTTAAGTTTAGTTGAAGGCGACTATCCATCTAGAAAATTTAATCATTTAGGCGTGTATAATTCTCATGGAAGTGCAGACCAAGTCATTCCCGTTGATTGGGCTAGAAAAAATCAAACTATACTCAAAGACCTGAACATTGATTTTCTTTACGAAGAATTTCCTGTAGGACATGGCGTTAGTCCCCAAAACTTCCATTCTTTTAAAAATTGGCTCATAAAAAGAGAAAACTCTTTTTAAAAATCACTCTTAAAGATTGCTGTATTTAATTTAATGTTTAGTTTTGCAGGCTTAAAAACAAGTTAATGTTCAAATTAACCCCGCCATAGTTTTTTAGTTCAATTTACCTCACAAGTAAGCAATTGCTTTGAACTTTACTATTTTGTTTCTAGCACTTAGCTTCAAAACTCCCTAAGCTTATTTTAATTAATTTCTATAAATTTTTTATTGATGAAAAAATACATCAAACTCTTTGATTTTAAACAAAAAGTAGATTACAAAACCGAAATTTTATCTGGTTTAACGGTTGCGATTGCACTTGTACCTGAAGCTATTGCTTTTGCAATGATTGCTGGGTTAAGTCCCTTAACTGGTCTTTATGCTGCTTTTGTAATGGCTTTTGTAACTTCCATTTTTGGTGGGCGACCAGGTATGATTTCTGGAGCAACAGGAGCTATTGCAGTGGTTATTGTTTCTTTAGCCAAAGATTTTGGCGTTGAATACGTCTTTGCCGCTGTAGTTTTATCGGGTGTAATCCAAATGTTAGCAGGGTTTTTAAAACTAGGAAAACTCATGCGATTGGTCCCTCACCCGGCAATATTTGGCTTTGTTAACGGTTTAGCCATCATTATATTTATGTCGCAATTAGACCAATTTAAAGATGATGCAGGAAATTGGTTAACGGGTTCAATGCTTTATATTTTCTTAGGATTAGTGATAGTAACTATTTTAATTATTTGGTTGTTGCCTAAGCTTACACGTGCGGTTCCTGCTTCATTAGTAGCTATTTTAGTAGTATTTGCAGTTGCTTTTTTCTTTGGAATAGATACCAAAACAATTGGAGATGTTGCTTCAGTTCAAGGTGGCTTTCCTCCTTTTCATATTCCTGAAATCCCTATTAACTGGGAAACTTTTATGATAATTCTTCCCTATGCAGGAATTATGGCAGGAGTTGGTTTAATAGAAAGTTTACTTACCTTAAATATTGTTGACGAAATAACCAATTCAAGAGGAAATGGAAACAAAGAAGCTGTTGCTCAAGGTGCTGCAAACCTTCTTTCAGGTTTTTTCTCTGGAATGGGTGGCTGTGCTATGTTAGGTCAAAGTTTAATCAATGTATCAAACGGAGCAAAAGCACGACTATCTGGAATTATTGCTTCTTTAGGATTACTAGCATTTGTCATGTATGGTGCTCCCATTATTGAATTAATGCCCATGGCTGCACTAACAGGACTTATGATTATGGTAGCCATTGGAACTTTTGAATGGGCTAGTTTTAAAACTGTAAAAAGAATGCCTAAATCTGATATTTTAGTTATGGTTTTAGTAACTTTAGTAACAATCTTTCTTCACAACCTAGCTTTAGCGGTTTTGGTTGGTGTTATTATAGCTGCCTTGGTATTTGCTTGGGATAACGCCATTCGAATTAGAGCTAGAAAAATTATTGATGAGGAAGGAATAAAAAACTATCAAATCTACGGACCACTATTCTTTGGTTCTACTTCTGTTTTTCTTGATAAATTTGATGTAGCTAATGATCCTGATGAAGTGATTATCGATTTTAAAGAAAGTCGTGTAGTAGATATGTCGGCTATTGAAGCACTCAATAAAATCACAGAAAAATACCACAACGAAGGAAAGAAAATTAAATTGAGATATTTAAGTGAAGATTGTAAGCGTTTACTTAAAAACGCTGAAGAAATTATAGATGTAAATGTCATGGAAGACCCCACTTATAAAGTGGCCATGGACCACTAAATTGGTATGAAATAATCAATACCATGAATACTGAGTTTGATTATTCTCTAGGCTAAACACTTTTAAATGGTCTTTTAAAATTGAATATTCAAGATTTAAAAAACCTTGTAAATAATGTTTTACAAGGTTTTTTGATTTTGTAAACTAAAAAGGGAAAAGGCATTGTATTGCGCTAATTCCAAATGACAATCTATTCAAAATAACTAAAAGTATCACCTTCTTTTATACTTAACAAGGAATTGTAAATCAATTTAATTACATTTTCAACATCGTTTTGATGAACCATTTCAACAGTTGTATGCATGTATCGTAAAGGTAATGAAATTAATGCTGAAGCTACTCCTCCATTGCTGTATGCAAAAGCATCTGTATCGGTTCCCGTCATTCTACTTGCAGCCAATCGCTGAAAAGGAATTTTATTGGTTTCTGCGGTAGCTATAATTTGATCGCGTAATCTATTTTGAACAGCTGGAGCGTACGAAATTACAGGGCCTGCACCTATTTTAGTTAAGCCTTCTTTTTTCTGATCAATCATGGGCGTAGTTGTATCGTGACAAACATCTGTTACTATAGCCACATTAGGTTGAATACGTTGGGTAATCATTTCAGCACCTCGCAAACCAATTTCCTCTTGTACCGAGTTGGTAATGTATAGACCAAAAGGTAAATTTGCATTATTTTCCTTAAGAAGACGAGCAACTTCAGCAATCATAAAACCCCCCATTCGGTTATCTAAACCACGGCAAACAAATTTATCTTTATTTAAAATAAAAAATTCGTCAGGATAAGTAATTACACAGCCAACATGAACTCCTAGAGCTTCCACTTCCTCACGTGAAGTACAACCTACATCAATCGATATGTTTTCAATTTTAGGAGTTTCTTCCTTAGATTTATTTCGCGTATGTATTGCTGGCCATCCAAATACTCCTGGTACAACGCCATTTTTTGTATGTATATTTACGCGTTTTGAAGGGGCTATCATGTGGTCACTTCCGCCGTTTCTAATCACGTAAATTTGACCTTCTTCAGAAATAAAATTTACATACCAAGAAATTTCATCAGAATGGCCTTCTATAACAACTTTATATTTTGCTTCAGGATTAATAACGCCCACCGCAGTACCATAAGTATCAGTTATAAAATCATCTACATAAGGCTTCAAATAATCCATCCATATTTTTTGACCTTCCCACTCGTATCCAGTTGGCGATGCATTATTAAGGTATTTTCTTAGAAATGATAGTGAATTTTCAGTAAGCATAGTATAAATTTTAAAATTAGAAATGCGAATTTAATAAGATTTTCAAATTGTAATCGTTTACAATTAGCTAATTTTGACTTATAATTTAAATTACATTGAAACTAGGTTTATACATATTGTTTTTTTCATGTTTTTTTGTTCTTCATGCACAAGAACGAAAGTTAGCTATTAAGGATTCAACAAAAAAATCTAACCAATTTAAAGAAGCATCTGTTTCAGACGAAGAATTTTTAACTGAAGGAAGCATCATTCTTGATGATGTTATTGTACTTCCTAAATTAAAATTTACCAACCAATCAGAGTTTAGAGAATACTTGATTTTGCGAAGAAAAACAAGAAAAGTTTGGCCTTATGCCGCACAAGCAGCAACTAAATTAGATAGTCTGCATGAACGCTTAGAACGTATGCAAAGCAAAAGAAAACGTAAAAAATACACCAAACTAGTGCAATCTTACCTTGAAGATGAATTTAAAGAAGAGTTAAAAAAATTAACCAAAACTGAAGGGCAAATTTTAATGAAACTTTTGCATCGACAAACTGGAAATACAAGTTTTGAAATTGTAAAAGACTTAAGGTCTGGCTGGAATGCCTTTTGGTATAACACGACAGCTAGTTTTTTTGATATTTCAATGAAAGAACCTTACGACCCTTGGAATAACAAAGAAGACTTTATGATTGAGGACATCTTAAGGCGAAGCTCTCAGAAATCAATCTTAGATTTGGCGCCTCCAGCTTTTCCTATCGATTACTTTGAACTTAAAGAGCTATGGAATGATGATATTAGTATTTTTGGAAAAGTTGTAAAGGATAAGGAGGAAAATGAAAAGTAGCAAAAAACACTAAATTATAATCCAACTAGTTTATAGTGAACTAATTTGATGCCAGATGATGCATTGATTGCCAAGTCGGTTGCACTACACTTAATATATCTTTATATTTGCTTAAAATAAAAAGACTAAATGGATAAAATCCAAAATTTCTTATTTAAAAATCAAGCCTTTTTATACAAACTATTTCTATTTGTATTTACCTTAAGCTTAATGGTTTACTTTTTTCCAAAAGGTAAGCAATTTAAATATGAAATAATTAAAAACAAATCATGGCAATACAAAGCTTTATATGCTCCATTTGATTTTGCAGTTCTTAAATCCGACAAGGAAATTGAGGAAGAAGAAAATCAAATAAAGAGTAATTATATACCTGTATATAACTACAATCAAGAATTAGCTCAAGAAAAAATTAATTCTTCAGTTGAAGCTTTTAATTCGTTTTCTGAAGATTCGTTAAGTATAGATTATCAAGTTGCTTTAAATGACTTTATTAAAGAACAGACCCAAGCAGTTTATCTATTTGGGGTAAGAAATGAAAAACGAAAACCTTATGCTAATGAAATTATTTACCTAAAAAAAGAAAACCTTATTCAAGAAGTTTCCTTTGAGCAAATACAACCTATTGAAAAAGCCTTAGACGAAATAGAATCCAACTTTAGGGCAACTAATTTAGAAACAGATGTATCCTACATCATTTCTTTTTTTGAAGACTTTTTAAAAGCAAATGTAAGTTACAATAAATCAGAAAATAAAACTTTACTTGATCAAGAAATATCCAGAATATCGCCTTCAAAAGGTTTAGTTAAACAAGGCGAATTAATTATTGATCAAGGTCAAATTATAGATACTGAAAAATATCAATTGTTAGTTTCATTAAAAGAAAAATACAGTTTAATTAACCATTCAGAAGCGAATCAAATTATTGTTAATTTAGGGCAAATTATACTTTTGGCAATGGCTGTTCTTATGCTGCTTTTGTTTATCAAACAATATCGATTTTCAATTTATGACAACAATAAACAATTAACTTTTATCCTTTTTAATGTTCTTGTTATATTCTTTTTAAACTTATTGGTTTTAAAACTCAATCCTAACTACATTTATTTAGTTCCGATTTGTATTTTACCCATTACATTAAAGGCCTTTTTTGATGCGCGATTAGGTCTTTTTACCCACGTAATAACTGTGCTAATTCTCGGTTTTATTGTTCCCAATTCTTACGAGTATATGTTTTTGCAAATTATAGCTGGTATCGTAACTATATTAAGTGTTCCAGAGTTATACAAAAGAGCTAATTTATTTATTTCTGTCGGTCAAATTACACTGGTTTATTTAGTAAGTTACGTTGCTTTTACAATGATACAAGAGGGCAGTATTTTTGAAATCAACCAGCTTAATTTATTGCTGTTTGTGTTGAGCGGAATAGGCTTACTTTTTGTACAACCACTTATTTACAGTTATGAGAAAATTTTTGGCTTAGTTTCCGACCTCTCTTTACTAGAATTATCAGACACTAACAATAAACTGCTCAAAGAATTATCAGATAAAGCACCGGGCACACTTCATCATTCGCTTAATGTGGCTAATCTTGCAGAAGCTTCGGCCAACGAAATCGGGGCAAATAGCCTGTTAGTTCGCGTGGGAGCTTTGTATCACGATATAGGAAAAATGTATGATGCGTTTTACTTCACAGAAAATCAAACAACAGCCGTTAATCCTCATAATGACTTACCACCAAAGGAAAGCGCAAAAATTATTATTGGGCATAGAATGAAAGGAATTGAAATGGCTAAAAAAAATAAAATCCCTGATCGAATCATTGATTTTATTCGCACGCACCACGGAACTACAAGCGTTTATTACTTCTATAAAAAACAACAAAAACTTACACCTAACGAAGTTTCAATTGAAGATTTTCAATATCCCGGACCAAAACCCTTCAGTAAAGAAACAGCTATTTTAATGATGAGTGATTCTGTTGAGGCGGCTAGTAAAAGTATTAAAGAGCCTACCGCTTCAGTCATAGAAAATTTTGTAGATAAAATCATTGATAAACAAATTGAAGAAAAGCAATTTGTTAATGCCAATATCACGTTTAGAGAAATTGAAAGCGTCAAGAAAGTTTTGAAACAAAAATTAAAAAACATCTACCATTTACGTGTAGAATATCCCGATTAATCAATGAACAAAATAACCATTGCCGTTGACGGCCACTCCTCTACTGGAAAAAGCACACTAGCTAAGCAATTGGCTAAAAAACTTCATTTTATTTACGTTGATACTGGCGCTATGTACCGAGCAGTTACCTATTTTGCTTTAGAAAATAAGTTATTTGAAAATCAAAAGCTAAACAAGGAAAAGCTTGTTGCTCAATTAAATCAATTGGAAATAGATTTTCAGCTAAATACGAATACTAACGAATCTCAAATACATTTGAATTCAACTAATGTAGAGAACAAAATTAGGAAAATGCAAGTTTCTCAGCATGTTAGTATTATTGCTCAACTTCCAGAAGTACGTCACAAACTTGTTGAAATTCAACAAGAAATGGGCAAATATGGTGGTATTGTTATGGATGGAAGAGACATTGGAACCGTTGTATTTCCAGGAGCAGAATTAAAACTATTCATGACTGCAAGTGCTAAAACTAGAGCTCAGCGAAGGTTTGAAGAATTACAAACTAAAGGGGAAGAAATTACCTACAAGGAGGTGTATGATAATTTAATTGAGCGCGATGAAATTGATTCAAATCGAGCACATTCTCCACTTAAAAAAGCAGAAGATGCCGTTCTTATTGATAATTCAAACCTTAGTCTTGAAGAACAATTTGAAATGATTAAAGCTTTAGTAAAATGTAGAACAAAAAAATAATTATTCACTTTTGGCGTATTTTATAAAAGTCTATTCTAAGTTCATTGTAAAAAATGTACATTTGCGCTCTTAAAAATTATAATCCATGAAAGCAGGAATTGTAGGTTTACCCAACGTAGGAAAATCCACCTTATTTAATTCGCTATCTAATGCAAAAGCACAAAGTGCAAACTTCCCTTTTTGCACCATAGAACCAAATGTGGGCGTTATTAACGTACCTGATCCACGTTTACTAAAGCTCGAGTCGTTGGTTAACCCTCAACAGGTTTTGCCAGCTACTGTAGAAATAGTAGATATTGCTGGTTTAGTTAAAGGAGCTAGTAAAGGAGAAGGATTAGGAAATCAATTCCTAGGAAATATCAGAGAAACAGATGCTATTTTACATGTTTTACGTTGTTTTGACAATGACAATATTGTGCACGTTGACGGCAAAGTCAATCCTATTAGGGATAAAGAAACAATTGATATTGAATTACAGCTTAAAGATCTTGAAACCGTTGAGAAAAAGCTTGAAAAAGTAAAAAGAGCGGCTAAAACTGGGAACAAAGAAGCGCAGAAAGAATTGGCTACCCTACAAAAAGTAAAAGACGGATTAGAAAGTGGCGTTTCTGTTAGAGCAGTTGAGCTAGATGAAGACGACAGAAAGACTTTTGTAAAACCTTTACAGTTTATTACAGATAAACCTGTGATGTACGTTTGTAATGTTGATGAAGATGCTGCAGTGAAAGGTAATGAATATGTTAAACTTGTTCAAGAAGCAGTAAAAGATGAAGGGGCAAAAGTGCTTACGCTTGCCGTTGGCGTTGAAGCTGATATAGCTGAATTAGAAGACTTTGAAGAACGTAAAATGTTCTTAGAAGATTTAGGACTTGAAGAAGCCGGTGTTGCTAAATTAATCAGATCTGCTTATGCACTTTTAAACTTACAAACTTACTTTACTGCTGGTGAAAAAGAGGTTAGAGCGTGGACAATTCCTATTGGAGCTACTGCACCACAAGCTGCAGGAGTTATTCATACCGACTTTGAAAAAGGCTTTATTCGTGCAGAAGTAATTAAATACAATGATTTTGTAGAATTTGGAAGCGAAGCAAAAGTAAAAGAAGCAGGGAAACTTAATGTTGAAGGAAAAGAATACATCGTAGAAGATGGTGATGTGATGAACTTTAGATTCAACGTATAATTTTTTTTAAAAAAAAACTCAAATTTATTTGCAGAAACTAAATTCTGTTTTATATTTGCAGTGGATGAAGTTTTTCATAATAGATTGGTTAGTTTGTAAAGTCCTTGCCGCCTGGTAAGGACTTTACTTTTTTTTATTCGTTAAGTTTTAAACTAACTTGAATGTTGGAGCTTAAACTATAAAATATTCATAAGCTAGCTAATTTTATCAATTACTTATTTACTTTTGAAATAAAAAAATGAAATTTATTTTATCAACCCTGCTGCTTGTTCTTACTTTCGTTCAAGCAAATGCACAAAACAACAAACAAATGGATAATTCAATTCATCAATTTACGGTTACTACCATAGAAGGAGAAAGTTTCGACTTATCAAGCCTAAAAGGTAAAAAAGTGATGGTTGTCAATACTGCTTCTAAATGCGGGTTGACACCGCAATACAAAGACCTTCAAGCACTTTACGAAGCTAACAAGTCTAAGGATTTTGTGATTATAGGATTTCCCGCTAATAATTTTATGGGTCAAGAACCTGGTTCTGATGAAGAGATTGCAGATTTCTGTGAAAAAAATTACGGTGTAAGTTTCCCTATGATGAGCAAAATTTCTGTTAAAGGAAACAACCAACATGAAGTTTATCAATTCCTTACTCAAAAAGAGAAAAACGGACTAGAAGATTCAAAAGTAGAGTGGAATTTTCAAAAATACCTTATTAATAAAGAAGGGAAGTTAGAAAAAGTCATTTCACCAAAAACAAACCCTCAGGATCAAGAAATACTTAACTGGATTAATTCTTAATTCAATGATGCATATTAACTGCAAAGGTCAACTCATCAATTTTAAAACTCCCAAAATAATGGGAGTTTTAAATATTACACCCGATTCGTTTTACGACGGAGGAAGATATAAAGACTCAAAAAGCGTATTACTTCAAGCAGAAAAAATGATTTCTGAAGGAGTAGATTTTATTGATCTCGGCGCGTATAGTAGTCGTCCAGGAGCAAAAAACATTGATGAAAACACAGAAAAATCCAGGCTTTTACCCATTTTAGAAGAATTAGTAAAAGAATTTCCGCAAACCCCCTACTCTATTGATACATTTAGATCATCGGTAGCCGAAGAAGCCTTAAATCTTGGAGCAGCATTAATCAACGATATTTCGGCTGGTAAACTTGATGACCAAATGATGGCTACAGTGGCTAAATATAAAGTACCTTATGTAATGATGCACATGCTTGGTACGCCGCAAAACATGCAGGAGTTAAATTCCTATGAAAATATAATCAATACTATTAATTATTATTTTTCATCACAAATTAAAAAAGCAAGAGCCCTTGGTATTGCCGATATTATACTCGACCCGGGTTTTGGTTTTGCTAAAAATAGCCACCAAAATTTTGAAATTTTACACTCATTAAACTTGTTTAAAAATTTTGAAGTTCCCTTGTTAGTAGGACTTTCAAGAAAATCTATGATATACAGAAACCTTGGCATAACACCTTCCGAAGCACTTAATGGAACAAGTGTTTTAAATACAATAGCTATCCTAAAAGGAGCCTCTATTTTACGTGTTCACGATGTTAAAGAAGCAAAAGAAGTTATTGAATTATGTTCGCTAACTTTTTCTAACAAAAAATAAATCTTGACTTCCTTAGCTTTAAGTTTTTAAATTCATTTAAAAAAACATACTTTTAATTTATGGAAATAGGTTTTATAGAGTTTAATTTTTTCGATTTGCTAGATATTCTTCTAGTAGCTATTTTGCTTTATTATATTTATCGTTTAGTTAAAGGAACTGTAGCGATTAATATTTTTATTGGAATTGTATTAATCTACCTTATTTGGAAACTCACCCAGTTGCTGCAGATGGAAATGCTAAGCAATGTTCTAGGTCAATTTATTGGTGTAGGAATGTTTGCCTTAATAGTTGTTTTTCAACAAGAAATAAGAAAGTTTTTGTTATTAATTGGATCTACAAAATTAGCAAGAAATAGCTCTATTTTTAAAAAATTTAATCTCAGTTCTACCCCTAGTTTTGAATTGAGTTATTTAGAATCTATTGTTAATGCTTGTGATAAAATGGGAAAATCAAACACAGGAGCCTTAATCGTAATTAAAAGAAATAATAGTTTAGATTTTGTAAAAAATACAGGAGATCAAATGAATATTGAAGTTAATCGACCTATTTTAGAATCTATTTTTTTTAAGAATTCAACACTTCACGATGGAGCAGTCATTATTGAAGAGAATAAAATTACAGCTACTCGTGTAATTTTACCTGTTAGCAATGAAAGAAATATTCCATTGCGCTTTGGTCTTCGTCATAGAGCAGCAATTGGCATTACAGAAAAAACTGATGCTATAGCCTTAGTGGTAAGCGAAGAAAACGGAAAAATATCTTATATTAAAAATGGTGAGTTTAATATTTTTGAAGATGCTAATGACTTAATAATCAAGATCAAAGAAGATTTAGGCTAAGTATATGAAGCAGTTCACAGAATAGCTTAGGCAATATCCTCCATAATCATCTTAGCGTGAATTCTAGAATTTTCAATAAACCATTTATGGGTTTCCATACCTCCGCAAATTACCCCTGCTAGATAAATTCCTTTCACATTTGTTTGCATAGTTTGTGGGTGGTATAATGGAATCTTCTTGTCTTCATCGCTATATTTAACTCCCAATTTTCTAATGAAATCAAAGTTTGGTTGATAACCTGTCAAAGCTAAGACATAATCGTTTTCAAGTTTTTTTTCTTGATCATATTCAGAATTAATAACAACATGATTAGGCCTAATTTCTTTTATTTTTGAATTGAAATAAGCTTTAATACTTCCCTCTTCAATTCTATTAATTACATCTGGTCTAACCCAATATTTAACTCGTTCACCAATTTCTTTTCCTCGAATAATCATACTAACTTCAGCTCCTTTTCGCCAAATCTCTAGTGCAGCATCAACAGCCGAGTTACTGGCCCCAACAACTACTACTTTTTGCAGCGCATAAAAATGAGGATCATTGTAATAATGTTTCACTTTTGGTAATTCTTCACCAGGAACATTGAGTAAGTTAGGTAAATCGTAAAAGCCAGTTGAAACAACTAAATTTTTAGTTTGGTATTCAGTTTTTGAAGTCTTTACGCGTTTAATTCCATCATTTTTGTTCATCACCGATTCTACTTCTTCAAAAAGATGAATTTGTAATTGATTAGATGTAACTATTCTCCTGTAATACTCTAAGGCTTCTTGTTTTGTTGGTTTCGGATTTTTGCTTATAAACGGTATTCCGTTAATTTCCAATTTCTCTGAAGTTGAAAAAAACGTCATATTATTTGGGTAATTATAGAGTGAATTCACCAAGGTACCTTTCTCAATAACTACATAAGAAAGTCCTTTGTTTTTGGCTTCTAAGGCACAAGCAATTCCAATAGGACCACCTCCAATAATAAGTACATCAATAGTCATATTACTGATTTACAAGTTGATTCAATTCTGAAATAGTTTGGGTTGGGTGTTCAGATTTAAAAACAAAACTACCTGCCACAAGTACATCTGCTCCATGTGCAATTAATTTTGCTGCATTTTTATTGTTTACACCTCCATCAATTTCAATTAAAGTAGAGGCGTTTTTCTGAAGGATTAGCTCTTTTAATTCAGTAATTTTAGCATAGGTGTTTTCTATAAAGTGTTGCCCCCCAAAACCTGGATTAACACTCATCAAACACACCATATCAACATCTTGAATAATTGATTGAAGCAAATGAACGGGTGTATGCGGATTCAATGCCACTCCGGCTTTCATACCATAAGATTTTATTTGCTGAATAGTTCTGTGTAAATGTGTGCTAGCTTCGTAATGGACCGTTAGCATATTAGCACCTAAATCGGCAAATGCCTTTGTGTAACGATCTGGTTCAACAATCATTAAATGAACATCTATAAACTTTTTTGCATGTCTGTTAATGGCATCCAATACAGGCATACCAAATGAAATATTTGGAACAAAAACACCGTCCATAATATCAATATGAAACCATTCGGCTTCGCTTTTATTTACCATTTCTATATCGCGCTGAAGGTTTGCAAAATCGGCGGCTAAAATGGAAGGGGCTATAATTTTTGACATGTCTTATTTTTCTTGCAAAAGTAACATTTTCTTTTAAATATAGACTTAATAAGTTGTTATAGCCATTGACTAATTCATCTATTATTCGTTTAAATTTAATCACTAAAAGGACTTAACGATTAATTTGTAAATGGCTAGTTTTCAGAAAAAAATATAAATAAGAAGACTTAGTAAAATAGTAACAAATTACAAAGATAGTCAATGCTTAAATTAGTTTTTATCAATTTTTTTAAATATGAAACAAGCTTAAAGGTGTAGTTTAAAGTTTTTAAACTTGTGTTTGTTTAACTCCATGAGATTGCTGTTTTAAAGTATTTTATTAAATTCGCTTTTTAAACACTAATTTCAATGAATGCTCTAGCTAATCAATTAAAATCTACCCTAAAAGAAAAATTTGGCTACGAAAGTTTTAGGGGCCCGCAAGAACAAATTATTAACAACTTAATTAGTGGCTCAGACCAATTAGTAATCATGCCTACTGGAGGAGGCAAATCTATTTGTTACCAACTTCCAGCTCTTCTTTTACCTAAAACCTGTTTGGTGATTTCGCCACTAATTGCTTTGATGAAAGACCAAGTTGACGGACTAAAAGCAAACGGGATTAACGCCGCTTTTATTAACTCTAGCTTATCTTTTGAGGAGCGTGATCAAATTTTGCATCAAGTAGCCGAAGGAAAAATTAACCTGTTGTATTTAGCCCCTGAAAGTGTTGGATTTATTTCTTCTATTCTTAAAAAAGAATACTTAAGCTATATTGCAGTAGATGAAGCCCATTGTATTTCTGCTTGGGGCCATGATTTTAGGCCCGCTTACAAAAAACTAAAATTTCTTAAAAACTCCTTGCCTGAGATTCCGCTCATAGCCTTAACAGCAACAGCAGATAAGGCTACACAAAAAGATATTATTCATGAATTAGGTATCATTGATGCTAAAATAAATATTGATTCCTTTGACCGTAAAAACATTTTTCTCAATGTTCAGCCAGCACAAAAAAGAATTGAAAAAATACTAAATTTTATTTCACAACATCAAGAAGAGTCTGGTATTATTTATTGTTTGAGTAGAAAATCTACCGAAAAACTTGCAGAAAAATTAAGAAATGAAGGCATAAACGTTGGTGTATATCATGCTGGGATGAATGCAGAAGACCGAACAAAAGCACAAGAAGATTTTATTAACGACCAGACTCAAATTGTCTGTGCTACAATAGCCTTTGGTATGGGAATAGACAAATCTAATGTGCGTTGGGTGATACATTATAATCTGCCTAAGAACATTGAAAGTTATTACCAAGAAATTGGACGTGCTGGTCGCGATGGATTACCTGCTGAAGCACTACTTTTTCATTCTTATGGAGATATACTTACCTTTAGCAGGTTTTTTGAAGAATCTTCTAATCAAGAATTTCAAATGGCAAAGCTTCTTCGAATGAAAGAATATGCAGATGCCGTTAACTGTAGAAGAAAAATTTTACTGAGTTATTTTGGAGAAGTTTTAGAAGAAAATTGCGGCCACTGTGATGTATGCAAAAACCCACCTCAATTTAAAGATGCAACTATCTTGGCTCAAAAAGCTTTATCTGCAATAGCTCGCGTAAAAGAAAATGAACCTATGGGAGTGATAATTGATGTGTTAAAAGCTACCTATTCTTCTGAAGTTAAAGAAATGGGCTATGACCAATTAAAAACCTTTGGAGCCGGAAGAGATTTGACAAAAAATGATTGGCAACATTACTTAACTCAATTAATAAATGAAGCTTATTGTGAAATTGCATTTCATCAGCATAACCACCTCAAGTTAACCCCACTAGCAAAAGAAGTTTTATTCAACGGAAAAAAAGTTTGGCTAGCATTACCACAGAAAAACACAAAATATAAAAAGAAAGAAAAGCAAACAAGCACTTCTAATTTATCTGAAACAGAAATTTTCAATGAACTTAAACAGCTTAGGCATCAAATAGCTTTAGGTGAAGGTATTCCTGCTTATCTTGTTTTTAATGATGCCACTCTCAGAGAAATGGCTGAAAAAAAACCGGTAACTTCAGCTCAGCTATTAGGAATAAATGGGGTTGGTCTAAGGAAATTAGAAGTTTATGGAGAAGAGTTTATTGAGGTCTTAAAAAAATATGGTTCAAAAAAGAAAAAAAAAGGAGAAACCTATTTAATTAGCTACCAACTTCTTGCCCAAGGAATGAGTCCTATAGAAGTTGCTCAACAAAGAGAATTAACAGAAACTACAATTTATTCGCATATAGCAAAGCTTTATGACGATGGTAAAATCTCAGCTATTAATAACTACCTAACTAAAGAAGAAATAAATAGAATCCAAAGAGCTAAAGCTGAGTTAGAAAGAGATGGAGAAAAGTTGAAAGAACTAAAACCATTGTATTTAGCACTAAATGAAGAGATTAACTACGGAAAAATTAGAATTGCAATAACTTATTTGGAAAACAAAAAACCTTGAATTTACAACGTATTTAATGGTACTTATTGAAAATTGATAGAATTCTTGAAAATTTTTATTTTATAAGCATTTAAGCTTTCTAAATCAATTTGAATGAGACTAAAACTAGGAATTATTTAGCATTTGTAAGATGATAAATATATCCTAAATACCTTGTCAATTATCCTACAGATGTTTTCTTTGTTATAAAATAACAATTAATGTCAAAAGTAATTCCACCCCAAGAGGAACAAGTAATTTTAGTTAACAAGCAAGATGAATTTTTAGGACTTATGCCTAAACTAGAAGCTCATGAAAAAGGTTTACTGCATCGGGCCTTTTCGGTATTCATCTACAACGATAAGGATGAATTATTACTTCAGCAGAGAGCTTTAACTAAATACCATACACCTGGTTTATGGACCAATACATGCTGTAGTCATCAACGTAAAGGTGAATCTAATATTGAAGCTGGCAAAAGAAGACTAATGGAAGAAATGGGATTTACAACAGAGCTAAAAGAAACAACCTCATTTATTTATAAAGCCCCTTTTGAGAACGGACTTACTGAACATGAATATGACTACATATTAGTAGGAAAATTTAATGATAACCCAAATCCTAATCCTGAAGAAGTTGAATCTTATAAATGGATGAAGTTAGAGGAAGTGAAACTAGATTTAAATAAAAACCCACAGCTTTATACCGCTTGGTTTAAAATTATTTTTGATAAGTACTATTCTCAAATGCTTATAAACTCTTAAAACCAAAAAAATGAAAGTAACAGTTCATCGAAAAGCTCATTTTAATGCTGCCCACAGACTTTACAGAAAAGATTGGTCTATGAAAAAAAACAATCAAATTTTTGGGAAGTGTAATAATCCACAATTCCACGGTCATAATTACGAATTAATTACTTCTGTCACTGGCGATATTGACCCAGAAACAGGTTATGTAATCGATATGAAGGTTTTAAAAGATTTAATTAAAGAGGAAATTGAAGACAAATTTGACCATAAAAACCTCAATGAACAAGTTGAAGAATTTGCTGATTTAAACCCTACTGCTGAAAATATTTCTGTTATTATTTGGAATAAACTAAGAGTTAAATTAGACCCCAAGCTAGATTTAGAAATCACACTATACGAAACACCGAGAAATTTTGTAACTTATAAAGGAGAAAAATCATGACGCTATCTATTGGAGATATAGTACCCAATTTCAAGTCTAAAAATCAAGATGGAGAGGAATTTAATTCGGCCGAGATAATTGGAAAAAAGCCAGTTGTCATTTTCTTTTATCCCAAAGACTTTACCCCTGGTTGTACAAAAGAAGCTTGTAACTTTAGAGATGCCTACAAAGATTTTCAAGACTATGGGGCAGAAGTAATTGGTATTAGTGGTGATTCAGAAAAATCTCATCAGCGTTTTGCAAAAAAACACCAACTACCCTACACACTTCTTTCTGATTCTTCTGGAAAAATAAGAAAGAAATTTGGAGTAAAGAAAAGCCTCTTAGGTTTGGTTCCTGGAAGAGAAACCTTTGTTTTAGATAAAAATGGAATGCTTCAAATGCGTTTTAATAACCTTGATGCTAATCGACACATGAAAAAAGCCCTGCAAAAAATTAAAGAACTAAATTAAATATCGTCTAGTCTAGCAATAAAAGCCAGCTATAAGAATTCATTAAGCTGGCTTTTATTAGCATATTATTTCAACGGGTTTACATTTGATTAGGAACTTTGATTCCCAGTAAACAAAAAGCTGACTGAATACAATTAGCTACTTCTTTTGATAACTGAATTCTCAATTTAATTTGATCATTTTTTTCTGCTCCCAAAATACTTAAATTTTGATAAAATGAATTAAACGATTTTACCAAATCATAGGTGTAATTTGCAATTACTGCTGGGCTATATTGCTGAGCAGCTTGCTGAATTACACTAGGGTATTGAAGCAATAGTTTAATCAAATCTTTTTCTTTTAATTCAAATTTATAGCTGATTAAACTTGCTTGATGTTCTTCTGTAGCTTTAGCTAAGATAGATTGAATTCTTGCGTAAGTATATTGTATAAAAGGTCCTGTATTCCCTTGAAAATCAACAGACTCTTCTGGGTTAAATAAAATTCTCTTTTTAGGGTCAACTTTTAGTATATAATACTTTAAAGCTCCCAAACCAATTACTTTATATAATTCAATTTTTTCCTTTTCGCTGAAGCCATCTAGTTTTCCTAAGTCTTCAGAAATAGCTTTAGCAGTTGCGTACATTTCATTCATTAATGCATCAGCATCTACTACAGTACCTTCTCTACTTTTCATTTTACCAGAAGGCAAATCAACCATACCATAGCTCAAGTGGTATAATTTTTCGGCCCAAGAAAAACCTAATTTTTTTAAAATCAAAAACAAAACTTTAAAATGATAATCTTGTTCATTACCAACAGTATAGACCATTCCGTTAGCTTTAAAATCTTCCATTCGTTGTATAGCAGTCCCTATATCTTGTGTCATATAAACTGCTGTACCGTCTGCTCGGAGTACTATTTTTTCATCTAAACCTTCTTCAGTTAAATCAATCCAAACACTTCCGTCTTCTTTTTTGAAGAAAACACCTTCATCCAGTCCTTTTTTTACAACATCTTTTCCTAGAAGATAAGTATCGCTTTCATAATAATTTTTATCAAAATCAACTCCCATAGTTGCATAAGTGGCCTCAAAACCATCATAAACCCACTGATTCATGGTTTTCCATAATTCGATAATTTCTGGGCTTCCTTCCTCCCATTTCTTCAGCATTTGTTGGGCTTCAATAAGTATAGGAGCTTCTTTTTTGGCCAACTCTTCAGAATGTCCTTTTTCAATAAGTAAATTAACCTCTTCTTTATAAACTTGGTCAAATTTCACATAATAATCGCCTACTAATTGATCACCTTTTTTGCCAGAAGAAGTTGGTGTTTCTCCTTTTCCAAATTTTTTCCAGGCCAACATTGATTTACAAATATGTATGCCTCGATCATTTATGATTTGAGTTTTGATAACTTTTTTTCCACTGGCCTTCAAAATTTCTGCTACCGAATAGCCTAATAAATTATTTCTAACATGCCCTAAATGAAGTGGTTTGTTGGTATTTGGAGAGGAATATTCAACTAAAATACTTTCTTCATTTGGAGTTGCAATTCCAAAATTCTGAGCCTTTTGGATAGCCTGAAAAGCAGTTAAAAAATAAGCATCAGAAAAAACAATATTCAAAAAGCCTTTAACAACATTAAAGTCACTAACCAATGAGTTATTATCAACCAAAAACTCACCAATTAATTGACCCAACTGCACTGGGTTAGTTTTGATATGCCTTAGTAATGGAAAAACAACTAAAGTAAGGTCACCTTCAAACTCCTTTCGTGTTGATTGAAATTCAAAATCATTTACCTCTACTTCATATTTCTTGGCTAAATATTCACTAATTAATTGACTTAATTCTAACTGTATTTGCATAATTTGAATTTGAATTTGCAAAGATAATCCAAAAAAAACAAGCAGTTTGTATTTCCTATTGAAGAATTACTTACTTTTAAGGAAAAAATGCTATTAAACGTATCCTATAACCGCCCAAAAATTAAGGAGAAGATTGATGATTCTGTTGGTAAAGCTTTTAGTTTGATGGAACGAATCAAGCTAAAAGGCATTGGTTCTGGAAAATTATTTATTGATACTACAAGTGTGCAAATTCACAACCTGTTGATTCTAGACAACAACTTGAATGTTTGTGGAATTGAAATCCGACCTAATGGTATCATTCTCAGTTTTAGATCGCTTTTAGAAACTTATGCGCTTGTAATCCCTTTTTGGAAATTAAAGCTATATAAAGGACAAGCAGATGTGTATTCTGTGTATTGCGATAACTACTTTGTGAAAATTAAAGCAAAAGATAGATCACATCACAAGTTTTTTCAAAAAGTGCTCGATTTTAAATTAGAAAATTACGATTCAAAATTAGCTTCTCCAAATCCAAGGAAAGCTTCTGGAAATGATCAATAAAAAACAAACTAAATGAAAATACTACTCACCGGAGCCAACGGTTATATAGGGCTTAGACTTTTACACACTTTATTAGATCAAGGTCATGAAATTGTTTGCGCGGTTAGAAGTGTTACACGCCTTTCTGTAGATAAAGAAACCAAGGCAAAACTTCAACTAATAAAAATTGATTTTTTAGACGAAGTAAAAGATTCTCCTATACCAGCAGACATAGATATTGCTTATTACCTAATCCATTCTATGAGCAGCAGCACTACCGATTTTGATGAACTTGAGGAAAAATCTGCAAATAATTTTAACCAACATTTAGTTCATACAAAAGTAAAACAAGTTATTTATCTTAGTGGAATTGTAAATGATAAAAACTTATCTAAGCATTTAAATTCAAGAAAGCGTGTTGAAGATGTATTAAGCAAAGGTGATTTTCATTTAACCGTTTTAAGAGCGGGGATTATCGTTGGCTCAGGAAGTGCTTCATTTGAGATTTTAAGAGATTTATGCGAAAAGTTACCTCTTATGATTACTCCTAAGTGGGTAAATACAAAAACACAACCCATAGCTATTAGAGATGTTTTAGAATTTTTAACAGGGGTTATTGGTAAAGAAGAAACTTACAACCAATCTTTTGACATAGGTGGTCCAGATGTTCTTTCTTATAAAGAAATGATGAAGATATACGCATCGGTTAGAAACTTAAATTTAAGTATCATTCAAGTACCAGTCATGACACCTAAACTCTCTTCCTATTGGCTATATTTTGTCACTGCAACTTCATATAAATTAGCAAAAAACCTAGTTGATAGTATGCGTGTTGAGGTTATTGCTAAAAACAAGCAACTTCAAGACTTATTAGGTTTAAAACCTATTTCTTACAGAAAAGCATTAGAATTAGCTTTTATTAAAATAGAACAAAACCAAGTAGTTTCTAGCTGGAAAGATTCTAAAGTAAGTGGAAGATTTTCTACCAGTGATTTAAACAAATACATTCGTGTACCTAAGTATGGGTGTTTAATCGATCATCAAAATAAAAAAACTAATCATCCAGAATTAGTGATTAAAAAAATTTGGGCCATTGGAGGTGAAAACGGGTGGTATTATGCAAATTTCTTATGGCGCATTAGAGGTTATATTGATAAGCTTTATGGAGGAGTTGGCTTACGCAGAGGGAGAACTAATAAAGACTTAATAAATCCGGGAGATGCCTTAGATTTTTGGCGTGTACTTTACGCCAGTAAAAAAGAAAAACGTCTTTTATTGTTTGCTGAAATGAAAGTACCTGGCGAAGCATGGCTAGAATTCTATATTGATGATGATAATAGGGTTCATCAAAATGCTACATTTAGGCCAAGGGGCTTACGCGGAAGAATATATTGGTACGTTATGCAACCTTTTCACTTCTTTATTTTTCGAGGTATGCTTTCCAAACTATGTAGTACTAAGAAGTAATAAAACAATCTAATAATTTTACTAAATAAACACTACTTATCCTTAGTAGTAGTAATATTTCTACACTTAAATTAACATTTCTTTAAATTTATAATTTATTTTTGCTTAAATTTTTAAACATAAACTATGGAAAATTACATGGAACAATTTACAGAATTAGTAATTAACTATGCTCCAAAAGTATTAGGTGCAATTATTACTTTAATTATCGGTTTTTGGATAGCCAGATTAATCGCTGGAAAGGTGAAAAATCTTATGGTAAATAAGAATGTAGATCCTACCTTAATCCCTTTCTTAACTTCACTCATTGCAATCATATTAAAAATATTAGTTCTTTTTAGCGCAGCTTCTATGTTTGGATTAGAAGTTACTTCTTTTATTGCTATTTTTAGTGCATTAGTATTTGCTATAGGACTTGGTTTACAAGGAAATTTAAGCCATATGGCAGCGGGTGTTTTATTACTTATATTTAAACCTTTTAAAGTAAAAGATTTTATTGTTACCAATGGTTATTCAGGTACTGTAAAAGAAATACAACTGATTAATACCATTTTAACTACTTTAGATAATCGAATTATTATTATACCTAATGGTCAAATTATGGGTAATCCCTTAGAGAACATAACTGCAAATCCAATGCGAAAAGTTCCTATGACTTTTGGAATTAGCTATACAGACGATATTGACAAAGCAAGAGAAGTAATTAACCAAGTGGCTAAATCTTGTGATCATATAGACCATAGTCAAGCCGTTGATATATTTGTTTCTGAACTAGGAGATAGCTCTGTTAATTTTGCTGTAAGGCCGTGGGTAAAAACTGAAGATTACTGGACAGTTTACTTTTATATGCACGAAAACATTAAAAAAGAATTTGATAAAGCAGGAATTGGAATTCCATTCCCACAAATGGATGTTCATCTTCACAAACAAAACTAAAACAAATAAAGCCGTTTCAATTTTTTTGAAACGGCTTTTTTTATTGCCTTATAAATTTTAACCTGCAATAGTTTCAAGCTTTTTAGTATTAAGTAAAAACAATAGAAAAAGCTATACTACTAATTTAACCACTAATCTCATTCATCGTATATGTTTTGATACTTTGATGTAGTTTCAAAAAACTTTCCATTTACATACCTAAAATGTTTATCTAAGGACTTTAAATCTTGCATAGCTTCCGCACTCAATTCTACTTTTATGCTTTCTAGGTTTTGCTTAATCCTTTCTGAATTTGTTGATTTAGGAATAACTGAACAGCCCCTTTCTACAGACCATTTAATTAAAACCTGAGCAGGAGAACAAAGATTTTCCTCTGCGATCTTTAATACAGTTGTATTTTCTAATAAAGAAGGTTCATTTTCAGCTTTCATTTGCGGTGACCTGTCACCACTTCCAAGCGGTGAATAAGCGGTTAAATGTATTTTATGAGATTGACAAAATTGTACCAATTCATCTTGATGTAAATAAGGGTGTAATTCCACTTGGTTTACTTCAGGAAAAACCTCTGTTTGATCAATTAAGTCTTCTAATTTTTGCTTTGAAAAATTAGAAACACCAATATGTTTTACAAGACCTTGGTTTTTGGCTTCAATCATAGCATTCCAAGTTTCTAAAATAGGAACTTCTTCCAAACTCAAGTAATCTTCTTCATTTTCAGGAAAACCTTCTAAATCTGGGCGGAATGCTACTGGCCAATGAATTAAATACAAATCGAGATAATCTAGTTGTAAATCTTTGAGCGTTTGTTTTAGCGCTGGAATCACATCTTCTTTTTTATGGGCCGTATTCCATAACTTTGAGGTAATCCAGAGTTCTTCTCTAGCTGTACCGGTGGCGTTTAAACCAGCCTTAATCCCCTCTCCTACTTCTTTCTCATTTTGATATACAGCAGCACAATCAACGTGTCTATAGCCTACTTTAATAGCTTCTTCAACTGCGTTTTTCACCTTTCCAGGAGAAGACTTCCAGGTGCCTAATCCTATAATAGGCATTTGACTTCCATCGTTAAATTTTAAATATTTCATAGTTTTTATTTTAAACCTGATTTCGATTATTCTCACTTTGTAAAAACTGATTAATCTATTTAGTTCAATAAGAATATCTATTTATTACGTTAATTTAAATCAACATAACTAATGTTTTCCTTCAAAAAATTGCATTGAAACTAAATATCCGTTTTGATTTTGAATTTATGATTATAATCGAACTCAGTTTTTAAGATTTAGGTAAAATTTTAATCACACCAACCCCCTCAACTCCAGCGTAGATAAATCCATCTGGACTTTGTTTAACACTTCTAAGACGACCGATATTTTTTAATATTTTTTTTCGTTGTTTTACATTTTCACCTTCTAATTCACAAAGTTCGAGGTAAGAAAACTTTAACGAGCCAACTAATAAGTGGCCTTTCAGTTCAGGGTATTTATCTGAAGTTACAAATGTCATTCCTGAAGGAGCGATAGAAGGTGTCCAATGTAACAAAGGTTGTTCCATTCCTTCTTTTTCAGTTTTTTCTGTCAAAACACTACCATCGTAGTTAATTCCAAAGCTAATAACTGGCCACCCATAGTTTTTTCCAGCTTCAATTATATTAATTTCATCTCCTCCTTTAGGTCCGTGTTCGTGAATCCAAATTTTTCTTGTTTCTGGGTGAATTTCCATTCCTTGTGGGTTTCTATGACCATAAGAAAATATTGCTTTTTTAGCGCCATTATTATTTACAAATGGATTATCATGAGGAATACTTCCATCGTCATTTAAACGATAAATTTTTCCACCATCACGAGTAATATCTTGAGGATTTTCATCACGATTTCCACGATCTCCAACTGAAAAATATAGGTGTCCTTCGTCATCAAATTCTATTCTGCTTCCAAAGTGATAAGGCTTGTCTGTTAATGGTTGAGCAGTATAAATTTCTTTAATATTAGTAAGCCTATTGCCGTTGAGTTTAGCGCGAACAATTTTAGTATTCGCCAGTTCTCCACTTCCCCCATTAGAGGCAAAACTAAAGTAAACAAATGCATTCTCTTTGAAATTAGGATGCAATTTCACATCTAATAAACCGCCCTGACCTTTTACAATAACTTCAGGAGCATTATTTACTTGAGTTAAATTGCCGTTGCTAAATAAGTAAATATTACCTTCTTTTTCAGTAAGTATCATACTCCCATCTTCAAAAAAATCTATACCCCAAGGAATTTCAAGCTCTGAACTAACAATTTCAAATCCATAACCCTCTTCAACTTCTTGTACATCATTAGATTGCGCACATGATGAATTAAAAAAGGTGAGGAGCAATATTAATACAGTAATTTTTTCCATTATTTTTCAATTTAAAAATCAAGGTATAAACTTACAATACTATTACTAAATCCTTATTAAATAAAACTCAATTTATCAATTGTCATTCTTAAAGTATTCGAAATAATTTCATTTAAATAATCAAAGGAAAAAGCAACACTTGAAATACACAGAGCTTCCATTAGTTAAATTAAATGTTTTCAAGAAACCCTAAGCTAATTCTCAATATAGATTTAAACAAAAAAAGGCTCAAATAAATGAGCCTTTTTTTAAAATTAATTTTGGAAGTTTTTTACTTCAAAATTTTGATCGTAAGTGATGAGTAATTCTTCTAATTCTTGATAATTAAGCGTTTCAAAGTTAGGGTGCATTTCAGCAAAATCAGCAGGAATAATTGCTATTCTGAAGATTTGATCTAGTTTGATGTTGTCTGGAAGATTATTTAAATCAAAATTACCATCTAAAAAAATGTTGACATCTAAAAAACTATGATTAAAATCGAAACTAGCGACACCGTCAGGCAAGTAAAAGATTGAAGGTAAAGGAGACCATATATCAATTGGACCCGAAGAATCAGGTATAACATCTTCAAGCCAATACACCATAACAGCATCACTTTCAAACACCTCAATATCTTGAGGAAAATCTATAATTGCTGAAAAATCGTTAGTACTTGTGAAATTGACATTTACTTCAAAAACTTGACCTAATATATTAATTCCAGCCGGTCCTTGAGGTCCTATTGGTCCTCGATCTCCACTACATGCTACTAAAAGAGCTAGCACAATAATTAAGCTAATTGTTTTTTTCATTTTATGTTGATTTAGAATTAAAGTCCAAACATACGGAATTTACACAATATCTTTTGCCTGTTTTTGTAGGACCATCGTCAAAAATATGTCCTAGGTGACTTTTACAAGTAGAACAAAGAATTTCAACACGTTGCATACCCAACGATTGATCCATTTTATATTCTATTGCACCTTCTTTAGATTCGTCAAAACTTGGCCACCCACAACCACTATCAAATTTAGAATTACTTGTAAATAATGGCGTTTCACAAACTTTACAATGATATGTACCTTCCTTAAAATGAGTGTTATATTCACCCGTAAATGGTCTTTCTGTATGAGCTTTCCTCATGACATTAAACTCAAGTTTACTCAATTTTTCTTTTAAATCTTTGTCATTAAAATTTCTCATCTTTACTTATTATCTGGTTTAAACAATAATGCAGCACCATTAATACAATGCCTCATACCTGTTGTATTTTTTGGTCCATCATTAAATATATGCCCTAAATGTCCTCCACATTTCCCACAAAGCGCCTCGTCTCTTTTATAACCTAATTTAGTATCGGAGCTATAAACTAAACTTCCATCAATCTCACGATCAAAGCTAGGCCAGCCCGTACCGCTATCAAATTTATATTTAGTTCTGTATAGTTCGTTTCCACAAGCTGCACAAACAAATACGCCCGATTCTTTAACATCATTTAAAGCACTAGAATGTGCAGGCTCTGTTCCTGCTTTTCTAAGGACATAAAACTGCATTTCGGAAAGTTCTTTTTTCCACTCATCTTCTGTTTTTTGTACTTTAAATTCTGAAGATTTAGTTGCTAGAGTTTTCTTTTGTGCCTCAGATTGACAAGAAAAAAGAAGACACAAAATTACTAGTTGAGCTAATTTCATTTTTTTTTGCACTAAGTTATTTTTTTTCCAGAAAAAACATCACAATAACTTGTTAATTGAAATTTGAAATATCTCATTTTTTTCGATTAATTTTGCATAAAACACAATTCATGAAGAAGCGATTAAATTACAAGTTGAGTATCGTATTATTTGCCTTATTGTTTTTCAGCAACTGTGCCACAAATCCATTTACAGGGAAAAGTACTTTAGCTCTTATTCCAAATTCTCAAATATTACCCTCCTCTTTTCAGCAATACGATCAAGTAATTGAGCAAAGTGAAGTAATTAAAGGCACAACAGAAGCCAAGGCTGTGAAAAAGGTTGGATTAGAAATAGCTAATGCTGCTAAACAATGGCTTGATGCTAATGGTTTTAAAGGTTACACTGACGAATATAAATGGGAGTTTTCGTTAATTAATAGTGAAGCAGTTAATGCTTGGGCTATGCCTGGTGGTAAAATTGCTTTTTACACAGGAATTATGCCAATAGCCAAAAATTATAATGGTTTGGCTACCATTATGGGGCATGAAGTGGCGCATGCACTTGCTAATCACGGTCAACAACGAATGAGCGCAGGTTCTGTTCAACAAACTCTTGGTGCAGCTGGTGCTTTACTCCTTAGTGAAAACCAAAAACAACAAGAAACTTTTATGATGGCTTACGGTCTAGGTTCTCAAGTTGGTGTGATGTTACCTTTTAGTAGAAAGCATGAAACTGAAGCAGACGAAATAGGACTAAAATTAATGGCTATTGCAGGTTATAATCCTAACGAAGGCTATAAATTATGGCAAAGAATGGCTGAACAAAGCGGTGGTGGAACTCCTCAATTTTTAAGCTCGCATCCTTCACCAGAATCAAGAATTCAAAACTTAAAGAAACAAGCTAAAATAGCTGAAACCGAAGCAAAAAAAATGGGGGTTACCTCTTTTAAAGCAAACCAGAGCTTATAAATTCAATAAATGAAAAAGGGAAATAAGAAACTTATTTTTGCATGGGCATTTTATGATTGGGCAAATTCTGTTTACAGCTTAGTAATAACCTCTGCTATTTTTCCGCTATTTTACGGAGCCTTGACTATAGTAAAAGATGAGGAAGGAAATATGATTTCTGATCAAGTGGACTTTCTAGGGATGAGCTTCAATAATGACGCACTAATTAGTTATACCACTGCCCTAGCCTTTATATGTATTGTTATCTTAAGTCCCTTACTTTCTGGTATAGCCGATTTTAATGGTAAGAAAAAAAGCTTCATGAAATTTTTTAACTACTTAGGAGTAGCAGGATGTATAGGTTTGTATTGGTTTAACCTTGAGTTTCTATGGTTAGGATTACTATTTTACTTATTTGGATTAATTGGTTTTTGGGGCAGTATCGTTTTCTATAATTCATATTTACCAGATATTGCAAATAAAGACCAACAAGATCAAGCAAGTGCTAAAGGGTTTGCTTTAGGCTATATAGGAAGCGTAATATTATTAATTATTTGTTTAATTATGATATTAAATTACGCTGCTTTTGGATTTGAAAGTAAATCAACACCAACGCGAATTTCTTTTATTCTTACAGGAATCTGGTGGCTTGGCTTTAGTCAATATACCTATTTCTATTTGCCATATCTAGAACCCAAAAAAAACAATTCAGGAAGTTTAATCTATTCAGGATATGAAGAAGTAAAAAAGGTGTTTTTAAAAATCAAAGACAACCCCCAGTTTTATCGCTACCTAATTGCATTTTTTGTTTATAGTATGGCTGTTCAAACTATTATGCTAGTAGCCACCTATTTTGGTGTAAAAGAAATAAAATGGGGAGAAACTGATGCAACTAAAGGCTTAATTACAAGCATTTTACTTATACAGTTAGTGGCCATTGCAGGTGCCTTTTTGGCAGCAAAACTCGCTAAAAAATACTCAAACATCTGGGTTTTAATAGGAATTAATATAATTTGGGTATTCATTTGTTTTTACGCATTCCTAATTGAAAGTCCTATTCAATTTTACATTACCGCCTTTTTTGTTGGCCTAGTAATGGGAGGCATACAATCCTTGTCAAGATCAACCTATTCTAAAATGATTCCTAAAAAAGAAAAAGACACCACCTCGTTTTTTAGCTTTTTTGATGTTACTGAAAAATTAGGCATCATAATAGGAATGTTGCTCTACGGAAGTATTGCCCAAATTACAGGTAATGTGAGGAATGCAATTATTTTTTTAAGTCTCATTTTTATCTGTGGAATAATTTTATTGATGAGAGTGCCTAAAAAGAATGATATTTGATTAATTTTCCTTATGTTTACCCAAACTTTTAAGAAAATTTAGAAATGAACAATTTTAAATTAAATAAGAATTATTTATTACTACTTTTAATTTCTGTTATCTTTTTTTCATGCGATAATGAACAACTAGAAGGAAATTTTGCTATTAACGACAATGATGAAAATGTTTTTAACCCCAATGAAAATGCAACTTTTGAAGTCGAACTAAATGGCGAGCTATTTGTTGCTGAATCTGTTGAAGCTTTTTTTACCGAAGACGGATACACCATTGATGCTAAAAACGGAAACAAAGAAGTTTCTATCTCGCTTCCTACTTTATCTGTAAATACTTACGAGTTTTCAAATGAAGGAAGTGATGCTTTTATATCATTTACAGACAATCAGAATTTCGCAAATGCATTTTTCTCTGGCAGTAATGGAAGTTTAACCGTTACTTCATTAAACCAAGAAACAAGAACCGCTGGAGGTAATTTTGATGGAACACTTACTGAAATTTTAGCTAATGAGGAAGATATTAGTATGACAAATGGTCAATTTCAAAATGTTGTTTTTATCCCTGGATTTGACGATTTTGATTTTAATCAAGTTGGCGGCGACTTTATGACTGCGCTTTTTGATGGAGAAGCTTTTGATGCAGATCAAATAAGTGTTTTTACCGATATTGATCTAGCTGAAGAAAACGAAGAAGAAGAAGAAGAAGAAGAAGAAGGTGGAGAAGATGGTAATGAGGATGAGGATGTGCCAGAACCAGAACCTGAGTTTATATTTGTAAGAGGTACACAAACCATTGATGTTGATTTACCCGATATTGATTTACCTGACGGTGAAGATGGCGATATTGATATACCAGATAGCATAACTATTGGAATAACATTAAGATTCCCTGTTAACCAGCCTGTTGGTGTATTTGAATTTGATCAAAATTCAGCCATACAAGCAAGCCTAGATACTGAAGAGTTTTTGGATGAAGCTAGCGATGGTGTTATAGATGTGCAAAGCTTTAACGAAACAGAAATAAGAGGCCAATTTAACTTTACTACTTCTAGTGGAGAGGTAACGGGAGGAGCTTTTAGGGCTACCCCTTAATTTAAAACTGACTACGAAAAAAAGCCACAAATTTTTTGTTTGTGGCTTTTTTTGTAATCCTATATTGTCCTAATTAAAATTAGAATATGCTTTATGAAATGATGAATCTAGTATGTAATCAAATTCATTTTTAAAAAAAATAGCTAGAGATCAATACATTTCTATAGTTCAAATTAAAACAATACAGAGAAATATGTATTTTTACAACAAAATATAAATAGTTATGTCAACAGCTAAAAAACAATACAAAAGAGTAACCGTTAAATCGCTTGTAGATATGAAATCTAACAACGAAAAAATTTCAATGCTCACCGCTTATGATTATACCATGGCAAAAATTGTTGATCAAGCAGGTGTTGATGTAATTTTAGTAGGTGATTCAGCTTCTAATGTAATGGCAGGTCATGAAACTACACTTCCAATTACATTAGATCAAATGATTTATCATGCTAGTGGAGTTATTAGAGCAATAGATCGCAGTTTAGTGGTTGTTGATTTACCTTTTGGGAGTTACCAAAGCGATCCAAAAGAAGCCTTGCGTTCTTCAATTCGAATTATGAAAGAAAGTGGTGCTCATGCTGTAAAAATGGAAGGTGGTAGTGAAATTAAAGATTCTATAAAACGCATATTAAAAGCAGGTATTCCTGTAATGGGACATTTAGGACTAACACCGCAGTCCATTTATAAATTTGGCACCTATACCGTACGAGCGAAAGAAGAGGCTGAAGCCGAAAAATTGAAATCTGATGCGCTACTTTTAGAACGATTAGGCTGTTTCGCGCTAGTTCTTGAAAAAGTTCCAGCCAAACTTGCTCAAGAAGTAGCCGAAAGCATTAGTATTCCCGTAATTGGCATTGGTGCAGGTAATGGCGTAGATGGTCAAGTATTAGTTCTTCACGATATGCTAGGAATGGATCACGAATTTAACCCCCGTTTTTTAAGAAGGTATGCCGATTTAAAAACTATTATGACAGAGGCTTTTGTTCAATACAATAAAGATGTAAAAACAGGTGACTTTCCAAGTGAAAATGAGCAGTATTAATCTTCTAGGAAAGTTTTTCAGAAGTAGTAAAAGTAAGATGAATTCCTGTATTTAGGCACACAAATATAAAGTCGTTTAGCTTTATCATCATTACTTCAAAAAAATGAAGAAAAATTCCGTAATTTTGACAAAAATCAAAATAATGGATATCAAAAAAATAAAAAACATAAAGCATACATCATCCAATAATTTCTTTCTGCTTTCTGGTCCTTGTTCAATTGAAGGAAGGGATATGGCTTTTAGAATTGCTGAAGAAATGGTGAGAATTTCGGATGAACTTAAAATTCCTTATGTATTTAAAGGTTCGTTTAAAAAGGCTAACCGAAGTAGAATTGACTCCTACACAGGCATTGGCAACGAAAAAGCCCTTAAAATCCTTGAAGAAATTGGTCAGCATTTTGATATTCCAACCGTCACCGATATCCATGAAGTGAGCGATGCAGAAATGGCTGCAAATTATGTGGATGTATTGCAAATCCCAGCTTTTTTAGTAAGACAAACCGATTTAGTAGTAGCGGCCGCCAAAACAGGAAAAACCGTTAACTTAAAAAAAGGCCAATTTATGAGTCCAGAAAGCATGGAACATGCAGTTAGAAAAGTAACCGACTCTGATAATGAATTAGTTATGATTACTGATCGTGGAACCATGTTTGGATACCAAGATTTAATTGTAGATTTTAGAGGCATACCAAGCATGAAAAAATTTGCTACCACCATTTTAGATGTTACCCACTCGCTTCAACAACCTAACCAAAGTTCAGGGGTAACGGGTGGAAGACCAGAAATGATTGAAACAATTGCACGTGCAGGTGTAGTTAATCAGGTTGATGGTTTATTTATTGAAACACATTTTAATCCTGCTGAAGCTAAAAGTGATGGAGCAAATATGCTAGACTTGAAACACATGAAAGGTTTAATGAAAAGGCTTATTGAAATTAGACAAACTATCAATTCTTTTTAAGAACTACTAAACCTAACTAAATATGAGTAAAAGAGAAAAATTAATAAATAAAATTGTTGAAAAATACGAAGCACTTGGCGAAAATCCAGACACCTATCTTGAGGGATTGCTTCATCAAAGTCCTATTGAATACTGGGATTACATTCAAGTAGAAAGCTTACTGTCGCTTCAAAAGCCAGTTACAAATTTTAAAGATGAAGTGGTGTTTATTGGTTATCATCAAATTACTGAGTTAACCTTAAAATTAATGATTCATGAAATTAAACAATTGATCTTTAATGATTTAGATGAGGCTATATTTTCAGATAAATTAGGGCGATTAACGAGATACACTGATTTATTAATTACATCGTTTTCTGTAATGAAAAACGGAATGAGTTATGAAGATTACAATACCTTCAGAATGAGCTTGGCACCAGCAAGTGGTTTTCAGAGTGCTCAATTCCGTTTTTTAGAGATTTACTGTACGCCTATACTTAATTTAGTAAATGAAAAAGGCAAAGAACGCCTGTCTAGCAACCCAAGCTTAGATGAACTTTTTAAAAATATATACTGGCGTGATGCGGGATATAATCAAACAACAGGAAAATCAAATCAAACTTTAAGCGTCTTTGAGAAAAAATACCTCAAAGAGTTTAAGGCATTAGCCAAAGAAGTTGAAGGCAAAACCTTAAATGAACAGTTAATGCGTATTGAGCAACCTTCAGAAAAGTTGATTAAATCAGTAAAAGACTTCGATTATAATTACAATGTAAAGTGGCCTCTTACTCATTTAGCTACAGCTTCAAAGTATTTAAACTCAAAAGGAGAAAATAAAGCAGCCACCGGCGGAAGTGAATGGCAAAAATACCTTCACCCAAAATATCAGCAACGAAAATTCTTTCCTCAATTATGGCACGATAATAGTATATTAGATTGGAAAAAATAAGGTTTTGGCTACAAAGATTTGTTTATTAATAATCAGCTTCATTGGCTCCATAGTTGTTGCTTCATCGCAAGAACTTGGTAAGCAAAGAGATTTTGATTTATATGACAAACCATTACTAAGTACTTTTTTTGAAGAAACTTTGTATTCAAGGCCACGTCAAGAGCTTGTTTCTACTAAATATATGTATGAACGAAAAGGAGAAATACAAGAAATTGACATGCTTTATGAAATTGAACGAAAACAACAATATAGAAAAGAGCAAGCTGCCAAATACAAAGAAAATGTTGAACGTTTTAGAGAAAAATTCAATGTTCAAGATATACAAAAAACTGATAATATGAGATTTAGAGCGGAAACCTATTTGCGCCAAACAAATCAATTTCAAGAACCTTATTTAATGAATTCTGGAAGTGCTATTAGGCATCCCTTATATCGCTCAAGCTATATGAGACCAAGACTAAACAGCTACGGATATGGAGCACAAATTGAAACAAGTATAATAAAAAAAGAAGAGGAAAAAGAAAATTAATTAGTTCGTTTTCCTGTAAATCCCATCTCCATTTTTAATTTCTATTTGTCGATCTTTATAAAGCGTTCCAATAGCTTTTTTAAAAGATTTTTTACTCATCTGAAGCAACTGTTTAATTAAATCGGGTTCAGATTTATCATGAAGAGGTAAATACCCGTTAGCATCTTCTAAAACTTCAAGCACTTTTTGCGCGTTGGGCTCGATACTTCTATATCCAGGTCGTTCCAAAACCAAATCAATTTTATTATCTTCTCTAATTTTCTTCACAAACGCCTTCATACGGTCGCCTACTTTAATAGGTTTGTGAATATCATTATTAAAAATCATTCCTAAGTGAATTTCATTAATAATAGCTTGAAAACCTAAATCGGTAGGATTAGAAACAATAATATGAACTTCTTCGAAAGCTTCAACGGTTAAGTCTGCATTATCTACAAAATGATGAACTTTACTTGAAGCTACTAGACGATTAGTGATTTCATCTAAGTAACAAAAAATAAGGTAAGGTTCGCCAATTTGCATTTTAGATGCCTGTTCTTTGTAAGGCACAAAAAGTTGTTTTTCTAAACCCCAATCCATAAACGAACCATATTGGTTAGTGTCAACGCAGGTTAACATAGCAAATTCGTCAAGTTCTACATAAGGCTGTAAGGTAGTTGCTACAGGACGCTCTTCATGATCAAGATAAACAAAGACTTTCAACTGATCTCCTATTTCATAAGATGCTGGAATATATTTATTGGGCAATAAAACCTCTTCGCCAGCTTCATTAGTAAGAAATAAACCGGGAGGTGTTAATCGTTCAATTGTCAATTCATGTTTTACCCCAATATCCATAACTTATTTATTTTTTTACAAAGATAGGTAATAGTCTTGTTACTTCATATTTACGCAATCAAAATATGATTCAATTTATAAACGCTAAAAACTTAAAGCTGATACCTCTTTTATAGTTGTTCAAGTTAAAGAAATGAGTTATGAATCTATTATAGGTTCTGAGTATTCGATTTTTCAAGAAATAGAAATTTAAATTTATTATTTACACTAGTTGGTCAATTTTTGTTTTATACTTTTGTATAAAGTTATTAAACAATGAATAAGATTTTTTTCTTTTTTGGAATATTTCTTCTATTGTCTTCTTGTAATGATGGAGATGAAGTAGTTTCAAGTTTCGATTTTGACCAAGACACTAATTTAAATTTGTGTACAAATGGCAATGAAAATGTTCTTCACTTTATCAATTCTGAAACTAATGAAGCTATTTCATTTAGGTTTCAAAGCTCAGGTTTTGATGGAAAATTTGAAGGACTTTGCCCCCCTGCCCCAATTGAAATAAACATCAACAATACTAACGAAATAGTTTACAGGAAGCTTTCTAATTCTATTAATTCTGATGAGTACTTTTGCCAGCAAGTACCACCGAGTTCTCCTAGAGTTGAACAAGAATTTAGAAGTACCACTGGAGGAAAAGCTACCTTGTTTTTTGGCATTCAGAGTCAGGACGACAATGATGGTGTACCTCCTCAACTAGAAGATATAAATGGAAACGGAAATCTTTTTGACGATGATACTGATAGTGATGGAATACCAAATTTTTTAGATACCGATGACGATAATGACAATGTACCAACCGCAGTAGAAATTATTGACGAATTTGGAAACTCACCAAACAATCCAGATAATGCATTTGATTTTGTAGATTTTGATGCTGATGGCGTTCCTAACTATTTAGACGAAGACGATGATGGAGACGGCGTGATTAGTAGGCATGAAGATTTAAACGCATTTGATGAGCTAGATGATGATGGAAACCCAATTTTAAATCCGCAAACAGCAGTAAATGAACAAGGTGTACCTCACTATCTAAACCCTGAAGTAACAGAAGAATTAGTTATTGATTTGTACCGTCCAAATGTTATTACAAGAACCTTTAGAGTGCAAGTAGTCTTTGAAAATGTATCTTTAGAAAGAGCTGATGGTGAACAAATCATTACTTTTTCTACACTACAATTAGGTAATTATCAGGTTACCTCTAATAACGAGGTTTTACCTATTACTTTTGAGGCTACAGAAAACTGTAATTAATCAAATTTAATTTTCTGAAAAGCATTTAAAATATAAGTTGGACATTTAATTGGCTTCCTAGATGAAGCATTCACGAAAACTAATGTAGTATAGCCCGAAGTGACCAATTCTTGTTTTTCATTAAAAATTCGATAATTGAATTTGATTTTTACGTCAGGCAGATTATTTAACGAAGTTTTAACGATTAGATTTTCTCCAAATTTAACAGGTCTATGATACTTTACATGAAGATCATATACGGGTAGCATAATTCCGTCTTCCTCCATTTTGTGGTAATGCAAATCAAATTGGTTTAACCAATCTAACCTTCCAATTTCAAAGTATAATGGATAAACGGAATGATGTACTACCCCCATCTGGTCGGTTTCTGCATAACGTACTGTAATTTTACTTAATGAGATATTGTTCATTTTTTAGACTATTTATTTGTTTTTAAACTAGTGTTTCATTATGCATAAAAAAAAATTAAAAAACAACATAAATTTCATTTTTTTATTAGCTAATTTGTTCACATATTTGTAGCTCGTAAAAATTACTTTACAATTTATTAACCTTGAAATTTAATTCAAATTATGTCAAAAGATGCGGTTACAGTTTGGAATAGTTGTCTTCAATTTATAGAAGATAATATTACTCCGCATTTGTTTGATACTTGGTTTAAGCCAATCAAGCCAGTTAAATTAGAAAATTCTTCGCTAAGTATTCAAGTTCCTTCAAAATTCTTTTTTGAGTGGTTAGAAGAGCATTATGCAGAGCTTCTAAAAGCATCATTAAGAAAAGAGTTAGGAAGAAACGCTAAGCTTGTTTACAACATACGCATGGAAAATAAGCGAGGAAATAACCCCGCTTACACAGAGAATTTACCGAGTACCAAACGAAAAAAAATTGACTATCAGGACATTGATAGTAAAAAAGGGAAACGCCCCGAATTAAAAAACCCATTTGTAATTCCAGGGATTAAGAACTTAAAAATAGATTCTCAACTTAATTCAAATTATAACTTTGATAATTTTCTTGAAGGAGAATCTAACCGTCTAGCTCGTTCTGCTGGAAGAGCAATTGCTAATAAACCCGGTGGTACTTCTTTTAATCCTTTACTTGTTTTTGGGGGCAGCGGTCTTGGAAAAACCCACCTTGCTCACGCTATTGGTGTGGACATTAAAGAAAAATATCCAGAGAAGACAGTACTATATATCTCTTCAGAAAAATTTACTCAACAATTTATAGATTCAGTCACAAAACGAAATAACAGAAACGATTTTATTCATTTTTACCAATTAGTTGACGTTCTAATTGTTGATGATATTCAGCTTTTATCTGGAAAAGCAGGAACACAAGAAGCTTTTTTCCACATTTTCAATCATTTGCATCAAAACGGCAAGCAAGTTGTTTTAACTAGTGATAAAGCACCGGTTGATATGCAGGATATTGAACAGCGATTACTTTCTAGATTCAAATGGGGTTTATCCGCTGAACTTCAAACTCCAGATTACGAAACAAGAATAAACATCATCAAGTCTAAACTCTTTAGAGATGGCGTAGAAATGCCAGATGAAATTGTTGAATATTTAGCTGAAAACGTAAAACACAATATTCGAGAATTAGAAGGTGCTATTATTTCACTTATAGCCCACTCCTCTTTTAGTAAGAAAGAAATTGACCTTGAGCTAACTGAACGTGTTGTTAGTAACTTTGTTAGAAAGACTAAAAAGGAATTGTCTATTGGTCAAATTCAAAAAGTGGTAAGCGAATACTTTGACATGGATGTAGATACACTTCAGTCAAAAACAAGAAAAAGACACATTGTGCAGGCTAGACAAATTGCAATGTATTTTTCAAAAAAAATGACCAAGTCTTCTTTAGCTAATATTGGCAAAGAAATAGGCAAAAGAGATCATGCCACTGTTCTGCACGCTTGTAAAACTGTAGATAATTTAAAATCTACCGACAAAAGCTTTAACAAATATGTAGAAGAGCTTCAACTTAAGCTTAAGACATAAATTAACCTACTTAATTTCTTTAATCTAAATTCCTTTTATATTTTTGGTAAAAAAAAATGATTAAAATTCTTATGGTGTGTTTAGGTAATATCTGCAGATCACCACTAGCTGAAGGAATATTGAAATCAAAGGTAAATTCAAATCGAATTGAAGTAGATTCAGCAGGTACATCAGACTCTCATGAGGGAGAATTACCTGATTTTAGGTCTATTGAAGTCGCTCAAGAACATGGATTAGATATCACAAATCAAAGAAGCAGACCTTTTAAAAGAGAAGATTTTGATAAATTTGATTACATTTATGTGATGGATCAATCCAATTACTCTAATGTGGTTAAATTAGCTTCAAATGAAAGTGATATCAATAAGGTAAAACTAATTTTAAACGAATTACTTCCTGAAGAAAACCAAGAAGTGCCCGATCCCTATTATGGAGGCGCTAGTGGCTTTGAAAATGTATATCAAATGTTAGATAAGGCTTGTCAAGTAATCGTTAAAAAAATAAACTGATGAAACATGCATCTTGAAAGCTTCTACACACAAGAGGATGATTATATGGGTCTCATCTTACCACTTATAAACAAATAAAATAAACAGATGAAAGAAAATGAAACAACAAAGGCAGCAGGAAAATTGTACCTTATCCCTTCAAGGTTAGGTGAACAGCCACCTCTAGAAATTTTACCTCTTTCAATTAGGAAAATAATTAACGACATAAACCATTATATTGTAGAAAATGAAAAAGTTTCTAGAGCTTTCATTAAAAAAATCACACCTACTAAGTCGCAGGCAGAACTAGAAATTTACACCCTCAATAAGTTCACGCAAGAAATTGAAATTCCTGAGATGCTAGCTCCATGTTTGGATGGAATTGACGTTGGATTGATGTCTGATGCAGGTTGTCCTGGAGTGGCTGACCCTGGAGCAAAAGCAATTAGTGCTGCTCACAAAAAAGAAATACAAGTAGTTCCTTTAGTTGGTCCCTCGTCAATTTTATTAGCTTTAATGGCAAGTGGTTTAAATGGGCAAAATTTTGCGTTCAATGGCTATTTACCTATAGATAAAGCGAAATGTAAATCTAAAATTAAACAACTAGAAAAAAGAGCAAAACAAGAAAACCAAAGTCAGATTATCATTGAAACTCCCTACCGAAACGAATCGGTTTTAAAAACTTTACTCAACAGCTTACACCCAACAAGCTATTTAACGTTAGCTTGTGACCTTACTTTAAGTACAGAATACATTAGGACAAAAACTATAGGCGAATGGAAATCAACTAGCTTGCCAGATTTACACAAGAAACCATGTGTGTTTGTTTTTCATAATTACTAACTAACTGAACGGACTTATATTCATATACTTTAAACCAACACCACTTCTTTGATTAAAGATTGATCTAAGGCTTCATTTAAATTATTTTTTATTTTAGACTTTCCGTAAGACAATTCTTCTCTTAAAGTTGAAGAGGTTAATTTCACAATAAGCTTTCCTCTTCTTAATTGAATACTTTGTGTATATTGAAAAATCGCTGGTCCCATGACTGCTTCCCAGGTTTCTTTAAGTCTTATTTCCTCAAAACCCGAAGAGAGTTTTTTCATCTGTTTAAACTTTTTAAGCACATCTCCGATAGATTGTTCTTCAGCAAAGCGTTTTTTAAATTCGTCTTTGGATTTATATTTCTTCATCGCCATAATCAATTTTTTCAAAGCGTTCATAAGTAAAAATCAAACCTGTAGTACTACTTTTTACTTTCATTTGATTTTTAGATAAATCAAAAACGGCATCTGTTCTTGCATCATAAATGTTTTTAAAATGAAGAAATATAGTATCTGAAGTTACTTCAGTTGTAAAGGTTTCTTGGTCTTCACTTACTTTAAATCCGCCTTGTATTGTAGGTTTTGCCTTTTTTCTCACACCAATAGAGTCGGTTATCTCATAAAAATCAACCGTTTCTATAAAATCGTATTGCTTAATGGCTCCTTTAGGATTTTCAGCTTCTTTAATTTGCCAATAACCATTAATTAATTGAGTTTCTCCTAAACTATTTTGATTGCAACTAAAAAGTATAGTTATCAATAAAAAACTAATTGCTATATATTTCATCCTGTTCAATTTAAATGAATCATTTTATAATTTTTAGTATTTGCTTTCACTACATTTTCAGTTCTTTCTGCATGTGTATCAGAAATAAAAAGCTGTCCTAAATCGTCTCTCATAATCATAGAAATAATTTGAGTTACCCTATTTTCATCTAATTTATCAAAAACATCATCCAATAGAAGAATGGGTTTGATGCCTTTTAATTTATAGAGAAAATCATATTGTGCAAATTTTAATGCAATCAAAAATGATTTTTGTTGCCCTTGTGAGCCGAATTTTTTAATGGGATAGTCGTTAAGTGTGAATATCAAATCGTCTTTGTGTATTCCAATTGTGGTATATTGTTTTTTCAAGTCAGTTTGAATAGATTCTTTCATTAAATCCAAATAATTTTCAGCGCTAATTTTAGTCTTGTAAGTCAGTCCTATTTCCTCATGACTATTACCGCTTATATCAATATAACGTCTTTTTAAGAGCGGGAGGTAAGTATTAAGAAATTGCTTTCTTTCATTAAATATATAAGTTCCGTAATCTGTTAGTTGTTCGTTATAAACGTCTATATTAGCTTGGTTAAAGCTACGGTTCGCGGCAAAAAACTTCAGAAGCGCATTACGCTGACTCAAAATTTTATTGTAATTGATTAAATATTGAAGATAGGTAGAATTAGATTGGGCAATGATGCCGTCAATAAATTTTCTTCTCACTTCACTCCCTTCCGTAATTAAATCTCGGTCTGAAGGTGAAATAATAACCAACGGAATATGGCCTACGTGGTCTGCAATACGCTCATAAGTTTTGCCGTTGCGTTTAATCACTTTTTTTTGACCTTTTTTAGCAGAAAGAATAATACGCTCTTCTTTTTCAGAGAAATCAAACTGACCATCAATAACAAAAAACTCACATCCATGCTTAATATTCTGGCTAGTTACCGGGTTGAAATAGCTTTTCCCAAAGGCCAATGCATAAATACTATCTAAGGCGTTAGTTTTTCCAATTCCGTTTCTGCCAACAAAACAATTCACGTGCGCATCAAATTGAAAATCAGCTTGAGTTATATTTTTAAAATTAAGTAAACTTAATCGCTTTAAAATCATACGTTTAATTCAGTACATTAATTATAAAATCAGAAGGCTAAAATTAGTCATTTAACATGAAATCATTGAATTTATACCTATAAAAATTCAAAAAATAAGTAGCTTTATAAAATCGGTTGTTACAAAAAATACATTTACTAACAATTTCTGTCTAAATAGGGTTATTTATTAATAAAAATTCTATTTTTGCGGGTCAATAAAAATAACAGAAATGGCAACATACAATAAAAGAGGTCATAAACCGAAGAATAAAAAAGAAAGAGAGGAAAAAATTAAAGATGAGTCAACAACGGCAGAAGTTTTTGAGTCGTTAGATGAATCTGCTAGTAAAACCGAAGAGTTTATTAGCAAACATCAAAAAACAATTCTTGGTGCTGTTGTTGTAATTGCAGTTTTAGCGCTTGGTTATTTAGGTTATCAAAACCTTGTTTTAGCTCCACAGGAAGTGGAAGCTTCTGAAGAAATAGTTCAAGCTCAACGCTATTTTGACAATGCCGTTGAAGCAGACACTAAGAAAATGAAAGATTCGCTTTATACTTTATCTTTAGATGGTGGCCGAGGCAAATTAGGATTTGTGGCTATTTCTGATTCATACGGAAGTACAAAAACTGGGAATTTAGCTAATTATTATGCTGGTATGGCTTATTTAGAGTTGAGAAACTTTAAAAAGGCTATTGCTCATTTAGACGAATTTAAAGGAGAGGATAAAATTTTAAGTACCATTGCTCTTGGGTCTATAGGTGATGCTTTCTTAGAACTTGACCAAAAAAGTGAAGCGCTTACTTATTTTGAGAAAGCCGCTAAAGCAAATGCCAATAGCTTTGTTACTCCAAAATTTCATTTGAAGGCGGCACAAACTGCCATTGAACTCAACGAAATCAAAAAGGCAGAAAAGCATTTACAAGCTATTAAAAACAATTTTCCAAACACGGAAGAAGCAAAACGCGCTGATTTATTTTTAGGAAAGGCTGAAGCTTTAAAACAATAAAATGGCTACCAAAGGAAACAATTTATCTGATTTTGATAAAACTAAATTACCAGAAGCTAAAGACTTCAAAATTGGTTTAGTTGTTGCTGAATGGAATGCTGAAATTACAGAAAATTTATTTCAAGGAGCTTTTGATACTCTTATTGAAGCAGGTGTTATAAAGGAAAATATTGTTCGTTGGAATGTCCCTGGCAGTTTTGAATTGATATACGGCTGCAAAAAAATGGCAGAAAGCTTTGCTATGTTAGACGCAATAATTGCCATTGGTAATGTAATTCAGGGAGAAACAAAACATTTTGACTTTGTTTGCCAAGGAGTTACCCAAGGCATTAGACAACTTAATGTTGAAGGAGATATTCCTATCCTATTTTGCGTACTAACAGACAATACAAAGCAACAGAGCATAGACCGTTCTGGTGGCAAACATGGAAATAAAGGCACAGAATCTGCAGTAGCTGCTATTCACATGGCTGAACTAAAAAAGAATTCGAAATTTTATGAGCTATAGGATTAAATTTCTTAAATTATTGAAATAATCTGTAGCCAATATTTTATAAATACTTAAATTTATCTTTTGAATGTCTTTAGTAAATAAGGCTTCAAAAGATATTTTTTTTACAAGCTAATTAAAGCTTAATTAAAGTAATAATTTTCATGAAATTTAAAGGTTTCAAATTACCCAAAAATCAACGATATAACTATACTCCTAGATATTACAAAGGAAAAGAGGAAGGTAATATTTATGATTTTGATTCTAAGTTTTATAAATATAAAAATACGACTAACCAAATAGATTTCGGGGCACAATGGGCAGAAGACCGAAAGAATAATAGACACCGAGGAAATCGTTCCATCAACAAGCGTGTCTTATTAATTACAGGTGTCCTCATTTTAATTTTCTTATGGATTATAGATTTTGATTTGTCCATTTTTAAAGATTTAAATGAATAATGGAAAGTATAATTCAGCTTTTACCAGACCATGTAGCCAACCAAATAGCAGCCGGTGAGGTAGTTCAAAGACCTGCGTCCGTAGTTAAAGAGTTACTAGAAAACAGTATTGATGCAGAAGCAAGTCAAGTTCAGTTGCTAATAAAAGATGCTGGAAAAACGCTTATTCAAATTATAGATGATGGCAAAGGCATGAGCATGACCGATGCTAGACTTGCTTTTGAAAGACATGCTACTTCAAAAATAAAAAAAGCAGAAGACTTATTTAACTTACACACCAAAGGATTTAGAGGCGAAGCTTTAGCCTCTATTGCTGCCGTTGCACAAGTTGAGTTAAAAAGTAAAAACAAGACTAGCGATGTAGGAACCGAAATTTATATTGAAGCCAGCGAAGTTAAAAAGCAAGAACCATGTGTAACTAAACAGGGGTGTAGCATTAGCGTAAAAAATTTATTTTTTAATATACCGGCACGAAGAAATTTTCTTAAATCTAATACTGTTGAACAACGACATATAATTGATGAATTTCAACGCGTAGCTTTGGCTCATCCAAGTGTAAGCTTTAAGATGTACCATAATGGTACAGAATTGTTTAACCTACCCGCAAGTAACCTGAGACAAAGAATTGTTGGTGTGATGGGAGGAAAAGCCAACGAAAATTTAGTTCCTATCAATGAAACTACTGAACTAGTTAATTTATCTGGATTTGCAGGAAAACCTGCTTATGCTAAACGAACTCGTGGCGAACAATTTTTCTTTATCAATAATAGATTTATTAAGAATAGTTATTTACATCATGCAGTAGCAAGTGCTTTTGAAGGAATTCTTAAAGATAAAACACATCCTTCTTATTTCCTGTATTTAGAGGTTAATCCGAAAAGCATAGACATCAATATTCACCCCACTAAAACTGAAATTAAATTTGAAGATGAACATGCCATTTATGCCATATTAAAATCGGCTGTAAAACACAGTTTAGGACAGTTTCAAATTGCCCCTATTTTAGATTTTGACCACAGTAGCGACTTAGACCCTAGCTATGCAAAATTTAAATCTACTGCTAAAAGTCCAAGCATTGAAGTGGACCGAAGTTTTAACCCGTTTAGAGAAGATTTTGAACAAGAAACAAATCCAACGCAAAAAACTTCAACAGCAAAGTTTAAACCTGATTTTCCTAACAAACAAAATACTCAAAATTGGGAAGATTTATACGAAGGAACCAAAAGTTTTTCTTCTGAAGCAATTGAAAGTCGAATAAATATTGAAAATGAATCAAATACTCAAAACTCAATTCACTTTACTGAAGAAAGCTTGCAAAAAGAACCTGCTTCTTTTCAACTACAACGGAAATATATTGTTACATCGTTAAAATCTGGACTGCTTATTATTGACCAACACAAAGCACATTTTAGGATACTTTATGAAGATTTAATGCAAAAATTTCAAGAAAAACCTGAACTTAGCCAACAATTAATGTTTCCATTAATTATTGATATGAATCCTATAGATTTTGAAGTATTAAGCGAATTAAAGCTGCATTTAAATCAAGTTGGCTTTGACTTTAAACGCTTTGATCATGAAGAAATACAAATAAGTGGAATACCCGCATATTTTTCTGAAACAGAAATCGGCTCTCTTTTTGACGAATTAAAAGCAAATTTTAAAGAAGGAATACCCAGTAGCGAAATTAATTTAAAGGAACTTCTAGCTAAATCTATAGCAGAAACAACAGCAATAAAAGCAGGAAAAAAATTAAAAGTCGAAGAACAAATGGAGTTAGTAAGTAAATTATTTTCTTGCTCCTCTCCTACTAAAACACCAAAAAACAAACCAATATTTGTTACTATGAATAGTGATGACTTTGATAGAAAATTAATGTAAATTTATGGGAGGAAGACTTACAGATACCGTTAAAACCTTACTAATAGCAAATGTTTTGTTCTTCTTTGGAACAGCCTATTTAGGCGATTATGCCTTTAAAGTTTTTGCCCTTTGGTTTCCTGAAAATGAAAATTTTGCCATCTGGCAAATACTAACTCACATGTTTATGCATGGAAATACCAGTCACATATTTTTTAATATGTTCATGCTTTTTATATTTGGAAGCGTTATGGAGCAAAGTATCGGTCAAAAACGCTTTATATTTCTTTATATATCAGCAGGTTTAGGAGCAGCAGCCTTACAAATTTTATTTAATTACATTAATTTTACAGCTGCCTATCAAACTTATATTGAAGCTGGATTTAGTGATGATTATATAAAAGAAACGCTTCAATATACAGCTGAGATGAAAGATCGAATGAAAATAAGTAGTGGCGTCCCTAAAGAAACAACCCAGACCTTAGTGACAAGTTATTTATCTAGCATGGTTGGCGCTTCAGGAGCAATCTTTGGTTTGCTAGCAGGATTTGCCATGTTGTATCCAAATTTACCGCTTTATCTACTTTTTATTCCTATTCCTATAAAAGCAAAATACTTAATTGGTGCTTATTTCTTACTAGACTTATATGCCGCAGTAACGGGAGCTAGTTTACTTGGCGAAAGCAATATTGCGCATTGGGCTCATATTGGTGGGGCTGTAGTTGGTTTTTTTATGGTATTGTATTGGAAAAAAAATGACATCAAAAATAGATGGAATTAAACAATTAAACTATGGATTGGAAAAGTCAGTTGAGATATAAATATGCAATGGCTACTATGACTGAAAAGTTAATAGCAGCCAATTTACTTTTCTTTATACTCACCTTTGTATTTAGAACATTAGGATTCTTATTTAATAGCGAATCTAATTTTTTTATTGATTGGTTAGTATTTGACAAAGAACCCTATGAATTACTTTTTAAACCATGGAGTATTGTAAGTTATGCATTTATGCATTCTGGTTTTTTACATATTTTATTTAATATGATTTTACTCTATTTTTCTGGAAGATTTTTCTTAGATTTTTTCTCGCCTAAAAGAATGCTGAATTATTACTTTTTAGGAGCTATCTCTGGGGCATTAATGTTTATGTTGAGTTATAATTTGTTTCCAGCCTTTCAAGGTGTTGGAAAATCATATTTAATTGGTGCTTCAGCCTCTGTAATGGCTATATTAGTTGGTATAGCTACAAAAGCCCCCAACTTAAGCATGCGTTTTTTCCTTATTGGTAATGTGAAATTATGGCATATTGCTTCTGTTTTTGTAGTCCTAGACGTTATCCAAATTCCCTTAGGGAACGCTGGAGGTCATTTAGCTCATTTAGGCGGTGCGTTATTAGGCTATTTTTATACGAAACAATTAGATAAAGGAAATGATATTGGAGCTGGTTTTGAAAAATTTATGGATGGAATTATTAATTACTTTAGTTCAATTGGAAGTAAAAAACCTAAAATGAAAACGGTTCATAAAAATAAAAAAAACAAGAAATCTAACTCATCAAAAAACAATATAAAAAAGGATGAGAAACAAAAGAAAGTAGATGAGATATTGGATAAAATTTCTAAAAATGGTTACGATAGCTTAAGTAAGGAAGAAAAAGATTTTTTATTTAATGCAGGTAAAGATATGTAATTTTCAATATTCTTGAACTGCTAGCTAGCTTAATTAAATAAGAAAACTTCTATGAAATATTTTGATCGGTTTGTTTACTTCTTAAATTCAGTCTTTGCTTTACTTCTTATTCTTTCGTATTTACTTCCTTATATCCCCGCCGATTTTATACCTCTACTCTCAATTCTAAATTTTTCAATTCCCATACTCTTATTAATCAATTTACTATTCGCCATCTATTGGTTCATCAAATTAAATAAGCGTATGATGTTATCTATTATTATATTGGGTATTGGTTATCCCCACATTACCTCTTTGTATGTAATTAATGAAAAACTGGAGCGCAAAGACGCTAAACTGCACTTATTAAGTTACAATGTGAGGCATTTAAACATGCATCAATGGATCAACGATGAGGACATTAGTAAAAAAATAAATCGGTTTTTATTAGATGAAAATCCTAGTGTTATTGCCTTACAAGACTTTAAAGAGATCAGTGAATTTGATTTGAGTAAACAATATCCTTACAATTATATTCAGCATAGAGGAACTAACAAAAATAATGCCCTAGCTATTTACTCTAAATTCCCTATCTTAAATCAAGTTAATTTAAATTTTGAAAATTCTTTAAACAACGCTATTTATGCTGATTTACTTGTTGAAGATGACACGCTAAGGGTTTATAACATACATCTAGAATCACTAAAAATAACACCAAGTATGACAGCGCTTAGTGAAGAAGATCAGCAGCGTTTAATAAAAAGAGTAAGCAATTCATTTGCTCTTCAGGCAAAACAAGCTCAATTGATTTCAGAAAGCCTAAGTAAATGTAAATACTCTAAAATAGTGATGGGAGATTTCAATAATACTGCTTTTTCAAGTGTTTATCGAGAAATTAAATCGTATGGATTAAAAGATAGCTTTAAGGAAAGAGGAAATGGATTTGGAAGAACTTTTGACTTTGATTTTATTCCTATTCGGATTGATTTTATTTTAACTGATGAAGAATTTGAAGTGATTGATTTTTCTAACTACAATAACGAATACTCAGACCATTATCCAATTAGCAGCTGGGTGAATTTCTAAGTTAGGTTATTTATATTCCAAAGCCCATACCTACAGAAACAGAACTAAACTCTTGGAAACTGTAATCAGCAAAAAGTTTAAATATGCCTAAGGAAAGGCGCGTTCCTAGTGTAGCTCTATATCCGTTTAGGGATGAACTATTGCTAATTGGATCAACAATAGTTTCTCCTGAATTTGGTCCATCGTTAATTTGATAGGTACCATTTAACCCGTATGTTGAATTAGCCATCACATATCCTCCACCGGCATAAAAGTTAATCACTGGAAGTCGTGTTGAAACAATTAAATCTATTGCCCAAGTTTCTAGTCCTAAATCAATTCTTTGGTCATTACCGTTAATTAAAACTGTTTCTTCTAATGCAAATCGAGCATCAAATTTTGAATAATTTATCATACCCGCTATACTAATAGGTAAAGCCTTAGTTCCTGGAATCCATTTTGTAAATTCATTTTTTAACCCAAATCCATAAAACCTAAACTTATTATTTTCTGACTTCACCTCTGGCAAAGCTCTAACAACGGCTTCGAAACCAAAAACTAAACCTACATTAGCTTGTAATGCAGCAGTTGGAACAAAATTTAATCCACTTCCTGATAATCCGTCAGGTAACTCAAAACTAACTGTTTGCTCGTTTCCAAATTCATCAGTATAGACGCTTAAAGCAGTTATACTAGGATCATTCTCTCCTAAAACATTAGCTACATTTTTAGCGGAAGAACCATCACTAAATTCTAAAAAATCATATTCGTTGGTGTTTAATTCAAAGCTTTGCTGATCTTCTGAAACAAAAGAGGCGTTACCTATAATTGCTATTTCAAAACTCCCTAAGCCCTTGGCTTTAGCAGAACTATACCAACCATTAGACAAATTAAAAGCTACTGCATCAAGACCAGGTTCCAAATAGCTAGATGTAAATTTGTTTGCATCCTCAAGGCCGGAAGTTAGAATAGGACTTAAATCAATTTGAGAAAAGCATAATACCGGAAACAAAAACAAGAGATAAGATAAATTTTTCATGGTTTTATATATATAATTATCAACAATTTGAGCTATAAAATTACTTTTTTTAAAACTAATATAAAAATTATTTATAAAAAAAGTCCTTCAACTCGTGAAGGACTTTGTTCCATTTATACAATTAAAAAAAATTAAGCATCAATATTAGCATATACAGCATTCTTTTCTATAAACTCTCTTCGAGGAGGAACTTCGTCTCCCATCAGCATAGAAAATATTCGATCTGCTTCGCCTAAGTTATCAATAGTTACTTTTCGTAAAATTCGATTATTCGGATTCATTGTAGTATCCCAAAGCTGCTCAGCATTCATTTCTCCAAGCCCCTTATAACGTTGAACACTTACACTTGTTTTGTATTCGTTTACAATTTCATTACGTTCTTTCTCAGACCAAGCATAGCGTTTTTTGCTTCCCTTCTTTATTAAATAAAGTGGTGGAGTAGCAATGTAAATATGCCCCGCTTCAATTAATTCTTTCATGTATCTAAAGAAGAAAGTAAGGATTAAAGTAGCAATGTGACTTCCATCAACATCGGCATCACACATGATCACAACTTTATGGTACCTTAATTTAGAGAGATTTAAGGCTTTTGAATCTTCTTCAGTTCCTATGGTTACACCTAAAGCGGTATAAATATTTCTAATTTCTTCATTTTCAAAAACACGATGAGACATTGCCTTTTCTACATTTAATATTTTACCTCGTAGAGGTAAAATAGCTTGGAAATTTCGGTCTCTACCTTGTTTAGCTGTTCCCCCTGCAGAATCACCCTCAACAAGAAAAACTTCACAATTTTCTGGATCTTGGTCAGAACAATCTGAAAGCTTTCCAGGAAGTCCACCTCCACTCATAACCGTTTTTCGTTGAACCATATCTCTAGCTTTCTTAGCAGCATGTCTAGCTTGGGCTGCTAAAATTACTTTTTGGACTATGGTTTTGGCGTCGTTAGGATTTTCTTCTAAGTAAATTTCAAGCATTTCAGAAACGGCCTGAGAAACAGCTGAAGTAACTTCTCTATTTCCCAACTTAGTTTTTGTTTGTCCTTCAAATTGAGGATGCTGCACTTTTACAGAAACTATGGCAGTGAGTCCTTCTCTAAAATCGTCTCCAGTAATTTCAAATTTTAATTTATCTAATAAGCCAGAAGCATCGGCATATTTTTTTAGGGTTGAAGTTAATCCCCTTCTAAAGCCCGACAAATGTGTTCCTCCTTCGTGAGTATTAATATTGTTTACATAGGAATGTAAATTTTCTGCGTAAGAATTGTTATAGATCATGGCTACTTCTACAGGAATATCATTTTTTTCGCCTTCCATGGCTATAACATTACCAATAATTGGTTCACGATTGGTATCCATAAATCGGATAAACTCCTTTAATCCTTCTTCAGAGTGAAACTCTTCAAACCGAAAATTACCTTCTTCATCTTTTTCTCTTCGGTCTTCAATGGTTATTCTAATTCCTTTATTTAAGAAGGCTAGTTCACGCATTCTATTGGCTAAGGTTTCATAATTGAACCTTATTGTTTCTTGAAATATTTCAGTGTCTGGTGTAAACTCGATAACCGTTCCGTTTAGTTCGGTATCTCCAGTTGGTTTAACTGGGTACAAGGCTTTACCTCTTTCATATTCTTGCTCCCAAATTTTACCCTTTTTGTAAACATAAGCATGTAAATGAGTAGAGAGTGCGTTTACAACTGAAACACCTACTCCGTGCAAACCTCCAGAAACCTTATAAGAATCTTTATCAAATTTACCGCCTGCACCTATTTTTGTCATTACAACCTGCAATGCAGAAACCCCTTCTTTTTTATGTAAATCTACCGGAATACCTCTACCATTATCTTCTACCCGAAGCGAACCATCTTCATTGATTCTTACTTGGATGCGGTCACAATGACCAGCCATGGCTTCATCAATAGAGTTATCTACTACTTCATAAACCAAGTGGTGTAAACCTCTCACTCCTACATCTCCAATATACATTGACGGGCGCATACGCACATGCTCCATTCCTTCAAGGGCTTGAATACTATCTGCCGAATAATCTTTGGGCTTATTAATCTCTTCACTCATATAATTTACGATTAATTTTAACAACTCACAAATATAAGGAAAGTATTGAAATAGCCTAATATTTCAAGGGCATTAATGGGTCAAGTTATTAACATTAATGAATTGCATTTTTGGCTACTCAATAATCATTGAAATTCAAAAAGTTTTACGTCATTTGCAACTTTCCATTTTAAATATCGTTTATTAATAAAATACATTTAAAAAAAGAAGCTCGTATGAATTATCGATTTTTACTTCTCATCATTTTTCTTTTTGTAGCTTCAATAGGTACTAGTCAAGATTTTAGTGATCTTGACAAAAGCCCTATGGATGCAGTAATGGCAAGAGCTAAAGATAATTCAAGTTTAATGCGAATAATCTATAGTAGGCCTTACAAACGAAACAGAAAAATTTTCGGCAAGTTGGTTGCATTAGATACTATCTGGAGAACAGGTGCGAACGAAGCTACTGAAATTAGATTTTATAAGGATGTTTTATTTAATGGTGAAAAAGTTGAAAAAGGAACTTATACTTTATTTACTATTCCTCATGAAAAAGAATGGACCATTATTATTAATGAAGTTAAACAATCCTGGGGGCTAACCAATTATTCTTCTGATCAAGATGTGCTTAGAACAAAAGTAAAATCAATGCTTACAGCAGTGACTGTTGAACAGTTTAGTATAAGTATAAGAACCAACAACGGCAGTTTTAATTTGTTGATGGGTTGGGATGATCGGTTTATTCAGATACCTATTCTACCACTTGAAGATGAAAATGATGAAACTTCAGAAATCATCAAAAATAAAAAGTATGAAGAATACTAACTAGATAGGTTCAATTGTACTTTATAGGTTTAGACTAAATTTCAATTCTACTGAAGTTTAGTTCTAATGGCTTGATTAATTTCTTGGATTAAGTTTGGCCCTTCATAGACAAACCCCGTATAAAGCTGAACTAAAGATGCGCCTGCTTCTAGCTTATCTATAGCATCTTGCGCAGAGTGAATCCCGCCTACCCCAATTATTGGGATAAAAGTACTAGAATTAGCTTTTATAAAACGAATTACTTCGGTTGATTTATTAAATAAAGGTTTTCCGCTTAAACCTCCTGTTTCTCTTTTACTTTCTGACTGAAGACCATTGCGAGAAATGCTTGTGTTGGTGGCAATCAAACCATCTGTTTTTGTAGTTTCTACAATTTCTATAATATCCAATAATTGTTCTTCGGTTAAATCTGGGGCTATTTTTAAAAGTATAGGACGCTGAATAGCCTTAGTGTTGTTTAATTTTTTAAGATGCAAAAGCAACTTAGTTAGTGGCTTTTTGTCTTGTAATGCTCTTAAGTTTGGAGTATTTGGTGAACTCACATTAACTACAAAATAATCTACATAAGGATGTAATTCGTTAAAGCAAATCTCATAGTCATTTTCAGCGTTCTCATTAGGTGTATTTTTATTTTTTCCAATATTACCACCAATTAAAACACCAGGATTAGATTTAAGTCGATTTACCGTAGCTTTTACTCCCTCATTATTAAAGCCCATTCTATTAATTATGGCTTGATCTTTTTTTAATCTAAACAAACGCTTTTTAGGGTTTCCGTCTTGGGCTACAGGAGTAACGGTTCCAATTTCAATAAATCCAAAACCTAAATGATCTAATTCTTTATAAAGTTTAGCATCTTTATCAAAACCAGCAGCCAAACCTACAGGGTTTTTAAATTGAAGTCCAAATACTTGTTGAAATAAACGATTGTCGTCTGCTTTATACTTTTTTCTTAAGTAAGATTTTACAAAGGGTATTTTACAAGCAAATTTCAAAAAGGAGAAGGTAAAATGATGAACAAATTCAGGGTCAAATTTGAATAAAATAGGTCTAATTACTTGCTTATACATCCTTTATAAATTTCTGCAAAAATACTACATCAAATCAATTATGCCTTGTAAAAAACATAAAAAAATAGGTAATCTATTCTGCTTAGGTTTTTTGCTTTTCTTTTTCGGCTGCAGGGAACAAAATATTATTCAATATTAATCGATAACCTGGAGAGTTGGGATGTAATTCTAATTCGGTTGGTGGGTCTCCTACGCGGTGTTGGTAATCTTCAGGATCATGACCGCCGTAAAATGTAAAAAAACCTTTGCCTTTTATTCCATGGATGTATTTTGCTTCTCCATTAATTTTTGTTTTGCCTAAAATAAGTACATTCGATTTAATTTGACTAGGATTAAAAGCTGTAGTTTGCCCCATAAAACCTTTAACTATGGCGGTATGGTTTTGATTCAACATACTAGGAATAGGATCCCATTTAGCAGAAAACTCCTTCAGCGTAAAGTAATCCTTATCTTTTGGAACTTTCCTGTTGTTGGTCATATCAATAGAAGAATACTCATAAACCATGGGGTCTTTTTCTAAAGTGAAATCTTTAAAAGCCATATTTTGAGTAAAATCTAATTTATTTAAATAGCCAGGAGTAGTTTGGTCACCATCAAACATAGGTTCACAAATATCAACATCCTTAGCTGCTAAAGCAATATCAAATGAATCGGTTGCACTACACATGGCAAACATAAAACCTCCGCCAATTACATAATCTCTTACTTTTATAGCTACGGCTAATTTAGCTTCAGAAACTTTATCGTAACCTAAGTTTCTAGCACGATCTTCTGCTTTCTTTTTTTCTTCAATATACCATTTGGCCGATCGATAAGCCCTGTAAAACTTACCGTATTGTCCTGTAAAATCTTCATGATGAAGGTGAACCCAATCGTATAAAGTAAGCTCATTGTTCAACACTTCTTCGTCGTATATTGTTTCATAAGGAATTTCAGCATAAGTAAGCACTAAAGTTACTGCATCATCCCAGGGTTCATTTCCCTGCGGTGTATATACTGCAATTTTAGGTGCCTTTTCAAGCACAACCGCTTCTTGGTTTTGAGACGGACTCTGAATGCTTTCTAGTATAGAAGTAGCTTCATTAGTAGAAATTTTTTCAAAAGAAACACCTCTAATTTTGCATTCGCGTTCTAGTTTTTCTGAAGCTGGAATCAAAAAACTGCCCCCTCTATAATTTAAAAGCCATTGTACTTTTGTATCGCGTTCTAAACTCCAATAGGTAATTCCGTATGCTTTAAGATGATCTTTTTGGGTATCATAATCCATAGGAATTAATATAAAATTTGCCCAAGATTGAAGTCCAATAAATAAAGTTAATAATAAAAAAAGAAGCTTTTTAAACATAGGTTTTTTCTTTAAAGATTTAAATGCTTCATCACCTCCAAATAATTCAACGATTGTGTAATTAAAGCAACTTAGACTAAATTCAAATATACAAAAGAAATACAGGGAGATTAATAAGCTGAGGAAAATTATAGAAAATTTGGTATAAACTTGAAATCAATACCAAGCAATTACAAAATTCATTGAAGTTATTCAGGTGAAAACTGTATTTTTGCTTAACTAGATTAAGTATGCTAAAAAAAATTGTCGATATTTTATTAAGAATTATTGCAGGATTATTCCTCTTGGTGTTCTTATTGTTTATTGTTTTTACCATACCTGCCGTTCAAACATTTGTTGCACAAGAACTTACATTAAAAGTTAATCGAGATTACGGCACACAAATACAAATTGAAAAATTAAAATTAGGCTTAGATGGCAAGCTTCAGCTAAAAAATGTATATGTAGAAGATCACCAGCAGGATACTCTTATTAATTTTGAGCAATTTCAAACCTCGCTGCTTAATGTTAAAAGTATTTTTGAAAACGATTTTAATTTAAGTGGTGGTCGGTTTCAAAATTTAACTTTTAAATTAACCCATTATAAAGGTGAAAATTTAAATAATTTAGACCAATTTATTAGACAAATTGGAATAAAGAAAAAGGATTCACTCAAAAAAAAGAAAGTTTTCAAACTTGGCCTAGATTATCTCCTGGCCACCGATAGTCGCTTAGTAGTTAAAGACTTCAGAAAAGAGCAAGTAGATTTAGTTGAAGTGAATCAGCTTAACTTTAATCTAAAGGATTTAAATGTGTTAGGAAGTGATGTTTCCCTTCAAGTTTTAAACTTAACAGGGGTCACAGCAGATGGCTTTGTTCTAGAAAATCTAAAAACTAATTTCCATTATACACCCACGCAAATGGATTTGAATAAGACCTATTTGCAAACCGATGTATCTAAACTAAATGCTGATATCCAAATGAATTATGCTAAAAATGATTTATCTGATTTTACAAATCAAGTTAAATTTAAAGCAACTATTCAAAATTCGGAGATTTCGACAATGGACTTAAGTAAAATCTATAATGAGTTTGGCTACGGTCAAAAAATTGAACTAAAAACCAAGCTTGAAGGAAGCCTGAATGATTTTGAACTCTATGATTTACAACTTAAAGGACTAACAAAAACTAAGGTAAGCACTAATCAACTAAATGTTCAAAACCTGTTAGACCGTGATAAAAATTTTATCTTAGATGGTGATTTTGAAAAATTTACCACCGATTTTATAGATTTAGCCAACTTGTTGCCTAGGTTAATTGGCGACTACATACCTGACGAGCTTAATCGTTTTGGAACAATGAATTTTCAAGGTTATGCCAAAGTTGACCAAGCCGATTTAACTACCGATTTAAAGGTTTCTTCAGACGTAGGAAAGGCTTACCTAAAACTTAACTTTAAAAAACTTAATCAACCAAAAAATGTAACTTACAAAGGTGAATTAATTTTTGAAGACATTCAGTTAAATCGAATTCTACTTAATGAGCAACTTGGTTTAACTTCTTTTGATTTAATGATTGATGGAAGAAGTTTTCAAATAGATAATTTAAACACGTTTTTAGAAGGCGAATTATACAACTTTACTTATCGCAACTATACCTATGAAAATATTGAAGTAAAAGGAAGTTTAAAAGACCCTATTTTTAACGGAGAAATTAAATCAAAAGATGAAAATTTAAAATTTAATTTTAAAGGACTAGCCGATCTTAGTGAAAGAGGAAATACCTATGATTTTGAAGCACAAATTGCTTATGCCGATTTAGTAAAAACCAACTTATTTAAGCAAGATAGTATAGCCCAATTAAGTGGAAACTTAGTAATGGATATTGAAGGAAATAGCATAAATAACGCCACTGGAAACTTAAAGTTTAATAATTTTAAGTATAGCAATTCGCAAGGTGATTTTGATTTTCAAGACCTTTATATTGACTCAAATTTTGAAGGTGATGTAAGAAAAATTAGACTTAATGCACCAGAAATAATTCAAGGAGAAATTAATGGAATTTATCAACTTACCGAATTGCCAAGTATGGTTAGAGAAGCTATTGAAAATTTATACTTTAAACAAAAGCAGGTAGAAAGAGAATTTGCTTACGTTGACTTTGAATTAGCTATTTACGATAAAATTGTAGAAGCCCTATTTCCCGAAGTTAGGTTTGATGCCGGTACTAATATTGACGGAAGTATTGTTGCTAATGAAAATTATTTTAGAATCAACTTTAATTCGCCTGAAATTGAAGCCTATGGAAATTTATTAAAAGGAATCAATCTTCAAATAAACAATCAAGACCCACTAGTTAATACCATTGTAAGCATAGATGAATTAAAAACTTCTTTGTATAAAATTCAAGATTTTAGCCTAATCAATCAAACACAAAATGATACCCTTTTTATCCGTTCACAATTTAAAGGAGGTAAACAAAATCAAGATTTATTTGACATCAATCTTTATCAAACCTCTACCAATGAAGAGGAAGTTATTGTAGGTTTTAATCCTTCTGAAATAACTTACGAGCAAAACAAGTGGGAAATTAATAAAGAAAAAAACAACAATAACAAATTAAGTCTAGATAGAAAACTGCAAAATTTTAAGTTTGATTCTATTAGTCTTAGCCATAAACAAGCTACTATTCAATTAAATGGACTTATTAAAAAAGAAAATTACAAAGACTTAAAAATTGACCTCCATGAAGTTGAGCTCGACAAAATCCTTCCTGAAAACAAAAAACTAAAAGTAAACGGATTACTCTCTGGAAATCTTCATTATTACCAAAAAGATAACTTAATTAGCACTGAAGCTAAGACAAACATTATAAATTTTGAATTGAATGATTATATTTATGGAGATTTAAGTGTGTTAGCTAATGGCGAAGACCAATTTGATAATTTTGACGTTGAAGTTAATTTAACAAACCCCAATCAAAAAGAAATTCTGTCTGCTAAAGGAGAAATTTTTACGAAAAACGAAAGTCAAGAATACAACCTCGCTATTAAATCAGATCACCTTTCTTTGGCTCCTATCTCTCCTATTGGAGGCGATGTAATTAACAATATTAGAGGTTTAGCTAAAGCTAATTTAAAACTTAATGGCGCACTAAATCAACCCGTTTTTAATGGTAAAGTTCATCTAACTAACGCAGGTCTAAATGTGCCTTATTTAAATGTAGATTTAAACTTTCTTGATGAGCCAATTGTGAATGTTATAGACAACGATTTCATCTTTACCGACATTGACCTAGAAGATACTAAGTATAAGACCACAGGAAGATTAGATGGCTTTATTGAAAGTAATTATTTTAACGACTGGGAACTAGATTTAAACATTAGTGGTGATAATTTATTAGTGTTAGACACTCAATACAAAGAAGGAGCTTTGTATTACGGAACAGCATTTATTACAGGAAACTCTGAAATTACAGGGCCAACCGACGAACTCAATATCAACGTAAACGCACGTACCAATGAAAACACGGTGTTCAAAATCCCTTTAGATGATAGCGAATTTTTAAGTGAAGCTAACTACATTTATTTTTTAACTGCTGAAGATAAGTTAGCTCAAAAAGAAGGAAGAAGTTTTCAAATTAATGATGTAAAAGGAATTGAAATGAATTTTGACCTAGACCTTACTGAAGATGCAGAGGTTGAAATTGTCGTAGATAAAAGCAGTGGAAGTAGCTTAAAGGGAAGAGGTACGGGAAACCTACTTATTGAAGTAAACACCAACGGAAAATTTACCATGTTTGGCGATTTTGAAGTGGCAGAAGGAATATACGATTTTAAATATGCTGGAATTGTAAACAAAAAATTTAATGTACAACCAGGCGGAACACTTACTTGGAACGGTGACCCATTTCGAGCTAATATGGATGTACAAGCTATATATAAAACTCAAGCTAATCCAGCTATGATTCTAGAAAATCCAAGTATAAATAGAGATATTCCTGTGGAAGTTTTTATTAACTTAAATGGTGAATTAATTCAACCGGATATTAACTTCGAAATTCAATACCCTAATTTAAGTTCCATTGTAAAATCTGAATTAGATTACCGTATTCAAGGTAGGGAAAACACAGAAATTCAAGCGCTTTCTTTAGTTGCTCAAGGTACTTTTTATGATATTGACGGTATAGGTGGCCAAGGGGCTATTGCAGGAAACTTGGTTGAAGGCGCATCCAGTATTATGGATGGATTATTGGCAGAAGAAGATGGAAAAATAAAGGTTGGACTAGATTATACTCAAGCTCAACGAGTACCCGACCAAAACCAAACAGGCGACCGAGTGGGGATGAGCTTTCAAACACAAATCACCGACCGTGTACTAATTAATGGCCGTTTTGGTGTTCCTGTAGGAGGAACTACAGAAAGCTTTATCTTTGGTAATGTTGAAGTTAACATCTTACTAAATGAATCAGGTAGCCTACAAGCTAATGTGTTTAATAGAGAAAGTGATGTGCAATTTGTAGGCGAAGAATTAGCTTATACACAAGGAGTTGGACTTTCTTACGCAGTTGATTTCAACTCGTTTAAAGAATTATTTGAAAAAATTCTACTTAAAGAAGAAGAACGAAAGAAAAAAGAGGAAAAACGAAAAAACAGAAAAAAATCTCCTGAAAACAAAACCTCTGTTTTACCTTCTCATATCAGATTACCCCATGAAAACAATAGGAGGTAATACAACCGACTTATTACTTTAAAAAATTAATAAGCCTTATATAAAAAATATCAACAAAAGTTTGTGTGTTTAAATTACTCTTTAATAAACATAGCATGAGCATTTACACCAGTAAGCAAGTTCCACACATTAGAGACAATGATTTTACCATCTTCGTCAAAGATTTTCAATTCAGCGGTGTTAGGACCAGCAGTTCCTTGATTTAATGCAATAAATTCAACTTTATTAAAGCCTTCCTTTAAATCAACGTAAATGGTTTTAAACTTATTTTCTAAAAGTATATTTTCTGCAATAATTTCACCGTTTAACTTTATTTGAACGCGGTCGCCATCAAACATCATGTGGTCTCTGCAAGCAATTACTACTTTTCCAGAAGAAGTTTTAAATTCGCCTAAATCCATATTTTCACCAAATTCTTCTCTAATTTTGGGTTCACGCTTATCTTCCTTAAACTTCTCATTAAGTCGCTTTTCGTGTAAATCTGAAGGGTTAGTAAATTGTTTTTCTTTTAAAAACTCAGGATCTTCTTCTTCTTTTTTCTCTAAACCTTTCTTGTTAAGATTAGGAATACCAAAGTTAGTTTCAGGAAATGCTTTGCCTTTAGCGGTCTTAAGCTCTACCTTTTCAGAGCCCCTTTTTGAGCCATCTAATTGTGCAAAACTAAATCCACAAAGGAATAAACAGAAAACAAAAATTAGAAATCGCATTTGCTTATATTTTTTTTCAAAAGTACAAAACTTCTATTAGTTACCTATATTTATCAAACTCTATACCTAAACCTAAATCACTTAAATAATCTTGCTTAAAACTAATTATTTTCCAATGATTTTCATGAGTAATGCTAATGAAAATCTTCTCATTTAAAAATTCAAAATAAGGAACATTAGCAGTGTTTTTTTTCACCTTAAGCAACAATTGTTTAAAAGCAGTCTTAGATATTCGCTTAAAAGGGAATCTTTCCGAAACTTGTTCTGTACTGAAATGAACAAGATTTTTAGGACCCGACCACGAAAATAAAAGACTAGCCTCTTCCTTGAAATAAACTTTTATCAATTCTTGATTGGGTAGCAAAACTTTGGCTTCAGTTGAATTTAATTCATCTATTTGAAATGCCGAAGGATTGATTTTATCTTTTTCGCCCGTTTGTTGCTGATAATACTTGTAACCTGTTTCTTTTAAACACCAAAACAACCAAAATTTTTTTTCAGTAAGCCTATGATTTAGAAGATTTAACTCGGAAGCGCTAAAGACTTTTTCTATTAAACGATTTTTTCTTTTTTTGAAAGATTTTCGCTTGGCGTCATCAATATAAAGTAAATCTGTACCTAACATCAAATTTTTGACTGAATAATTTTTAGGGAATTTTCCACATTTATCATTTGTTCCATTTCTTCGTTTTCAATCCGAACATTAAACTCGTCTTCAATATCTAAAATTACATCAACCAAATGGGCAGAATTAATTTGCAAATCTTCAATAAAACTGGTTGATGTGTTAATTTCTTGAAAAGCCTCTTGATTTTGCACATAAGGTTCAACAATTTTTTTTAATTGTTCAATAAGTTGATTATCATTCATTTTCTTTATCTTTAAGCAATTGTTTGTGTGAGTAAGATTCAAACAAGAAATTGATTCCTGTCATAATTAAAATTAAGGATAAAGTTCCTGCTAAAATCCATTGCCAATCTTGGCTAGTTTGATGCTTCAAAAAACCACTCTCTACTAAAGCACTTAATCCAAAACCCAATAGTGCTGTTCCTGCTCCTCCAAAAAACCAATATCTTTTTTGATGATAGGAAGTGTTTTTAAAATTCTTCTTCGCCATATTCTAAGTAGTTACGTTTCACAAAATCTAGAGCAGTCTTCAAAATATGCCCCATTGTTTTACATTGTTTAAACTTAACATCTTTGGTATATTCAACCAATTCATTTCTCAGCATTTTAACGTATTTATCCGTTGAAATTCGATCTTTTATCATGCATCTAATTAAACTACTAAATCTTTTTTGCGATGTAATAAGACGCTTAGCCACTTGAGAACGTTCTTCGTTTCTGTATTGTTCTATAGAAGATTCCTCTAAGCAATCGGCAACTAGACGTACCATAGGGTAGTTTTCTTTAAAAAACTGAGGGCGATATACTTTTAATTTTCCTTCGTAATTTTGTTGATCAAAGTCAATAGCTCGTATTTTATAATCTACATGGTCAAAATCATGCGTGGGTATAACCACATAATTATAAGAACGCATATCGCCTAAAAGGCGTAGCATACAACGTTCATTAAATTTCACAAATTGCTTAGCTATTTGCGTTCTAGCTTGTTGATCACAATCTGGAAGATGTTCTTTAATAAAAACATCACCAGGAATTCCAGCGATGTGTTCTTCAATTAACGTATCTTTATAAACCAGAAAATTAATTCGGTGCGGTGATAAGATATGTTCAAAATCTAACCCGTAAATTCTAGAAGCATCGGCTTTTTTTACATAAAAGTAAGTGAAGTTATCATTTAATGTGTTACGAATTTTTATTCTGAATGGTTTTGAATTACCAAAAGTACAATAGTCAATAGCATCAACACTTAAAAAATCAAGATTCTGAGACCTACCATCAGAATGCAAAAGGGTATATACTTTTTTAAGCGAAGTATCAATATCATCACGTTCGTAATCAGGATAGTAACACCGTACCCAAAGCGTGTCTTCATCATTATGGTCATAGACTACAATTGAACCAGAAAACCGAAGCAAATCATCATAAAAAACAGGTATTCTTGTGGTTCTCTTATATCGGTCTAAATAAAGTTTTAGTCGTTCATTTATTGAAAAACTTGGCTTTTTTTGAGACATTAACTTTTCTTCTGTGTACTCCATAACTCAAAAATAGGAAATTATAAGTTATATTGTTGTAAAAATGGCATAAATACCAATTAAATTTTAGGGGGTTATTTACCTATATGAATGGTTAATTAAAGTATTTCTCCAACCTCTATAAATGAAAGTTCCTAGGACTTAGACTGTTGCTAAAATTAATCAATTTTACAAGTTAGAATATTTTTAAGCAAGGAAAAGGAGTGCATATTTGCATAGCTTTGTAAGTTCAACTATATTTACAAAAAGTTTAAAGTATGTATAAGTTGAGCTTTATTTTTTTTATTTTTCTCAGTATTTATGGCTGTAAATCAGATTCTTCTAAAGAAAACTCGTCTGCTGAATCGGTTAAACAAGTTCCATCTAATGCAAGTGTTTCGGCACATCCAGCTTTGATTAAAGTGGCTCAAGCGCATGGTTTAGAGGCCTGGAATAAAACCAAACAAATTGAATTTCAGTTTAATGTTAACCATGGCGAAAGCGAAATGCAAAGAAAATGGCTTTGGGATTTAGAAAATGAGCAAATTACTCGTTTTATTGAAAATGATGAAATCACCACTTCAACCGATGCTAAAACTGCTAATCCAGAAATTCATCAGGCATTTATCAACGACACTTATTGGCTTGTTTTTCCTTTTCATTTACTACAAACTAACAACTACGAGGTTGAAGTGAATCAGAAGGCTAAATGCCCAATAAAAGCTGATGAGGTGCAAGAAATTATTGTCCAGTTTAATGAAACTGGCGGTTATACACCTGGCGATTTATACAAAATCTATACCGATGAAAATCAACTTATTCAATCGTGGAGTTTTCATTCCGGTGGAAAAGAAACACCTGACCTAGTTAATGCTTGGGAAAACTATCAAAATTTTGATGGACTTCAGCTCAGTTTAAATCGCCCAAACAATACGGGCGATTTCGAAATTTATTTTAATCACATTAACGTACATCAATGATCAAAACTGCATATCAAAAAGGCTTAAATTTTGCAAAGGAAATGGACCTTCAAGATCCGCTTGCTTCCTTTAGCGATGAATTTCATATTCCAACCCAAAAAAATGGCGATAAACACATTTATCTTTGTGGTAATTCGCTTGGCTTACAACCTAAACAAACTGCTTCTTTTATTCAACAAGAATTAGACGATTGGGCTAATTTAGGTGTTGAAGGCCATACCGAAGCACAACACCCGTGGATGCCTTATCACGAATTTTTGAGTGAGTCGATGGCAAAAATTGTAGGAGCAAAACCCAGTGAAGTAGTAGTCATGAATACGCTAACTACCAACCTTCATCTAATGATGGTTTCCTTTTATAGACCCACTTCAAAAAAATATAAAATTGTTATTGAAGCCGATGCGTTTCCTTCTGATAAATACGCGGTTGAATCGCAATTAAAATTCCACAATATTGATCCAGCCGATGGACTAATTCTTTGGAAACCAAGAGAAGGTGAGCATTTGTGTAGATTAGAAGACTTAAAAGAAATTGTAGCAGAAAATAAAGAGGAGATTGCCCTTTTTATGATTGGAAATACCAATTATTATTCAGGTCAGTTTTACAATATGTCAGAAATCACAAAACTAGGGCATGATAACGGAATTATAGTTGGATTTGACTTAGCTCACGGAGCTGGAAATATTCAGCCGAACTTACACGAGGTTGGTGCTGATTTTGCCGTTTGGTGCACTTACAAATACTTGAATTCTGGTCCTGGAAGTCTAGGGGGTTGCTTTGTTCATGAACGACACGCCAATAACAAAGAATTAAAACGTTTTGTAGGTTGGTGGGGGCACAATAAAGATACGCGTTTTAATATGCGTAAAGATTTTGATCCCATCCCAGGTGCTGAAGGTTGGCAATTAAGCAACCCACCCATTTTATCTATGGCTGCTATTCGCGCTTCATTAGCTATTTTTGAACGTGCTGGATTTGAAAACATAAGAGAAAAATCAGAAAAAATTACAGGCTATTTAGAATTTCTTTTGTCTGATTTTGCAGGAGATAAAATCAATATTCTAACCCCAAAAAATCCAAAAGAAAGAGGTTGTCAACTTTCCATTCAAGTAAAAAATGCAGATAAAAGCCTATTTGATGCCATTACTAAGCAAGGCGTCATTGCCGATTGGCGCGAGCCGGATGTAATTCGCATTGCTCCTGCCCCACTATATAACTCTTACCAAGATGTTTTTGCATTTGCTGAACTACTTAAAAAATTAATTTAATGAAAAAAGAAAAAATAATAATTGTTGGTGCCGGATTATGTGGCTCGCTTTTAGCTCTTCGCTTAGCGCAACATGGCTATCAAATTGACTTAATTGAAAAAAGACCAGACCTACGAAAAGCTTCTATTTCTGCTGGAAGGTCTATCAACTTAGCTTTTTCAGACCGCGGAATGAAAGGAATTTCATTGGTAGGTCTAGAAGAAAAAGTTAATCAATTATGTATTCCTATGCATGGCAGAATGTTGCACGACCAACAAGGAAATTCACAACTTTCAAAGTATTCAGGAAGAAAAGATGAATACATCAATTCCATTTCCAGAGGTGGTCTTAATTCGCTTTTATTGAACGAAGTTGAGAAACACACCAACGTAAGTTTGTACTTTGATTATACGTGTATTGCAGTAGATGTTGAAAATGCTTCAGCAGAATTTGAAAGTAACTCTAGCCAAGAAGTTGTTTCGCTGAAAGGAGATTTTCTTTTAGGTACAGACGGCGCTGGTTCGGTGGTAAGAAAAAACTTGATGAAAAACAAGAATTTACTTTTCAGCTTTTCCCAAAATTTCCTTACCCATGGCTATAAAGAATTAAGTTTTCCGCCTAAAGCTAACGGAGATTATGCAACTGAAGAAGGTGCTTTACACATTTGGCCAAGAGGCGAAAACATGGTCATTGCTCTTCCTAATTTAGATGGGAGCTTTACCGTAACTCTATTTTTAGCTTATGAAGGAGGAAAATACAATTTCAATAATTTAACGAATCCTGAAATTGTAGATGAATACTTCAAAGAAGTTTATCCCGATGCGCATGCGTTAATGCCCGATTTAAAAACCGAATTTTTTGAAAACCCTACAGCGCCGCTTGGAACGGTTAGATGCTTGCCATGGAGTTTTAAGAAAACCTTGATTATGGGAGATGCTGCTCATGCCATTGTTCCTTTTTATGGTCAAGGTATGAACGCTTCTTTTGAAGATGTTTTTGTGTTTGATCAAATCTTGAATGAAGAAAATTTCAGCTTAGAAAAAACCTTTGTTAGATTTGCTAAAGAACGTAAAAAAGATGGAGATGCTATAGCCGATTTAGCCTTAGATAATTTCCATGAAATGAAAGCCCACACTGCCCAAGAGGTGTTTTTAGCTAAGCGAAAATTAGAACTAGAATTAGAAGAAAAATTTCCTGAAGAATACTACTCAAAGTATTCATTAGTAACTTTTAAAGAAGATATTCCTTATTCTGAAGCAATTCAACAAGGAAGAGCACAAGATTTAGTAATTCAAGAAATGATAAAAAAAGACTTGCTTTCAGAAGAAATGAGCTTGGAAGTGAAACTTAAACGAATTAATAAAGCCACTCAAATGGCAATGAATAAGGAATTGATTTTTAACTTAGAAGAATTATAATGAAACTATTAGACGGTAAAAAAGTTTCCGAATTTATTTTAAAAGAAGTGAAAGAGGAAATTGATCAATACATTTCACAAAAACATTTAGGCTACGATTTATCGCGACCTAGTATGGCAATTGTTTTAGTGGGAAACAATCCTGCTAGTGAGTCTTACGTGAGAGGAAAAATTAAAGCTTGTGAGAAAGCTCAAATCAACCATAAAATCATTCGATTTGAAGAAGATATTACGGCCTACGATTTGTTAAATGAAATCAAGTATCTAAATAAATCGCATTTTGATGGATTCATCGTACAATTACCGCTCCCAAACCACATTGAACCAAATTCTATAATTAATGAAATTAGCGCTTATAAGGACATTGACGGGTTTCATCCGTTAAATTTTGGGAAGATGGCTTTAGGACAAAAATCAATGCGCCCCGCCACCGCATACGGCATTTTAAAGCTAATTCAACATTACAAAATACCTACCAATGGCAAACACGTGGTGGTAGTTGGACGTTCAAATATTGTTGGAAAACCTGTTTCTATAATGCTAGGAAACGATTTTGACATTGGAAGAGCCACAGTAACTTCTTGCGATATCCATACCCCAAAAAAATTACTTAAAGAAGAAACACAAAAAGCTGATATTGTTATAGTTGCCGTTGGTCAAGCTGGATTTTTAACTTCCAATATGATTAAAGAAGGTGCGGTGGTTATTGATGTTGGAATTAATCGTTTAGAAACAGGGAAATTAGTAGGCGACTGTGATTTTCAAGAGGTCTCTACTAAAGCTGGTTTCCTCACTCCCGTGCCTGGAGGCGTTGGCCCAATGACTATTGCAGGATTAATTTTGAATACCTTTGAAGCTTGGAAAATGAAAAACCTAATTGAAAAATAAAAATATATGATTTCACTTATAGGAAAAACAGCTGTAATTTGCGGAAGTACCCAAGGAATTGGAAAAGCTACTGCTTTACTTATGGCTGAACTAGATGCAAAAGTAGTTTTAGTAGCTAGAAACGAAGAAAAATTGAAAAAAACTCAATCTGAATTGAGAAACCCTAGTTTACATGAATACTTAGTTGCTGATTTCACCCATCCTAATGAACTGAAAAATACCATTGAAAATTGGGCTGAAAGTAATCATGCGCATATTTTGGTCAATAATACAGGTGGTCCAAAAGGAGGGCCGATTATTAATGCTGAAACTAGCGAATTTACCGCCGCTTTTTCAATGCATTTAATTTGTAATCACATTCTAGTTCAGGCACTTTGGAATGGAATGAAAAAAGAAAACTACGGAAGAATAATTAATGTAATTTCTACATCGGTGAAACAACCTTTAGATGGATTGGGCGTTTCGAATACCATTCGCGGAGCTGTGGCTAACTGGAGTAAGACAATGGCTAACGAATTAGGTCAATATAACATTACCGTAAATAATGTTTTGCCTGGCGCAACAAATACCGATCGCTTGACCTCTATTGCAGAAAATAAAGTGAAAAAAAACAGCGACTTAAGTGTTGAGAAAGTCTTTAAAAACATGGCTAATTTATCACCAATGAAACGTATTGCCGAACCTAACGAGGTTGCTAATGCTATTGCGTTTTTAGCTAGTCCAATGGCCTCCTACATCAACGGAATTAACGTTCCTGTAGATGGCGGAAGAACGAAGTCGCTTTAGCAATTTTAAATTTTGAATTACTTTCTCTGCGTATTTTGCGTCTCTGCGGTGGTTAAAGTGCGAAAAAAAGAACTAAGTAATAAGTACAAAGTATTAAGTATTTCGAATTTTAAATCATGAATAGAAACTCTTTGCGTCTTTTGTGGCTTTGTGGTTTTTAAGCTAAAGCTAGAGAACAGGGTGTTTGAAAGTGGAATTATGAATTTCTTGGTGAACTTTGAATTAGAGTACAATTTGCGATCAAACTTTGCGGTCTATGCGTGGAAAAGAGAATTAAGTAATAAAAGTAAATTTAAAAACATTAAACATGAAAAAAAAAATAGTAATGATTGGCTTGTTAACACTAGCAAGCTTCACCGTTCAAGCACAATTAAGTGCTTCTTATTATGATGGAAATCCTGCCTCAAAAATTGGTGTAGGCTATGATTTTAATGAAACCATTTGGTCAGAAATTAGAATGTACACAGGAAGTGATATTTCAAATTTCACTTTTGAAGGAGTGGTCAATTTTAATCTCAAACAAACTGAAGATTACAAGTTTTATATAGGAGCTGGTGCTGTATTGAATGATTTAACAGGACTTGTAGCTCCAATTGGTTTACAAATTTCCCCGTTTAAAAACTTTAGGGAGTTTGCATTTCAAATCGAAGCCATGCCAATGTATGAGTTTGATGCATCAGATGCTTTTTTCTTTGGATCCTGGGGTATTCGTTATAGATTTCCATTAAAGAAATCTAAGGATTAGAGAGTTTAGTGAGAATTAAGAATTTAAAATTGAATTTCATTGCGTTCTTTGTTTCTTTGTAGTAATTAAAGTTAAGAGATGAGAAGTTAATCATCCACCCTTTAAGGTTGAGGCATAGATGTAAAAATAAATTTAAAAAATAACAACACATATGAAAGGAAAAGTAATTGAAGGCAAAGCAAAACCAAGGGGAAAATTTCCTCATGTAAAACGTGTAGGCGATTTTATTTATATTTCTGGAACAAGTTCTAGAAGACCTGACAACAGCTTTGAAGGAGTGGAAGTAGATGAAATGGGAACCACAAATTTAGACATCAAAAAACAAACCGCTGCAGTTTTAAACAACATTGATGATATTTTAAAATCGGAAGGAGCAAGTCTTGCACAAGTAATTGATGTTACCTCGTTTTTAGTAAATATGAACGATTTTAAAGGCTACAATGAAACCTATGCCGAGTTCTTTGACTACGAGACTGGCCCAACTAGAACAACCGTAGCTGTGCATCAACTCCCCCACCCACATTTGTTAATTGAAATAAAAGCAATTGCTTATGTTGGGAAATAAGTCTTAGGAATTAAGTAATAAGTAGAAAGTATTAAGAATTATGAATGATAAATGATGAATTTCGAATTTTAAATCATAAATAAAAACTCTTTGCGGCCTTTGTGTCTCTGTGGTTGTTAAAGCTTAAATTTGGGGCTTGGGATTTTGGATATGAAATTATGAATTATGAATTTTAAATGTTGAATTGAAATGCTTTACGATAAACTTTAGGCTTTGCATAAAATTAAATAAAAAAATAACAGAAACAGACAAAATACAGCATGTGAAATGATCAAAATTGAAAATTACATCAACGGCGAGTTAGTTGCCCCAACCAGCAATTCCTATTTAGATAATTACAATCCTTCAGAAGGAAAAGTCTATGGAAAAATACCAAATAGCAACGAACTGGATATTGAAAACGCATATCAAGCTGCCGAGAAAGCATTTCCCCTTTGGTCAACTTCTTCAGTTGAATTTAGAAGTAAAATTTTGCAACGCATAGCCGATTTAATTATTGAAAATCTTGAAGAATTAGCCTTAGCCGAATCAAAAGATAATGGAAAACCCTTAAGTCTTGCATCGGCTGTTGATATTCCTCGCGCTTCGTCAAATTTTAGTTTTTTTGCGAAAGCCATTACTCAATTTTCAAGCGAATCGCATGAGAATACCGCTATACACACCGTTAATTTCACACTCCGCCAGCCTCTTGGTGTGGTGGGTTGTATCTCCCCTTGGAATTTACCGCTGTACTTATTCACTTGGAAAATTGCTCCTGCGCTAGCTTCAGGAAATTGCGTTGTTGCTAAACCTAGTGAAGTTACGCCTTACACTGCTTATTTACTAGCAAAAATTTGTATTAAAGCAGGCTTACCAAAAGGTGTCTTAAACATTGTTCACGGTTTAGGTGCTGCATGTGGCAACGCCATTGTAAGCCATCCTAATATTAAAGCCATTTCTTTTACTGGAGGGACAAAAACAGGCGAACACATTGCTAAAACAGCTGCTCCTATGTTTAAAAAGTTGTCCTTAGAATTAGGCGGAAAAAATCCAAATATCATTTTTAGCGATTGCAATTACGAGAAAATGCTTCAGGTAACACTTAAATCTTCTTTTGCTAACCAAGGGCAAATTTGTCTTTGTGGTTCTAGAATTTTTGTGGAAGAAAGCATTTACGAAAAATTTAAATCCGATTTTATAGCTAAAGTAGAACAGTTAAAAGTTGGAAACCCTCTTGAAAAAAACACCGACTTAGGAGCGCTCGTTTCTAAAGAACACCTTGAGAAAGTCGATACCTATGTAAAAAAAGCAATTAACGAAGGTGGAGTTTTACTTTATGGCGGAAAAAAAGTTGAAGTCAATGGCTTTTCGCAGGGATACTTCTACCAACCTACTGTTATTGAAGTCGTTTCTAATGAATGTACCTTAAATCAAGAAGAGGTTTTTGGACCGGTGGTAAGTTTAATGAAATTCTCTTCTGAAGATGAAGTTATACAATTAGCCAATGCAACTAAATACGGGCTTTCAGCAAGTCTATGGACAAGCAATATTGATAGAAGCATGCGTATGAGTCAGCAGTTAAAAGCAGGAATTGTTTGGATTAACACCTGGCTAAACAGAGACCTAAGAACCCCATTTGGTGGTACTAAATCAAGTGGTGTTGGCCGTGAAGGAGGCCTAGAAGCCTTACGTTTTTTCACCGAACCAAAAAATGTATGTATTCAATATAGCATTGATTAAATCAACCAAAAAAACACTAATAAAATGAGAAGAAAATTAAGAATAAACGGTCATTCGCATTTACTCCCCTACCCACATCAAATTCCAGATTTCATGAGAGAAAAGGAGATTTTTTGGGTAGATGAAGATAAAAAATTTATGCTTCAGAAGGGCTGGAAAAGACCAGTAACCGATTCAAGTTTTTTCTTAAACGAGAAACTTGAATGGATGGAAAAATACAACATCGATCATGCCGTTGTTCTTAATTTATCTCAGCTCTACGGAAATGGACTTCGCGTTGAAGAAATGAAAAAAGCACTTCGCTTTCAAAATGACTTTAATGCCAAAGTACAACACGATAACCCTAAGAAATTTACCTGTGGATTTGTTGTACACCCTGGGTTTGTAAGAGGTGCGCTTTGGGAAATTGAGCGTTGCGTGGAAGATTTAGGAATGAAACTTCTTTGCTTACCAACCCATTATATGGATAGCATTGGAACTTGGCGCTGTATCTTTGATGAAGAAAACGAACCCATTTTTGAAATGGCTAACAAATATAATTTAGCCGTTGAAGTTCATCCTTATGATGGTGAAAAGTTTATCAAATTAGAAAATACTGCTTGGCGGTTTCACTTGATTTGGATGTTAGCTCAATGTGCAGATGCTTATCACTTTTTAACCTTAAATGGTTATCCAAATAAATATCCAAATATGCGAGTTTGTTTTGCACATGGTGGTCAATTAGCGCAAATTAATCTAGGAAGACGTATTCAAGGTTTTGATGGAAGACCAGATTTATTTGAAGGTAAAGTACATCCTAGAAAATCGGTTGGGCATAAAAATATTTTTTTCGATACCTTGGTTCATGACACGCGATCTTTAAAGTTATTACTTGATAACCAAAGCGCCAAGCAAATTATTACGGGACTTGATGACCCTTATCCTTTGGGCGAAATGGAAAGCGTTTCTCAATCTTCTTATCCTGGAAAAATTTTAGACTTAGCGGTAGATGAAAAGATTATTACCAAAGAAGATCAAGATGATATGTGGGACCATAACGTTTTGCAATGGTTATTTGGCGAAGATGAAAAAGAAAAGGAAAAACTAGTTAATAAAATACTTTCGTAATGGATTTTTTACCTGAAGAAATCAGTCAATACGTTGAAGAACACTCGCAAGCAGAACCTAAGGTTTTAAAAGAATTAAATCGTGAAACTTGGCAAAAAGTGCTTCAGCCAAGGATGTTGAGCGGTCATTTACAAGGGCGAGTGTTGAGTATGCTCACCAAGCTTATTTCCCCGAAAGTTATTCTTGAAATCGGAACATACACCGGTTATTCGGCTATTTGTATGGCAGAAGGACTACCCGAAGGCGGAAAAATCATTAGTATTGACCGAAATGAAGAATTGGAAGAAATTCAGCAGAAATATTTCAGTAAATCAGGCTATGCTGATAAAATTCAGCAGATTTATGGAAATGCCTTGGATGAAATTCCTAAACTAAATGAAAAATTTGATTTGGTTTTTGTTGATGCTGATAAAAGCAATTATGCCAATTACTATGATTTAGTTATTGAAAAAATGAACCCAGGAGGTGTGATTTTGTCAGACAATGTGTTATGGAGTGGAAAAGTAACCGAAACACCTAAAGAAAAAGACATTGATACCACAGCTTTGATTCAATACAATAAGAAAATAAATGAAGACAAACGTGTAGAAACTGTACTTTTGCCAATTAGAGATGGATTAACAATAACTCGTGTAAAATAAAATAGATTTATGAATAGTGATTTAATTGAAGTTTTAAGTTATTTAGGATACCTTATTCCTGCTTTAGTGGTTGGTGCAATTAGCTATTATTTTTTCAAAACACACACCGCCCATTTACAACGAATGCAGCATTATGAAATTCAAAGTAAGATTAAAAAGGAAAGTATTCCTCAGCGACTTCAGGCCTATGAGCGCTTGGTTTTATTTTTAGAACGAATTTCTCCAGGAAGTTTAATTCCCAGAGTGAAGCCTTATAACGATAACAAAAATGACTACGAGAATTTACTCATTCAAACAATAGAACAAGAATTTGAGCATAATTTAACGCAGCAAATTTTTGTCTCTGATGCTTGTTGGCGTGCAGTAAAAGCTTCAAAAAATGCTACGATTACGCTTATACGTAATATTTCTATGAAAGAAAGTATTAAAGATGCCCACAAACTAAGAGAAGAAATTCTTTCTGAATTATTAGACAAAGAAACCCCTAGTCAAACAGGAATTGCGTTTTTAAAAAATGGAGTTGCTCAACTACTTCAATAATTTTTAGTAATGGTTCAACTTGAAAAATTAATGTCATTAATCAAGTAAAATTGCTTTTTCCTAGCTATTTGTAGGCTGTATATACCGCAAGAAAATCATAAACCTTAGTTTGATTATTCTCACTTTGTCAAAACACTTTTAAATAATAAGACACGAACCTTTTTAAGACATAATAGCTGGATGTTGCGGAGTAAATAAGTAAAGTAGATTACTTTTTAAAACTGATTACTCTATTTCATTAATTAAAAACGTCTATTTACTGCGTTAATTTTTATCACGATAGTTAACTATCCTTAAAAAATTGCCTTGTAACTGAATATACTTATTGATTTTGACTTTATGATTATATAATCCAACACAGGTGATAAACAAGGAAAAATGAATGAGCTAAATAGCGGTGAAGATCCCGAATTTGTAATAATACATCATTGCGTTAGTAATTATTATAAAAAAACCCACCTAAATTTAGGTGGGTTTTTGTATGTTCTAAAAACTACTAATGAACAACTTCAAGTACTATTTTGGCAATAAAATCAATTTGCTCATCGTCAAGTTCAGTATGCATTGGAAGAGAAATCACTTCATCAGAAAGCTGATTGGTTACTTTAAAATTCGACTCATCATAGCGCTTATCTGCATAGGCTTTTTGTTTATGAAGAGGAATAGGATAATAAATTCCATGTGGTATGCCTTCTTCCTGAAGACGTTTAGCTAATTCATTGCGTTTTCCGTTGGTAATACGCAAAGTATATTGGTGAAACACGTGGCAATCACAAGTATCGCAAATACCTTTTGAATTATTGCAAGATTTATTTGTTTTTGTAGTTGGTGTGATGATATGTTCTGATGAACTAAAATGAGCTGTATATTTTCTTGCAGCATCCTGGCGTGCAGCATTATAAGCATCTAATTTTGGTAACTTTACTCTTAAAACAGCAGCTTGAACGCTATCTAATCTTGAATTTACACCAACAACATCATGGTGGTATCGTTCGTACATTCCATGGTTTACAATTCCTCTAATTGTGTGTGCCAAGTCATCATCGTTGGTAAAAATAGCACCGCCATCGCCATAACAACCTAGATTTTTAGAAGGAAAAAATGAAGTAGCTCCAACATGACTTAAAGTACCAGCTTTTTCTTGGTTTCCGTTTTTAAACGTATAATTTCCACCAATAGCTTGGGCGTTATCTTCAATTACATATAAATTATGTTTTTCAGCAATCTGCATAAGACCTTCCATAGAAGCATGATGGCCAAATAAATGCACGGGAACTATCGCTTTAGTTTTTGGAGTAATCGCACGTTCAATAGCTTCAAGGTCAATATTAAACGTATCGGGTTCAACATCAACCAAAACAGGAGTTAATTGAAGTAGTGCAATAACTTCAACGGTTGCTGCAAAGGTGAAATCGGCTGTAATCACTTCATCACCCGGCTTTAAACCCAATCCCATCATAGAAATCTGAAGAGCATCTGTACCATTAGCACAAGGAATTACGTGCTTTACGCCTAAATAATCTGATAACTCTTTTTCAAAGGACTTTACTTGTGGACCATTTATATATGCGGTAGAATCCAAAACTTCTAAAACGGATTCATTAACTTGTTTTTTTATTTTTTCATATTGACCTTTGAGGTCAACCATTTGAATCTTTTTCATATATGCCTATTAAGTTCTTTACAAAGATAAGAAATCATTAGGCGTTCCTCAATTAAATTGTGATAAAAGCTTTATTTTTACACCAAAAAAAGTGAATTATCTCTATAACTTTTTGATGTTTCTTTTTGAAAAGAGTTTTCCGATACTAAAAAAAATTAGTCCTAAACTCAATTTTTTTGTGGAAGGAAGACAAAATACCTTTTCAATTTTAGCTAAAGAAAATTTTAATTCTAAAAGAAACATTTGGTTTCATACTGCCTCACTAGGAGAGTTTGAACAGGCCTTACCTATCATTAAAGAGATAGATAGAGATAAATACCATATTTTAGTTAGTTTTTTTTCACCTTCAGGTTTTGAAGTGAAAAAAAATCATCCTGCTATCGATTTTGCCTTTTATCTTCCTACAGATACAAAGAAAAACATGCAAAAATTAGTGGCTATTATTCAACCTGAAATCAGTATTTTTATTAAATACGAAATTTGGCCTAATTTACTCACACAGCTAAAAGAGCACAACTCGAAAATTTACCTCGCCTCTGCCCTATTTAGAAAAAATCAAGTGTATTTTAAATCTTGGGGTAATTTTTTTAAAAAAGCCTTATTTAAATTTGATTATATCTTTACTCAAAACCAAGATTCCATTCATTTGCTTAACGAGATTGGTTTCTCAAAAGCATCTGTAAGTGGCGATACCCGATTTGACCGAGTCACTGCTCAGTTAGCTATGAATAACACAGTAAGTGAAGTAGAAAGATTCTTAGGTCATGATTTATGTTTTGTCATCGGAAGCTCGTGGGAAGAAGATGAAGCGGTGTTTGTTGAATTTATTAATGCTGCTCCAAGTCATCTAAAGTTTGTTATTGCTCCTCATGAAATTAAAAAGAATAAGCTTGATGCCTTAAAAAATAAAGTTAAAGTACATACGCTTACTTATTCTAAATTTAAAACTTATTCTTCTGAAGAAATTAAAGCCGCTCGGGTATTAATTATTGACAGCATAGGTCTTTTAGGAAAAATCTATGCATACGCAAACATTGCCTATGTTGGTGGCGGTATGGGAACTAGTGGGCTTCATAATATTTTAGAACCTGCTACCTTTGGAGTTCCAATTATTATAGGAATGAATTACGAAAAATTCCCGGAAGCAAAAATGCTAATTGAATTAGGGGGAGTAATGAGCATTAACTCTTCTGAAACCTTTTTCAAAATCGGAAAAAAACTAACTAATGACAAATTATTTAGAGAAGCAAAAGGTAAAATTTGTAAAGATTTCATTCAAAAGAATACAGGGGCTACAAAATTTATTACAAATCAAATTTTTAAGGCTAATTAGCATAAATACTTGTTGCTTAAATACCGATGAAATTCACAATCAAAACTAGTTGAAGCGTAAACTGCTATTGGTTTTAACAAAAATGAGCCGTATTTAGTTCAAAATTTAGTGTCATAAAACAAAAAAGCCTTGAAAATCAATTGATTAACAAGGCTTTGAGTACTCGGAGCGGGACTTGAACCCGCACGACCGCAATGGTCATTGGATTTTAAGTCCAACGTGTCTACCAATTCCACCATCCGAGCGAATATTCTCTAAAATTATTCAGAGCGAAAGACGGGATTTGAACCCGCGACCCTCACCTTGGCAAGGTGATGCTCTACCCCTGAGCTACTTTCGCAGTATGTCTTAGAACGTGATTGCGGGTGCAAATTTAAGCCTTTATTTTATTTGACAAAGTTTTTTTATTGCTTTTTTTATAGTTTTTTTCCTGCTTAAATTCAACTCTTTGATTTTAATAAAATTAGATTTAAAAATCAATCAAATAAATCGGAAGAGAGATAGCGGTCACCACGATCACAGATAATACTAACAACCATTCCTTCATCTAAGGTTTCACAAAGCTTTAAAGCAGCCGCTGTAGCTCCACCACTACTCATCCCTGAAAAAATACCTTCTTCCTTTGCTAATCTTTTCGCCATAACTCTAGCTTCATCTTCACTTACTTCAATAATTTGATCTACTTTAGAAGGATTAAAAATTTTAGGCAAGTAAGCTTTTGGCCACTTTCTAATACCAGGAATCTTAGAATCATCGGTGGGCTGTACACCAACTAGTTGGATGGCTTCATTTTGTTCTTTTAAATAAGTAGAAGTTCCCATAATTGTTCCTGTAGTTCCCATAGAGGAAACAAAATGGGTGACTTTTCCTGCTGTTGCTTGCCAAATTTCAGGACCGGTAGTTTTATAATGTGCTTTCCAATTATCTTCATTAGCAAACTGATTAAACATATAGTACCCTCCAGCTTTTACTTTTTCTTCCACATAGTCTCTTGCTCCTTCAATACCAACATCTGAGGACGTAAGCCTTACTTTTGCGCCATAAGCACGCATAGTTTGCACACGCTCTTTGGTGGCATTTTCAGGCATTACTAATTCAATAGAAAGACCAAAAACTGAAGCAATCATAGCTAACGCAATTCCCGTATTACCACTTGTAGGTTCAATAAGTTGAGTGTCTTTATTAATCTCTCCACGTTTCAAGGCTTCGTTAATCATATTAAAAGCTGCCCGATCTTTAACGCTACCGCCAGGATTATGTCCCTCCATTTTAAAGTAGAGTTTTACGTTTGGATTCTGAATTAATTTTTGGGCTTGTACCAAAGGTGTATTTCCAACCAGATCTAATAAACTATGATTCATCTTAATTTGTTTTTTCTTGAATTTTTATTGAAGCTTGGTGAGTAACCATCGAATTTTCTGGAACCGATTGAGTAATCCATACATTTCCGCCAATGGTAGAATTTTTTCCAATAATTGTTTTTCCTCCTAAAATTGTGGCGTTAGCATAAATAGTTACATTACTTTCAATAGTCGGGTGACGTTTTATGTTTTTCATATTTTTATCAACCGAGAGCGCACCAAGAGTAACTCCTTGATATATTTTTACGGAATCATGAATATCTGAAGTCTCACCAATGACAACACCTGTAGCATGATCAACAAAAAAAGGCACACCTATTTTTGCTGCGGGATTTATATCGGTTCCTGTTTTGGCATGGGCGCTTTCCGTCATTAATCGAGGAACTAAGGGTAAATCAAATTTTAATAACAAATGACTTAAACGATAAATAGCTATAGCATAAAAGCCTGGATAAGCTAAGTAAACTTCTTCAATAGATTGAGCTGCAGGGTCATTTTCAAGAATGAAATTTGCATCTTTGTTTAATTGATTTAAAACATCAGGAAGTTGCTGCATGTATTCTGTCCAGCGTTCTCTACAGGGGTCAAACTTTCGCTCACAGACTAAATCGGCCAAACTTTTAAATTCTAACTCAAGTATATGCATGTATTCATTGACATCCACACTCTTATCAAATAAGGTTGCAAAAAGAGTCTCCGTAAAAGTTTCAGTTTTTGATTTAATTAGGTATAAAAAAGAAGCTTTTGATTTTTGTGCTTCAATATGTTGTATAATATCCTCTCTCAATTTTTTTCTACAAAGGTAAGAGTCATTCATTCATCAAATAAGAGATTAAGAAATTCTTAATTTAATTTACGTGATATCAAATTAAAATTCTTGGAATAAAAAATAGAAACCTAACAAGCAAACAAAGAAATAGACTTATTTTTGCATAGCAGACCGCCTTATCGCTTTTTGAATCTATCAAAAAGAGGAAAGTCCGGACACCATAGCACGGCATAGCGGGTAACACCCGTCATTTTTGCTTATTGCAAGAATAGGACAAGTGCAGCAGAAAGAATGTACAGGTTAAGCTGTAGTGAAATCAGGTAAACTCTATGCGGTGAAATACCATGTAAACCAAGGCTTGAGGTTTGTGCGGCCAATCTTGGAGGGTAGGTAGTTTGAGCTTTTTGGCAACAAAAAGTCTAGATAAATGATAAGGGTTTCAATGTGTTGAAATACAGAATCCGGCTTACAGGTCTGCTTTTTTTATTGAAAAGTTAAGTTTAGAAAAACTCCTCTTGTTTCCATTCTGCTAATGTTGCCTGTCCATGGTGAATTTGGGTTATTATCCGGAACAATTTCGTCGGTCATTCCAAATACGCCACGAATAGAGGGACTAAATTTGAAATAATCAAGATAAAAATCAATACCAAAACCTACCTCTAAGAAAGTTGACCAGTCCTTCATTCTAAACTGTCCAGCTGAATTATCGCTTGGGTTATCTTCATTACTAGATAAGTTATGAGCTACAGCAACACCGCCAACTACAAAAGGTTTAAAGTTGTTTAATCGTTTGGTAGAAAATTTAAGTAATAAAGGTACGTGAATATAATTTGCTTCAACTTCTCTAAAGCTAAATCTTCGTTCATCAAATCCTGGAAAATTCAAGTTTCTATTTGCAAATACAATTCCTGGCTCTAAGCGTAAATCTATGTAGTCATTTAATCGTAAATTTCCAATCAAACCAATATTGAATCCCATGTTACGTTCGGATTCAATTTCATCACGATTTAATTCATATTGAAATTGAAAATCATAAAAATTCATTCCCAAGTAATATCCCCAAGACCATCTTTTTTTATCAAAGTTTTCTAAGTTTATGATTCGTTCTCGATTAAAAAAACCTTGAGCAAACAAGCCTTGGTAAAAAAATAAGAAACCTAAAATGAATACAATTCTCTTCATACTAATTTTCATAAGTCGGCAAAAATAATCAAAGTATTTAATTAATACTTCATTTGCCTTCTTTAACGGCAATATTTTGGATAAATTGTATTATTTAGTTGCAACGTAAATAGTAGCCACTCCAAAAGTTTGAGGAAAAAATTGAGTTCCTGAAAAGCCTATATCATTAAGTATTTCTTGAAACTCTTCACCAAATGGAAACTCTTGAGCACTCTCACTTAAATATCCGTAAGCATCTTTATCTTTAGAGAACAGCTTACCTAATCCAGGCAAAATAAAATTAGAATAGAGTTTATAGCCTTGCTTAAAAGGAAACTTAGTAGGCACAGAAGTTTCCAAAACCACAAATAATCCGTTGGGTTTTAAAACGCGTTTTATTTCTGAAAGTCCCTTTTCAAGATGCTCAAAATTTCTCACACCAAAAGCCACAGTAATAGCGTCAAAAGTATTGTCTTTATAAGGCATATCTTCAGAATCAGCTTGAACCATTTCAATTTTATCACTCAGGTTTTTCTTAGCTATTTTTTTTGCTCCTACTGAAAGCATTCCTTTTGAAATATCTAGACCAATTATTTTATCTACCTCCTTATGAGCCATCGCTATAGCTAAATCTCCTGTACCAGTAGCTACGTCTAAAATATGTTTGGCGCCGGTATCTTTTACTAATTGAATTACTTTTCTTCGCCAAGATTGGTCGGTTCCTAAAGAAATCACACGGTTAAGTCCATCATAGTTTTCAGATATAGTATCAAACATTTGCTCAACTTGTTGCTTTTTTTTAAGCGTTGAATCTTTATAAGGTGTGACCTTCTTTTTCATTTTTATTTTTTTTTGACAAAGATAAACTTTGGAAGTTAATTAAGTGGTTTATTAACACATTTGAAAAATCTTAGAAACGGAATTTATCTGTATGCTCGCTAATTAATTGAAAGCAAAAGCTAAATTATAAATTGAGTCAGCTATTTGCTTAAAAATCTAGACTAAAATTGGTGATCTTCAACGTGATATAAGTTTCTTACATTATTAAGTGGACGATTAATTAATGCTTCAGCATCATTTTTTGCTTGTTGTAATTGGTTTTCAGAAAGTTTTTCTTCAAGAGCTTTGATTCTTTCTATAATTTGTTCTTGTTGAAGGACGCCTATATCGCGTTTATTTTCGTTATAAATTAGATACCAAATATAAGCTTTATAATTGTCTTTTTCTAACTTATTTCCATTAGTGTACATGTGAGCTATTTGTAATCTACTAGAAGTGATTTTTCCACTTTGGTACAAATTTTTAGGATTGGGCAACTTGGCTAATTTAAATGCCCAATCCATCATTTTTATTGTATCTGCCTCCACTCCTATTCCTTCTTGGTAAGAACCAATTACATTAAACATACAAGTGGGGTCGTTTTTTCTTGCACACCTCAAGGCAAAATCAAAAGCCCTGCCCTCATCCTTTTCAACTCCTCTACCTTCAGCATAAATCATCATCAGGGCATATTCAGCATCCGTATAATTTTGAACAGCCGATTTTTCATACCATTTATAAGCTTTATCTTGATTTATCTCTACGCCTACTCCTTTTTCGTAACAATAACCCAGATTATATTGGGCTTCGGCATTTCCTCGTTTAGCCGATTTCTTAACCAATGGAATGGCCAAATCAACTTTTCCTTGACTAATGTAGGCGTCTGCTTTGCTATTTAATTCTTCAGTAGGCTTCATAATCACCGAACAACGCCAAAAAAAAGAGAACATTAACAACAACAGCAGCAAATTAAAACCTATACGCATAAATTACTTTTAAATTATTTTTGCGAATTTACTAAAGATTATTTTGATTTATATAAGATTAAAATTAACATTTATAAAAAATATTATCAGTAGTTTTATCCTCATGAATTTGCACACAGCTATTATTTCTAAAATGCCCTACGGGAAAGGTTTTTTGTTTATTGATGAAATTGAAACGCTTACTACAAATAAAATTAAAGGGAGTTATTCATTTCCAGTTGAAGCCGAATATTACGCACATCATTTTCCTTCAAACCCAGTAACGCCTGGGGTTTTACTTACTGAATGTGCCGCTCAAATTGGACTCGTTGCTTTTGGAATATTTTTGCTTACTGCTGAAACTTCAGAAAGTCAACACACAAGCCCTAAAATTGCTTTCACTTCGGCTGAAGTAGATTTTTTAAAAAGTATTCCTCCAGGAGAAAAAGTTCACGTTGAAGCCAAAAAAATTTATTTCAGGTTTCAGAAATTAAAAGTAAGCTTCAAATTACTTAATTCATCCAATGAAGTAGCTGTGCAAGGTAAACTTTCAGGGATGTTTCAACTAGAAAAGAGCAATCATGAATAGAGTTGTAATTACAGGACTTGGCATTGTTGCTCCAAATGCAATAGGAATTGACAATTTTTGCGAAGCTCTAAAAAATCAAAAAAACGGAATTCAATTTCAAGAACGACTTCGTCAATTAAACTTTTCATGCCAAATTGCTGGTCAGCCTGAAATTTCAAAAACACTTCTCAACCAAAGTTTCAGTCATTTAGAACAGAGAGGCTTAAAAGCAAACGGATTGATTTATGGGGTCATTGCAGGATTAGAAGCCTGGAAAAATGCTGGTCTTGACAGTTCTTCAGAAGCCTATCTTGAAGAAGCAGGTGTTTTATTTGGTACAGGAATTCTAGGTGTAGATAAACTAAAAGAAGCTTTCGATTTAATTGAAAATAAACAAGTAAGACGCTTAGGAAGTACCAGCGTAGTGCAAACTATGGCGAGTGGCATTTCTGCTTTTTTAGGCGGAAAATTAGGTTGTGGAAATCAAGTAAGCACTAATTCTTCAGCTTGTACTACTGGCACTGAGTCTTTATTAATGGCTTATGAACGAATTAAACACGGACAAGCAGAAATTATGCTTGCAGGAAGTTGTAGCGACTCCGGGCCCTATGTTTGGGGTGGCTTTGATGCCTTGAGAATTTTACCGCATCAGTATAACAGTTCGCCTGAAAGTGCTTCTAGACCTTTTAGTGAAACGGCTGCTGGTTTTGTGCCAAGTAGCGGAGCTGGAGCTTATGTCATTGAATCATTAACCAATGCAAAAAAAAGAAACGCGCCTATTTTAGCTGAAATTCTTGGCGGTCAAATTAATTCTGGAGGTCAACGAAATGGAGGAAGTATGACCGCACCAAACAGCAAAGCAGTGGTGAATTGCATTCAAAAAGCTTTGAAAAATGCTAAGCTAAAAAGTTCAGCAATTGATACAATTAATGGCCATTTAACAGCCACAGCCATGGACTCAACTGAAATCGAAAACTGGTATCATGCCTTAGGTAAACCCACTAATTTCCCTTTAATAAATTCGCTTAAATCACATATTGGGCATGGGTTAGCTGCCTCTGGAAGTATGGAGTTGGTAGCATCAATACTTCAACTTAATAAAGGCTTTGTATTTGGTAACCGAAATGCTGAAGACATTCACCCTAAAATTGAAAAGTTAATTGGAAAAAAACCTATTCCTTTAAGAACAATTGAAAGAAAACTTACTTACCTAGCAAAGGCAAGTTTTGGCTTTGGCGATGTAAATGCGTGTGTGCTTTTGAAGAAATTTGATGATCATTAATTAAGGGTTATTTTTTTTAATATTTTTACCGCTATGAAAGAAACAATAGATTTACGAAGTGATACCGTAACAAAGCCAACACCAGGAATGATGGAGGCTATTTTGAATGCCAAAGTAGGCGATGATGTTTACAAAGAAGACCCATCAGCAAATGCCTTAGAAAATTACGTAGCTAATTTATTTGGAATGGATGAAGCGCTTTATTTTCCCACCGGAAGCATGGCCAATCAAGCGGCCATAAAACTTCATACCCAACCCGCCGAGCAGCTAATTTGCGATCATTATGGGCATGTTTACAATTATGAAGGGGGAGGCGTTTCTTTTAATTCTGGAGTTTCCTGTAAATTAATTCAAGGGAACCGAGGGAAAATTAACGCACAACAGATTGAACAAGCCATCAATCCACCCGATTTTTATCATAGTCCGAAAACAAGCCTAGTTTGTTTAGAAAACACCACAAATAAAGGAGGTGGTGCATGTTATAATTTATCAGAAATTCAACCCATTAGAGCGCTATGCAATAAACATGAGTTAGGCTTACATTTAGACGGAGCAAGAATAGCCAACGCGTTAGTTTATAAAAAACAAGACCCCAAGGATTTTGGGAAACTTTTTGATACCATTACAATCTGCTTATCTAAAGGACTTGGTGCGCCAATGGGCACTGTTTTAGTAGGCAAAAAAGAAATCATGAAAAACGCTATGCGTGTACGAAAAGTTCTAGGAGGAGGTATGCGGCAAGTTGGATTCATGGCAGCCGCTGGATTGTACGCCCTGCAAAATCAAATGCAAAGTTTAGAAGAAGACCACAAAAAAGCCATAGAAATTGAAGCTTTACTGAACAAATTAGACTACATTGAAAAAGTTGATTCTGTTGAAACTAATATCGTTATTTTTTATATTAAGGATAAAAATCAAACAGAAAAATTTGTTTCGCATTTAGAAGCATGCCAAATTCGAATAAGCGAAATGGGAGAAGGTAAATTGCGTGTAGTAACACATTTAGATTATTCAGATTTGATGCATGAACACTTTTTAGAGAGCCTTAATCAATTCAAAATTAATTAAAGCTTTCGTATTCAGCTATTTAAAAAACAAGTAAAAACAGTTATTGTCATTTATTAAACGTACCTTTGCACCTATTTTAATAATTATATGACAAATTTTGAAAATTTAGGCTTAAGCCAAGACTTGTTGAAAGCAATTCAACAAATGGGTTTTGAGTCGCCAAGTGAAGTTCAGCAGCAAGCCATTCCAGTATTGCTTCAAGAAGAAACAGATTTAGTTGCACTTGCACAAACAGGAACTGGAAAAACAGCTGCTTTTGGCTTTCCACTTATTCAACAAATTGACCTCGGGAAAAAGAAGACACAAGGATTAATTTTATCTCCTACCAGAGAATTGTGTTTACAAATTACCAATGAGATTGAAAAATACAGCCAATTTATTGGAGGTATGAAAACGGTGGCCATTTATGGCGGGGCAAGCATTAGCGACCAAGAAAGACAAATTAATCGCGGAGCACACATTATTGTAGCTACACCCGGAAGAATGAAAGACATGATTAGTCGCAGAATGATTGATATTACTGAGATTGATGTATGTGTTTTAGACGAGGCCGACGAAATGTTAAATATGGGGTTTTATGAAGATATTCAAGACATCTTAAAAAACACCCCTAAAGACCGAAAAACATGGCTTTTTAGTGCAACAATGCCCAAAGAGGTAGCACAAATTGCTAAAGATTTTATGAAAACCCCACAAGAAATTACCGTGGGCAGAAAAAATGTGAGTACCAAAAACGTTTCACATGAGTATTTTTTAGTGGGTGGTAGAGACCGCTATCCTGCCTTAAAACGCCTTGTTGATGTAAATCCAGATATTTACGCTGCTGTGTTTTGTAGAACAAAAAGAGACACTCAAAAAGTAGCTGAAAAATTAATAGAAGACGGCTATAGCGCAGCCGCTTTGCATGGCGATTTAAGTCAGCAACAACGTGATTTAGTGATGAAATCGTTTAGAAATAAACAAGTTCAAATGCTAGTAGCCACAGATGTAGCTGCTCGAGGTATCGACGTAGATGATATCACACACGTAATTAACTACCAATTACCTGACGAAATTGAAACCTACACACACCGAAGCGGAAGAACAGGAAGAGCTGGTAAAACAGGGAAATCACTTGTTATTGTAACAAAAGGTGAATTGAGGAAAATTAAACAAATTGAGAAAATTATAGGTCAGAAGTTTGTTGAGGATGAAATTCCTACTGGCGATGAAATATGTAAGAAACAATTGTTTTATTTAGCGGGCAAAATTGCAACCAACGAAGCTAGTAAAGATATTGATACATTCTTACCACAATTAGAAGAACAGCTAGCAGAATTATCTAAAGAAGATTTAATTAAGAAATTTTTTAGTGTAGAATTTGATCGATTTAATTCGTACTACAAAAAACAGAATGAATTAAGAACTCCTTCAGCATCAGAAAAAGATTTTCAAGGAAAAGGAAGAGCAGACTTTGGTAATGAAAACAGATTTTTCATCAATTTAGGCAGAAAAGATGGTTTAGATTGGATGCAATTAAAAGACTTCCTTAAAGAAGCTTTAGATTTTGGTAGAGACGATGTTGGAAAAGTAGATGTTATGGATACATTTTCATTTTTTAATGTAGATAAGTCAAAAACAGATACCGTTTTAGAAATTTTAAATAACTTGGAACTTAACGGAAGAAAAGTGAGTGTTGAAATTACTGAGAAGAAATCGAAAGGAGGCGGTCGCGGTCGTGGAGATCGGAATAGAAGTCGGAGTGGCAGCGGAGGCGGTCACAGAAAAGGAAAACCAAGTGGTTTTAAATCAGGACAAAAAAACAATAGCAAATCTAAATCATTTGCTAGAAGAAGAGCTAAAAACTCATAATCAATAACTTAAGGAAAGATTATTGATATCTTTAAGAAAAAACATACTATCATTAGATAATTAACTATTTTAGCGCATCTATGATTAACAAATTTTTCTTTCTACTATTCATCTTTCCCATTTTCATTTGGGCTCAGGACAGTACTGAAATCAAACTGGATTCTCCTAAGCCCAACTTGGAAATAATAAGCGGTAAAGTTTTAAATGCGGCTAACGACCTTCCATTAAGTAATGTTAATATTGTAAACACCTCAAGGGTTCAAGGAAGTATATCTGACCAAGAAGGTGAATTTACCTTAATGGCATCGGTTAATGATACACTCTATTTTTCTTATTTAGGCTTTAAATCCATTCAAGTTAAAGTAACCGAAGACTGGACTAAGTTTGGCGACGTTAAAATTAAAATGACTGAAGCCTCTATTGCTCTTGAAGAAGTAACAGTTAGAGAACTAAGGCTTACCGGGTTTTTAGAAATTGACGCAAAAAATATACCTATTTATGAAAATTATAGATACAGTATATCTGGTCTAGATTATGCGTATGAGGGAGGTGGTTACCAAAAAACTTCTTTTTCAAAAACATTAGATGCTGTTTTTAATCCCGCCGATTTACTCTATAATGCCTTTGGAAAAAAAGGCAACGAAATGCGTAAATTAAGACAAATGAAAGCAGATGATGAAATTAGAAATATTTTACAAGATAAGTTTGACCGAAAAACACTTGGAGCAATCCTAGGTTTGGCTAAAGAAGACATTGAAAATATTTTAAAACGATGTGATTTTTCAAAAGATTTTATAAAAACAGCCAACGACTTACAGGTGTTAGACGCCATAAGTGGCTGCTATGAAGAATATAGAGCTGTAAATAGGTAAAATGAAAAAATTAGTTGTTCTTACAGGAGCGGGTGTGAGTGCAGAAAGTGGAGTAAAAACTTTTAGAGACGATAACGGACTATGGGAAGGCCATGACGTTATAGAAGTTGCTACACCAGAAGGTTTTGCAAGTAACCCTCAATTAGTTTTAGATTTTTATAACCAAAGAAGGAGGCAGCTTAAAAATGTAAAACCTAATTTAGCTCATCAACTATTAGCCGATTTAGAAAAACACTTTAAGGTTGAAATAGTAACTCAAAATGTTGATGATCTTCACGAACGTGCCGGAAGCTCTAATGTAACTCATCTTCATGGCGAATTAATGAAGGTAAGAAGCATAGCCAACGAGAACCTTGTTATAGATTGGGATAAAGAGCTAAATTTAGGCGACCTTGCTCCAGACGGTAATCAGTTAAGACCCTTTGTTGTTTGGTTTGGAGAAGCGGTACCTATGATGGAAAAAGCCATGCAAATTGTTTCTCAAGCAGATATTTTACTGATTATAGGAACCTCAATGCAAGTTTATCCCGCTGCTGGTTTGATTGATTTTATTTCTCAAGAAACTCCAATTTACTTTATTGATCCAAATCCTAGTATTAGTAAACAAAATAACCTAACTATTCTTGAAAAAAATGCTTCAACCGGAATGCAGGAATTACAAAAACATTTAATCAACACATACCTTTAATTAAAGACAATGAACACTTTACTCAGTATTTCACCCATAGACGGAAGATATCACAATAAAACTGAAAAGCTAATTCCTTACTTAAGTGAATTTGGTTTGATTAAATATCGAGTGCTTGTAGAAATTGAATATTTTATTCAGCTCTGTGAAATTCCGCTTCCTCAATTAGCAAAAGTTGATTCTTCGTTTTTTCCTAAATTGAGGAAAATTTATAGCAATTTTAGTATTGAAGATGCAAGTAAAATTAAGGACATAGAAAAGGTTACTAATCACGATGTAAAAGCTGTTGAATACTTTATAAAATCCAAATTTGACGAACTTGGCTTGCAGGAGTTTAAAGAATTTATTCATTTTGGTTTAACTTCTCAAGACATCAACAACACAGCCGTTCCGTTGTCATTAAAGGTTGCTTTTGAAGAAGTCTATATGCCAGTTTTAGAAGAGTTAAAAGACCAGCTTCAAACACTTCAAAATGAATGGAAAGATGTTCCTATGTTAGCTAGAACTCATGGTCAACCGGCCTCTCCAACACGGTTAGGAAAAGAAATTGGAGTTTTTGTACAGCGTCTTGATGAACAAATTAAATTAGTTTTGCAAATTCCTTTTGCTGCTAAATTTGGAGGAGCAACTGGAAATTATAATGCGCACCATGTGGCTTATCCTAAAATAAATTGGAAAGCTTTTGGAAATAAATTTGTTGAAGACCGCCTAGGGCTTTACCACTCCTTCCCTACTACACAAATTGAACATTACGATCATTTAGCCGCACTTTTTGACGGATTAAAACGAATAAACAACGTTATAAACGACCTCAATAAAGATATTTGGTCTTATGTTTCTATGGATTATTTCAAACAAAAAATAAAAAAAGGAGAAATAGGGTCTTCTGCAATGCCGCATAAAGTAAACCCTATTGATTTTGAAAATTCAGAAGGAAATATAGGCATTGCCAATGCAAATTTTGAACACTTATCAAGTAAATTACCTATTAGTAGGTTGCAGAGAGATTTAACCGATTCAACTGTACTAAGAAACATAGGTGTGCCAATTGGTCACACTTTAATTGCTTTTCAATCTACTTTAAAAGGCTTAAATAAACTTTTATTAAACGAAGATAAATTAAACACGGACCTAGAAAATCAGTGGGCTGTTGTAGCTGAAGCTATTCAAACTATTCTGCGAAGGGAAGCTTATCCCAACCCATATGAAGCCTTAAAAGATTTGACTAGAACCAATACTAAAATAACTAAAGAAAGTATGCATGCTTTTATTTCATCGTTAGCAATTAATGATGCTGTAAAAGAAGAATTAATGCAGATTACACCACAAAACTACACAGGAATTTAATGAAAAAAATTAAAGCTTGGGTCAATGCAGCTAGGTTAAGAACCCTGCCACTATCTGTAGCTGGTATTTTAATGAGTAGTGCTTTTGTGTATGCTACCCCGCAATGGAATAATCTTATTTTTTGGTTAGCTATATTAACCACATTAGCCTTACAAATCTTATCTAATTTCGCCAACGACTATGGCGATGGTGTAAAAGGTACCGACAATAATGAAAGAACAGGACCAAAAAGAGCCTTGCAATCAGGCTTGTTAACCGATAAAGAGCTAAAAAAAGGAATCATTATCAATGCTGCAATTGCTTTTTTGTTAGCTTTAGCCTTAATTTACCAAGCTTTTGGTAGTGAAAATTTTTTCTATTCAATTTTATTTCTGATACTAGGAATTATAGCTATTGTAGCTGCAATCAATTATACTGTTGGTAATTCGGCTTATGGCTACAAAGGGTTTGGCGATTTATTTGTGTTTCTATTTTTTGGTTTGGTTAGTGTAATTGGGTCTTATTTTTTATACACAAAACTTATTAACATTAAAATAGTTTTTCCAGGAATTGGTATAGGGTTATTAAGTACGGCTGTGCTTAACTTAAACAATATGCGTGATTTAGTAGGAGATAAAAATTCAAACAAACTCACTTTAGTAGTTCAAATGGGAATAAAAAAAGCAAAAGTTTATCACAGCCTTTTAATCCTTCTTGGATTGTTTTTTTCGCTGTTAACTATTGGTATTGAGGCTAAAAAAATTTCAGATCTACTTCCTTTTCTATTTGTTATTCCATTTTTTACCCATCTAATCAAGGTTCATAAAAATACCGTTGCAAAAGAACTTGATCCAGAACTAAAGAAAGTGGCATTAAGTACCTTTGGTTTATGTTTGTCCTGGATGTTACTTCAAATTTTCAGTTAGTTTCTAATTTGCTTGATTTCCTGAGCAGAATATTCTTTTAAATCCCTAAAAAAAGACCTAAACTGATGAGCAATAAATTCATCATTAGTAGTTAAGGTAGTAATGCACGAATGTAAGGCAGTAGCATTTTTGGTGCGCTTATTCATTTGCTTTAGTATTCTTGTTAATCCATCCAAATGTGCGTAACTAGACAGCCAGTCGCCTTTAGTTATAAAAGGAATTACTTCTTGTACACTTGAAGGTAAGTTACTTTTTCTAGTTAAAAGTAGTTGGTAAAAATTCTGTGCATATATTGTTAATGGGGTGTCATGGTAATCTGCCCAATTTTTAGCTAAATAATAATCAAATATTACATCAACTAATACGGCACTATAGTGTCTAAACTCATCAAAAAAAATAGTTCTAACCGCTCTTACTTCTTTGTGAGTATCGGTAAATCTATCAATTTTATGATGCAATTTAACGCCTTCCTGTTGTAATTTGGGAAGGACAAATACTTCTTTAGGCTTTAAAAAATCAGCTATAAAGTTACCAATCTTCAAGTCCTCATTATTTCCAGATAAGTATATGTGCGCTAAATAATTCATTGGTCTAAAATAATTAATAAAAGGAAAAATCGATTAAAATTTTATATAAAACAATGAAAACTTATATTTACACTTTTAAAATCAATTGCACATGACATTAATAAAATCCATTTCAGGAATTAGAGGAACTATAGGAGGAAAAACCAAAGAAAACTTAACTCCAGTTGATGCTGTAAAATTTGCCTCAGCTTATGGCACGTGGCTCAAGACTAAAACTAAGCAAAAACCTAAGGTAGTTGTAGGAAGAGATGCAAGAATTTCAGGAGAAATGATTCAAAGTTTAGTAATGCAAAGTTTGGTAGGCCTAGGTATTGAGGTTATTGATTTAGGACTTTCTACAACGCCAACGGTTGAAGTTGCAGTTACTAACGAAAAAGCAAATGGAGGTATTATTTTAACGGCAAGCCATAACCCTAAAGAGTGGAATGCTTTGAAATTATTAAATAAAAAAGGTGAGTTCCTAAATGCTGAAGATGGAAATATAATTTTGGAATTGGCTGAAAATGAAGACTTCGAATTTGCTCAAGTAGATGATTTAGGTAAAATTTTAAAAAACAACACTTATATTGATTTTCACATTGAGCAAGTTTTAGCACATCCGCTAGTAAACAAACAAGCAGTAAAAAAAGCAAATTTAAAAGTTGTTTTTGATGGGGTAAATTCTACAGGAGGTATTAGCATTCCTCCTCTCTTAAAAGCATTAGGCGTTGAAGTTGTTGAATTGTATTGCAAACCTACCGGACACTTTCCACACAATCCAGAGCCTTTAGAAAAACACCTTGGCGAATTAGCAAAATTGGTACTTGATGAAAAAGCAGACCTTGGCGTTACTGTTGATCCAGACGTTGACCGCTTGGCTTTTATGGATGAAAATGGAAAAATGTTTGGCGAAGAATACACCTTAGTAAGTGTAGCAGATTATGTACTAAGTAAAGAAAAAGGGAACACAGTTAGTAATTTATCCTCCACTAGAGCATTACGAGACGTCACAGAAAAACACGGTGGTCAATATTTTGCTAGCGCCGTTGGAGAAGTGAATGTTGTAGCTAAAATGAAAGAAGTAAACGCAGTTATTGGCGGGGAAGGAAATGGTGGAATTATTGACCCAAAACTACATTATGGTCGAGATAGCCTAATTGGCTTAGCTTTATTTTTGTCTCTTTTAGCTGAAAAGCAAATAAAAGTCTCTGCATTAAAAGCAACTTACCCCAGTTATTTTATGGCAAAAGAAAAAATTCAGCTAACACCTGAAATTGATGTTGACCAATTATTGCTTCAAATGAAAGATAACTATAAAAATGAGGAGGTTAATACAATTGATGGAGTAAAAATCGATTTTGAGAAAAAATGGGTGCATTTAAGAAAATCAAATACCGAACCTATTATACGCATTTACACCGAAGCTCCCTCGCAAGAAGAAGCCAATCAATTAGCGTCTAAAGTTATAAATGAAATAGAAATTTTGGTTAAGCGGTAAGTGGGTAATCATTAAAGATCTCATCATCAATGAAAATTACAATCGAAAATAAAACATATCCAACTAAAAAAGTTCTCCTGAATTTTATTGAGCTATCCTAAACAGCTATGATTTTAGATAGACTTGAAATCAAAAAGAATTTTATAAATTAATTGACTTGTTGAATTTTCTTCTAAAAACTAAATACTTAAACGAAAATGTTGGTTTAAAGAAATCGATTTTTATAATAAAACAAATGAATTTATAATAAAAAATATCCGAGTTTCAACCTATTTATTGAACACTAAAGGTTTTAAATTAGTAAATAATGAAGCTACTTTTATAATCTCTTATCAACAAATGATTAAACAGAACAAACGATCTAAGAGAAGTATTTTTAATACAGCTTATAGGAGTCTTATACCATCAGATTTAACAGATTTAAAGCAAACTTGCTTTAGCAAATCTATAACCTGCTTTATGAAGTAAATATATGAATGAAATAGCTGAAAAAATCAGAAAATACATTGCTGATAATTTAAATCAAGATATAAATAAATTAGTACTGAAAGGCTGCCCCTTTGAGGAGGTCAGTATTGAATTTTTAGTCAATCAAATTGAGGCAAGAAAGCGTCTTAAAAAAAAATTGCCTAGTTGGATTGAAAACCAAAAAATTATGTTTCCGCCACTAATTAACTTAGCCCAAACTTCATCAGAAATTACTGCTAATTATAAATCAAAACTTTTGCAAGGTGATTCTATCATTGACTTAACGGGAGGGTTTGGTGTTGACGCTTATTATTTGTCCAAAAAGTTTAAGAAGGTTTTTCATATAGAGCATAATGCCGAATTATCTAAGCTGGCAAAGTATAATTCAGCATTAATGATGCAATCTAATATTGATTTTTTAAATCAGAACAGTATTGATTTCTTGAAGTATTTAACTAAAAAAGTAGATTGTATTTACGTAGATCCTTCTCGAAGAAATGAACAAAAAAGAAAAGTGTTTCAACTGAAAGATTGTAGCCCCGACCTAATTGAAAATTGGTCTTTAATAGCTTCAAAAACTAAAAATTTACTGATTAAAACAAGTCCTATTTTAGATTTAAAACTAGGCTTAAAACAGCTTTCTAACGTAGTTGAAATACATATTGTTTCAGTAAAAAACGAAGTAAAAGAATTACTGTGGATCATAGATTTTGAAGCCTTGCAAACTAATGAAACAAAGATAAAATGCATCGACTTTAACGGAACTTCAGAAATGACTTTTGAAGGAAATTTCACTTTAGAAGATAAGGCAGAATCTATCTTTTCACCACCACAAAAGTACCTTTATGAACCTATGAGCTCAATAATGAAATCAGGTTTATTTAATTTGGTAAGTAGGCGTTTTAAATTAAAAAAACTTGATATAAATACCCACCTATACACAAGTGATAAACACATCGAAAATTTTTCTGGCAAGGTATTTGAAATCAGTGAAATAGTACCTTATAAAACAAAGCTCGTTAAAAAGCGTTTAAAATCTATGAAATTAAATGTAGTGAAAAAAAATTTTCCTACTTTAGTTAAGGAATTGATAAATAAATTCAAAATTGAAGAAGGTGGTGAAAATTTCGTTTTTTTTACCACATCTCAAAATACAAAAATAGTAATCCTTTGCAAAAGAATTAGTTAATGAAAAAAATATACCCATTATTACTGCTGTTTTTTATGGTTCAACTATTTGCACAAGAAAGCGATTGCAAGTACTCAGAAGTGAAATTAGGAAGTAAAAAGCATATTGCAGAACTCAGAACTGAGCCTACTATGGTAGAAAATTTTCAGACCGAGCAAAAAGGTCGTATTGTTGATTTTAGCCTCTTTAATACTAAAGGCTTAGTGATTTTAAATGTTGAAATTTATAAAGATGCTAAAGAAAAGCTGCTCCCTGTCTGTATCGGTAAAGGCGCTGAGTTAGAACTTAGTTTAAGTAATGGTGATAAAATTATTCTTCCTCAAATTGGAGCAAAGCTTTGTGGTTATGAAATTCCTTCTTCAGAAAAGGGGTTTGTTAACGTTAAAAACATGGCCTCTTTTTTAATCGCTGAAGATAAATTTGAAAACTTAAAGAATCATGAGGTGCTTTTTATTAATTTTTCTTCTAAAGAACTTAATTTCAGTTTTATCATGAAGTCAAGTCTTTATAATGAACAAACAAACCAAGAATTGTATCCTTCAAGGTTCTTTATTAACCAATTAGATTGTGTTGTTAATCCTAAAATTATAGTTCAAGACTAGTTTTACTTTATGAAAAAACAATTTCTAATAGGCGTATTTTTTCTTCACTTAAGTGGCTTAATTTGTTTTGCCCAAGAAGAAAATACCGAACAAAAAGATGTTTATGTAGGTCAAGAAAATGAGTGCATCTATTTAGCTTATAATCAAAATAAAAATGAAGAAATTGAGTTTATTCAAACAGAACCTGTAATGGTTGAAGAATGGACAACTCCCTTACGCGGAAGAGTAATAGATTTTAGCTTAATTTATAACAAAGGTAATGTTATCCTATACCTTGAGATTACAGAAGATGCTGAAGAAAACTTAAATCCAATTTGTATTGGAAATGACTCGCGAATTACGTTTCGATTAAAAAACGGAAACTACGTTAGCCTTCCTCAATTTGGCGAAAAAGTTTGCGGGTTTGTTAACCAAAAGGAAGCCGATTATTCCAACATTACAAATCGTGGTTTCTTTTTAATTGACCAAAATAATCTCCAGCAATTACAATCATCAGAAGTATATATTGCTTCATTACAATCAAAAAAATATCAATTAGATTTTATCTTTAGAAGTGAATTATACGATGAAATAAACGATTATTACGTTTACCCAGAATTGTATTTTATGAGTGAACTAGATTGTGTTTTAGATTTTCAAAAATAAAAAAAGGGAAGCATTATTTCTCCCCTTTTATAGCTTGTTTCTCTTCTTCAGTAAATAACCTGGAATGTACGATAAAGCGGTAACCTTCCGGAATTTCAAGCGAAAAACTTGAGCCTCTACCAGAAGTCACATCGATCGTTAAATGCGTATGTTTCCAGTATTCGTATTGCGCTTCGTTCATGTAAAAATCAACTCCTGCAATGCTTCCTAGATGAATATCTGAATCATCCATGTAAAAGTCATCTTTAGGAAGAAGCATAGGAGAAGATCCATCGCAGCAACCGCCGCTTTGATGAAAAATGACTTCTCCGTGCTTTTGCTTAAGTTGATGAACTAGTTCTTCTGCATTTTCTGTTATGTCAACTTTTTTTACTTCCATAATTCGTGTCTAAAAGAATCCTAATTTATTCTTATCATAAGAAATGAGCATGTTCTTGGTTTGTCTGTAATGGCCAAGCATCATTAAATGATTTTCTCTTCCAAAACCAGACTTTTTGTACCCACCAAATGGCGCATGCGCTGGATAATCGTGATAGCAATTCACCCAAACTCTACCGGCTTCTATCGCTCTTGGAATTTGATACAATTGGTGTGCATCTCGCGTCCAAACTCCTGCCCCTAAACCATAAAGGGTATCGTTAGCAATTTCTAAAGCTTCTTTTTCATCTTTAAAGGTACAAACTGAAACTACAGGACCAAAAATTTCTTCTTGGAAAACACGCATTTTGTTGTGTCCTTTCAGAATAGTAGGTTGAACATAAAATCCTTCTTCATACTCACCACTAGCTTTATAAGCCTCGCCACCTGCTAACACCTCAGCTCCTTCTTCCTTACCTATTTTGATATAGGAAAGAATCTTTTCAAATTGGTCATTAGAAGCTTGAGCGCCAACTTGTGTATTCATATCAAAAGGATCTCCTTGTGTAATGGCTTTTGTGCGTTTAATTACGCGTTCCATAAATGCTTCGTAGATATCTTCTTGAACCAAAATTCGAGATGGACACGTACATACCTCTCCTTGATTGAAGGCAAATAAAACTGCTCCTTCAATACACTTGTCTAAGAAATCATCGTCATGATCCATTACAGAATTAAAGAAAATATTAGGCGATTTACCACCTAACTCCATCGTAACTGGATTAAGGTTTTTAGATGCATATTGCATAATTAATTGTCCCGTTGTTGTTTCTCCGGTGAAAGCAACTTTTTTCACTCTAGAACTTGATGCCAATGGCTTTCCTGCCTCTGGGCCGAATCCATGAACAATATTTAACACACCTGCTGGAATAATCTCACTCATCACTTCTACGAAAAAAGTAACTGAGCTGGGGGTTTGTTCTGCGGGTTTAAGTACAATACAATTTCCTGCTGCTAATGCGGGAGCAACTTTCCATGCAAACATTAACAGCGGAAAGTTCCATGGAATAATCTGTGCTACAACTCCAAGCGGTTCTTTGATGATTAACGAAACAGTATGTTCGTTTAGTTCAGTAGCTGAGCCTTCTTCAGCTCTAATTACACCGGCAAAATACCTAAAATGATCTACCGCTAAAGGTATATCTGCATTTACAGTTTCGCGAATTGGCTTACCATTATCGTAGGTTTCAATGGCTGCAAATTCTTCCAATTTTTCTTCCAGTTTATCCGCTATTTTGTTAAGAACAGAAGCACGTTCTGTCGCTGATGTTTTTCCCCAGGATACGAAGGCTTCCCACGCGGCATCTATAGCCATATCAACGTCTTCTTTTTGAGACCGCGGATATTTCGCAATTAGTTGATTGTTTGTTGGGGAAGTATTCTCAAAATACTGCCCGCCTTTAGGTGCGACAAATTTTCCACCAATAAAATTCCCGTACTTTTCTTCAAATTTTGGTTTTGTGTAACTCATTATTTTTGATTTAAAATTATAATACGTTAAAACTACCTATTTAATTTGCTAAAAAATTTAATTATTCTATTTTTAGGGTGTACAATTCTATCAATTTAAAAATATACAATGTGAAAGATCTTTTAAAAACCCATCAATCACTTCGAAAAATTGAGACTTTAGTTGAAAACAGAACAGTTTATGGTGCTGAATTTGCAGAGCTAAATATTTATGAAACACATCAGAAAGCCGAGGGGGTTTACCTAAAATTTGATTTTCCTATTCTAGCAAGTATGATTTCTGGCAAAAAAATCATGCATTTAGAAGATTTAAAGCGTTTTGATTTTCTTCCTGGTGAATCGGTTGTATTACCTTCAAATAAAAAAATGATCATCGATTTTCCAGAAGCAACTTTAAATAATCCTACACAATGTCTAGCCTTAGGTATTGATAATCAAAAAATTGAGGAAACTGTAAATATGTATCAAAGTTTGACAGAAATTTTAGGTGATGAACAAATTCCCCTTCAACTTAACTCTCAAACTTGCCATCTAGCCAACGACCCAAACATTGAGTTTTTAATTCAACGTTTAATGAATACCTTTATTCAGACTAACAAAGCTAAAGATGCACTACTAGATATTATGATTAAAGAATTAATTGTTCGATTACTGCAAACTAAAGCTAAACTTACATTAATTAAAGAGACTTCTTCTTTATTTGATAACAACAGAATGGCTTTTATAGTAAAGTATATTAGAGAACACTTTAAAGAAAATATTTCCGTAGATAGTTTAGCTGAAAAGGCCTGTATGAGTACGTCTAACTTTTACAAGAAATTTAAAAACACCTTTGGAGAAACTCCTATTGATTATTTAAATACTGAACGCATTAAGTTTGCGAAAAAATTAATTAGAAATTCCAACAAAAAAATAGTGGAAATTGCTGAACTTGCAGGATTCAACAGCTCAAGTTATTTTAATCGAATTTTCAAAAAAACAGAAGGAATAACTCCTAACCAGTATCGCTTAAGTTTAGCTATTTAGTAATAGTTGATTCTTTAGGAATGAAAACAGACAAAATAATATAAGCTATAATGCTTAAAAACACACCCAAATATGCAAACAAACCAATTAGTGCTAAAGCTAAAATAAGGATGAAGTACCTGTACCAATTTTCTTGAAGCTTTAGACTTTTAAACTTTAAGCCAAATAAAGTTACTTCCATGTTCAACAGAAACAGGCTACCAATTGAGAGTAAAATTAAAAAATACGAATTGGCTATAATAGAGTGAAACACAAATTCTTCTTGATAGCGAATAACCAATAAAATGGATAGGACTAATAAAGCGTTTGAAGGTGTTGGTAATCCTATAAATGCTGAGGTTTGCCGCGAATCAATATTAAATTTAGCCAATCGGTAAGCTGAACCAATCAAAATGAGAAAGGCCAAATAAGGGAAGTAAAATTCAATTTGAGAAGGCTGTTTTTCAGTAATTAATTCATTTAACATGAAGTAAACGCCTAAGGTAGGTACTAAGCCACTAGTAACCAAATCTGCTAAAGAATCTAATTGTAAACCTAAAGCTGAAGAAACATTAAGCATTCTTGCGGCTAATCCGTCAAAGAAATCAAAGAAAATTCCAATTAAAACCAAAATTGAAGCAATTAGAAAATCTCCATCAAGGATAAATATACAGGCAATTCCTCCACATACTAAATTTAAACTTGTAATCAAGTTAGGAATATGTTTCTTCATTTTTACATTATTTTTGCATTCATACAATAATACAATGCAAAATAAGTTTTTAATATTGTAAATATATAGCATATTTGTCAAAATCTTTTTACTTTGAAAAAATCGTATTTTTTATTAACCTTTCTTTTCGTAATAGTTACTTACGGTCAAAGTGTTAGAAAATATTCTAATGAATTTTTAAATATAGGTGTTGATGCTGCAGCTTTTGGAATGGCTAATGCCGTAACAGCTTCAACTGAAGACGTTAACTCGGTCTATTGGAATCCAGCTGGATTGGTTCATATTGAAGACAATCAGTTTGCCGCTATGCATGCTAATTATTTTGCAAATATTGCTACTTATAATTACGTGGCTGGAGCAATGCCCATTGATGAAAATTCAGCAGTAGGCTTAAGCATGATTAGATTTGGTGTAGATGACATTATGAACACTACTCAGCTTATTGATAGTCAAGGGAATATTGATTACGACCGAATCAGCCTTTTTTCTACAGCAGATTATGCTTTTGCACTAACCTATTCCAGAAAAACAGGCATTGAGGGATTGAATTTAGGTGCTAATGCAAAGGTAATTAGAAAAGTTATAGGAGAATTTGCTGATGCTTGGGGATTTGGTTTTGATGTAGGTATTCAATACCGCACAGGCAAGTGGAAATTTGGCGCAATGGCAAGAGATATTACTACAACTTATAATACTTGGACAATTAATGAGGCTGAATTTGAAACCATTAGTGATGCTGTGGAAGGACAAAACCAAGAACGTCCAGAAACTACTGAAATTACACTTCCTAAACTTCAAATGGGAGTAGCCAAGAATTTTGATTTATCTAAAGATTTTGGATTAACCACTGCAGTAAATCTGGATTTTAGATTTGCTCAAACCAATGACCTTATTTCTTCTAGTAACTTAAGTGCTACACCAGCTGTTGGTTTTGAAGTTAATTATACCAAAATGGTTTTTTTACGAGGTGGTGTAGGAAATTTTCAGGAAGTAGAACAATTAGGCGGCGGAACCGCAATGGGGTTTCAACCTAATTTTGGAGTTGGTTTTCGCTATAATGGAATTCAAATTGATTATGCGTTCACAGATATAGGTGATCAAAGTGTGGCTTTGTATTCTAATATATTCTCCTTAAAACTCGACTGGTCTGTATTTAGGTAATTAGTCATCTTCTTCTTTAAGCGCTCTTAACTCAACTCGCATAGCTGATTTTTTTGGTTTTACATTAGTTCCATAGTAATTGGCTATATAGTAAGTAACCTGACCACCAAATAAGAAAATTAAAACTGAATAATACACCCAGATTAGTAAAATCACCAAAGAGCCTGCCGCTCCGTATGTGCTTCCAAAATCAGAGCTTCCCATATAAATTCCAATACCATATTTACCGAGAGCAAAAAGAACAGAAGTGATTACAGCACCAATCCATGTGTCTTTCCATTTTACTTTAGCATCAGGTAAAATCCTATACATTACTGTAAAAATAACTATTGTGGCTAGTTGAGCAACTAAAATTTGAACAAAACTTGTTAGATTGATGTTTAAGTTTTCAAAAATAAATTTAAACCGGGTTAAAACTAGAGTGATGATTGTTTCCAAAAGCAATGAAATAACTAAAATAAAACCAAGCGAAAAAACCACAGAAAAACTCCAAAGGCGATCAAAAACCTGCTTTAAAATTCCTGTACTTGGCCTAGTTTTTAAATGCCAAATGTGATTAATTCCTCTTTGCAAACTTACAAAAACAGTAGTAGCACTAAACAAAATGACCCCAACTGCAATTAGGTATGAAGCAAAACTAGTATCGTCTAAAGTGAAGTTCTCTAAGATATCTTCAATGCTACTAACCGCCTCTTTACCTGCTAAATTTTCTATTTGAATAAAGAGCTCGTTTTTAACCTCTGATTCATTATAGAAATAAGAACCTATATTTAGAATGATTACAAAAAAAGCAGGCAAGCTAAAAATTGTATAAAAGGCTGTTGCAGCTGCAAAACTTGATGAATCATTATTTATAAAATCCTTAATAGAATCAACAACTACTTTAACAAGTTTGATAGAATATAGTCGTTTATATATGCTCCTTAATTGCTTCTTCATAAGTTGTAAAATAAGAAAAAGTCCAAGACAAAATACTATTGACTTGGACTTTTCATATAAACTCGCACTAGGTTACTTTTTAGGCTTAAAAACTGGTAGAACTTCAGTAGAGACTTCTCCAAATCCAATTCTTGATTGATGATTCTGGCAAAATCCTCTCATTGTTACTTTATCATAATCTTCAATAAACTTTCGCTCTTCACCATTCTTTAATTTGATTGGCTTAGAACCTCTCCAAGATAATTCTAACATAGAGCCATAAGAGTCTGGAGTTGGTCCTGAAATTGTTCCACTAGCTAACATATCACCACTATTAATAGGACATCCATTTACTGTATGATGAGCCAACTGCTGACTCATGTTCCAATACATGTATTTAAAATTAGATTTTGAAACAATTGTTTCTTCCCCTTTTTGAGGGGTAATACCTACTTCAAGGTTGATATCAAAACTTTTCTTCCCTGAAGTTTGTAAATATGGTAAAAGCTCTTTTTCAGGTTTCGGCCCCTCCACTCTAAAGGGCTCTAGCGCATCTAGAGTAACAATCCAAGGAGAAATTGAAGAAGCAAAATTCTTGGCTAAAAATGGACCCAGCGGCACATATTCCCATTTTTGAATATCTCTTGCACTCCAATCATTAAACAAAACCATTCCAAAAATATAACTTTCGGCTTCCTCAATAGGAATTGGTTCACCAAGTTGATTAGAATCGGTAGTAATAAATGCCATTTCTAGTTCAAAATCTAATAAACGTGAAGGACCAAAAATTGGTTCATCAGCACCTTGGGGTAGTTTTTGGCCTTGAGGTCTGTGAATAGGTATTCCGCTAGGAATTATCGAAGAACTTCTTCCATGATAGCCAACAGGTATATGAAGCCAGTTAGGCAACAAAGCATTATCTGGATCTCTAAACATCGTTCCAACATTTGTAGCATGTTCTTTACTTGAGTAAAAATCGGTATAATCACCTACTTGAACAGGCATTTGCATTTCAATTTCATCCAAAGTAAAAAGAACTCTTGTTCTATGTTCTTTGTTATTTTTTAAAGTTACATTGTTTTCATCAAAAATTTCAGCAATACGGTCTCTTACTGCACGCCAAGTTTTTCTACCATCGGCAATAAAATCATTAAGCGTATCTTGAAGGAAGATATCATCAGTAAGTGGTATTCCTTTAAAATAGCCTAATTGATGTAAAGCACCTAAATCAATGGCAGTATCTCCAATTCGTGTTCCAATGGTAACTATATCATCTCGAGTTAAAAATACTCCAAACGGTATGTTTTGTATAGGGAAATCACTGTTTTCAGTAATTTCTATCCAAGTTTTTCTATTGGGGTCATTAGCTTTTAATGGCATATTTGTTGATTTATTGATTAAATTGTTATAATGAATTCTCAAATATATAATTTTACGTGAATTTAAAGAATACATTTCATACTTTTGAAGCATATTTAACGAATTAAAAATATGGCTAGAGATATTGAAATATTTAATTTAATAAAAAAAGAAGAGGAACGTCAACGAAATGGTCTAGAACTTATTGCTAGTGAGAATTTTGCAAGCGATGATGTTATGGCAGCAGCAGGTTCTGTATTAACCAATAAGTATGCTGAAGGCTATCCAGGGAAAAGGTATTACGGTGGGTGTGAAGTAGTTGATGAAGTTGAAAATTTAGCAAAAGATAGACTTAAGCAATTGTTTGGTGCAGCTTATGCAAATGTTCAACCACATTCAGGCTCACAGGCCAACACTGCAGTTTTTTCTATGATTTTAAAACCAGGCGATAAAATTTTGGGTTTTGATTTGGCTCACGGTGGACATTTAACCCACGGTTCTCCAGTGAATTTTTCAGGAAAATTATATCATCCTGTTTTTTACGGAGTTGATAAAGAAACTGGCAGAATTGATTACAATCAAGTTAGAGAACAAGCACTAAAAGAAAAGCCTAAATTGATTATTGCCGGAGCTTCAGCTTATTCAAGAGAAATTGATTATAAAAAATTTAGAGAAATAGCTGATGAAGTAAATGCGTTATTACTTGCAGACATGGCGCATCCCGCTGGATTAATTGCAAAGGGATTACTGCAAAGCCCCCTACCCCATTGCCACATCGTAACCTCTACTACCCATAAAACAATACGAGGACCCCGTGGTGGCATTATTATGATGGGCGAAGATTTTGAGAACCCATTTGGTTTGAAATTAAAAAATGGTAAACTAAAAAAAATGTCTAGCTTGATGGATAGTGGCGTATTTCCAGGTAATCAAGGAGGCCCTTTAGAACATATAATTGCAGCTAAAGCTGTTGCCTTTGGGGAAGCGCTTGAAGATAGTTTCTTGGTTTATCAAAAGCAAGTAATTGAAAATGCACATGCTATGGCAAAAGCTTTTATGGAGCTTAATTATGGAATTATTTCAGGAGGAACTGATAATCATATGATGCTTATCGACTTAAGTAATAAAAATATTACTGGTAAGGAAGCTGAAGAGGCACTTGGAAAGGCTGGAATTACTGTGAACAAAAACATGGTTCCATTTGATGAACGTTCACCTTTTGTTACTTCAGGGATAAGAATAGGGACACCTGCAATTACTACAAGGGGCTTAATAAAAAGTGAAATGAAAGACGTTGTACAACTAATTGACCAAGCAATAATGAATCATAAAGATGAAGCTTTATTAGCAAAAATAAAATTACAAGTACATGAAATGATGACAAATCGACCTCTTTTTAAATCTTAAGATAGAATCTCCTAAAAAACAAAAAACCCGAAGTAGCCTTATTACTTCGGGTTTTTTAATAAAAGTGTTTTGGCTTAATTGTCTTCAACACTTGATTCTAAGACCACCTGTAATCCTGGATGTTTATTGTTTGCTTGGTCTTCAGCAGTAATCATAAAATACGAAGGTTTGTGGGGTGTAGTAGTTGTCATAGAAGCATTTCTAGAAGAAGAAAACATACTTTTACTACTCTTAAGCTGTCCTAAGTTAATAGTGTCTTTGTCTGTTTTTATCCAAACTACATACATCAACCTTGGCGGACTTAAACGGTCTGGACTGGTAAGGTTTTTAACTTCCAAATCTATTTGATAGTTATTATTCTTGTCTTTTTTTATTTTAGCTACTGCATCTGCTGAAGGTATAACCTTAGACACAGGAAAAATAATTTTTTGTGAGCAGCCAATAAGTAAAATGGATACTAAACTCAATAATAAAACGGAACTAATTTTTTTCATGATTTTCTAGTATTTATGTTTTTAATAGGTATGCAAATATCTGATTATTGTGTAACAAAACTATCATAGCTTAAAAATATCATAATCAAATGTGTAATTTTCAATAAAGTGAAGTGCTTTACGCATTTCATCAGCCATTAATTTGTCCTCTTTTACAATCTCAACTTTTTTTCTAAACGCTTCAACAAATTCTTGAATTTTTGAAGACGACTTTAAAGGTTCTCTAAAATATAATGCTTGGGAAGCATTAAATAATTCTATGGCTAATATTTGTTTAGTGTTTTCAACGACTTTTACAAGTTTTGTTGCAGCATTTGCGCCCATACTTACATGGTCTTCTTGTCCATTAGAAGACACAATTGAATCTACCGAAGCGGGTGAACACAATTGCTTATTCTGACTTACAATACTAGCTGCGGTATATTGAGGAATCATAAATCCAGAGTTTAAACCCGGATTATTTACTAAAAAATCTGGTAAGCCACGTAAACCTGAAACTAATTGATAAGTTCTTCGTTCAGAAATATTGCCTAATTCAGAAAGTGCTATAGCTAGATAATCCATAGGCAAAGCTATTGGCTGACCATGAAAATTACCACCTGATATAATTTTGTTGTCTTTTACAAAAATATTGGGATTATCTGTTACCGAGTTAATTTCGGTCTTTACCGTTTGATAAACAAAATGAAACGTGTCTTTACTAGCTCCATGAACTTGTGGAATACATCTAAATGAATAAGGGTCTTGTACATTTTTCTTCTCAACTTTAGCTATTTCACTTCCAGCTAATAAGTCAAGAATGCGTTGAGCAGTTTTAATTTGGCCACGGTGAGGCCTTACTTCGTGTACTAGCGGATCAAAAGGCGACATATTACAATCAAATGCATCTAAAGATACACAAGCAATATGATCTGATAAATGTGAGATTTTAAAGGTTTCAATTAAAGCATAAACTGCATGAGCACTCATAAATTGAGTACCGTTTAACAGAGCCAGACCTTCTTTAGATTGAAGCTTTAAGGGAGTTAAACTTAACTTTTCTAAAGCTTCAGCAGAAGTCATTTCTTTACCTTGGTAATTAACATTTCCTTCGCCTAACAAAGGCAAAGAAAGATGAGCTAAAGGAGCTAAATCTCCTGATGCTCCCAAAGAACCTTGTTCGTAAATTACAGGTAAAACATTATGATTGTAAAATTCAATTAAGCGTTCTATGACGGCCAAAGAAATTCCTGAATTTCCATAACTCAGAGATTGAATTTTCAATAATAGCATAAGCTTTACAATCTTGGTTTTTACTTTGTTTCCTGTACCACAGGCATGAGACAAAACCAAGTTCTCTTGTAATTGAGATAGTTTATTGTCAGAAATTTTGATATTACACAAAGAACCAAATCCTGTGTTAATTCCATAAACAGGGGTTGATTCTAAATCTTGTTTTTCATCTAAAAAAGTTCGTGCTTTTTGTATATTTAACTTTGCCTCTTCACTCAAAGCCAACTTTTTGTCTTGTTCAAGTATATAATAAATGTCTCGAATATCAATTACAGAAGTGTCAATATAATGGGTTTCTTTTTGCATAGTCCTTGTTCAATTTTTTATATAAAAATCTTAATAAAACGATTGCGAAAATAAGAAATTTTAATCGATTTTTGATTCGAGCAACTGAAAAGCTTTACCTAAATAGGAAATAACATCAGTGGCTATAAGACTATGTTCACTAAAGGATTCAAGGGCTAAATCTGCAGCTACGCCATGTAGATAAACACCTAATTGACACGCCTCTAAAACCTTGTAGTTTTGTGCTAAAAGTGCAGTTATAACTCCAGCTAAGACATCTCCACTTCCGGCTTTTGCTAGTCCTGGGTTTCCTGAAGAGTTAAAATAAAAATTCGTTCCATCGCAAATGCAAGTATGCGCTCCTTTTATGATAAGAACAACTTGATAAGTTTTACAAAATTGCTTTGCTTTATTAAGCTTATCAAAATCATTGTCCCACTCACCAACAAGTCGCTTAAGCTCTCCTATGTGTGGAGTTAAAACAGAGTTTTTAGGTAATAATTTCAACCAGTTTTTTTGCTTGCTGAGTAAATTAATGGCGTCGGCATCTAAAAGTAACCGTTTGGGTTGATGCGCTAATACTTCTTCCATCAGTTGAACTGCATTGTTTGATAATCCTAACCCCATCCCTACTCCAATTGCATTCCAATTAGGATTTGATTTTAAAGCTTTCGGACAATTTTGAATATAAATTGACTCAAGTGCATGCTGTGCTAAGACCAATCTGCCAGTTTTATCAAGATGCGTATAAACTTTACCCGCACCACTTCTTAAACAGGCCTGTGTTGTCATGATCACACTTCCCCACATTCCCTCATATCCTCCTATTAATAAAGCATTACCAAAACTTCCTTTATGAGAAAATTTAGCTCGTTTTTTTAAAATTGAAGAAACATCAGATGTGGTAATATAATTATATGGCGTTTTAGTTTGCTTGATTTTTTCTTCTGAAAGTCCAATATCAATGAGCTTAAAATTTTCTACATAATGACCTGTTTCTGGTAATAAAAATGGCAATTTTGGTAGTTGGAAAGTTAAACATAAATCAGAAATCACAAACTCTTCATCCGTTTCAATTGATTGTTCTAAGTACATACCCGATGGAACATCAATAGAAATTTTAAAGGCTTCTGTCAAGTTGATTTTCTTTACCAACTCTTGAATAAAACCCGGCATTCTTCGGTTCAAACCCACACCAAAAATAGCATCTATAATGCAAGTTGCAGGATTTAAATCTGGTATTTCATTCTGATTTTGAACGGTATTAATTTGAATTCTGTTTTCTTTTAAAAACTTTATGTTTTTTTGATAAGCTTTTGATGTTGAGCTGGAGTAAGCTACTTCAAAAACTCTTATTTTTACTTGTTTTTGATTAAGCATTCTAGCAAGTGCTAATCCGTCTCCACCATTGTTACTTGTTCCACAAAAGATGTAAACAAAATCCTTTTCAGGATTAATTTTTTTTAGAATTTCTAAAAACGCTCTACTAGAAGCGCGTTCCATTAATTCCCAATCAGATAAGCTTTGTGAGTTCATGGTAAAAGCATCAACTTCAGCTAATTCTTTTGCGTTTAATATTTTCATTACTTTGAAATTTGCAATAAAATAGTCAAAATATAAGACAACGAGATAAGAAGTTTAAAAAAATCGTCTCAAATGATTTCCAAATGCTTGGATAAAAGCCATGGAGGTAACGGAACTAATAATTTTTAAGTCGTCTGCAAAACTACTTTCGTTATCTAAAAATCGGAATAAGGTTTGAATATCATTTTTACCGTAAAGTTGGTAAAAGACTTTTTCACCTAGCTCGTTTTTATGCTGGAGGACATCTAAAAAAATATCATCATAATGACGGTATTTAAAAGCCTGATGAAGTTTTTGGGGTGACTTTCCAGAACTTATCAAATGGACAATTTCCTGTGATTTTCTCTCTGAATTTTTAAATGAATAACCTGTTGAAGCTTTTACCCAACCTCCTGCTGTTCCTATTTTTTGTAATTGTTCTTTATGGTCTTTTTCAAAAGGAAATGTAGTCATTGGAATTACTCCTTGTTCTTTTGATAGAACCTCAAAGTCCTTCAGCTTCAAAATTTCTTTGATATACTTAATCAAATGATTTTCATAAACTTCGGTGGTAACTATTTGAGGCGAAAAATAAGTAAATTCAACTAAAGCTTTGGTTGATGAGTAAGGTAAAACATAAGTAAAACTTGTGGTGTCTCCATCTTTAATTCGGTAATCCATCATAGTGAAGCAATCTGGATCAAAAACGGGTTGTTCTGTTTTAATTTCCCAGCCTAAAAAATGTTGGTAAATTAAATTGCTATCTGAAGACTTAATGCGATTTAATTCAGGTAAACGACTATCAAAAATATAATCGGCTTCATACTTATCTTGATGGGTAATTACTTTAACTGAACTTGCTGAATATTCTACCTCTAGCACTTCTTCCTGCCTCCAGGAAATGTGCTGAAAATTAGACAGCTCTTTTTTAGCTTCATTATAAAAATCTAAAGACGAAATGGTTTTGTAACGGTAAGGATTCAAATTCATTTCCACTCGTTTTCCCTGAGCATAGATATCGCCTAGTTCCCATTGTTTTTTGGTAATGTGATCCCATTTTCCTTGCCCTTTTTCCCAGAAACTCCAAGTTTTATCGGCCTGTTTTTTAGCTTCCTTTTCCAAAATAATTATTTGGTGCTGACTAAAAAAATGGGACGAAGCCATTTGCATAGCTAAATGCAATCCAGAGGCTCCAGCGCCAATAATGATATATGTTTTTTTAGTAGTAGGCATAGAAATAGCTAAAAAAGACTAATTGAACCAAAAATATATGCAAACTTATTTGGAAGTTACCTTTAACTTTAAAAAGTTGGAAGATACAATTAAATCCAAAAGCAATAATTGCCCAGGCTGTGTAATTAGACAATGGAGCTATACCACCTTCAAACTTCCAAAAGTCGAAGATAGGTGCTGTTTTTTCCATTAAAAAGTCTAGAAGTAGCATTAAACCTGTTCCTATAAGTGCCTTTAGCAACCAATTGGCATGGATTTTATTAGCAACAGCCCCAGAAATATAGGTTAATAAAGCCCAGTTAACTCCAATAAAAATGGGAACACCTCCTATTTTAGTACCCAAATTTTCGCCATATTCATAATCGCCAAAGAGCAATGAGTAATTAACGCCTAAATATTCAAAGAAAACCCCAGCTATACCCAAGCCAATAAATAAAAATATTTTTTTAAATGTATCGATTTTAAAGAAGAAGATGAGTACCAAAACTGTCACTAATAAGTTAAGTCCAGTTCGTTCAACAAACCAATTGCGATTACCAAAAGTAATACCTAAAATTCCAGAAACATGAAAAAGCCAAAGAATAAAAATGGCAATGTAGTGAAGTGTCTTTTGATTAAGCATAGGTCAATTTTAAATCAGAAACACAATCGCTTACAATTTTAGAAGACAACAAACACAAAGGAATTCCCCCACCTGGGTGAACTGAGCCTCCGCAAAAAAAGAGGTTATTGTATTGCTTAGAAAAATTTGGATGTCTTAAAAAAGCGGCCATTTGGTCATTACTTGAAGCACCATAGAGAGAACCCCGATGTGAGGAAGTTGATTTTTCAATCTCTACAGGATCCCAAACGTACTCCGATTCAATTAAAGGAGCTAGGTCAGTATTTAATATCCTATTAATTTTAGCAATTACCTGTTTTCTTAGTTTTTTTCTAATTTGCATCCAATCTTGTCCATAGTTGGCAGGTACATTAATCATTACAAACCAGTTTTCGGCATCACTTGGTGCATCTGATTTATCTTCTTTTGAGGTAATATTAATATAAATTGTAGGATCTTCGTAAATTTCCTTTTCATTAAAAATAGCTTCAAACTCTGCTTGATAATCTTCAGAGAATAAAATATTATGCAAATCTAATTCTGGAAATTCTTTTTTTATTCCCCAATAAAAAATCAACGCTGAGCTTGAACGCTCTTGATTTAGTGTTTTTTTGGGTTGTATAGCTGTTTTCAATAAACTGGAATAACTACTAAAAATATCCATGTTTGAAACTACTATATCACCCTCATAAAATTGATTATTTACTTTTAATCCATTTACCTTTTTAGTATCGGTTACAATTTCATCTACTTTTGCATTTAAGTGAAAAACTACGCCTTGATTTTCTGCAAAACGAGTTAAAGATTGTGAAATCTCATGCATACCTCCTACGGGATAAAAAGTACCAAAATACATTTCAAGGTGCGAAATCATTGACATAATGCCTGGAGTTTGAAAAGGAGAAGATCCGTTGTACGTAGCATAGCGATTAAATAGTTGAATAAGTTTTGGATTTGTAAAGTATCGTTGATTGGTTTGGTCTAGGCTTTCGTAAAGATGTAACTTGTTAACCTGAGCTATTGCCTTTAAAGTGTTGGCTGACAGGTAGGTTTTAGTCTTATGAAGCGATTTTTTTAAGAACAACTCTTGTGTTAAATCGTATTTCAGTTTATTCCTATCTAAATAAGCTTTAATGTTTGATTTAGGTTCGTCAAATACCAAACTTGCATCATTTATGAAGCTAGGCAAACTTTCTTTTACTTGAAATTTTGTTCCATCTTCCCAGAAGTAATTGCATAAATTTTCCTTCTTAATGTAGTTGAAATATGCTGAAGGTTCTTCATCAAAAAGTTGAAATAATTCATCAACTAAATGTGGCATAGTAAAAAGTGAGGGGCCTAAATCAAAACGGTATCCATCTTGTTTAATAGCATGCAGTTTTCCTCCTGTGTGAGGATTGCTTTCAAAAACTTGTACCTGATAACCAAGTTTAGTAAGGCGCAAAGAAGTTGCTATACCAGCAATTCCAGCACCAATAATAAGCGCAGTTGGTGGGTTCATAAGTTTATTTATTCTTAAAAAAGCGCAGCGGTGGAACTAACATTCCAAAGCATTCACTATCTTCTTTACCAAGTTGTTTATGATGAATTTTATGAGCTCTTCTAATAGCTTTAGCATACCAATGATTGGCTTTTTTGAATATTTTTATTCGTTGGTGAATAAAAATATCATGTACCATAAAGTAAGTAAAACCATAAAGGGCTATTCCACCTCCAATGGCACTTCCGTAAGGAACAAGGCCAGACATAAAGAAGAACATACTTATGGCTGCATAAAATATAAAAAAGGCATCATTTCTTTCCCACCATGATTTGTGGTCTTTTCTGTGATGATCTTTATGAAGTACCCATAAAAAACCATGCATTATATATTTATGCGTAAACCAAGCCATAAATTCCATAGCAACAAAACAAGTCAAGAATATACCTATCCAAATTAAAATTTCCATAATCTATAGTTATAGTAAGTTTAATCTACATGAAATAAATGAACGCGCCAAAAGCCCAGCTTTTTCATAGTTAGGAACCCTTATTCGTGTATTTTTAATTTCTAATGAAGGAGTAGATTTAAGCTTTTTGAGCAAGCGCAAATAATAAATATATGCAGTATAAACACCTAACTTAGCTTCTACTGGAAGTTGTACAATTCCTCGATAACCTTTTGCAAAATCGGCTTCAATTTCTTCAATAATTTCAATTTTAGTAGCTTCATCTAATTGTTCCAAATTCGCATTGGGGAAATAAGATCGGCTCAAAATTTCGTAATCGGCTTTTAAATCTCTTAGAAAATTTACCTTTTGAAAAGCGGATCCTAAACTTTTAGCATCATCTTTAAGCTGATTGTACATAGCATCATCTCCGTTCACAAAAACTTTTAGACACATTAAACCAACTACATCAGCGCTTCCGTAAATATAGTTTTCGTAATCTTCTTTAGTTGTGTATTCAGATTTATATAAATCTTTGCGCATAGAATCCATAAAAGCTTCATACAAGTCGGATGAAATCTTATACTTATGAACAGTTTCTTGAAAAGAATTTAAAATTGGATTTAAACTTATTTGGTGTTCAATAGCGTGATTTAAATCATTTTCAAAACGAAGGAAAAGCTCTTCTTTATTATAATTGTGAAATGTGTCCACAATTTCATCGGCAAACCTTACAAATCCGTAGATATTGTAAATATCTTGACGAATACTTGGAGACAATAATTTTGTTGCAATAGAAAAAGAAGTGCTGTAAGCATTAGTTACTTTTTCACTACAATTTCTTGACACATCATCAAAAAGTGATTTCATAGCAATATTTTTTCTTTTTATTGTTTTTGAATGAGTTGAGCCACCAATTTACCTGAAATTAGGGAAGGTGGAACGCCAGGTCCTGGAACACTTAATTGTCCGGTAAAAAACATGTTTTTTAGTTTTTTGCTTTTCAGCTTTGGTCTTAAGAAAGCTGTTTGTAATAATGTATTAGCCATTCCGTAAGCGTTACCTTTATAAGAGTTATAATCATTGATAAAATCATTCACACAAAAACTTCGTTGAAATATAATATTATCTTTTATATCTACCCCTGTAATTTGCTTAAATCTTAACATTATTTTCTCGAAATACTCATCCCTTAAGTCTTGCGTATCTTCAAGTCCTGGTGCAAGGGGAACTAGAAAAAAGGCATTCTCCATCCCTTCTGGCGCGGTATTAGGATCTGATTTTGAAGTAAAATTTGCATAAAAAAGCGGAGCAGTTGGCCACTTTGGGTCGGTGTAAATTTCTTTGGCATGTTGTTCAAAGTCGGTATCAAAAAATAAATTATGATGACTTAGCCCGTCAATTTTTTTATCTACACCTAGGTAAAAAAGCAAAGAAGAAGGAGCGAACACTTTTTTCTTCCAATAATCTTCAGAATATTGTCTAAATTCTTTGGGTAATAAGGTTTCGGTATGGTGGTAATCGGCTCCTGATAAAACTACATCAAAGTGTTTTTCTTCTCCATTTACTTTTACCCCTACAGCTGCATTATTTTTAACTAAAATTTCATCTATATTTGCCTTGGTCTGAATAGTTACACCTAAAGAATTTGCTAATTTTTCCATAGCAGCAATAACTTCAAAAAAACCACCTTTGGGGTGCCAAGTACCTAATCCAAAATCGGCAAAATTCATAAAATTATAGAACGAAGGAGTGGCTGATGGCTTTGCACCTAAAAATAATACTGGAAATTTCAAAATTTGCCTTAACTGTTCATTTTCAAATTCTCGATCTACGTCTTTCGATATATTACCAAAAAACTGACCTAATTTTTGAATGGTTTTAGGGGTGACCAATTCTAATGGAGAAAGCCCTGGTTTATACACCAAATCTTTAATGGCAATGTCATAATTATCGCTAGCTTCATCAATAAACTTTTTCAATTTTGTAGCTCCTCCTTTTTCTTTTTCTTCAAATACTTGATAGATTTTTTCTAGATTATCGCCTATTTTTATGGCTTCATCTTTACCAAAATATACAGTATAAGCAGGGTCAAGTTTGTCTAGGGTATAGTAATCTGAAGCCGACTTACCAAAATCATTAAAAAAGCGTTCAAAAACGTCTGGCATCCAATACCAGGAAGGTCCCATATCAAAAGTAAAACCATTGGCTTTAAATTGTCTAGCTCTTCCGCCAATGCTTTCATTTTTTTCAAAAACATGTACTTCAGCTCCGTCTTTAGCTAGATATGAAGCCGCCGCTAAAGAAGAAAAGCCGGATCCTATTATTGCAATTTTTTTTGTCATTATAAGTTGCGTGTAAGTTGATTGATGTCTTTAAAAGCCAAAACTCCACTAGGAAGCTTGAACTCTAAGTTGATTAATTCCTTTGCTTTTCTTCCTAAAAGCCAATATTCACTATTTGTGTTAGTTATTGTTTTTTGGTGTAGTTTTTCTACTAAATCCTCTACATTATCAGGCTTTACGGTGAGATAAGTAACAAAAGTAACCTCATCATAAAGCGTTGACAGAAAATCTAAATCCTCTAAAGGTAAACTATGGCCTAAAAATATAACTTTATAACCGTAAGCTAATAATTCGTAGTTTAAATAATAAAGACCTATATCATGTATTTCTTCCTCAGGTAAAAACAATACAAAAACACGATCATCTCTTGAAGGCTGACTAACCTGAAGCATTTCAATATTAATAAACAATTTTTGCTTCACTAAGTTAGTTATAAATTGCTCATGAGCAGGAGAAATTGTACCTGCTTGCCAGAGTATTCCTATTTCATACATTAAAGGAATAAAAACGTCATTAAAAATCTCCTGAAAAGTCTTTTTACTAGTTAAGCCTTCATAAGTTTTTAAAAATAAGGGCTGATCAAAGTTCATCATAGCCACTTTAAACGACTTAATTGCTCGGTCATAATTGCTTTTGCTTGTGGTAATTCGCTGCACTAAATCAGAAACTTCATTATTGTTCATTTCTGAAATTCTAGAAATTTTATAGCCGTTTTCATTCAAGAAAGCAACATTTAAAATTTTCTGAAGCCCAGAAATATCATAGGTTCTAATGTTTGAATCTGTTCGGTCAGGATTTAAGATTCCGTATCTTTTTTCCCACATTCTTATCGTATGCGCTTTGATACCACTAAGCAGTTCTAAATCTTTAATGCTGAAATTTTGTTTAATATTCCTCATAATATTGTTTAACAATTCAAAAATAAAATAGATTTTAGTTTTGTGTTCAAAAAACTAAGTTAAAAAGTTAAACAAAATAGTTTTCCTTCCTGAATTACTGTTTTTATGAACAATAAATGAAAAAATTAAGTCAAGTGTTTCAAATTTCTAAAGCCCTAATTTGAAAAAGTGCTATTCCTAAAGACTGTGCGACATTTATGCTTGAATTTTTTCCATACATAGGAATGTAGTAGGTTTCTGATAAGTAGTGAATAATTTGATTAGGAATTCCTGTACGTTCATTACCTACAAATAGTTGAACTGAAGAATGATTGTTATAGTGGTGAATTGGAATGGCTGAATCGGTAAGCTCTATTCCTATGGGAGTAAAATGAACTTTACTTTTACTAAGAAAACAATCTTCTAAGCTTTTTAAATAGGTAACTGTAATCTGTTTTTCTGTACTTCTTGAAACTCTTTTAAATCGGTTGCTTTCTATTAAATCCTGCTGATTTTCTAACAAATAGATTTCCTTTACGCCAAAAGCTTCTGCAATTCTAAATACACTTCCCAAATTAGCTGGTGAGGTAATCAATGAAGCATTAACAATAACCTCTTGTTTAGCGACTAGACTTGGGGTTTCTTCGTGGCTGAGTTGCAAATTCATTAGTTTTGAGTAAAAACAAAGTGTAAAATATTAGCTCCCATTTTTAAAGCTTTTAACCTAACTTCTTCTGGGTCTTGGTGTACTTCTTGGTCTTCCCATCCATTGCCTAAGTCAGATTCATAAGTAAATAGAAGAATCAATCTATCTTTGTCAAATAATCCGAAGGCTTGAGGTGGTTTAGCATCATGTTCATGGATTTTAGGTAACCCATTAGGAAATTCGAAAAATTGATTAAAAATAGGATGGCTTTTAGGAAGTTCGGTTAATTCTTGATTAGGAAAAACCTTCTTAATGGCTTCTCTAAAATAAGAATTCATTCCATAATTATCGTCAACGTGCAAAAAACCTCCGCTTAAAAGATAATCTCTTAAGTTTTTTGCATCTTCATCAGAAAAATAAACATTTCCGTGTCCTGTCATGTGTACAAATGGATACTCAAAAATTGCTGGACTAGAGGTTTCAACTGTAGCTGGTTGTGAAGCAATTTGTGTTCCTATAGTTTCATTAGAAAAAGCTATTAAATTAGGGAGCGAAGTAGGATTACTGTACCAATCTCCACCTCCTTGATATTTAAGTAAGGCAATTTCTTGCGAAAACAAATTCGACATAGAAAAAATCATCAATAAAAGGAAAAGTATTTTCTTCATGATTCAAATTTTGTTGCTACTTGCTGCACGGCAAAAATACCAGCTGTTTCCGTTCTAAGTCGGTTTTTTCCTAAGGAAACGGGCGTGAAATCATACGATTTTGCAAGATTAATTTCGCTAGGAGAAAAGTCTCCTTCAGGACCTATTAAGATATTAATACGTTTACCTGGAGCTGAATTCAATTCAGAAAATAAAAGCTTTTTTTGCTTCTCTTCTTCGCAATGAGCTACATAATTCTCACCTGTTTTGCTTTGTTGAAGTGCTTCAGAAAAAAGTGTCAAATCGTTTAATTTGGGTAAATGAAATTGTAGAGATTGCTTCATAGCGCTAACTATAATTTTTTGGTAACGCACTAACTTAATTTTTTTTCTTTCAGAATGTTCACAAACTAAGGGGGTTATTTCATCAATGCCAATTTCGGTTGCTTTTTCTAAAAAAAACTCAAAACGGTCGTTTGTTTTTGTGGGGGCAATATATACGTGCAGATAATAATCTCTTTGTTTGGGTTTATCAACAAGGCGAATTACTTTTAGTTGCGCTTTTTTTGGGTTTTCAGTATTAACTTCACATTCTAAAAGTTGACCTTTCCCGTTTGTTACCTGAACCTCATCGCCTATTTTTTTTCGAAGTACTTTTATCAGATGTCTTGATTCTTCAGCATCTAATTGAAATACATCATGTACTTTGGCTTGTATGTGATGAAAAAACAATTGCATTAACGTAAAGATTCTTTTTCTACAAGAATTAAAATTTCATTTAAAGAAGTAGGTGTATAATTTTTCCTTACCAAATAATACCAGTTTTTCTCTGGCAAATCAATTTCAAAAGTTTCATTAGCCAAATACTTAGGATTGGTAATAGCATTGTAAAAGTCAGCTGTAGTTTTTTCCTTTTTAAACCAACCAGAATCTCCTCCTCTAGTTGAGTTTCTATCCATAGAATATTGTCTTGCAACCGATTCAAATTTTACTCCATCGTCCAACAGCTGCTTCACTTTTTTTCTAATTTTCTGAATTTGTTCGTAATCATATTTATTACCATCTAAAAAAATATAATCAACTCGATAATGTTTATTTTTAGCTTCTGCAACAACTGTATAAATTGTATTTTCAGTTCTCCCTTTTTGGGTGTGTGATTTTCCTACTTTTTTATTGAATAATTTTTTAGCTAGTTTGGTATTGTGTTTTTTTTCATTAAAAACCTCTAGGTAGCCTTTAGATTTATATGCTTCAATTTCCTTTTCAGAAAGCCCAAAATCTAGTGCTTCGTTATGTTGCTGATTAAATAAGAGAGGTTGGCTAACGGCAACGAGATTGAAAAATAATAGTGAAAGTAAAAAAAATCGATTCATATTTAGTTTGTTCTAAGTGATTTATAATTGATTTAAGTGTAATCTTGCTTTTGCTCCTGTGGGAGTATTAGCTTTTCTATTTTGTAATAAACTGTAATACCCAACAACAGCAATCATGCCAGCATTATCTGTACAGTATTCAAATTTAGGAATAAAGGCCCTGATTTTTCCTTTCTCCTCTGCTTGAAGTAGTGCTTTCCTGATGGCAGAATTAGCTGAAACTCCCCCACCAATAGCCACATTTTTAATACCTGTTTGCTTTACTGCTTTGAAGATTTTATCCATTAAAATTTGCACCACTGTATATTGAAAAGAGGCGCAGATATCATTTAGGTTCTCTTGTATAAAGGCTGAATTCTTTTGATGCTCTCGCTGAAGAAAATACAAAACAGCCGTTTTAAGACCACTAAATGAAAAATTTAAGTCGCTTACTTTTGGTTTTGAAAACTGAAATTGATGTGGATTTCCAAGTCGAGCCAATTGATCGATCTGAGGGCCAGCGGGATAATCTAATCCTAGCATTTTCCCACATTTATCATAAGCTTCACCAATGGCATCGTCTAGTGTTTCGCCAATCACTTCCATGTCAAAGTAATGCTTAACTTTAACAATTTGAGTATGACCACCACTAATTGTTACGCCTAAAAATGGAAAATCAGGAGCTTTTTGAATTTCGTCATCTATAAAATGAGCCAAAATATGAGCTTGCATGTGATTGACTTCAATTAAGGGAATATTTAAAGCGTAGGCTAAGGATTTGGCAAAAGAAGCCCCTACCAAAAGCGAGCCCAATAAACCTGGGCCTTTAGTGTAAGCAATAGCGTCTAAATCGTTGAGTTGAAGTCTTGCTTCTTTTAAAGCTTGGTGAACCACAGGAACTATATTTTGCTGATGTGCACGCGAAGCCAACTCTGGAACTACACCGCCATAGGCTTGATGAACTTTTTGAGATGCGATAACGTTGGATAAGTTTATGTTGTTTTTAAAAACAGCCGCTGAAGTATCATCGCAAGACGATTCGATTCCTAAGATTATTTTATCTCCCAAATTTAAGTCGTTTTTTAAAATTTCAAATTTACTGAAATTTATAGGATTGAATACGTTTTCTACTTCAAATTTAAAGTCGCTTAAATTCAGCTATTGAACCCAATTCTACATTGTGATTTTCAACGAAGCCTGCATTAACTTCCAAGACATACATCGAAGGCTGCTTAGAAGAAAGTAATTTTTCATCTAAAGGTCGTGCATTTAAATTAAAATCTACTACCTTAAAATTCTTATCAAGATAGATTAAATCTAGCGCAATTTTTGTGTTCTTCATATAAAAACTTGGGCGTGGCCTTTCATCTTGATAAATAAACAACATGCCTTGATGATCATTCATTTTTTCGCGATACATCAAGCCTGTTTCTTGTTCGTATGGGGTTTCTGCTAATTCTAAATCAAGTTGTGTAAGGGGTTCGCCCTCTTCATTAAAAAGACTCATTTCGGCCTGTTTTTTGAATTCAATTTTGGCTCTTTTCACTGAAGTTGAATTGGAGGAAGTTGATTCTTTACAAGCAAAACCTAGCCCTATCAAAAACAACAGTAAGAAATATTTCATTTGCATTTCGTTTAATTTTTTATCAATAACATTTATTAAAAGGTAGTTGAAATTAATTGAGGCATAAAGGTAGTAATTTGAAGATATAAAAAACTAAAAATGTGATCCAAAATCGTATATTTGATGAAAAAAAATGATTACACTTCTTGCCTATTTATTCCTTGCCTTATTTGTTTCGTTTTTATGCTCTATTATGGAGTCTGTACTTCTTTCTACACCTCAATCTTTTTTGTTTGTAAAACAAGACAAAGGACATGAGTGGGCTAGTTCTTTTATACAACTAAAATTAACTATTGATAAGCCTCTTTCAGCAATTTTATCCTTAAACACGGTAGCACATACTATTGGAGCTGCTGGCGTTGGTGCTCAAGCGGTTAAGGTGTTTGGGGAAGCTTCATTTGGTATTGTTTCTGCTGTATTAACTATACTTATATTAGTAATAACCGAAATTATACCTAAAACAATTGGTGCTAAATATTGGAGAAACTTAGCTAAGTTTTCATATTTCACAATGAAAATAATGATTATTATTACTTATCCGCTAGTCATTATGTCTGCATTTATTACAAAAATGATTGCTAACAATAAAAATGATCACACAACAAGTAGAGAAGAAATTGCAGCTTTAGCAAGTATAGGAGCAGATGAAGGCCTATTTTCTGAAAAAGAAAACAAAATTATTCAAAATATACTCAAACTTAAAAACATAAAAGTAACAGATATATTAACGCCAAGAGTCGTGGTGGCTGTTGCTAATGAAGATATGCTCCTAAAAGAATTCTTAAAAAGTAAGGATTTTTTAAAATTTTCAAGAATACCTATTTATTCTGAAAATGAGGAAAACATTACAGGTTATGTGTTTAGGCAAGAAGTTTTTGAAAATTTAGCTGAAGACAAGCATGAACTAAAACTAAAGAATATTAAACGTGAGATATTGATTTTTCCTGATTCTACTGTACTATTGTCTTTATGGGAAAAATTATTAGAAAAAAAGGAACATATAGCATTAATTGTTGATGAATATGGGGGCTTAGACGGAATTGTAACAATGGAAGATGTCATTGAAACATTAATTGGACTCGAAATAGTGGATGAAAAAGACACCGTAACAGATATGCAAAAATTTGCACGAGAAAGATGGAAAGCAAGGCAAACTAAATATAATCTGATTAATAAATTAAACTTAGATGATTATGTTTTAGCCCCTATAAAACAAGAGTAATCTTTTAAATTTCGATTAGTATTCATTTTTGGTTTTTTCTTCGATTTTTGACTAAGCTGTAAAGTTATTTCCAATTTTTTTTTCTGGGCCTTTTGAATGGGCCCAAAAAAAATTAGAATAACTTTACTTGGCATACTTTTTAAGTCACTAAGCACTTTGTTTTACTGTATTTATTAAGTGTTTATCTGCCTCCCATTTTTCCATTGGTGTTATTCTTCCCAATAAACCATGTAACCTCTCGTTGTTGTAAAACAACACATATTCCTTCAGGATTTTTTCTATTTCACCAAAGGTTCTATATTCAAATCTTTGAAAAACCTCTTTCTTTAAAATTCCGTGATAAGCCTCAATATGAGCGTTCTCTTCTGGTGTTGCGACGTGTGTAAATTCTTGTGATACACCTATCAATCCTAAATATTCTCTTACATTTTTCGCTATAAACTGGCTACCATTATCACTTCTAATCACAACATTATCAGGATGCTGGTAGTTCATAAATAGTTCAGACAACAATGCTATTACTTGAGCCTGTTTAATTGAAAAGGCAAAAAGGTCTATTAATATTCTTCGCGTATGAACATCTATGACAGATAAAAGATACGCATTTTTACCAGCACTTGGTATCCAAACCATCTTTATGTCCATTTCTAGACAATCAAATGGTTTTGAAGTCTTTACTTTTCTAAACTTGACAAACTTGCGTCCAGAACCGCTTCTGTCAATGCGGTCTTCTAATTTCAATAGGTTAGCTTCTTTCATTATTCTATAAAGCTTTTTATGGTTTATAGTATAACCATCTCGTTGTAAATAAGAGGTCATTAATCTGTAGCCACAATCTATAAAAGGGTGACTTAGTATGGTCTTTACAGAATCGATAACAACATCCTGAGTAACTAATCCTTTCTTACTATGATAGGTGTACTTACTAGGCTTGTTCCCTTTTTTTCCTAAGCTTGGCTTACGATAATAACTACTGTGAACCATTCCTACCATATCAATTATCTTAGTTTTACTGATTTTATATTTGTTATAAATCATATCTACTAGATCTTTCTTGGATCGGACGTCCCAAACTTTTTTTTTAAAAGTTCACGCTGGACTTCCAACTCAATTTCCTTGTTACTTAAAAGCTTACGCAGTATTCTATTTTCCTCTTCTGCTTGCTTTAATTCTTTGCTACGAGTGTCATAGGTGACTTTTAACCCTGCTTCGCCTTGGCTATCAAATTTCTTCTTCCAACTATAGAAAGTGGCCGTACTGACCTTATATTTACGGCAAGTCTCAACGGTTCCTAATTCTTCAGATGAGGACAGAATTTTTAGTTTCTCCTCTAAACTCCATTTCTTGTATTTCATATCTCAAAAGTAGTATTTTGAAATTTAAAATATCACTCCGAACTTATTGGGGGCTAAA
>NZ_JAANAS010000049.1 GCF_011089875.1 Psychroflexus maritimus | reverse complement strand
TTTGAAAAATATTGAACACATTTAAAACAAAAATATTGCACAATCATCCAACTTTGGAATTCTATATATACGCTATGACTGAGTTGAATATTCTTTTAAAGAATATAAATGAATAAGCGTTTTTCTAAGATACGGTAAATGATGAAAATCGTACATAAATTCTTTACTACTTTCGATATATCTTTTTATTGCCGAAAGTAGCTATATCTTTTTTTCAGCTAATTCCTTAATGTCATTATTTTTTACAAGATTGTTTATTTCTTCAATCCTGTTAGTGTAACATACTCTTTTTATTTCTTCTAAATTGTCAAACATTTATTTTAGATTTTTGTTTCTTCATTATGCAATAGAACGGCCTTATATATGAAAAGTAGCGGATTTTGCTCACTAAACTTTCGATTTATAACTGACTTTTAATTTATTCATTTTCTTTCGATTAAGCGTTTAAACCGCTATTTTTTATATACGTTGTTAGCTACTGTTTCTAATGAATGATAATTTTCATGGTCATAAAAACACCATTTAATTTATTAAATACTTTTATTAAATAGAGACCTGAATTTAGTTCTTTTGAATTTATAGTTCTATCAGAATTTAGCACTCCTTTGGCAGTCAATTGGCCTTGTAAGTTAAATAGCTCATATTCATAAATGGTGTCTTCTGGTATGTCAAAATGAATCAGATCACCTCTGGAGATTGGATTTGGATGGACAGAAAAAGGTTTATCTGGAAAGGTATTAATTGTCGAAAGAGGGTTACATGTGTTCCAGCTCAGATTAAAATGTGTATTCATATATTCAATTATAGCTTCAGCGAAAGCAATTGCAAACTCAGTTCTATTGGCAGGAGTATCTCTGATATTTGTAAAATTAAGCTCCATCTGTAGCCCATTTATAGGAGCTCCTGGGTCATAACTAGTGTGATTTGCTGTAATATAACCACCACTGAAATAATTTGAATTTGTACCAGGAAATGGAATGTTTTGGCTAGGCACCGCAGGATAATTTTTGTTTGACAATAATGTACCAAATGAGTATGGTCCTTTTAATAATTGCGCATGAGTATAATTGTTAACATTACTTGTAGCCAAATTTTTTATTGAACTATAGTTAATGTATTGTGATGTATTCAGGGTATTATCTGACAATTCAAGTTCGTCATCATATAGCAAATATCCAAGCTCAACCCTTTGAATGGGATTTCCATGCCCGTGCAAATCCACGAAGAATGTTTTATCATTATACTGTTGATTTGCAGTATTCCTTGCGGTATCAATAAAATTATGAAACTCCTGCCATGCAGTCATTGCTTCTTGATTACCACATGCTCCATCCGCTAAATTTCGATTTGGGTCTAGTTTATTTCGTTTTAAATGAGAAATAATTATGTGAGGATAGCAGCCCGTTTTAGCAAAGAGTAGGTTCTTTATCTCTAATGCAGTTTCAATGGTGAATGCATCAACAGCATATACAGGATTATTGCATGTTCTGTCAGGTATAGAAGCAGGCTCTATATTACCGCCATGCGATACAGATATAACCAAAGGGAGGTTTCCAATTTGATATTCAATATAATTATTTGTCCCAAAATCTACACTTTGTGCAAATGTGTATGATGCTACCAACGATACCAGTAAAATCAGTATTATATTTTTTCTCAGTGATTTCATTTATTAAATAGTTGCCAACGTTTTTGTATATGGTTTGTTGCGTGGTTAAGCACCTAATTTAGCAAATAAAAACCGAATAGAAAATCCGCGAGGATTTTCGTAAGTAAGCTAGAACTAGCAATAAATTATATACGGTGTTGGCATAAGTTTTTTTAGAACCAGTTATCATATTCAATATCAAATCGACCGTCAAGAACTTCTACTATTTCATTAGTTTCAGGATTTATACAACTAAAATAAAACACACCAGAAATTATTTGGTTTTCTTCATCAACTAAATTAAAAGTTATTTCTCCATTATAATTTTCTGTTGTGATGTGATTAAATGAATTATAATAATAAATGTTTGGATTATCTGGGTCTTGAGTATTTGTTGAAAAACTATATTCTGCTGAAATATTACCATTATTTTTTAGAGTTATGGGATAGGTTTCTCCAGTAATTATTGGTTCATTTGATGCAGGTAATTCTATTCTAATGCTTTTGTTTGTTAAAGAATTATAGGCGCTAATAGCTAGGTGATATCCTGGTTCTAATCCATAATATTCGTATTCATAATATCGGTATTGTGCTCTCAATACGGTTGTATAACCTGCACTAAATCCGCCATTATTTCTGGGTAAAAAAGTTTCTCCGTCAATTTTACATCCAAAAGTGTTTTTTCCTTCGGAAGTTATTGCAGGCAGAGAACTTCCTGTACCATCGTCATCATTCGAACACGAATAAAGACTTAAAATCATAAATAATATTAATAGTTTTCTCATTTTTTTCAAATTTATGCCAACTCGTATATATCCCAAACTTCAACCTATTTATCTTATTCAATAGTTTAAATATTCACAAGTGCTTTTGTTCTAAGTTTGATTAATTTATTACAATAGTAAACATTTTAGCTTAAAATTAATTAAAGATGAATAAAAAAATCATAAACCAATTTCATAAGTTTTACTGTTTGGGTAAATCTTTTCTTTACCCCAAACTATATCCAGGTAGGATTCTTTGGCAACAATTACTGTGGATAATTTTAAATTTTCAAGCAACTCATTTTTACTTTCTATTGACTGAAGTTTGACGAGGTCAATTTGCGTGACAAATGAAATGATTAATCCTGAATCTTTAATTTTATAACAAGTAAATGTAACAAACTGATTATTCATTTTAGTTTTGTTTCTGTTTTCATAAATAAACCCAACTGAGTTAAATTTTTCGTGAATATCTATAAGTTTCGTTTGCTGAAAATTGAAATCAAAAAGGCTAGCACTTGTGGCTTCTTTACTTATATTGTTAATTTCTAGATAGACTACTTCGCCTTCTTTAAATGTAATGGAAAAGTGATCTTTGTCGGGTAACTCGTAACGGTAATAGGATTCATTTCCTTCTTCTTCGTATCCGACTAGCTTAAAACTCTCTAAGTCTGATTTTTGATTATTTTGAAATGATTTTAATAGGTCTTTTTTTTCTTGAGTATAGGCTATTATTGTTGTAAAAAATAATAACAGAAATGGGATGTTTTTCATTTTGTTGGTTTTATATTCTTAAAACTAATATCAAATTTAATAAAAATTTTTAAAATACCTTATATTTTTTGGTTTTAAAGGGGTCACATAAAAAATATGGGGATAAGTCTTAGATTTGTCGAAAAAAGCCTAGATGGATTATTCAATATTGAGTTCGTTTTTACCTGTTAGATTACTTAATTATTTTGATGTTGTAGATTTCAAAGAACTAGGTGATTTAAATACCAAAAAGGATTGTTTTCATAGTTAGTTAGATGAGAAAAACATACTTCCTAAGAGATATAATCCATCTGATTATGAATCCAAAGAATTTTATTGATGCACCTCAATAAAGATTTACCTATAAAAGGTAAAACTGTTTAGGGCCAATCAAAGTAGAGTAGTCGAAGTTAAATTCTTCATGTTTAGACTGTAGAAATTATTTGCTTAACCTCCAGAAAATTTATGTGAGCCTCTGTTTTTCAACAAAAAAGCCTTATTTTGTTGAAAATAAGGCTTTTAGTTAAGTCGGGATGAGAGGATTCGAACCTCCGATCTCGCGCCCCCCAGACGCGCACTTTAACCGGACTAAGCTACATCCCGAATTGAATTAGTTTTTCCCATAAAAAAACCCGCAAATTTGCGGGTTTTTGCGGAGGAAGAGGGATTCGAACCCCCGGTACCTTGCGGTACAACGGTTTTCAAGACCGCCGCATTCGACCACTCTGCCATTCCTCCAATAAAATAAGAACATTGCCTTAATTTGCGAGTGCAAATATACTAAGCTTTTTTAATTTTCAAAGTAAATACTCAATAAAATTTGTGCATGAAGACCACATTTTTCTGAATAAATTTTAAACTATTTGTTTATCAGAATAATACAATTTAGTTTTTGATAATCTTTTTGGTAATGCTTCCTTGATTCGTGACTATTTCTAATAAATAGATACCATTGGGCAAGTTGATGAGGTCTATTCGACTGATGTTTTTGGGGTAAGCTTTTACTTCTTTTCCACTAATGCTGTAAAGTTTAAGTTGACTAATTGCATAGTTAGTTCGTACTTCAATGAATCGTGTTGTAGGGTTAGGGTAGAGGTCAATTTCATTTGAATCAAATTCCTCTTTCGAAAAACTTTCGCATTCAAAATCTTCAGTCATTTCAGAAAAAAAATCTCCTTCTTCAATCCACCAAGCTTGCCAATTACCACCGTTACCTTCTTCCCAGTTGGCTAAATTAAAAGAATTTGTGCCTGTAGAAGAGGCGGGTAATTGGTAAACTTTTAAGGCTTTATTTCCTTTATTCCATGTTAGGGATTGATTGGCTTGTAAAACTTCTGGAAGTAAATCTTCTTCACAGTTAGCTTGAATAAAATATGCGTAATCGTCAAATTCTGGATATTCTCCAAAGACTATTGCTTCACCGTTTTCATCAATACAGATTCCAACAAATTCATCGGCTGCAATGCCGTAAGCTACTTCTTGTGTTTCTTCTACTATTCTAGAAATCAAAACACTATGCCTCCCTTTTCTATCAGGATTATTGTAATGGGTGTCAGTAATGGTTTGATTTAAAAACGGATTATCTAGAAAACTTCCCTGACCAATAGAGACTGAAGGGTTAAAGGGATTGCTTAAGGCTTCTTCTGAAGTTACACTTCCATTAATAGCATCAAAATAAAACTCACCCATTATAGCCATTCCAGCGCTAGTTCCACCAATAGGAGCTTGTTTTATATTAATATGATTGTTTAAGGCGTCATTCATTGCATTTCCTTTGAAGTAGTTGACGTAAGTAGCTTGATTGCCACCTGCAAACCAAATAGCCTCTGCATTTTCAATAGCATTGAGCACATAAGGGTCGGTTGCACCAGCTTCATTATGAATAACTAAAGTTTCAACTGAATTAAGATTGGTGTCTAATTCTGAATAAAAATAATCATTGTACCCGTCTGTTCCTGAAGTTCTTAGAACAACCACATCACCACCATCAGCCTTGTTCAAAAACCATTGCATGGCTTGGTCATCTTCAGAAGCACCACCCATTAAACAAATTCCAAAGGATGGATTAGTTGTTATATTTTCAGATTCTCCCGTGAAATAGCTCGTGTAATTTTGAGCATTTAAGGGAATGAATGCAACTAAAAATAGATATAAAAAATAGCAATATTTCATTTTAATTTTTATTTTCTAATAAAGGTACAAACCTAAACTCGCCAAAGCTATGTTTTTCAAATTTTTTAGCATCTTTTCTTATGAGTAATGTCATGATTTGAGGATCTTCTCCTACAGGAATAACCATTCGGCCTCCCACTTTAAGCTGCGCCATTAAATCTTTGGGAATATAGGGAGCCCCTGCGGTGACAATTATTTTATGGTATGGCGCATAGGTTTTAATTCCTTTATATCCATCACCAAAAGTAATATACTTAGGACTATAGCCAATTTTTTTTAAAAATGTTGCCGTTTTTTTGTAGAGTTTGTGCTGACGTTCAATGGTGTAAACTTTAGCTCCTAAATGATGAAGAACAGCAGCTTGATAACCGCTTCCTGTTCCAACTTCAAGAATTTTTTCGCCTTTTTGAACCTCTAGTAATTCGGTTTGAAAAGCCACGGTATAAGGATGTGAAATAGTTTGACCTGAAGAAATAGGAAAAGCTTTATCTTGATAAGCGTGATCTTCAAAACTAGAATCTAGAAAAAGATGCCGAGGTATGCTAGCTATAGCCTCCAAAACAGCCTTGTCTTTGATTCCTTTTGCGGCTAGTTTTTCTGCTAAAAGTTTTCGCTTTCCTTGATGTTTAAAGGTGTCTTCCAATGTTAAAAGGTGTTATTATAAAATTAAAATGAGCACTACAAAGTAAACTTTTAAAATCGGAATTGCAAATTGAAAATCTCATTATCAGTTTTATTTTTCAATGCGTTTACTTACAATCTTCTTTATTCTTTTACTAAAATTCATAAACAAGCCGATTTATGAAGTCAAGTGCCTTTCATTTTCTGTGGCATAAACACAGGTATAATTTTCAACTTCTAAAAAGTGCAAATTATAGTAGCTTTTACTTCCATAGTAGGTTACGCTAGCCGTGGTGGTTTGTTCAGATAAATTAAAGTCGGTTACAAATATATCATGCAAAAACAATAAACCTTGCTTTCCATAGAGTTTGTAAAGCGATTCTTTGGCACCCCAAACAATGGTAAGTTTTTTAATTAAATTATCTCCTTCTAAACTTTCATATTCTTCAAGTGGAGTGAATTTTGGTGCAATTTTTACTATTTTATCACGCTGTTTTTCAATGTCAATACCAACTCTTACGTTGCTAACAATTACGGCTGTAAATTCAAATGAATGAGTAATGGAGATTTGGTTTCCGTCTTTTAAATGCGGTTTTCCGTATTCGTTGTAAAACAAATCATAGTCGGTATATCCAAACTCTTTCAGTAGGTGACGGATGCTCAAGAAGCCCTTTTGGTGAACTTCAGATTTCATTTTTTTTAAACGATTGGTAGAATTAGCACAGAGTTTAATTCCTTTAGTAAGTTCAGTTAAGCTTTCTTCTATTTTCCAAATCAACACTTTAGTTTGTTGGTCAATTGTTATCTTTTTATAAACAGGCATCCAGTTTTTAGTAATATAGTTACTTTTGCATTTCAAAAATCAAATATACAAATCTATGAGTAAAGAGACAGTACCTTATGTTCCTTATAAAGTAAAAGACATCACTTTAGCCGAATGGGGCCGAAGAGAAATTGAATTAGCAGAATACGAAATGCCAGGTTTAATGGCACTTCGCAAAGAATATGGAAATCAAAAACCCTTGAAGGGAGCAAGAATTGCAGGTTGTTTGCACATGACTATTCAAACTGCAGTTTTAATTGAAACTTTGGTAGAATTGGGAGCTGATGTAACTTGGAGCTCATGTAATATATTTTCTACTCAAGACCATGCTGCTGCAGCTATTGCTGCTGCTGGAATTCCAGTTTATGCTTGGAAAGGAATGAGCGAAGAAGAATTTAATTGGTGTATTGAGCAAACTTTGTTTTTTGGTGAAGACCGAAAGCCGCTCAATATGATTTTGGATGATGGTGGTGATTTAACTAACATGGTTTTTGATGAATATCCAGAATTAGCTGAAGGAATTAAAGGACTTTCTGAAGAAACCACTACTGGAGTTCATCGTTTGTACGAACGTATGAAAAATGGAACTTTAGTGATGCCAGCTATTAATGTTAATGATTCGGTTACTAAATCTAAATTCGATAATAAATACGGTTGTAGAGAAAGTGCAGTAGATGCTATACGAAGAGCTACCGATACTATGTTGGCAGGTAAACAAGTTATTGTTTGTGGCTATGGTGATGTAGGTAAAGGAACAGCTGCATCATTTAGAGGAGCTGGTTCAATTGTTACGGTAACAGAAATTGATCCAATTTGTGCTTTACAAGCGGCCATGGACGGTTTTGAGGTAAAGCGACTAGAAACTGTACTTCATAAAGCTGATTTAGTAATTACAACTACAGGAAATAAAGACATTGTTAGAGGTGAGCATTTTGAAGCCATGAAAAATCAAACCATTGTTTGTAATATTGGTCATTTTGATAACGAAATTGACGTTTCTTGGCTGAAAGAAAACCACGGAAGTACGCGTATTGAAATCAAACCTCAAGTAGATAAATATACCATCAACGGTAATGCTATTATTTTACTTGCTGAAGGTAGATTAGTAAACCTAGGATGTGCTACTGGTCATCCAAGTTTTGTGATGAGTAATTCGTTTACTAATCAAACTTTGGCACAAATGGAGTTGTGGAACAACACCAATCAATACAAAAACGAAGTGTATATGTTGCCTAAACACTTAGATGAAAAAGTTGCTGAATTGCATTTAAGTAGAGTAGGAGCTGAATTAACTAAATTGAAGAAGGACCAAGCCGATTATATTGGCGTAGAGGTTGAAGGTCCATTCAAACCAGAATACTACAGGTATTAATCAGATTATCTGACTAACAAAAAAAACCGCTTGTCCTTAAGAGTTCAAGCGGTTTTTTATGGGTACTATCGAATACCAATTTAAGCCTTAAATGTTGCTTTTTAGCTCATCGACTATTTTTTCTCTTCCTTATTGAAATAGACTAGGTAATAATACATTTGTCGTTCTTCGTCCCAACCTTTTTCAATGAATTTTTCAGCGCTGTCTCCACTTACAAAATCCATTTTAATTTGTACATGCGTATCAAGGTTAATTACACTTTTTACCTTTTTTCTAGCATCAGTTACGGCGGTATTCGAAATAGGGAAATTAGCCAATTCGTTAACCCTGTATTTGTCGCCTTGTTGCTCTTTGTAATTCCTAAATTCGGGTTCTAAATCTGGGTTTTCAATCACTTCTCCAATAAATTTTTGTTCATCAAATTCATCATTAGAAGCAAAATGATTCATTGCTCTATTCATGAACAATACTTCTTGCTGTTTATCTTCAGCAGGAAGAACCACATCTTTGGCAAAATTTTCGCAAAACTTAAGGTATTTCTTAGTGTAAAAATTTTCATCTTCAAAAAAGTCCACTCCCAAAAAGCTTTCCAACCAATACTTTGTATCGTATTTGTTAGAATCAATAGATAAAATCTTATAGCCTTGTTCTTTTTCTTTATTAAAAATCAAAGCACCTTTGTCTAATTTATTTAAATAAACCCCCTGCTGTAAAATGACGTCAAGGTTGTTTTCTTTTTCTTGAAACTGAAGAAAGTCGTGTTTTAACTCTGATTTAAAAATACCAACAGCATCAACTTTTTCGTTGTCTAGAAGCATATTTTCAAAGTAAACTACATAAACTTCACCGCCCTTTATATGTTGATGCAACGATTGGTCAAACAGATAACGGGTAATTTTTTTAGACTGTTCATGCGCCTGCGAAGGATTGTTGAAAATATCGCTAACCATGGTATGGAGCTGATGAAACTCTAAATCGGTTTCATGAATAAACTGATAATAATTTTCTTCTTTATCTCTAAACGACTTTAAAAAGTATTCCTTAATCAGAGGAGTTAATTCGTCGGTAAGTTGATAGGGGTCCTGAGAAATAAAAATTCCTTCATTTCTACTTTTATTTCCTACTCGATGTACTGAAAGGTTTTCAATTTGTGCGCTAAAAAGATTAATCATAAGTTACTTTTATTTTGCGCAAATATGCGAAATTATACGCTTGAACACTTAGGCTTTTGCTGTTTTTTTAGCTTCAAAATTTGGCTAAGTATGTTTTTATTGGCTTTGTAAACTACTTTTCTAAAGTTTCTTAATCATTTCCTTAACTTTGCCAAAAAATGCACTCTTTTGAAATCATTATTTAAACTGGCTTTAAAACTTTTTCCTCGTCCACTTTTAATTCGGCTTAGCTACTGGGTGAGGCCTTTCCTAGCCTGGTGGTATAGAGGGAATACTTATACCGACCCAATTGATGGAAAAAGCTTTAGGAAATTTTTGCCTTATGGATACGAAAATTCGCGCGAAAATGTGCTTTCGCCTTCCACGCTATCCTTAGAGCGCCACCGTTTACTCTGGTTGTGGTTGAAAAATGAAACGAAGTTTTTTTCAGAATCCTTAAAAATGCTTCATTTTGCTCCTGAACAAGCTTTTTATAAACGCTTCAGAAAGATGAAAAATCTGACTTATACAACTACCGATTTAAATTCGCCTTTAGCCGATATACATGCCGATATTTGTGACTTGCCTTTTGAAAATGAAAGTTTTGATGTGATTTTTTGCAATCACGTACTAGAACACATTCCGAATCATCAAAAAGCCGTTCAAGAAATCTTTCGAATACTCAAAAAAGGAGGCTTTGCCGTACTGCAGGTACCTCAGGATTTGAAGTTAGCAAAAACTTTTGAAGACAACAGCATCACCGACCCCAAAGAACGTGCAAAAATTTTTGGGCAGTATGATCACGTTAGGGTTTATGGTAGCGACTATTTTGATTTTTTAAGTAGCTTTGGTTTTCGTGTAGAAGCTATTGATTACACACAAAATTTTTCAGCACAAGAAATCAAGAAATACGCCCTTGCTAAAGGTGAAATCTTACCTGTAGTTTATAAAGCTTCTTAACTAGTATAAAACCTTTTAAACATCATTAAAATGAACTATTTAAAACTATTTTTTTTGCTTTTTGCCCTCATTGGTTCAGCTCAAGATTACACTTCGGGGTATGCAACCTACGGTGTTGAAATGGCGGCATTGCAAATAGATACGAGTAAGGTTGAAAATAACCAAGTGAAAAGTGTAATTATACAGCAACACAAAAAGAAGAAGCGATTATTAAATGAAGATATTGAATTTTTTAAGTTAACCTTTGACTCTAATTATAGTCGATTTGAAACTATTGAACGGCTCAGTAAAGATAATGACCCAGACTGGAAATATATTTTAAATTCTGAGGTATATGTTTATGACTATGTGAATGACAATTTTCAAATACAAAAAAGTATTAACGGGAAAAATTATATTTTAACCAAATCAAATGATTTGAATTGGAAAATTACTGAAGAAACAAAGCGCATAAGAGGTTATCATGCAAGAAAAGCTGTTGTTGAAGTAGAAAGAGAGAATGGAATTGTTGTTAAAATAGCCGCTTGGTTTACTTCAGACCTTCCCATCAATTTAGGGCCACTTCATTATAATGGTCTTCCCGGTTTAATTATCGAACTTCAAGAACTTGACAAAATTTATTATTTGAAAAATATTAAACCTAAAAAGTTAATAACAACTAAGAAACTAAGCGGTAAATCAATCTCAAAAACTGAGTATGATGAATTAATTGAAAATGCGGTTAGGTTTTAAAAGATTTCACTAGCCTCCAAAACTTTTTTAGTTTTGACTAAAAACAGAGTTTTAGCCTTACAAATATAGCTTTTACACTGAAAATAAGTCCACCCTATGTTTTATTTCCATTTGTGAATTAGGTAGAACTTTCTTATACCCTCATTAACTTGATTACAAACTTCGTCTAGAGTAATATAGTGATACAAGCAGAGTCTTATTTTTTCAGTGAGATTTGGTAATTAAAAATTAAATACGATTATCAATTTTTTATTACCAAAATGATTAAATTAGCACCTAATTGTTTTTTAAATGAAATTTTCTCATGAAAAACCGCTTGCTGTTGTTAGTATTATTTTCTTTTATTTCTTGTTCAGAAATAGAAGATGACAAACGTTACCGTATCCAAGCTAAGTTTTTAGACCTTGAAAACCAACCCATTTCTGATGTGAATGTAACCAGTTTGAGAGGGAATAATTTTTTTAGTTCTGGTGTAATTTTAGGAAATAGTGTTTCTGATCAACAAGGGAAAGTAGAATTTACCTCACTAGTTCCTTCAGGAAACTATGTTACCCTCGCTATCAATTCGTTAACATCAATAGATGATGAGGCATTGCTATTAAAAGATTTCTCTAGCCTAGTGTTTGTTATTAATAATTCGGTTCTAGAAGAAACTATGAATTTTAACTTAGGGGATTTCATCCTTCATGAACAAATAAGCTTCGAATTTCAGCTAACTAAAACTTCAACTTCGCCAGCGGTTATTAATTGGCAATTAATCTACCAAGATTCATCTTCTTGTATTTTTGATATTGAAACTCCTGAAGACCTTAACCAAGAATTTACTTGCCAAAACACAAACACCATTAACCGTACAAACGATGTAAATAATCCCAATGAAAATATAAATCTTGGCATAAATAAAAATTCATTACTTACATTTATATATTCTATAAATGGAGGTGAAAATCAAGTCATTGAAATTAATCCAAATACCTTGAATAATAATGCATTTGAATTCAATTATTAATTGTTTTTTCTTTCTTGCAATAAGCTTTCAATTAGTTGCACAGCAAGATGATTCACTAAATAACGAGCACGAATTATTAGGCGTGAAGTTAGGGGGAGTTTTACCAATGGGGTTTGGAGATAATTTTGCTTCTGAAGCTATTGATTTTAGTTATGGAGCTGAGTTACAAGCTAATTTTTATATTTTTGAATCGGCTTTTTTCTTTGGTTATCGTTTCCAGTACTTAAGAGGTGACGTGGAGGAGCAAATTTTAGTTGGTAATTACGACTACACCAATGTAACTTTTAACGGTTTAAATTTAGGGTATCAGTATAAATTCTCGAATAAATGGGGCATTGAGCCAAGCCTTAGTTATGGTAGGACAAGGTTTAGAAATTACCAAACTAATAGTCCAAATAGTTTAGATTTTGAAGATTCGGCAAACACTTTATTTGTTTCCTTACCATTAAATTATAGCTTATCTAAAGGGTTTAAAATTTATCTTCAACCAGAATATAGAACTGACTTTATGAATATAAAAACAGCTGCATCTAATGCTAGTTTTTTTGATCGTACTCAATTCTTCAATTTAGTAATAGGTGTTAAACTTTCACTTTTTTAAACATCAATTTCCAGTTTAAAATATTTCAACAATAAAAACAAGGCTTAATAAGTTTTTGAAGATACCTTTATTTTAGCTTTTCACTTTTTTTAAAAACACTAACTTTGCAAGGTGAAAAAGAAAAAAGATATACGCACATTAACTAAAGAGGAGTTGAGGAACTTCTTTGTTGAAAATGGTGATCAAGCCTTTCGAGGAAATCAAGTTTATGAGTGGCTTTGGAATAAGGCTTGCTATAAGTTTTCAGACATGACTAACCTCGCTAAATCAACCAGAGAGATGTTAGAGGAGAATTTTGTGATTAATCACATTGAGGTTGATCAAATGCAACGGAGTAAAGACGGAACAATCAAAAATGCTGTAAAATTACATGATGGCTTTACAGTTGAATCTGTTTTAATACCAACTTTTTCAAGAACAACCGCTTGCGTTTCTTCTCAAGTAGGCTGTAGCTTAGATTGTAAATTTTGTGCCACTGCGCAACTTAAGCGAATGCGTAATCTAAATGCCGATGAAATTTATGATCAAGTAGTTGCTATTGATAAAGAAAGTAAACTTTATAATGGCATTCCGCTTTCTAATATTGTTTATATGGGAATGGGCGAACCCTTAATGAATTACAATAATGTGTTGGCTTCCATAGAAAAAATAACCAGCCCAGAAGGTTTAGGAATGTCTCCCAGAAGAATTACACTTTCTACTTCAGGGGTTCCTAAAATGATTAAACGTTTAGCCGATGACCAAGTCAAATTTAATTTAGCAGTTTCCTTACATTCTGCTAGAAATGAAATAAGAACACAAATAATGCCTTTCAACAAAACTTTTCCTTTAGAAGATTTGAGAGATGCTTTGATTTATTGGTACGAAAAAACAAGAAAACAAGTTACTTATGAATACATTGTTTGGAAAGGAATTAATGATGAACAAGAAGATATTAATGCTTTAGTTGAATTTTGTCAACACATTCCATGTAAGGTAAACATAATTGAGTACAACTCCATTGATGATGATCAATTTGAGCAAGGCTCAGACCAGGCAGTGGCTATGTACATGAATCAATTGGAAAAAAACGGAATCACTGCTACACTAAGACATTCAAGAGGAAAAGATATAGATGCGGCTTGTGGTCAACTAGCCAATAAACAGTAAAGAAATGTTTTAAGGCAAAGAAGCTTTTATTATGTCAAATTAGTAGTAAATTATATATCTCCCTACTATTTGATAAGCAAATATTTAATTTACTTCTGTTTTTCTACTTCTAGCTTTAGTGTACTTTTGCATTCAATAAAAAAAACAGCTATGACTAGACAAGTAAAAAGTATGCATTCTATTGATATAGGTACAGTAGAAATGATGCTCGATATAATGAAATATTCTATTGGTCGGATTTCCAATACTAATCCAGATATGGGAAAACCAACAAAAGAGGAAGATTTGTTGAAGTTGGTTGGAGATACAGTAACCGAAGAAGGTATTGGTGGAGAAAAGGCTTTTCAGTTGTTTAGGGATGTTTTGTCTAAAGCAGCTGTTCCCGTAGATCACCCAAGACACTTGGCTTTTGTTCCTGCTGCCCCAACTAAAGCTGCTATTTTGTTTGATTTGGTAACTTCAGCTTCTAGTATTCACGGTGCTTATTGGATGACAGGCGGCGGTGGTATTTTTTGTGAAAATAGAGCTATGGAATGGTTGGTCTCACTCACCGGGCTTCCCGATAAGTCATTTGGCGTATTTACATCAGGTGGAACTGCAGCAAATTTATCTGCAATTGTTGCAGGAAGAGAATATTGGCGGTCTTTGGATGATGATAATAAAGGCTTAAAAGCACTTTTAATTACTTCTAATGGTGCGCATTCTAGTATAAAATCTATGGCTAAGGTAATTGATGCAGATATCCTTTTGGTAGATGATGAAAAAAACGAAAAACTTACACGAAGTGCGCTAGAAACTGCAATTGAAAAACTAACAGAATTCGATAGAAAACGATTGTTTGCTGTTGTGGCTACAGGAGGAACTACCAATGCTGGTATTATTGATGATTTAGACGGAATTGCTGAGGTTTGCGAAAAAGAGAACTTGTGGTATCATGTAGATGCTGCTTATGGAGGTGGTGCGCTTGCAGCTCCTTCTGTAAGGCATTTGTTTAAAGGAATTGAACGCGCAGATAGCATCACTATAGACCCACATAAATGGATGTTCTCTCCTTATGATTGTGGGGCGGTAATCTATAAAAACATGGAGCTAGCGGCTAATGCACATTCCCAAAAAGGAGCTTACTTAGATATTTTTAAAGATGAAGGAGCTCAAGGCTTTAATCCAGCCGATTACCAGATTCAACTAACTAGAAGACTAAGAGGTTTACCTCTTTGGTTTTCATTAGCCATGCATGGTACAAATAAATACACGGAAGCCATAGAACGAGGAATTAGTCTTGCAAATTTTGCGGCTCAACAAATCCAACATAACCAAAACCTTGAGCTTGTAAGAGAGCCTGGCCTTTCATGTGTTTTGTATAAAAGAAAAGGATGGGAAGCAGAAGACTATAGAAATTGGACCTATAAAAACCATCAAGCTAATTTTGCTCTGGTAACGCCTACTAAATGGACACAAGATGGAATAACAGAAACCTGTGCAAGGTTTTGTTTTATTAATCCAGATACCAAAGAAAGCGACATTGTAGAGATACTTGAATCAATGAATTAAGTTTCCCTTTTTAATTAAGTTAAACCCTTACGCCATTCCAATAAAAACGGAATGGCTTTTTTCATTCTGCTTCCATACCAAGAAAAAAATTCACCATTTACAATTTGATAGGCCGTATTAGCTAAGTTTATTTCTTTGATGTTTTTTTTATTAAAAGGATAGGGTTCTGAAGAAAATAAAACTAAATCTGATTCTTGCAAATCATTTTCATCTATTACAGGATATCGTTCTAAATGAGAAAAAACATTATCCAATTTAAAAAGCTTAAGCATTGAATTAATAAAAGTATTATTTCCAGCAACCATAATGGGGTCTTTCCAAATTAAATAGGCTACCTTTAAAGGAGAAGTTTTTTTGAGCTCTGCTTGGGTTTGAGCGATTAATTGAGTAATTTCTTGATGTAATTGTCTGGCTTCAAGATTTCTATTAAATAGCTTTCCATATTCAAGTATCAAATCTAATGCTCCTTCTATTGAATGAAAATCAGCCAAGTGAACATCAAATTCTTTACTTAATTCTTCAACCGTAGCCTTTGTGTTTTCTTCCTTATTAGCACAAATAAAATCAGGTTGTAATTTTTTTACTTTTTCTACATTCACATTTTTAGTACCACCTATGATAGTTTTTTCTGTTCTTAAATGTTCAGGATGCAAACAGAAATTAGTTACCCCAACAAGTTCTTTGTTCAAATTTAAATCGTGTATTAGTTCTGTCTGACTTGGTACTAGGCTAACTATCTGCATTATAAAGCTTTGTTTAAAAGAATTAATTTGAAGCATCAAAATACTAATAATAATCTGAACAAACTTAATAAATAAAAGAGTTTTTACACGTTTAGAAGCTTTTAATAAAACAAGTTAAGATAAATATTTTATTAAAATTCAGTCTAAATAAGCTTAATTATTTTATATTTGCCAAAAAATAAAAGTTATGAATAAATTGCCACTTCTGCTATTAATCGTTCTTATTTCATTTTCTTGTAAAGAGAATTCAGAAAAGAAAGAAACTGCCAATAATAAAGAACTGAATGTTTATACACATCGTCACTATGATTCTGACAAAGCGCTTTTTGAGTTGTTTGAAAAACAATCAGGAATTAAAGTCAATGTCATTAACTCGAAAGCCGATGAGCTAATACAAAAAATGGTTTTAGAGGGTGAGCAATCTCCTGCCGATGTTTTAATCACTGTTGATGCAGGAAGACTTCACATGGCCAAAGCTAAGGGTTTACTGCAGCCTGTAGCAAACAAAGAAACTATAGATAGTTTGGTAGCTCCAAATTTAATTGATAAAGATTATCATTGGGTGGCTTTAACTAAGCGTGCTCGTGTACTAGTTTACGCAAAAGACCGTGTAGATCCTGAAAGTTTATCTACCTATGAAGACTTGATTCTTCCAAAATGGAATGATAAACTTTTGTTCAGAAGTTCGTCTAATATTTACAACCAATCTTTAATGGCTTCAATAGTGGCTAACGATGGGGAAGACGCTGCAAAAAAATGGGCTCAGGGCATGGTTAAAAATCAAGCTAGAAAACCTAAAGGTAATGATCGAGACCAGGTAAAAGCAGTAGCAGCCGGAGAAGGCGATATTGCTATTGTAAATACCTATTACATTGGTAAAATGCTTAATTCTAACGATCAATCTGAATTGGAAGCAGTGGATAAGGTAGCTGTATATTTCCCTAACCAAAATGATAGAGGAACGCATATAAACGTTAGTGGAATTGGCGTAGCCAAACATTCTCCCAATGCAGAAGCAGCTAATCAGTTTATAGATTTTTTACTTAGTGAAGAAGCGCAAAGTGTTTTTGCTCTTTCAAATTATGAGTATCCTGTGAATACTAATGTAGAAAATTCTGACGTATTAAAAGCTTGGGGAGACTTTAAAGAGGATGATTTACACCTTAATTTGTTAGGTGAATTAAACAAAAAAGCAGTAATCTTATTTGATGAAGCAGGCTGGAAGTAGTCAGGAAAGTTTTTCCTTTAAACATAGAATTCAACGCGGTATTCGCGATTTAAATAAATGGACGGTTTTTACCGTCCTTATTCTATTATTTATTGCCGTACCTGTTATTACTATCTTTTTTAAACTCTTTGGTGGTCCTGGTGAAAGTTGGGGACATATCACCAATTATTTACTTGTAGATTACCTGAAAAATTCACTTTATTTAAGTGTACTTTGTACCCTTATAACCTTGGTGACGGGGGTAGTTTCTGCATGGTTAGTTACGCGCTTTGAGTTTCCATTTCGTACCTACTTAGAGTGGTTATTAATTATTCCACTAGCAATTCCTGGGTATATAATGGCTTATGCTTATGCAGGTTTTTTGGATTATGGCGGCATCTTTTCTTGGTTAATTAGTCCGTTTGGAATTGAAAACTTTAAGTTAGACATGATGAACGTTGTTGGACTTTCATTTGTCTTAGGCATTTCATTATTTCCATACGTTTACGTAAGTGCTCGTGCATTCTTTCTTACTCAGGCCTTAAATTTGTTAGAGGCTTCGCGACTTTTAGGAGTGAGTGAAACAAAATCTTTTTTTAAATTAATTTTTCCCTTATCTAGACCAGCTATTGTTGCAGGCCTAGTTTTAGTCTTAATGGAAGTCCTTAACGATTATGGTGCAGCTCAATATTTTGGCGTTAATACATTTACTACTGGAATTTTTAGGTCTTGGTTTTCTTTAGAAGAGCCAGAAACCGCCATTTATTTGTCTGCGCTCTTACTTAGTATAGTTTTTGTTTTAATTATTTTAGAAAAATACCAGCGTAGGAAATTGCAATATACCTCTCCGAAGTCCGGACGAACAAGTATTAATCATCGAATTAAGCTAAGTTTTCCTAGACAATTGCTTCTTAGTTTCTTAGTTAGTTTACCTGTGGTATTAGGTTTTCTCATTCCTGTTATACAACTTCTTCAATGGGCCGTTAAAACTTATACGCAAGTTTTTAATCAAGATTTGCTTTGGCTATCTTTACAAAGCTTTGGAATTGCTTTTGTAGCCGCTTGTTTTACTGTTTTATTTGCATTATTATTGTTGTATTTTTCAAAATGGAATAAAATTTACAGTGTACAATCTGCTGCCAAACTTGGTGTTTTAGGTTATGCTATACCCGGTGCTGTGGTGGCTATTGGAATAATGATTCCAACACTTTCTCTAGATAAAACTTTTATAGAATTAGGCTGGGCTTCTAAATTTATAATCAATGGTACTTTAATTGCTTTGGTGTATGCTTATGTGGTTCGATTTTTAGCCGTAGCCTATCAGCCTCTAGAATCTTCTTCACTCAAGGTAAATAGCAGTATTCCAGATTCTTCAAAAATTTTAGGAATGGGAAACTTTAAAACTTTTTTCAAGATTGAGTTTCCGTTGCTTAAAGCTGGTATGTTAAGTGCTTTTATTTTAGTCTTTATAGATATTTTAAAAGAATTACCATTAACTTTAATCCTTAAACCATACCATATCAACACTCTAGCAGTTAAAGCTTATGGCTATGCAAGTGATGAAATGGTCATGCAGGCTTCTATTCCATCACTTTTTATTATATTAACCGCCTTAATACCTGTTATCATATTAAATAAATTACTGCTCAAAAATGGATAGAATTCTTGAAGTGAACAACTTAACTAAAAGCTTTAATCAAGGAAAAAGCTTCGCCTTAAAAAACCTTAATTTTCATATTGATCGAGGACATATTTGTGCGGTTGTTGGAGAGAGTGGTAGTGGTAAAACAACTTTAATTCGGTTAATTGCAGGCCTTGAAAATCCAGACCAAGGAGAAATTATACTTAATAATTACCTTGTTTCTTCATTAAAAAAAGTAGTAGCTCCAGAAAAGCGAAACATAGGGATGGTTTTTCAGGAATATGCGCTTTTTCCTCACCTTAATGTGATGGATAACATTATCTATGGTTTAACTAAATCTAAAAACAAAAAAGAACGTGCACAAGAAGTAATTGATCTTGTTGGGCTTACTAATTTTGAAAAACGCTATCCTCATGAGTTATCAGGAGGCCAACAACAACGAGTAGCCTTAGCCAGAGCTTTGGCACCTAAACCATCGTTACTAATCTTAGATGAACCTTTTAGTAATTTGGATGCAATGATGAGGCATCAATTAAGAAATGAAGTCTTTAATATCATTAAAAAAACCGGGGTTACCGCTATATTTGTTACCCATGATACGCAAGATGCTCTAGCTGTAGCTGATGAGATTTTAATTCTTCAAAATGGCCAATTAGTGCAAAAAGACGAAGCTTCTAAGCTTTATAATCAGCCTCAATCTATTTACGTTGCTTCGCTTTTCGGAAATACTGTACAACTAAACAAAGGCCTAAAAAAAGCTTTTAGGTGCCCGCTTAAGGAGGATTGTTGCCACGCCATTAGAAACGAAAATATTACTATAAATGCCTCCGATTGTGAGTATGTCACTGAAGCTTCTATTTTAAAAAGAACCTTTTTAGGAACTCATTCTCAACTTCTACTAAAATTAGAAAATGGAGAAAACTTGACCGTTGTAACTAATGAAGCCGTTTTAGGCGATACCCTAAAAATTGGTTTTAATTCAAAAGATGTTCTTCAATTTGATGAGTAATTTTTAAAATGAACACAATGAAGCTTGTTTTTTTAAATTTATTATTCTTTTCTTTCTTCAATCTGCTTTTTGCACAACAGCTAGAAAAAGTTGATTTTAAAGAGGTGAAAGCTGATTTAAAAATTTTACCAAGTCAAAAATCCATAGAAGGAAAAGTAAATTATACCATTCAAACGCTGCAAAGCCTGGATACCATTTACCTAGACGCGGTTGATATGGAAGTTAAAAGTTGTGATGAAGCTTCCCATTATCAAATTACTAACACTAAAGATAAACTGTACTTTATTGGCAACTTTAAGTCAAATACCACCTATAATTTTTGCTTCAGTTATAAAGCAACCCCAAAACAAAGTTTATATTTTGTGCCCACTGAAGAAGCTGAAGTTGGTCAGATTTGGACGCAGGGGCAGGGTAAAAATACTTCACATTGGTTTCCTAGCATTGATGACCAAAATGAAAAAATGATTTTCAATCTTTCCATTGAAGCACCAACAGATTATTATGTGCTTTCTAACGGAGTACTACAAAATAAAGTTTCAAGTGAAAATACTACACAATGGAACTATAGTATGAATCAGCCTATGTCGTCTTATTTACTAGCTTTAGCATTGGGTGATTTCCTTTCAGAAGAACTAGAAAGTAGCTCAGGAGTACCCATTCAACTTTTTTTAAGCAAAAAGTACAAACATCAATTTGAACCTACCTATAGACATACGCAACAAATCTTTGATTTTTTAGAGGAAGAAATTGGAGTAGCTTATCCATGGCAAAAATTTAAACAAGTTGCGGTTAAAGATTTTTTATACTCGGGAATGGAAAACACGGGCCTAACTATTTTTTCTGAACAATTTATAACCGATTCAATAGGTTTTAAGGATCTGAATTATGTAAGTGTAAACGCCCATGAATTAGCCCATCACTGGTTTGGCAATTATATTACGGCAACCTCAAGTAAACATCATTGGTTGCATGAAGGCTTTGCAACTTATTACGCCTTATTAGCCGAACGTGAAATATTTGGCGATGAATATTTTTATTTTCAGCTCTATCAATGGGCGGAAGCTTTAAAAAAAGAAAGCGACAAAGGCAAAGGAGAAGCTTTGATAAAATCGGGGGGAAGTAGCCTGACTTATTACCAGAAAGGAGCTTGGGCGCTTCACGTTTTAAGAGAAAAAGTGGGTGTGACTAACTTTAAAACAGCAGTTAAAAATTATTTAGAAAAAAATGCTTACCAAAACGTAACTACTGAAGATTTTTTAGCAGAGGTTGAAGCTGTAAGTAAAAGAGATTTAACCCAATTCAAAATAGATTGGTTAAAACAAGTTGCTTTTCCAGCAGATCAAGCACTAAATTCACTTAGAAAATCTGTTTTTATACCTCCTCTTTTAGAATTAATAGCTTTAAGAGAAACCGATTTATCTTTAAAAAGTGGACAATTAAGTAAGTTTTTAACTTATCCTGTTAATCATTACCATGCGTCAGAAGCTGTGTTTCAAATTCCAAATTCATCATCATCTCAAGCTATTCGTCTTTACATGAAAGCTTTTTCAGCTAAAAGTTGGCAAGTAAGGCAAGCTATTGCTTCATCTCTAAACCAAATTCCCAATCAATTAATTGAAGCTTATGAAGGTCTTCTAGCTGATGAATCCTACCTTACACAAGAAAAAGCATTACTTCATTTATGGGGAAATATCCCATCTAACAGAAAAATTTATCTTTCACAGACAAAAGACACCTATGGTTTTTATGACCGTGAATTTAGAATGTTATGGCTAATGCTGGCGCTAGCTACCCAAGATTTTGAACCAGAAAATACAACCGCATATTTTAATGAATTGAGCGCTTATACAGATAAAAAATATCCTGTTGAAGTTAGAGAAAACGCCTTTAATTACTTATATCAATTAGATACATTTGCGCCAAAAAACTATAAGGATTTAATTGCCTCTTGTTTGCATTTTAAATGGAGATATGCAAAGTTTTCTCGTTCTTTATTGAAAACAATGTTGAAAGATCGAACTCATGAATTAAATATTGACGATTTAAAAGATGAGCTTCTAAATAGCGAAAAAGAGTTTCTAAAATCGCTAAACAATTGAGCTAATTAAAAAAATAGAACACGGGTTAATATATATTTCAGGCTCGATAGTTTTGTTTAACTGGATTTACTTTTATACATTTGAAAAGCTAAAATAACGACTAGAATGAAAAAATTAAGTTTGATACTTATAGCCTCTATACTTTTGTCTTGCGGCGATGCTGAAAAACCAAAGGGTTACGTAAATTTTAATCCCCTAGGTTCAACTACTGAATATGACAAAACAACCTATTATTTCATTCGTCATGCAGAGAAAGATTTAACTACCGAAGAAAACCCTCAATTAACTTTTGAAGGAATTAAAAGATCTAATTACTGGGCAGAATATTTTACTGATAAACAACTCACAGCTTTCTACACGACTAAGTTTACTCGAAATTATCAAACGTTAATCCCTATAATGCATAACTTTAAGGGAAAACCGAAAGTATATGAACCAAAAACAGACTCTCTTTTTTCTGAAACTTTTTGGAAAGATACTTATGGTAAAAACGTGGTTGTTGTCGGGCATAACAATACAACACCTCAATTTGTTAATGAGATTTTAAGAAAAGATAAATACACTACTATTGAAGATGGTGTTTATGGTAATCTTTACAAAGTTGAAATTGATGAAGCAGGTTTCATCAAAGATACTCTTTTAAATTTCGAGGAAATTAATCTTTCTGAAGAGTTGCTTAAAGAATTAGAATATATAAAAGAGGCAGAAGAGGTAGAGTTTACAGATTTTTCATCCTAAAGCTACTTGACTAAGTCTTATTATCGATTTAAAAATACCATCAAACTTAACTGCATGAATTAGGTTAAATTCATTGTTTTATTTTTTTTACTCCCATTTTAACTAGGGTAACCGATTTACAAATATTAATAATCGAACACAGGTTAATAACCTGAGTTCGATTATAATCACAAAGTCAAAATCAATAAGGATATTCAGTTACAAGGCAATTTTTTGAAGGATAGCCTTAGCTATCGTG